>NZ_LPUY01000077.1 GCF_001518015.1 Tritonibacter horizontis
CGGCAACGGCAACCACCTGGTGGCGCAATCCGATGCCGCAAGGCCGGTCTATCGCGCCTCCGGCGGGCTGCGCTGGCTGGAGTTTGACCGGGTCGACGACTATCTGGAAGTGGCAATCACCGGGACGCCCAATCACACGGCTGTCATGGCCGCGCGCCCGTTGGAAGCCACCGGTGTCAACGAAAGCCTCTGGTCCTTTGACGCGGTGTCGCGGGACTATCAGGTGGAGGCCGGGGGCGCGGGCAAGTTCTATGGCCGGGCGAATTCCTCCGGCATGGGGCTGTCGGGCTTCCTGAATGATGTCGTGGACCGGCTTGGCGTTGATTTTGTCGAGGCGATCCGGCTCGATCTCGATGCCGGTACCGCTGCGATGATCATCGACGGCACCGTGGTCGATCAGCTCGCAGAATACACAACCGCCCTGCACCCGGACCAGACCCTGCGCGTCGCCGCCAACCGCGCCGCGACCAATCCCTGCGGCATGCGCATGCACGCCTTCGCGATCTTTGACGCGGCGTTGACGGGCGCGGCGCTGGCCGATGTGACCACTTGGTTTGGAGTAAAACAGGGGCGGGCGCTATGACCACGAAACATGTCTACAGGTTCGACTTCTACGTTGCGGCTGAACATGCTGCCGCCTGCAACCGCGCTGCAAATGCACTGGGGCGCGACGGCGACAACTTCAGGACGCGGCTGTCGTCTACCGGTGAAGAGCCTGCCACGCACCTGGGCGGCTCGACGGTGGAAACCGCCCTGTTTGTCGCTGCCGTTGCGTCCGCGCCCGCGCTCCCGGCGGGGGTGGATTGGCCGGAGGGGCTGGTCGTGGGCGACTGGCAGGCGGTTGCCGATCATCTGTCGGCCGTGTCGCGTCCCGCTGACAGCCCGGAGGCGCGTGGGCAGTTTGATGCCCTGATCGCGCAGGCCAATCTGCACAGGATCAAAGGCGACTGAAACGCCCCTTTAAATCCCGCATCATCCTAAAACCGCGTTGCTGTAAAAAAGTCTGTAAATCACTGTAAGAAAGTCTGTCACGCTACAACCACTCTGTTCGTCATTTCTGTTGATCCTGTTCAATGAGGGTTGCACTGACGCTGTTCTACCCGAGTGCAACTGACACAAACCTGTCAGTTGAATGCGGCGCCTTCGAAATTTCCCTCTTTTCCCAGGATCAAGCCCCCCGGAACCGACCGCGGAGACTTTGCGCCCGGCGCGTCAGCCCGTAACACTCGATGCAGGAAAACACACAGATCGGCCCGCAGCCTCCGGCGCTGGCGGGCGAACAGAAAGGCAGCTACCCATGCTCAACAATATCGGCCTTCCCGGCATTCTCCTGATCGCCGTCGTGGTTCTTGTTCTCTTTGGTCGCGGCAAGATTTCGTCGCTGATGGGTGAAGTCGGCAAAGGCATCACCTCCTTCAAAAAAGGCATCAGCGAAGGCAGCAAGGAACTGGAAGAAGATGCCGCAGCCGATGCCCGCGACGTGACCCCGGCTGACGCTGAAAAAGACAAGGCGTAAGATTTAGATGCTGGATCTTGGCTGGACCGAGCTTCTGGTCATCGGCGTTGTCGCCCTGATCGTCGTCGGCCCCAAGGATCTGCCTGTGTTGTTTCGCAACGTGGGCCGGTTCGTGGGCAAGGCGCGCGGGATGGCGCGTGAATTCAGTCGCGCGATGAATGACGCGGCCGAGGACGCGGGCGTCAGCGACATCAAGAAAAGCTTCAAGACCGCGACGAATCCCCTGGGATCGGCGATGGACGGTCTGAAGGATGCGACCCGAGACCTGACAAGCTCCATCGACCCGACGAAATTCGACGCTGACAGCGAAACCGGGAAACTGGCCGCGGATCGTGCGGAAAGCGCCAAGAAAATTCAGGCCGCCACCGCACGGGCGGCTGCGGAACGCAAGGCCAAGGAAGCTGCCGAGGCCATGGCCAAGGCGGAAGAGGCCGAAGCGGCGCTGTCTGCCCCAAAGGACGCGCCCGCTTCTGACAGTGAGACCAAGGCATGAGCCAGACCGAAGACATCGACGATTCCACGGCCCCGCTGATCGAGCATCTGGCAGAGCTGCGCACCCGTCTGATCCGCGCGGTGGCAGCCTTTGCCGTGGGCATCATCCTGGCCTTTACGGTGGCGGAGCCGATCCTGCAGTTTCTGGTCAGCCCGATCGAGGCGACCCTGCGCGATCTGGGCGACCCGTCGCCGACGCTGCAATATACCTCGCCGCAGGAGTATCTGTTCACGCTGTTCCGCATTTCCATGGTGTTTGGCTTTGCGCTGTCCTTTCCGGTGATTGGCTTGCAGCTATGGCGGTTTGTGGCACCGGGGCTCTACAAGAGCGAAAAGGGTGCTTTTCTCCCCTTCCTGATTGCCTCGCCCTTCATGTTCCTGCTGGGCGCCTCCTTTGCGCAATTTGTGGTGACACCGCTGGCGATGAAGTTCTTCCTGGGCTTTGCCGATGTCAGCTCGATCTTTGCCGATCTGCTGTCGCGCACCAACGCAGAGATCCCCGCCGAAGTGGCCTTGGTGCCGGAAACCAGCGAAGGGGTGAAAATCACCTTCTTTGGCAAGGTCAACGAGAGCCTCGATATCACGCTGAAGTTCATCATGGCCTTTGGCCTGTGCTTCCAGCTGCCGGTGCTGCTGACCCTGATGGGCAAGGCCGGTCTGGTCAGTGCTGCGGGTCTGGCGGGGATGCGCAAATACGCGGTGGTGGCGATCCTGATGCTGGCGGCGGTTGTGACCCCGCCGGATGTGGTCACCCAGCTGATCCTGTTCACGGTGGTCTACGGGCTATATGAGATTTCGATCTTCCTGGTCGCACGGGTCGAAAAGAAACGCGAGGCGCAGCTGCGGGCCGATGGCTACTACGACGATGAGGTCGACGGCGAATAGGCCCCGCGTCCCCCAGGCGTGACACGAGATCGGAAGGCGCGCCTGCGGGGGCGCCTTCCTGCGTTTGGGCTGCCGACATTCGGCGCTGGCCCTGCCACGCGCCAACCGGCGCCATGGACGCCACCTGCGCGACAACACGGGGTTGCCGTGGCTTTGCGAACATGGTTTGTCGTCGCGCAAACACAGACGGAGGATAGCTGGATGGATCAGGACATGCTCAAACGGATCGCCGAAGCGTTGGAGCGGATCGCGCCCGCACCGCTGTCGACGCCGGAATTTGCTGCCGCTTCGGGGTTTGTCTGGCATGTGTCCCCGGATCGGCTGGAACCGGTGCCGGAGATCAATCGGGTGGCGCTGGATCTGCTGGTCGGCATCAACCGGTCGCGCGACACATTGCTGGAGAACACCCGCCGTTTTGCCGCCGGACAGGCGGCCAACAATGCGCTGCTCTGGGGCGCGCGGGGCATGGGTAAATCCTCGCTGGTCAAGGCGATCCACGGGGCGCTGACGCCGTCCTATCCGGATCTGAAGCTGGTGGAACTGCAACGCGAGGACCTGCCCTCCGTGGCGCGGCTGCTGCAGCACCTGCGCGGCGCGCCGTACCGGTTCATCCTGTTCTGCGACGATCTGTCGTTCAGTCATGATGACCAGCATTACAAGAGCCTCAAGGCGGTGCTGGATGGCGGCATCGAGGGGCGGCCTGAAAACGTGGTCTTCTACGCCACCTCCAATCGCCGCCACCTGATGCCGCGGGACATGATCGAGAACGAGCGGTCCTCGGCGATCAACCCGTCCGAAGCAGTCGAGGAAAAGGTCTCCCTGTCCGACCGCTTTGGCCTCTGGCTCGGGTTTCATCCTTGCGATCAGGACGCCTATCTGGCGATGATCGAGGGGTATTGTGCGGCGCATGGGGTCGTGGTGGACCCCGAAACGTTGCGCGCCGAGGCGATCGAATGGCAGGCCACACGGGGCGCGCGCTCCGGTCGGGTGGCCTGGCAGTTCTTTACCGACCTGGCAGGCCGGCACGGGGTTGTTCTGCGCTGAACGGCCCCCGGTCCCGCGCCGGAGGCCCCGCAGGGGCGTCCGGCGCCCGGCCCAACGGGATGGGACGTCGCGCCAGCGGCGGCGCAGACGGGCGGGAGCCTCCCCCTTTGCGGCGCGCTGCGACGGAGAAGCGAGCGCGACTGCGGGAAGGGTCGCAGCTAGGTCAACCCTGCTGACCTATTGTTTCGCACGCGAAACATTGGGACAGAAAGGCTGATACTTTTTCTGCCCGTTGCCGGATCGGCGAACGCATAGATCTGGGTTTTCCGCCCTGCGGCGCAACGGCCTTCGGAGGCTGGTCTGTCGCGACAATCGGCGGGGTGCTCCCGCCCGGTGCGCCCCTCCGGCGGGCGGGCCGCACCCGTTGGGCCGGGCGCCGGACCTGTCGGTCCGGCGCGGGTTGCATTCCGCCTGAGGGGTTATTGCAGGTAGGGCAGCGGGTCGACGCTGTCAAAACCGTCGCGCACCTCGAAATGGACATAGGCCTCTTCCGGGGAGGCGCGCAGCTGTGCGATGGATTGGCCGCGATTGACGCGGTCGCCTTTGGAAACCTTGATGGCATCGACATTGGCGTAGACCGACAGCAGGTTGCGGTCATGGCGCACGACGATGATCGGGATCTTGTTGGAATCCGCCGTGATTGCGGCAATCGTGCCCGCCTCGGCGGCCTTGACCGCGCTGCCCGGCGCGGCGGAGATGTCGATGCCGTCGTTCTTGCCCTTGGAGTAGGTGCGGATGATCTTGCCATTCACCGGATAGGCCATCGCGCTTTGCGAGGCGCGCGACGGGGCCTGGACCTCGACCGTTGGCGCGGGCTCGGCCTGGGATTCGGCGGCCGGTGTCACGTCCTCGTCCGGCAGCGGCCGGGCGGCGCTGGGGGGCGTTGGAGTGCTGCTGCCGGCTCCGGGCGGGGCGACGGCGACCTCTGTCTCTACGGGGGCGGCTGGCGCGTTCTGATCCTTGAGCGGGATCAGCAGGTACTGCCCTTCGCGCACCGAGAAATCGCTGTCGAGGCCGTTCCAGTCGGAGAGGGATTTGACCGAGATCTGATAGAGGCGGGCAATCGTATAGGCGGTCTCGCCGCGGGTGACCTTGTGGCGGACCGGTTCCGGGCCGGGCTGGACCTGCGTCGGCACCGGCTTGGCCGGGGTTTTCTGCAAGGTGGTGGTGGTCACGGAGCCGGGGTTGGGCGAGGTGGCGGGGGCGCTGTCGATGGCGCTGCCGGCCAGCGAGGCGATATCGACACCGCCGGGATTTGTGCTGCCGCCGCGCACTGATGCTTCTGGCGCACGGCGTGGCAGGACCAGCACCTCGCCCTTGCGCAGGACATCGTCGGTCTGCACCCCGTTGAACTTGGCCACCTCGACCGAGGGCAGGCCGATCCGGGTTGCCAGATCCGCGACCGTGTCACCGCGCTGGGCGACGGCGACCTGATACGACGGATAGGTGATCAATCCGCGGCTATCCGGCGTTGGTCGGATCTCGGTTGCATCCTGGGCGGCAGTGGTGGTGTTGAAGGCGCCGATCTGGCCCCGCAGGTCATAGTCCAGCGGCGCAGTACAGGCCGCCGCCAGCAGCACAAGGGGAACCAGACAGGTCCCTTTGCGGCGGAGGGCGAGGCCAAGGGGGCGAGTGGGCCGGAAACCGGCGGGGCGAAGGACCTTGCGGGGGCGGGTCATGTCTTTGCTCTCCTCGAATGGTGTCTCCTGTCAGACGGAGACTTGGACGGCAGCGGCCGGCAACGGGGCGCGGTGACAGACAACCGGACCGGCGAATGGCAGCTCCCTTTGGCATAGGACAGCTCAGGTGTCTTTTCCAAGCCCTTCCAGCAGCGGAACAAAGCGCACGGGGCGCAATTCGTCATATTCGAGGCCGAATTCTGTCTTGCGCACGCGAATGAGGGTTTGCACGGCATCGGACTGACCGACGGGCACCACCATGATGCCGCCAACCTTGAGCTGTGCCAGGAGCGGGCCGGGGGGGTCCTCGGCGGCGGCTGTCACGATGATTCGATCAAACGGCGCCTGGTCGGGCAGCCCGTGGCTGCCGTCGCCGACCAGCGAGGTGATATTGGGCAGGCGCAGGGTCTGAAACACCTTGCGCGCCTCATGCACCAGCCTGTTGTAGCGTTCGATCGTATAGACCCGGCGGGCCAGTTTCGCCAGAATAGCAGCCTGATAGCCCGAGCCGGTGCCGATTTCGAGCACCGTGTCACGCGGGGAGACCTGCAGCGCCTGGGTCATCAGCCCCACCACCGAAGGTTGCGAAATGGTCTGACCGCAGGCAATCGGCAGCGGCACGTCCTCATAGGCGCGGTCAGCGAAAATGCCGCGCAGGAACAGGCCGCGATCCACGGATTCCATCGCTTCGAGCACAGCAGTGTCGGTCACCCCCCGCGACCGCAGGGCAAAGAGAAATTGCATCTTGGTTTCCGCATCAGGCGTGGTCATTCGATTGCCTTGAGGGCCTCCAGCGCATCATAGGCGGTCAGATCCGCGCGCATGGGCGTGACTGAGATATAGCCATCGAGATTGGCCTTTGCATCGGTCTCGTCGGCCGTCGCCACCTGTTGATCACCGCCCTGGATCCAGACGTAGCGGCGTCCGTTCGGGGACAGCTGTTGCTGGGCCGAAAACCGCGTGCCCTGCCGGTAGCCCTGTCGGGTCACCCGGATCCCTTTGACCTCTGTATCGGCGACCGGCGGGAAGTTGATGTTGTAAAACAGCCCGTAGTCCTGCCGGTTCTCCGGTTTGGCTGCCAGCAGTTTTTGCACAACTGCCGCACCATGGACGCGGGCGGCGGCGAAAGGATCGTCGATCGCGCGGTTGCCGGGGCCGTAGTATTGCGACAGGGCCATGGCTGGCAGCCCCTGCAGTGCGCCCTCCATGGCGCCCCCCAGGGTGCCGGAATAGAGCGCGTTCTCGGCGGAATTGTTGCCTCGGTTGACGCCGGAGAGGACCAGATCCGGGCGGCGGTCCTGCAACACCACATGCAGCCCGGCCAGCACGCAGTCGGCTGGCGAGCCTTCGGTGGCAAAGCGGCGCGGGCCGAGTTCGGTGATCATCGAAGGGTGGGTATAGCTGATGCAATGGCCGACGCCGGATTGTTCAAAAGCGGGCGCCACGGTCCAGACCTCCCCATCCGGGCCGGCAAGGGTGGCGGCGATCTCTTCGAGCACGGTCAGGCCGGGAGCGCTTATGCCATCGTCGTTGGTGACCAGAATGCGCATACGGATCCCTTGCTGTGCTGCAGACCTTGGCTGTTTGGTGTCGTTTTCAACAGCCTGCCGGTTTTGGTCCTGTCTAGGGGGCGGCGGGCGACAGGGCAAGGATTTTGCCCGCAACCGTGCGGGCGGCCCCCGGTGGGTGTGACCAAATCGCCCGACCGGTCGCGGTGGACGGCGGGGCCGGGCGATCAAACCCCAAGCTGTCCTATGGATCCGGGGCTGGTCGGGGCGCTGCCCCGAACCCCGAGGTATTTTCAAAAAGATGAAGCCGCAGGCCAGGGGAAGGCCCCGCGTGGGTGGGGCGCTAGCTGGCGAGGATCTGCGGCAGTAGGGCCGCAGCGGCCTCGGCCGATGAGGTCAGAGCCGCGCGATCCTCGCCCGGAAAAAACCGGGCGCGCAGGGCGGTTGGCATCGGTGGTGGCGAGAGCAGACGCACCTGGGGACCGGTGCGCAGGGTTTCTTGTTGCCAGCTGCGCACCAGGGCCAGCTGGGCGGCCTTGGTGGCGCCGTAAGCGCCGAAGAATTTGTCGCCACCGCGCGGGTCATCAAAAAAGACGGCGGTGCCGGTCTGGCCGAGCAGGGGGGCGACATAGGGGATCAACAGCGACGGTGCCGTGGCATTGATCGCGACCGATTTTGTCCAGTCCTTGGCCGCCACATGATGGGCCGGGCTGAGCGGAGCGGCGTGGATGGCGGTGTGGATCCAGAGGTCCAATTTGCCCCAGCGGTCAAACAGGCCGCGACACAGGGTTGCCATGGCCTCGGGGACTGTGATGTCCATCGGGGCCAGCGTCGCGGCACCGCCGAGGGCGCGGATGCGATCGTCGAGCTCTTCGAGCGCACCGGTGGTGCGGGCGACGGCTACGATATGGTGGGTTGGCGCAAGCGCCTCGGCCAAGGCGGCGCCAAGGCCCCGCGAGGCCCCGGTGATAAGGGCGAGTCTGTCGGTCATGGGCGTCTACATGCGGTGCGGCTGCGCCGGGGTCAAGCCCTGGCCGCAGCGGTGAGCGAGATGGGGCAATCGGTCGCCCCGGGGCGGGGCGGCTCAGTTGGCGAGGATGGGCAGGCGCGCGAGGGTGCCGCGCTGATCGACCAGCAGCCCCTTGGCATCAATGCCGACGATGCGGCCGATCGACAGGCGTTCTCCGGCGCGGACGGTGCGGATCTGGCCGGAGGGGAAGCGCACCAGGCCCTGCAGCGCGTCCTGGGGGCCGAAGAGGCCGATCAGGGCCAGGCCCCGGCCGGGCAGGGCGTTCTTTTGCGTGGCGATGCGGCCGGTGGTGGTTTGCGGATTGGCCATGCGGGTGGCGGTCTCTTTTGCTGTGGTCGGGTCAGGCGTCGTAGACCAGCGAGGCGAGGTCGTGGCCATAGGCATGCAACATCGCCAGGAGCTGTTCGAGATCGACGCCGAGTTCCTGCATCCGGGCCAGTTCGTGGTTCACTTCGGAGATCTGCAGTTCCGGATATTCGCCCTCGGGACGCATATGCAACATACAGGCCAAGGGGCCTCCGCTGTCGGGCGGGATCTGGTTGGACAGCCAGGCAGGGCGGCTGCCCATGGTTTCGATTTCGCGCATGTCAAAGAGGTCAAGATATTCGTCGAAGACCTCTTCGCTGACCCCGGCCCAGGTGCCGAGGATGAATTCCTCGCCGCCGGTGTCGGCCAGCGGCACCGCCAGCACGGCGCGCAGGAACCGCAGGGTGCCAAAGCGGCAGAAATCCTCGGTCAGCACATCGCCGTCGGTGGCAAAAACCGCCGTGTTGTCCTGCACCGGCAGGTCCGGCGGACAGATGTCGGGCCGGTCGCAGGAGAGGCTCAGGAGCTGAGAGAAGGTCGCACCGCAACAGCGGCACTGACGCGATGAACTCAGCATGCGGGCAAGATGCGCGTCCAAGAAGGCGCCCCTTTCGAAATCAAAATAGAGAAAGGCGCTGACCGGTCGGGGTCAGCGCCATTTGGTATGCGTCCGCGCTCCCTTACGCCTGTTGGCGGAGAAGTGCAATCACCGGGCAAGATGGTGACAGCAGGACCGGCACAGAGCTGCCATCGTGCGATGCCGGACGTGCCGTCGCCCGATGCCGGGCGCGATCAGGAGGCCAGCGTCGCCCCGTTCCACGACCCGCCGGCATTTGGCATGTCCTTGATTTTCTTGCTGACGCGGCTGCTGTTTTCCAGGGAGTTGAGGTAGTCGGCGCTGACGCTGCCGGTGATGTATTTGCCGTCAAAACAGGAACAGTCAAAGCTCTCGATCTCGGCATTGCCTTCCTTGGCGGCCCAGACCAGGTCTTCGAGTTTCTGATAGAACAGGGCGTCGGCCCCCAGTTCCTGGCGAATCTCTTCGAGGCTGAGGCCATTGGCGATCAGCTCGTGTTTGGTGGGCATGTCGATGCCATAGACATTGGGGTATTTCACCGGCGGTGAGGCGGAGGCGATATAGACCTTCTTGGCGCCGGCCTCGCGGCACATCTGCACGATTTTCTTGATCGTATTGCCGCGCACGATGCTGTCGTCGATCAGCAGGATATTGCGGTCCTTCATCTCCAGCGGAATGGCGTTCAGTTTGCGGCGGACAGATTTCTGACGCTCCGCCTGACCAGGCATGATAAAGGTGCGACCGACATAACGGTTTTTGACCAGCGCCTCGCGGTAGCGGATGCCGGTGGCGTTGGAAACCTCGAGTGCCACCGGACGGGCGCTGTCGGGCACCGGAATGACCGCGTCGATGTCCAGCCCGGAGGCGGCAATCTGTTTCGCCAGGGCCTCGCCCATGCGCAATTGCGTCTTATAGACAGATATCCCGTCGAGCATGGAATCCGGCCGCGCCAGATAGACATATTCAAAAATGCAGGGGGTCAGCTTGCCTTCGACCGCCTGAAACTCGTGCAGGTTGCCCTCAAGATCGACAAGGATGGCCTCGCCCGGTTTCAAATCACGCAGCTTTTCAAACCCGTTGATGCCAAAAGCCACATCTTCGGAGGCAAAGGCGTAGTCGTTCCCGTCGCCCTCGGCCTTGCGCTGTGCCACAGAGAGGGGCCGAATGCCGTGGGGGTCGCGGAAGGCCAGCATGCCGACGCCGGCAATCAGGCAGATCACGGAATAGGCGCCCTGCACCCGCTCCATCGTCATCTTGACGCCGGCCAAGATGTTGCGGATCGGATCGGTATTGCCATTGACCTTGATCGCGTCGGCGACCTTGTCCGCAAGCACGTTCAGCAGGATTTCGGAATCGGAATTTGTCCGCAGGTGGCGGCTGTATTTCCCGGTGACCTTGGCGCGCTGTTCAGCGGTATTGGTGATATTGCCGTTGTGTACCAGATAGATACCGTAGGGCGCGTTGACAAAGAACGGCTGCGCCTCGGAGGCGGCCAGCGATCCGGCGGTGGGATAGCGCACATGGCCCATGCCGATGCGGCCGATCAACGTATCGGCATCCCGGGCGTTGAAGACGTCCTTGACCAGACCGTTGGCCTTGCGTTCGTGGAAGAAGCCATCGCCATAGGTGACGATGCCTGACGCGTCCTGGCCGCGATGCTGTAGCATCAACAGGCCGTCATAGAGTTCCGCAAACACTTGTTCGGTTCTGCTTGCGATGCCCAAGATACCGCACATGGCGTGGCTCCAATATTTCTGTCGTGTTGGCTTACAGCGGCGAGGCTGCAGCGAGAGAGGCAGGACCCGTCCCCCGGCGATGAGGGCCGAAGGCAGGATCCATGAAGAGCTGTGTGTTCGAAAGCGGCGAAGCCGGGCCATGACCCGGAGGCCGCGCCACATGGCGCAGAGTCAGGTGGCGCAGGGTCAGGCGTGGTCTGCAAGAGGGGGCAGCGGCGGGGCGGAGAGTGCCGGTCGCGGCCCCAGATGCGCCGCCGACGGGTGCAGGGCGAGCGAGACTTGCCGCAGGGGCAGATCCAGCAGCCAGGGACGGGCGGCTCAGGTCGGCGTGGTGTTGGGTCAACACAGGGGCGTCAGCTCCGAATCCGGTCGAACAGGGACGGCCCTCACATAGGCGCTCTGGCCGGCAATGTCATCAAAGGATCACAATGCTGGCCCGGATATCGCGCGGATTTTCATGCGCGCCATGGGCCACGCCACGAAAAGGAGCGTCAATTGTCTTGGGGCTGCATAAAAGAGCGTGGTCGGCGACCCCGTGCGGACAGACGGGGCGGCGGATGCTGGCACGGGAGCGCGGGGTCCCCCATGTCGCAATCGGCGGCGATCGGCTGGCGATCAGCGGCGCCGGGCAGGTCCCTGCGATCCGTGATCAGATCGGGGATCAGGCGGCGTAGCGGCCGAACAGCAGGTCGAGGGGGTCAAATTTCGGCGCCGGGCACAGGGAGAAATCAAAGATGTCTTCGTCCCCTTCGCCGGTGGGCGCCAGATCGGTGCCAAGATCGGCGTCTTTTTCGATCTGGTCCTGACGGGCGGCCGCGACGATCTGACGGGTGTCTGTCAGCGACAGAACATCATAGAAATCATCCGCGCCGGTTTCGCTGGCCTTGAGCAGCAGACCGCCTTCGGCCCAGAGCAGTTCTTCCTCTTCGCATTCGATGTAGATCCGGGCGAGCCGCTGGGGCAGGGCGGTGGTGATCCCGTGGTAGCCGACAAGCGCCACCAGTTTGACGGACACCACCGGCAGGTCAAAGAGGTCGAGGGCGATGCCACCCTCAAGCGCGACAACCGCGTCGGAGGGCAGGTCCAGCGCCGCATCATTGCCGAGTGCGCCGGCCGGAACATGCACCATCGCCGTGAGGCGCGGCACGCAGTGACGGATGTTGAAGACCTCGCGCAGGCCGCCATCAAAGGTCTGAACCTGATCGCCGGGGCGCAGGGCGCGGGCCTGTTTGAACCCCTGTGGTGTCTCGATGAGGGTGCCGGGCAGCACACCGCCCTGTTGGGGGCGGGCGCGGGACGCGGTTGATGTCTGAGCGCTGTCCGAACGCAGGTCCAGAAGCAGGTCAACCGGCTGATAATCTGTAAACGCGGTGGTGTGATCCAGCAGCATGTTATCTTGTCCCTTCTGAGAGCACCGAGGCTTTTGCCTTCGTTGATCCCAATTGGCCCTCGAATTGGGCCGAAAATGGGGCAAGCTTGGGACGCTTTCCGCACCTTCGCGGGTTTGAGGCTGGAAAAACACTTATCTATCCAAAGGTTAACGGCCTGGCTGGGGGTAATTAACCCTTTCTTAAGGAAATCGAAAGGTGCTTGCGGTAGGTTTACGGTGTTTAGAATCGATTCTTTATTATTAACAAATGGTTAATGAAGCGCCGCGCCTGTTAACACGAAAGAAGCCTCTGTGGATAACTCTGTGTGTTGTTCAAAGGCGCCAAGTTTCGACATGGTGCCAAAACAAAAGGCGCCCGAGACCGGGCGCCTTTGAGGCCTCAGGCTGAGAAGGGGTCAACCTTCGCAGGAGGAAATCAGATCTTCGTACTTCTGCGTGACCCAGCCCAGAGCCTGCTCCGGGTTGCGTTCTTCGACCTTGCCGATCACCCGGTTGAACACCGCGGCAGAGCGGCTTTCGTCCACCATCGTGAAACTTTGGCCGGTCATGACGACATTGTAGACAAAGAACCCGATCACCACGAGCAGGATCCCGCGCAGCACGCCGAAGAAAAAGCCCGCGCCCTGGTCGATCCCGCCAAGTGCGGAGCGTTGCACCAGCCCGGCCAGCAGCGGGGTGAAAAAGGACACGACAATCAGCGCCACCGCAAAGACGGCGAAGAAGGCCGCGATCAGCGAGAGTTCGCAGCTGTCCGCGATGAAATCGCCGATCACCGGGATCTCTGCCATCAGCGGTTCGGCCTTTGGCGCGAACATATAGGACAGAATGCCGGCCGCGATCCAGCCAATGATGGCCATGATCTCGCGCACAAAGCCGCGTGCATAGGCGAGAAGTGCCGAAACTACGATGACAAGCGCAACCGCGCCGTCGATAATGGTGAAACCTTCCATGTGCCTCGCCTGTTGCCCGCAAAATATCCGTTAGTGGCCTTTTAGCCGGCTCCGAAATATTCGCCAACAAATCCTGTGAGGTCGGAGGCCGGGCGCAGGGTCAGGCCGGAGACGGAAACGGATTTGCCGCCACTCGGAGCGATCGCTGACGTGAAACCAAGTTTTTGCGCTTCTTTCAACCGGTTTTCGGTCTGCGGGGCGGGCCGAAGGGCGCTGGACAGAGATATTTCGCCAAAAATCACCGTGTCTGGCGGCAGGCAGGTGTCTTCGCGGGCGCTGAGCAGGGCGGCGGCCACTGCGAGGTCGGCGGCGGGTTCCGAGATTTTCATGCCGCCCGCCACATTGAGATAGACGTCCAGCCCGGCAAAGGGGATGCCGCAGCGCGCCTCAAGCACGGCGAGGATCATCGCCAGACGCGAGCTGTCCCAGCCAACGACGGCGCGGCGCGGCTGAGAATGCGGCGAGGGGGCAACCAGCGCCTGCATCTCTACCAGCACCGGGCGGGTGCCTTCGATGCCGGCAAAAACGACAGAGCCGGGGGAGGGCTGGCCGCGTTCGGACAGGAACAGCGCCGAGGGGTTGAGCACCTGGGCCAGGCCAGCGCCGGTCATTTCAAAAACGCCGATCTCGTCCGCCGGGCCAAAGCGGTTCTTGACCGCGCGCAGAATGCGGAACTGATGGCCGCGCTCTCCCTCGAAATAGAGCACGGTGTCGACCATATGTTCGACCACGCGGGGGCCGGCGATCTGGCCGTCCTTGGTGACATGGCCGACCATGATGATGGAAACGCCATTGGTCTTGGCAAAGGTGGTCAGCTCATGCGCGGCGGCGCGCACCTGGCTGACGGAGCCCGGCGCGCTGTCGACATTGTCGGCCCACATGGTCTGGATCGAGTCGATGATGGCAAGCTGTGGTTTTTCCGCCTCCAGCGTGGTCAGGATATCCCGCAGGTTGGTTTCGGCAGCGAGTTTCACCGGCGCCTGTTCCAGCCCCAGCCGCTGCGCCCGCATGCGGACCTGGGCCGAGGCTTCCTCGCCGGAGACATAGATTGTTTTCAGCCCCGCATTGGCGAATTGCGCGGCGGCCTGCAACAGAAGGGTTGATTTGCCGATGCCCGGATCGCCGCCGACCAGAATGGCCGAGGCCTCGACCAGACCGCCGCCAAGTACCCGGTCGAGTTCGGCGACACCACAAAGCGTGCGGGGAGGCGGGGTTTCCTGGGTGGCGAGGTCGGTCAGGGGCACGCGTTTGCCGCGCATTGCCCCCAGGGATTTCTTGGCCGGACCGGCGGAGGTCAGGCCCTTGTCCTCGGAAATGGTGTTCCAGTCGCCGCATCCGTCGCAGCGGCCGGACCACTTTGTAAAGGAGGCGCCGCAGGCGGAACAGGAGAAGGAGGTTTTTGCCGGTGATTTTGCCATCCTGGATCTGTGGCAGATGTTTCCGGTTTGTTCAAGTCCGTTGGCGCCGCATTTATGCGCGCGGCGCACGCTCCCGCCGGTCGGCCGATCCTTTGAAAAGGATCGCCACCCGTTTGGGCCGGGCGCCGCTGGCGCGGCGCAGTAAGAAGACGTGCTGAGAAGCGGTTCAGGGGCAGGTCTGCCCTGAACGCGCCAGAGCCAGTCTGGGTGCGAGTCGCCGTCGCGTCAATGATCTGCGACCGCGCGGGGCGCGGCGGCCCGCTGGGCCGTCATTGACCCGCCGTCGACTCGCGGTGGATCTGGCGTTCGGTCAGATGGGACAGAAGGCCAGAGGCGAGGATGCAGGCGGTGAACAGATAGAGCCCCCAGGCGGTCTGGATCGTGGCGTAGCCGATGCCCTTGGCCAGTGTGATATAGAGCGCAATCAGGAAGACATCGGCCATGGCGAGTTTACTCAGGACATTGAGCGCGGGCAGGGCGTGGGCGCCGAGCTGGTGAAACTGCACCAGCAGCAGGGCAATGGTTTTGAGATAAGGCGCAACGATGGCAAATATGGTGACGATCAGCGCCAGTGCGATGTCGCTTTGCCAAAGGCTGCTGAGGCCGGTGACGACGGAAATTTCCGACAAGCCGAAGATCGGCAACAATCCGGCGCGCATCAGCGGTGCGGACCAGGCGACGGGGTAGAGGATCAGGAGTGAGAGGGTGGCGAGGCGGAGGAGGGGCAGCACGGTCATGCTTATTCGCCATAACTCGCTACGGCACTCGCAGAAGCGATCAATACGAGCACGTTCAGCAAGACGACGGCGTCCGTGCGCCAAAATGAAAATCGCGTCTTGAATACATAGAAGATCCAATCTCCAGCGATCCCTATGTACAGCATTATTTGTGCGGGCAAAGCGAATTGAGAAAGCCCCAAACCACCGGGAAAAGCATATGTTGCACTGCTCAGGAGAAACCACGTGACAGAGAGGATGATGCCAGCGGCAAGCTTGTGGTCTCTAAGGCCGGATCGCCATTTATGGATGAGGGCGATGCACGCTGTAACTGGAAGTAGGAGGAGCGCAGAGGTTACGAGCGTGACGAGCAGATCATAATTGACGATGCTACTCACCGGACCGCCTCGATCGGCCCCTCTGCGCTGCCGGAGATGAATTGCTCCACATAAGGGTCGCCCGAGTGGTCCATCTCGGCCACGGGACCCGTCCAGCGGATCTTGCCGCCGTGGAGCATGGCGACATTGTCGGCAATGGCGCGCACCGAGGTCATGTCGTGGGTGATGGTCATGGCGGTGGCGCCCATTTCAACCACGATTTCACGGATCAGGTCGTTGATGACCCCGGCCATGATCGGGTCCAGCCCGGTTGTGGGCTCGTCAAAAAAGATGATTTCCGGTTCGGCCGCGATGGCGCGGGCCAGGCCGACGCGTTTTTGCATGCCGCCGGACAACTCGGCGGGAAGGCGGTCAGCGACGTCCGGCTTGAGCCCGACGCGGCGCAGTTTCTCAATCGCGATGTCGCGGGCCTCATCGCGGGGGCGGGCGAGGCTGCCGCGCAGCAGACGGAAGGCGACGTTCTGCCAGACCGGCAGGGAGTCAAACAGCGCGCCGCCCTGAAACAGCATGCCGAACCGCGCCAGAAAGGCGTCGCGTTCCGCGCTGCCGGTCCCGCTGCCAACGCTTTTGCCGTCAACGGCGATGCGGCCGCTGTCCTGCGGGATCAGTCCGAGGACGGATTTCAGCATCACGGATTTACCGGTGCCGGAGCCGCCGATGATCACCATGGAGGTGCCACGGGCGATGGTCAGGTCGATCCCGCGCAGAACGGCATTGCTGCCAAAGGTCTTGTGGACGTCGGACATCTCGATCATCGGGTGGGTCATAGCGAGAAAAACACCCCTGTGAGCGCGAAGTTTGCCGCGAGGATCAGAATGGCGGCGGCCTCGACCGAGCTTTTGGTGGCCTGTCCCACGCCCTGGGCGCCCCGGCCTGATTGCATACCGAAGTAGCAGCCCATCAGGGCGGCGATGGTGCCGAAGGCGGCGCCCTTGACGAGGCTGGAGATGATATCGCGTGGTTCGAGAAAGTTGACGGTGTTCTTGAGATAGGCGGCGGCGTTGAAATCCAACGTCTCGGTCGCGACCACATAGCCACCAAGAATTCCGATGATGTCGCCGACGCCGACCAGCACCGGCACCGTCAGCAGGGCGGCCAGCACGCGGGGCGCGACGAGGTATTTCATCGGGTTGGTGGAGAGCGTGACCAGCGCGTCGATCTGCTCTGTCACTTTCATCGTTGCGATTTCGGCGGCAATCGAAGAGGTGACGCGGGCTGCGATCATCAGCCCAACCAATACGGGGCCAAGTTCACGCACCATGCCGATGGCGACGATCTGGGGCACCACGGCCTCGGCATTGAAACGCGCACCGCCCGCATAGATCTGCAACGCCAGCGCGCCGCCGGTAAAAATCGCCGTCAGCGCCACCACCGGCAAGGAGAGCCAGCCGATCTGCAGCAGGGCTACGGCGAATTCACGCGGGTAGAAGGGCGGCCGGGCCATATGGCTGAAGGTCGAGGCGGCAAAACGTGTGATCCGCCCGAGGGCGGCGAGCCGCCCGAGAGCGGCCTGGCCGATGGCGCCAAGAACAGAAACCGGGGTCATGCGCTATAGGTCCGTGCGTAGCGGTTTCCAAGCGAGGTCAGCACCTCGTAGCCGATGGTGCCTGCAGCGTTGGCCAGCATGTCGACCGTCTGCGCCTCGTTCATCAGGGAGAGCATGGCCGGAACCTCTGGCAGGTCGGTCACATCGACGGTGATCAGATCCATGGAGATCCGGCCGACCACCGGGCAGGGGGTGCCTTCGGCATAGGCCATGATGCCCTGACGCTGAAAGGCGCGGTGGAGACCGTCGGCATATCCGGCTGCGAGGGTGGCGATGCGGGTGTCGCGCTGGGCGATCCAGGTATTGCCGTAGCCGACGCTTTCACCGGGCGAGAGGTCGCGGGTCTGGATCACCGGCACTTCCAGTTCGACCACCGGCAGGGCGCCATCAAAAGGCGCGCCGCCATAGAGGCCGATCCCAGGGCGGCAGAGGTCGAAATGATAGTCGCGCCCGAGGAGCAATCCACCGGTCGCCGCGAGAGAGCGGGGCAGGTTCAACCCCTCGGTCATCTCGATGAAATTCCGGAGCTGATAGGGGTTCATGCCGTGGCTCGGCTCGTCGGCGCAGGCGAGATGCGACATCAGCAGGACAGGGTTCTGGTCCAGGGCGATGTCGCGCACCGCCATCCATTCCGCCGCCTCCATGCCAAGCCGGTTCATGCCGCTGTCGAGCTGAACGCCAAAGGGGTGGCCCGGTAAGCTCTCGAAGTGGCGCAGCATCTGGTCGAGCGAATTGAGCATCGGGGTCAGTTGAAAGTCGCGCAGCAGTTTCGCGTCGCCCTCCATATGACCGGAGAACACCGAAATGCCGGGTCCAGGGCCGATGCTGCGTCGCAGAGCGATGCCTTCTTCGGCTATCGCGACAAAGAAATTGCGTGCGCCTGCCTGGGCCAGCGCCTTGCCGACGCGGCCGGCATCAAGCCCATAGCCATTGGCCTTGACCACGGCAGCGGTCTCGCAGCCGGTCTTGGCATCCAGATTGCGCCAGTTGATCGCAAGCGCATCCAGGTTGATTTTCAAACGTGCCGTACTCATGGGTTGTTCATGACATGGAAGGCGCGAGGGTCAAGTGGGAAACCGCTGTCGGTTTCGGTTTGAGCGATGGGCTGCGGATCTTTGACGCCGTAGGCGGGCGGGCGGCGTCATAAATGCGCGCGGGCTGTCGCCATTGCTGCGTCGGCGCGCCGGGGCATCGCCCTTGCCGCGCGCTCTTCTAGCCGCGCAGGCCAGAGGGGACGCGCCCGCCGCGCCAGCGGCGCCCGGCCCAACTGTGGAGATTGCATTTTAATGCAAATTCCATGGGCGGGAGCCCGCCCCGGCCGGCCCCCACCCCTGGGCGTCGGGCGGTTTGCAGGGGCAGGACGAGGCGCCGGGCCTAGTAGCCGTCGGGCTGTTGCTGCCAGGACTTTGCCAGATTTCCAAAGCGGGTGAACTGGGCCTCGAACGACAGCTCGATCGTGCCAATCGGGCCGTGACGCTGTTTGCCGACGATGACCTCGGCCTTGGCATGCAGGCGCTCCATCGCCTGTTTCCACTCTTCCATCTTGTCCAGCTCGTGATCGCCGGGTTTTTCCCGTTCCTTGTAGTATTCCTCGCGGAACACGAACATCACAACGTCGGCGTCCTGTTCGATGGAGCCGGATTCCCGGAGATCCGAGAGCTGCGGGCGTTTGTCTTCGCGGCTTTCCACCTGACGCGACAGCTGCGACAGGGCGACAACGGGGATGTTCAACTCCTTGGCAATCGCTTTCATCCCCATCGAGATTTCGGCAATTTCGTTGACCCGGTTTTCGGCCATGCCGCGGCAGAGCTGCAGGTAGTCGATCACCAGAAGGTCAAGCCCATGGGTCCGTTTCAGGCGGCGGGCGCGGGCGGCCAGCTGCGAGATCGGGATGGCAGGGGTGTCGTCGATGAACAGCGGGCAGCTTTCCAGATCCTTGGCGGCCTGTACAAAGCGGCGGAACTCTTCTTCGGTCATGTCGCCCTGGCGGATCTTGTGGCTGGAGATTTCCGACGCCTCGGCCAGAATACGTCCGGCCAGCTGTTCGGCCGACATCTCCAGCGAGAAGAACCCGACGACGCCGCCGTCAATGGCCCCTTCGGTACCATCGGGTTTCAGCCCGCGTTTATAGGCCTTGGCAACGTTGAAGGCGATGTTGGTGGCCAGCGAGGTCTTACCCATCGACGGGCGTCCGGCGAGGATCAGCAGGTCGGAGGGGTGCAGCCCGCCGAGCTGTTTGTCGAGATCATCCAGACCGGTGGAAATCCCGGCCATGCCGCCGCCGCGCTGATAGGCTTCGTTGGTGACATTGACCGCCTCGGTGACGGCGCGCAGGAAGGATTTGAACCCCTGTTCGGTCTGCCCCTGTTCGGCCAGCGAATAAAGCTGCTGTTCCGCCTCGACGATCTGTTCCTTGGGTTCGGACGCCACATCGACCCGGCGGGCCTTGTCGGCAATCGTATGGCCAAGGGCGATCAGCTCGCGCCGGATCGCCAGGTCATAGATCATCTGGGCGTAGTCGCGCACAGCAAAGGCAGAGATCGACGCCGAGGCGAGTTTTGCCAGATAGGCGGGGCCGCCCAGCTCTCGCAGGCCCAGGTCATCTTCCATGAAGGCCTTGAGCGTCACCGGCGAGGCCAGCGCATTTTTCGAGATCCGCGCCGCTGCCACTTCGTAGATGCGGGCGTGCACCGGGTCATAGAAATGCGACACGTTGATGATCGAGGCAACTTTGTCATAGACATCGTTGTTGGTGAGAATTGCCCCCAGAAGCTGCTGTTCTGCCTCCACCGAGTGGGGCAATTCGGAGGCCTGCAAATCCCCGGGCTGCCCACCGGTCGCGGTCTGGGCAGGCGGGTTTGGATCGCCGTCAAAAGGGGTGATCTCGTTCATCTCTGCTCTCTTTCGTTAGGCCTGATACCTACGCCAAGTCGCACCCTGAATGCCATCTGGAAATCCCTGTGGATGGATCGAGGATAACTGCTGACCCGGGTGTGGGCAATTCGGGCTCGTCCCGAGGCGGGCGTGAGGTGTCGCTAGATCCTGTGGATCGCTTTGGCGCCACCTACTCCATCTGGGGCGGTCAGGTCCGATTCGGTCCTGGCTTTTCCACAGGTGACGGTCTGCCTGGGGAGGAATTTACCCTCAGCTCTTGGCGTTGGCGGCTTGCCATGCGCGCGGATCACGCAGAAAATTCTCTACCTCATCAAGGGTTTCGGCGCTAAAGGCCTGCTGGGCGCGGGCCTCGGCCAGAACATCCCACCAGGTGCAGAGGTGATGCAATTCCACCCCGTGGTCGGCCAGCGTCTTGAGCGTGTCCGGGAAGATGTCGTAGTAGAAAATCACCGCCGTATGGCCGCAGGTGGCGCCGGTTTCGCGGATCGCATCAACAAAGGACAGCTTGGAGCCGCCATCGGTGGTCAGGTCTTCGACCAGCAGCACCCGGTCCCCGTCGCGCATGACACCTTCGATGCGGGCGTTCTTGCCGTAACCTTTGGGTTTTTTGCGCACATAGGTCATTGGCAGCGCCAGACGTTCGGCGACCAATGCGGCGAACGGAATACCAGCCGTCTCACCCCCGGCGATGTTGTCAAAGGCCTCAAGACCGGCGTTGCGCATCACGGTGACGGCCATGAAATCCATCAGCGTGGAGCGGATGCGCGGATAGGAAATCAGTTTGCGGCAGTCGATGTAGCTGGGCGAGGGCAGGCCCGACGCCAGTGTGAAGGGCGTGTCGGTGTTGAAGTTCACGGCCCCGATTTCCAGCAACATACGGGCAGAGAGGCGGGCGATTTCTTCGGCGGTGGGATAGGAGGAGGGGATCATGAGCAGCCGCGTCCTTATGGTTCGGGAGTTTGCTTGTCCATAAACCGATTGGCCCGCAGAGAGAAGCCCCCGCTGCAACAGAAAACCGGGCCAGGGGAGGATCCCCGGCCCGGTTTCGGATAATGCGAACGCGCGGGTGCGCGCTGTCCAAGATCCGATCAGAAGATGAAATCGTTGCCGGACAGATCCGAGATCGAAACATCCAGCAGCGTGATCGAGTTGCCATCGTTGTCGTGGATCACCACGTCGCCGTCGTCGTTTTCTTCCACGTGGTTGCGCTTCAGATCGCGGAACGACTTGATCTCGCGGATGCTGCTGAGGTCGATCTTTTCCTTGCGACCGCCGGTGGAGAAATCGGTGATCTCATCGTCGCCAAAGTTGCCTTTGAAGATGAACCGATCCGCCCCGCTGCCGCCGGACAGCATGTCGTCACCGCTGCCGCCGGTGATCTTGTCGTTGCCGTAGCCGCCATAGATCTCGTCATCGCCGCCACCGCCGTCGATGACGTCATGGCCGTTGAGGCCCTGGAATTCCTCGCCTTTGCGCGAACCGATGAATTTGTCCTTTGAATCGGACCCCATCACGCGCTCAAAACGGGAGAGCGTATCGCGATCCCCGAACCCGTCGATGGCAAAGCCTTTCTTGAGGTTCACGGTCACGCCGTCCTCGCCGCCGTAACGGGCGTCGCGGTCATAGCGCACCAGATCGGTGCCCCGGCCGCCATCAAGCGTGTCGTCCCCGGCCAGCCCGCGAATGTGGTTGGCCTTGCGGTCGCCGGTCAGGTCATCGTCATACGCCGAGCCGCGCACCATTTCGATGCTCCGCAACGTATCGGTGTCGCCAAAGTCATCGGTTGCGGTCTGGGCGCCAAGGTCGACGACGACGCCGCTGCTGGCGTTGCCATAGGTGACCTGGTCGAATCCGTTGCCACCGGAAAAGGTGTCATCCCCTTCGGAGGTGCGGAAATAATCGTCGCCGCGACCGCCGATCAGGAGATCATCGCCGTCCGTCCCGGAGAAGTCGTCTTCTTCGGTGTTGGTCTGCTCGATAAAGGAGTTCCACGCGATGTCGACGCCGGGCGCGAAATCCCCTGTCGGGGTCCGAATGGCGGTGATGGAGTTGTCGAAGTCTTCCCAATCGTCCACGTCGTCCACTTCGGGGGCGGGTCCGTCGAGAATGAAATACAGTTCGGAATCATTCTGCCCGAAAGGTTCGATATTGATGCCAAACACGACGCTGGTGCCGCGGCTCCAGTCGATCTCGACAATAAACGGTTGCAGCTCGGAGAAGTCCTCGAGCGTGGTCGTGGGGCTGCCATCGAGATGAATTTCGAAGAAATCCCCATCAAGCGTGATCTGCGGCACGCCGTCGTCAAACCCCGTCACAGTGTATGAGAAGGTTGAGGTTTCTGATGGGGTGATGATCCGTGCGGAAGCTGACGCAAGATTTACGCTCTCGCCTTCGTCGTCAAAATAGAGACGGACTCCTGGTACGTTAAATGTGGTCATTCTGTTTACCTCAACAGTCAATTAGGGGCAGCAAACACCGCTGCACAAGTTAATAATTAAGCAGACGCTCATCGAAAATGGAAGGTCGGCCAATGTGAAAAGGTGATGCTTGCGGCCGAAAATTTGTGAAAAACAACCGCATGCGGGGAAGGGGTGGTCGCGATTTCCCGTATCAGGCGACTGTCCAATAGACGTCAAACCCTGGGTCGAAAACAGTCACAGGACCGTCCGGCGTGTCGATCTTGTCGGGGAACGCAACCGGTGACGCGTGTTTCGTCAGGGTGATCCGGGCATCGTTCTCCGCCAGTCCGTAAAACGCGGGGCCATGCCGGGAGGCAAAGCCTTCGAGCTTGTCCAGGGCATTGTCCGCCTCGAACACATGGGCCAGAAGCGCCATCGTGTTTGTCGCGGTGAAGCAGCCTGCGCAGCCGCAGGCACTGAGTTTGTTCGGGTCCGTATGGGGCGCGGAATCGGTGCCCAGAAAAAACCGCTGATCGCCGGAGGTGGCAGCGGCGCGCAGGGCCAGCCTGTGTTCTTCGCGTTTGGCGACGGGCAAGCAGTAATAATGTGGTTTGATGCCGCCCACGAGGATGTGGTTGCGGTTGATGATCAGATGGTGCGTGGTGATGGTCGCGCCCAGATCGCTGTCCTGTGACCGGACATAGTCGGCGGCGTTTTTCGTCGTGATATGCTCCATCACGACCCGAAGGCCGGGGGTGGCGCGACGGATCGGGTCCAGCACACGGTCGATGAACACGGCTTCGCGGTCAAAGATGTCGATGTCGTGGTCTGTCACCTCGCCATGGGTGCAAAGGGGCAGACCGATATCGGCCATCTTTTCCAGCACCGGACGAACCTTGTCGAAATCAGTCACGCCTGAGGCCGAATTGGTGGTTGCCCCGGCGGGATAGAGCTTCACCGCTTTGACCAGACCGGAAGCATGCGCCGCAGCCACATCGGCCGGATCGGTATCCTCGGTCAGATAGAGCGTCATCAGCGGCTCGAAGGTCATGCCATCGGGCAGGGCGGCGAGAATACGGTCGCGGTAGGCCGCAGCCTGATCGCCCGTCACCACGGGCGGCACCAGGTTGGGCATGATGATGGCGCGGCCAAAATGGCGGGCAGTTTCCGGCAGCACCGCGCGCAGCATGTCGCCATCGCGCAGATGTAGGTGCCAGTCGTCGGGGCGGGTGATGGTGATGCTGTCGGTCATGCGCAGCCGTTAGCACACCACATTTGACTTGGGAAGTCGCAGAGGTGCAGCGCGCGTGCCGCTCGCCGGTGGTGCCGGCTGCGGACAGCGGGGCAAAGAGGCCGAAACGGCCGTCTCAGATCAGTCGCGCATCGGCGGGACGCGAAATTCGCCCTTGGCGGCGCGCTCCTGCAAGACCTGCATCCGACGCCCAAAGCGCGGCAACCGGCGCCGGTCATGCACATTGCGGCACAGCAACATGGTGAGGTAGGGACGTTCCAGATAGTCGAGCCGGTTCAGCAGGTTGCGCAGGTAGACATTGTTGTCGCGCCGGGCGCGGGCCAATTTGTGAAAGGCCATCGGTGTCAGCCGTCCGCTGCCGGCAAGCGACATGATCCGATAGAGCAGCTCCATTTCGATCAGTCGTGTCTGGATTGCCTCGCCCATGCAGGGCAGGCGCAGCCGGGTGACATTCGACCGTGCAAACAGCGCCGCATGCATCGCATCCAGCGTCTGATAGGGATCGTAGAGCACATAGGCGTGGTCGGCGGCATCAATCATGTCAGGCGCAAACCCGTACCGGTCGGTAAAGGAGACGCGCCGCATCTCGGTAAACCGGTCGTCCCATTCGGTCATCCGTGGATCCAGCGTGGCCTGCGGCTGGATCGCGACCACCGTTGCGCCGGGGGCGGCCACGGAAAAGGCCGCCGCCGCATAGCCGCAGGGACCAGCGCCGTAAAAGACGACGTTGTCGAATTCTTCAAAGAATCCATCGTCGATCAGCTGATCGAAAAAACCATAAATGCGATGGTCGCGAAACCAGGTGTCGCCATCGGAAATCAAACAGAGATGCGACCAGCCGAGATTCTGCACCAGGTCAAATCCAAGCGGCTGCGCGGTTTCCGACAGGCTCTGGATGCCCTGGCGGCTTTCGAAGGTCACAAGCAGGGTGTTGCCCTGGTCGATGAACGTCGCAAAATGACGATCCCCCAGGGGCTGGTACATGCCATGATTTTCCGCCGTTTCAGCCAAGCGGGCCTGCCAGTCGGCTGGCGACAGGCCGGAAAGATCCTGTTCGTGAATTTCTGTGTCGTCCTGCATGCGCGCCACTCGCCACCCGTTGTTCGGCTGTTATCACCCGCAGAGATAGGCCAGGAATAAGGCTAAAATTTGAAGAAGCTGGGCCCAATTGCAGGCTATTGTTTCCGGATCGGGGATGCCGGTGGCTTAACTGTCGGGATCGGTGGCGGTGCTGCGGCGGTTCTGGAACTGCTGGATGTCGCGTCTGCCCAATGTGGCAAAGCCCGCAAGCGTGCGCCCCGTGACCTCGCTGATCGGGCGTGAGGGTGGCGTCATCATCAGGCGGCCAAAGAGCGCGCGAAAGGGTTCGTCGCGCATCAGGGCCATGAAACGGTCCTTGCGCCATTGCACGGCCTGATCCTGAAGACGGGTCAGCAGGGCGTCCGCGAGAAACATATCCATGATGGCATCGCGCGCGGGGCGGTAGCGGGCAATCGAGGTGTCTTCTTCGGAGTTGAAATTGCGCTCGACCCAATAGTCGAGGTCCAGCATCTGGTCGGAATGCACGGCCCGCCCGCGGTCGGCCTTGAGGATATAGCTTTCCATGGCGCCAAGCGGATAGTGGTTGAGCTGTGCCAATTTGTAGTTGTCCTGACCGTAGTTGGAGAACACCCGTTTGGTCTTGAAATCGCCCGTGAGCTCGCGGCCGACACAGTCAAACCAGCGATAGCCGTCCAGCATGCTGGTGTCGCGCACGCTGCGCGGGCGATGGATGCCAATTTTGCGGTAGGTCCCGGAGTTGCGATAAAGCGTTTTGAACATCGAGGCCCGCCACGGCCAATGCATGATCGCGGGGGCGGCGCGGGTGAACCGGTCGGTGACACGCTCGCCCAGATAGCGGACCTGATCGGCATTGCCGAACAGCCGCCAGGTGAGGGTGATCGCATCCGCCTCGGGCAATGCCTCCAGCAGATCCGACAGCTGCCCCTTGCCACAGTGGATATTGACGAATTCATCCACATCCAGCGCCAGAATCCAGTCCGCGCGTTTGGCCAAACGGTGCTTGTCAGCGCGTTTCATGGCAGTGAACTGGATGCCGCCTTTGTCGTAGGGCCCATCGTTTTCGACATGGGCAAGATGGCCCAGTTCGTCCAGCCGGTTCAGCATCGCGACAGTCTGGTCGTCGCAGTCGTTTGAAAACACGAGGAAATCGGTAAAACCCACCGCCTTGTGATGGGCCAGCCATTCCAGCAGATATGCGGCCTCGTTGCGCACGGTCAGGACAGCCAATGTGCGCATGTTCAACTCTCCATATCCAGCGAGAGCGCCCAGGCCACCCGTTCGGTGGCGGTGAGGTCGATCTCCAGCGCGCGACGGTACAGCTCTTCGAATTCCGCCGTCTGATGCAGCTCGGCGGCCTTGGCACGGTGCCAGGCGACGCCCGCCTGATGCAGGAGCCGCAGGGTGTCATCGGCCATCAACCGCGCCAATTCGGCCTGCAGACGCGGCAGGTTGCGCTGGATCGTGACATCCTTGTGATCGTTCCAGTCCATCCGGATCCAATAGTTCAGCCCGATGGAGCGGTCCACATGAAGGGCGCGTCCGCGCTGGCGTTTCACCAGAAAACTCTCGGCCGATCGCAGCGCGTAGTGGTTGAGTTGCAAGAGGTCATAGCCGATGGATTTCTTGGAGTTGCGCCAGCCGTTGTCGATTGCTTCGACCGTCATGTCCTGCGCCGACCCATTCACCCATTTGACCTCTTGGCGTTTGTCGTCGGCCAGCTTGTTGGGCCGGTGACAAGAGATTTTCTGATAGGCGCCGATGTTCTTGAACATCGTCTTGAACCCCCAGACCGTGTGCGGCTTGGGGCAGAAGCGCGGCGCACAGTGGTCGAACTGGGCAATCACCGGCGCCTCTGCCAGGGCCGTTACCCCGTTGTGACCAAAGAGCCGCCAGGTCATTGCCACATTGGTGGCCTCGGGGGCATGGGCGAAGAAATCCGCCAGGGTGCCGTTGCCGCAGCGCACGTTCATGAACTCGTCCACGTCGATGTGGATCACCCATTCGGCCTGACGGATCACCGGCTCCTTCAGGGCCTGGTTCAGCGCATATTGCTGGGGCGAGTTGCCTTTCCAATTGTCGTTGTTGCGATGTTGCAGGATGCCAAGTGCTTGCAACCGATCCAGAATTTCTGATGTGCCGTCGCTGCAGCCATTGGTGTAAATCAGGAAATTGTCTACACCGATCATGCGGTGATAGGCGACCCATTCCAGTATATAGGGGGCTTCGTTCTTCATGCAGCCGACAATGACATTGCCGCTGTTGTCGTCTGCGCGCGGTCGGGGCGGCACCTCGGAGTAGGGCGGGCGTTCGACCTGTTCGTCCAGTTGGCCAAGCCGGTTGTGCGGTTTGAACGACGAGGTCTGCAACATTTCGAAGTTCTTCACCGCCAAGGGGGGCATCAGCCGGTTTGCAGGCGCCGAGAGCTGCGCCGTGGCGGCAGGTGGCGCCTGGGCCGCGCGGTCTTCCTGCAGTTGCTGCAAATCACCCTCGCGGGCGGCGCGGGCCTCTGTCGTGGCTTTGTCGATCCGGTGGAGAAAAGCCAGAAGATACTGCGAGGCCCGAAACCCAAGCGTCGGGTCCGCTTCTGTCCAGCTGTCCTGCGCGATGGGCACGTCAAAAAGATCCGGCGTCAGATCCGGGTGACCTTCGCAGAGTGCGGCGTTGTCGGCGGCGAAATGATGGGTGAGGGCACCCAGTTGGCTGGGGTCGATTGGGGCGCCGTCGATGTGCAGATCCTGGATCATCTGACGCCAGAGCTTGCGCGGCAGGATATGCTCGCCACGCGCCAGCAGTTTCAGCAACAGCACGTTGAACTGCCGCCCACGAGTCAGCCAGGCCGCCGCCGCGGGCGGCGGCGGTGCGACAGGGGCGACCTTGCCGATCTGGTCTGATATACCAAAGGCCGCGCGGAGTTCTTCGGTGACCTCGGCGCTGTGAAACAGCTCGGGGCGATAGGCGCGATAGCAGACGCTGCCGGCGCCAAAGACATCCTCCCAGAACGTCTGCAGCGCGACAAAATCAAGCCAGAAGGGCGCGCCTTGGGTTTCTTCGAACTGACCGGCCTGAGGATCGACAACGGGGTGGGTGTCGAGGGACGATTGCCACCAATTGCCGTCGCGGGCCATTTCCAGCTCCCGGGCGAGGCTGGCGGTGCGCCCCTCAAGGATCTGTTCGGCAAAAAGCTGCGGCAATATCCGGGCCTGCGCGTCAACATGGGCGACAATGCGAATGTCGTCGGACAGTGTGACCAACAATGCCCGCAGCCGTTCCAGCTCGCTGCGCCGCGACAATTGCGTGCCAAGCTGATGTGCGGTCAGGATCAGCGTCGAGGGCGCGTGCAGCGCAATATCTCGACGCAGGCCATCCAGCAGAACCGCCTGCAATTGCGCCTGTTTTTCGGCGCTGATGTAGCCTCGGTTATAGCGCAGCGTGTCAACGTGATCCGGGTCGGTCACCGCCATGAAAAGGCGGGTATGGTTTTGCGTTCCGGCGACATGTGGCACCAGCACGCCCTTGGTCAGCAATTGCTCGCGCTTGTCGCGCAGCACCGATTGCAGCCGCTCGGCCCCCACATGCTGCAGCCCGATATGAAGGTAAATCCGCATCAGTCCGGCTCTTTCTGCAGTGCAACCTGTGTGGTGGTATGGGTGATTTCTGCCCCTGACCAGACAGGCGTCTCAGTCTCAGTCTCAGTCTCAGTCTCAGTCTCCGGGTGCGGCGGCGGCGCGGTCGCCATGGCCGCGCGAAAATTGACATTCGCCTGCCCCCACCAGGGAAGCGGTCGACCAAGAAAACGTTCCAGTTCGGACTGCGCACCGGGGGCCGACACATCCAGTTCCAGATAAAGGGGATCATCCCGAAACCAATGCGCCAGCGCTTCGTAATGGCCGTCGATCCAGATCATCTGCTCGTCGATCTCATGGCCAAAACCCGCCGGCAACCCTGGCACGGTCGAGGTCGGCAGGCGTTCGCGGCCCAGGTTGTTCCAGCGCATGATGGAATGGGCCATTTCCTCGGTGTCACGACGGGTGGCCACAAAACGAACCTTTGGATGCAGTTTGCGCAGGGCAAGCAGCATCGCCTGGTCACATTGCGGCCAGACCGAGTTGCGCCCGAAAATATAACTGACCTCCGTCAGCGCCTGAATGTCCTTTAGTCGGGCGGTCGGGTCGCCGAACTTGAACAGCCCCTCATACATCAGGGCGCCGACAAAACAGCGGTCATTGGGATCGTTCTTGTTCTCGCGCGCCTTGATCCGGTGGTCGGCGACCTTGTAGCCGGCCTCAGTCAGGGCGCGGCGCAGGGTGGTGGTGCCCGATTTGGGCAGGCCGAGATTGACAATCTCCAGGCTCATGTGAACAGCCCCAGACGCCGCAACATGGCGTCTTCTTGCGGCGGAAGTGAGGAGGCGGATCGCAACGCCGCGCGCATCTCCTGATAGGCCGGCTGCGTCAACAGGGCGTCGCGATGTGCACGGTGGCGGTGTACACATTCGGCATGCAATCGGGCGATTTCGGGATCGGATTTCAAGTCTGCAAGTGCCGCAGTCAGCGCCGGTAACATTCGATGGATAGAGCGATCCTGCCAGGATTGATCGTTTCTCTCGCGCCAATAGGTATCGTCAAATGCCCGGTTTTCCCGATTCACGTCGCCGCGGTCGTTCTTGACCAGATAGCTGTCGAGCGAGCGCAGCGCATAGTGGTTGAGTGTCGCAAACCGGCGCGCGTCCTTGGCCGGGAACTTGCGAATGCGGCGCGGCGAGCCGGCCACCATGAAACGGTGCTGAACCTGCCGCCCGCTGCCGTCACACCAGACCGGGCGGTCCTCTGATCTGGTGTTCTTGCGCAGAAACGGGCGGTGGGCGCCATAGTAGCCCAGTGGAAAATCGCGCCGGACGAGGGTCTTGACCTCGATCGCGGTCTCGCCGCACCAGATGTCCGGGTTATGGGTTCGGGTGAATTGTTCAATGACGGGACGGTCTTCGAACCGGTGAACATCGCCGGCCGCGAAAAACTGAAACGACAGCGAAATTGCATGCGGGTCCCGTGAGGCCGAGATCAGCGCCGGGATCGTATGATCGCCGACATGAATGTTCAGGAACTCATCAACATCCGCGATCCAGAGCCAGTCGGCCTGTTGCACAACCGGCTGATGGGCGCAATCCTTCAGCGCCTCCATCTGATAGGCGCGCCCCTCGGCCGGGTTCGCCAGATGGGTGACTGCGCCGCGCGCGCTCAGCGCATCCAGCAACTCGTCCGTCCCATCGGTGCAATCGTTGGAGTAGAACAGGAAATCGGTCACGCCGAGCAGGCGGTTATAGGCGATCCATTCCAACAGGAACGGCCCTTCGTTCTTGACGCAGGTCACCGCAGTGATGCGCATTTTCGTGTCCTTCCGCTCGTCCGCAGACCAGTAGGGTCCGCGTGCCTCTCACCCCGGGGCACGAGCGCCCCGCGTTGTCCGGTCTTCTGCCGGGCCTCTTCACGCCCCCATTTAGTCGCACTCCACGCCACCCGCCGTCAATCTTTGGCAGCGCGGATCTGACAATCTGTTGCACGCGCTCCGCTTGACGGCGGTCTCCGGGCGTGGCCTGTTGTGACGGCAACAGCAGGAGGTTTGACGACATGAGCAGCCGGTCCGGGTTCTCGTCCATTGATGAGGTGCAGTCGATCCTCTCCGAAACCGGTTATGTCTGTGGCCGGGCGCTGGCGACGGTGGTCTTCCTTGCCGGACGTATTGGCCGCCCCCTGTTCCTCGAAGGCGAGGCCGGGGTCGGCAAGACTGAAATCGCCAAAGCACTGTCGGCTGTGACCGGCCGCCGTCTGATCCGGTTGCAATGTTACGAAGGCCTGGATGCCGCCAGCGCTGTCTATGAATGGAATTTCGCCGCCCAGATGGTGGCAATCCGCACGGCCGAGGCCTCAGGCCAGGCCGATCGGCGCAGCTTGCAAGCGGAGCTTTTTTCCACGGAGTATCTGATCGAGCGGCCGCTGCTGCAGGCCATGCGCCCGGATGATGCCGGCGCGCCGATCCTGCTGATCGACGAGGTGGACCGCACCGACGAACCCTTCGAGGCGTTCCTGCTCGAAGCGCTGTCCGAGTTCCAGGTCACCATTCCGGAACTGGGCCCGATCAAGGCACCGGAGCCGCCGACAGTGATCCTTACCTCCAACCGCACCCGAGAGGTCCATGATGCGCTGAAGCGGCGCTGCCTCTATCATTGGGTCGACTACCCGGAATTTGACCGGGAGCTGGAAATCCTGCAGGCCCGGGTTCCCGACGCGGCCCAGCGGCTCAGCCGTGAAGTGGTGGCCTTCGTTCAGGCGCTGCGCAGCGAGGATCTGTTCAAGAAACCGGGCGTGGCGGAAACCATCGACTGGGCGCATTGCCTGCTGGCGCTTGACGTGGTCAGCCTGAGCCCGGAAGTCATCGCAGACACGCTCGGCGCAATCCTCAAATACCAGGATGATATTGCCAAACTGCATGGCTCCGAGGCCAAGCGTATCCTCGATGCCGCCCGCACTACGTTAGAGGATATGTGATATGCATCTTCATCTTTTGGAAAATACCTTGGGGGTGTGGGGGCAAAGCCCCCACCGCAGCTGATGCCACAATACGCGCCGCTGCCGCTGCCGGAGGATCCGAAACTGGTCGCCAACCTCACTTACTTTGCCCACGCCCTGCGCAAGGCAGGACTGAAAGTGGGCACGGGGCGGGTGATGGACGCGGTGGAAGCGGTGGCCGCAACGGGGTTCACCTCGCGACGTGATTTCTACTGGACGCTGCACGCCTGTTTCGTCTCGCGCCCCGAGGACCGGGCGGTCTTCACTCAGGTGTTCCGCCTGTTCTGGCGTGACCCGCGGTATCTCGAACACATGATGGCCGCGATGTTGCCGGCCATTCGGGGCGTGCAGGAAAATCGTGCGCCAAAACCGGCAGAAAAACGTGCCGCGGAGGCCCTTCTGGACGGGCAATTGCCAGACGATCTGCCGGAAAACAACGCCCCGGAGGACAGTGAAATCGAAATCGACGCGACGCTGACTTTGTCGGCGCAGGAACGGTTGAAAACGCTGGACTTCGAACAGATGAGCACGGCCGAGATCGCCGCGGCCAAGCGGTTGCTGACGCAGTTGACCTTACCCGTGAAACCGTTGAAAACGCGCCGCCTTCGCCCGTCACCGCAAGGCGCGCGGGCGGATTGGCGGCGCACGCTGCGCAGCGCCTGCCGCACCGGCGGAGACATCCAGCGGATCGCCCGGGTCGACAAGGGGGAGCGCTGGCCCAACCTTGTGGTCCTGTGCGACATTTCCGGCTCCATGAGCCAGTACAGCCGGATGGTGCTGCATTTCCTGCACGCGGTCAGCAATGCCAGGGGGCAGGGCTGGGCAAAGGTGCATGGCTTTACCTTCGGCACCCGGCTGACAAACATCACCCGGCACCTGAAACAGCGCGACGTGGACGCGGCGCTGGCGGCGGCGGGCGCGCAGGCGCAGGACTGGCAGGGCGGCACGCGGATCGGCGCCTGTCTGCATAACTTCAACCGCGATTGGTCGCGCAGGGTGATGGGGCAGGGCGCGGTTGTGCTTCTTGTTACCGATGGCCTTGACCGCGAGGCGCCAGAGGATTTGGAGCGCGAAATGCAGCGTCTGCATTTGTCGGCGCGCCGTCTGATCTGGCTCAATCCATTGATGCGATGGGACGGGTTCGCACCCCGTGCCCAGGGCATTCGCCGGATGCTGCCACATGTGGACAGCTTTCGCGCCGGGCATAACATCGCCTCACTGGCCGAGCTGGCAGAGGCGATCTCGCGCCCGCAGGACGCCGGTGAAAAGGCCAGGATGATGGCGCTGCTCTAGGCCGGAGTGCCAGTTCGAGCCGGGCGTTTGGCACGAATTGGACTTGAATTCTGGCCCTCTGAGGCCAAGCTGTGCAGACCGCAGTAGGAAACGCATCGGATCGGGGTGAACGACATGACTTCTGGCACTGAACAGGCTGATCTTTCTCGCTTTGACAGCGCACCTGAACTGGCCCTGACCTGGCATCGCGCGGGGATCGGCGCGGTTTTGGCCACCGTGGTGGAGACCTGGGGCTCGGCGCCGCGCCGGACCGGGGCGCAGCTGGTGGTCGGGGGCGACGGGCGCATGGAAGGGTCGGTTTCGGGGGGCTGCGTCGAAGGCGCGGTGATCCTGGAGGCGCAGGACACGCTGGAGAGTGGCCTCCACAAGGTGCTGGAGTTCGGCGTCAGCGACGAAGATGCCTTTGCGGTCGGGCTGGCCTGTGGTGGCACCATCCGGGTGCTGTTGGAACCTGTGGGCAAGACATTGGACGAAGAGGTTCTGGAGGCGCTTGTCCTGGCCCGCGCGGAGCGGCGGGCGCTGGCCTATGAGGTCAACCTCGGGTCCGGCAAGGGGCATCTGGTCAATCCGGCCTCCTACCCGGATCGCATGAAAATGGACCGCTCCGGGGTCGAGGAGGACGGCGAGACCTTTGTGGCGGTCCACAACCCGCTGCTGCGGCTTATTCTGGTTGGCGCGGTTCATATCGCGCAGGCGCTGGTGCCGATGGCGCGACTTGCGGGCTACGATCCGGTGCTGATCGATCCGCGCGCGGCCTTTGGGTCCGCCGCACGGTTCCCGGGCGAGACGATCCTGCAGGACTGGCCCGATGAGGCGATCGAGCGCCTTGGCCTTGATCGCCGGACGGCTCTTGTGCTGCTGACCCATGATCCGAAGCTGGATGATCCGGCGCTTTTGGCGGGGCTCGGGGGGGGCTGTTTCTATATCGGTGCGCTGGGCTCCAGACGGACCCACGCGCAGCGTTGCCAGCGGATGATCGCTGCCGGTTTCAATCAGGACGATCTGGCGCGCATACATGGTCCGGTCGGTCTGGATATCGGCGCTGCCAGCCCGGCGGAAATTGCGGTGTCAATCCTGGCGGAAATGACGGCGGTGCTGCGCGGTCGGGCCGGAGGCGGCACAGAATGAAATTTGGACCGATCCGGGTTCAAGACGCCATGGGTGCGCTTGTCGCCCATTCTGTCCAGGCCCGAAAGCGGGACAAGGCGGAAGGGTGGAAGACCTACAAGATCGCCAAGGGGACCCTGCTGTCGGCTGCGCATATTGACGATCTCATGGCTGCGGGCCACGCGCAGATTACGGTCGCAAGGCTCGACGCGGAGGACGTGCACGAAGATGCCGCCGCCTTGCAGGTGGCCGCGGCGATCGTGCCGGACCCGCAGCGCCAGGGGCTGCGCATTTCCGGGGCGGGCGCCGGCCGGGTCAACCTTTATACGACGGGCTGTGGGATCACCTGCGTCGATTCTGCGCGCATTGCGGCGCTGAACGCGGTGGATCCCATGATCTCTATCGCGACGGTGCCCGACGCCCACCGGGTCGATGAGGACGGCATGGTCGCGACAATCAAGATCATCTCCTATGCGGTGCCGCAGCGGGCGCTTGCGGCCGCATTGCGCGATGTGGCCGGGGCGCTGCGCCTGCTGCCGCCCGTGTATGCGACGGCAACGTTGATCGAGACTCAGGTCAGCGAAGAGGTGCCGTCGGACAAGGGGCGCGCGGCCATGGCCGGGCGGCTGGACCGGATGAAGGTTGATCTGGGGGACCGGGTTCTGGTGCCGCATCGCACATCCGCCATAGCGGAAGCGCTCCGCTCCGCGCCGGGAGAGGTGCTGCTGGTTCTGACCGGGTCGGCCACCTCCGACCCGATGGACGTGGCACCCGAGGCGGTGCGACAGGCGGGCGGCAAAGTGACGCGCTTTGGCATGCCGGTGGACCCCGGCAACCTGCTGTTCCTTGGCAGGCTGGGGGAAAAGCCGGTCATTGGCCTGCCGGGCTGTGCACGTTCGCCCGCGCTCAATGGGGCGGATTGGGTGCTGGAGAGGGTGCTTTGCGGGGTGGCGCTGACCTCGGCCGACATCGCGGCCATGGGGGTCGGAGGCCTGCTGAAAGAGATCCCGACCCGTCCGCGCCCGCGTCGACCGGAGGCAGAGTAACGCCCTATGGGGCGTGTGACGTTTTCATGTCGCATCTTGCAGTAGAAAATTCTCGCACCATCTGCAGACGCATGATTAACTAAGTGCAGCCAGATCAAATTATTCAGCTAGGGAGGAATTTATGACGAAGGTCACGATGACCGTAAACGGCAAACCCATGACGGGTGAGGTCGAGGGTCGCACACTTTTAGTTTCATTTCTGCGCGAGACATTGGGGCTGACCGGCACCCATGTTGGTTGTGACACCAGCCAATGTGGCGCCTGTGTCGTGCATGTTGATGGCGCCGCGGTCAAAGCCTGCACCATGCTCGCCCTCGAAGCCGAAGGGGCAGAGGTTGCCACAATTGAGGGGCAAGCCGAGGCCGATGGAACGTTGAATGCCATCCAGGCCGCTTTTCAGGAGCATCACGGGCTTCAGTGTGGGTTCTGCACGCCGGGCATGGTCATGTCGGCCGCGGCCCTGTTGAAGGACAACCCCAAACCGACGGAACAGGAGGTCCGTCACTATCTGGAGGGGAACCTGTGCCGGTGCACTGGATACCATAACATTGTCAAAGCGATCATGGCGGCCTCCGGTCAGGATGTCTCTGCCATCGCTGCGGAATAGTCCCGCCAAGATGAGAAACGGGCCGCTTGACCAGAGGGGCCCGCGTTGACCTTTGAATTTCCGAAAGACCAAAACGGTCAGGCCTTGCATCTGAGGGAGGAGCCCCGGCGTGCGTGTGGCCCGATACCGGGGTCTGTGACTCCAGGGAGGAGAATGGAAGATGCCTAAGGATATTGACGCCAAGGAAAGCGGCATTGGTGCCGCCACCAAACGGCGCGAGGACATCAGGTTCCTGAGCGGAACCGGAAATTACACCGACGACATCAATGTGAACGGCCAGGCCTATGTGCATTTCCTGCGCTCGGACGTGGCCCATGGCCGCATTTCGAGCCTGGAGACCACAGCTGCCGCAGCGATGCCGGGCGTGCTGCGGATCTTTACCGGAGCGGATTTCGAAGGGGTCGGCGGGCTGCCCTGTGGCTGGCAGGTCACCGACCGGTTTGGCGAGGTGATGCAGGAACCGGCGCATCCGGTGCTGGCCCAGGGCAAGGTCCGCCATGTGGGCGATCCGATTGCCGCTGTCGTCGCGGAGACGCCAGAACAAGCCCGCGATGCCGCCGAGGCCATCGAGCTGGAGATCGAAGAGCTGCCGGCCGTGATCGACATGAAGGCCGCCCTGCAAGACGGCGCGCCGAAGGTGCATGACGATCTGACCTCCAACCTCTGCTACGACTGGGGGTTTGTAGAGGAAAACAAGGACGCGGTGAACAAGGCCTTTGATGCCGCCGCCCATGTCACCACGCTGGAACTGGTCAACAACCGTCTGATCGCCAACCCGATGGAGCCGCGCGTCGCAGTCGGGGATTTCAACCGGGCGACCGGCGATTCGACGCTCTACACCACCTCGCAGAACCCGCATGTGATCCGCCTGTTGATGGGCGCCTTCGTGCTCGGGATCCCGGAACACAAGCTGCGTGTTGTCGCACCTGATGTCGGGGGCGGTTTCGGCTCCAAGATCTTTCACTACGCGGAAGAGGCGTTCTGTACCTTCGCGGCCAAAGCGCTCAATCGGGCGGTGAAATGGACCTCGTCGCGGTCTGAGGCCTTTATGTCGGATGCCCATGGGCGCGATCACGTGACCAAGATCGAACTGGCGCTGGATGCGGACAACAATTTTACCGCGCTGCGCACCGACACGCTGGCCAATATGGGGGCCTATCTGTCTACCTTTGCACCCTCGGTGCCGACCTGGCTGCATGGCACGCTGATGGCGGGCAATTACAAAACGCCGCTGATCTATGTGAACGTCAAAGCGGTCTTTACCAATACGGTGCCGGTTGACGCCTATCGCGGTGCTGGCCGACCGGAGGCGACCTATCAGTTGGAGCGGGTGATCGACAAGGCGGCCCGCGAGCTGGGGGTTGATCCGATTGCACTGCGACGGCAGAATTTCATCACCGAGTTTCCCTATGCCACGCCTGTAGCGGTGGAATATGACACCGGTGACTACGTCGCGACCATGGACAAGCTGGAAGAAATCGCCGATCTGGCGGGTTTTGCCGCGCGCCGTGCCGAGAGCGAAAAGGCCGGCAAGCTGCGGGGGCTCGGCGTCAACTGCTATATTGAGGCCTGCGGGATCGCGCCATCGAACCTGGTGGGGCAACTCGGAGCGCGCGCTGGGCTTTATGAAAGCGCCACGGTCCGGGTGAATGCCACCGGTGGCATCGTGGTGATGACCGGCAGCCACAGTCACGGGCAGGGGCATGAGACATCGTTTCCGCAGGTGATTTCCTCAATGATCGGGATTCCCGAGGATATGGTGGAGATCGAGCATGGCGATACCAACAATGCGCCGATGGGGATGGGGACCTACGGGTCGCGGTCGCTGGCGGTCGGGGGCTCTGCCATGGTCCGCGCAACCGAGAAGATTATCGCCAAGGCCAAGAAGATCGCCGCCCATCTGATGGAGGCCGCTGATGCCGATATCGAGTTGAAGGACGGCAAGTTCTCGGTGGCAGGTACGGATAAATCCGTGGCCTGGGGGGATGTGACCCTCGCTGCCTATGTGCCGCATAACTACCCGCTGGAAGAGATCGAGCCGGGTCTGGAGGAGACTGCCTTTTACGATCCGGCGAATTTTACCTACCCATCGGGCGCCTATGCCTGCGAAGTTGAGGTCGACCCGGACACCGGCAAGGTCACCATCGAAAGATTCGCGGCCGCGGATGATTTCGGCAATATCGTCAATCCGATGATTGTGGACGGTCAGGTCCATGGCGGCATCGGTCAGGGGATCGGCCAGGCGTTGCTGGAAGGCTGCGTTTACGACGAGAATGGGCAGCTGCTGTCAGCGAGCTTCATGGACTACGCGATGCCGCGGGCCGATGATGTTCCCTTCTATCAGGTGGATCATTCCTGCCAGACACCCTGTACGCACAACCCGCTGGGGGTGAAGGGCTGCGGTGAGGCCGGGGCCATCGGTTCGCCACCGGCGGTGGTGAATGCGGTGGTGGACGCGCTGCAATCTGCAGGCAAACCCGTGACCCATATCGACATGCCGCTGTCGCCCGCCCGGGTCTGGGCGGCGATGCAGGGGTGAAGGGACAGGTGCGAGGGGCCAGCCCCTCGCGCTCCCCGAGGTATTTGTGAAAAGATGAAGGCCGATCACTCGGTTTTTGGAAAGGATACGCGATGTATGAATTTGAGTTCGCACGACCCACGAGTGTCGCGGAGGCGGTGCAGGCGTTGGGAGCAGAGGAGGCACAGGCGCTGGGCGGGGGGCAGACCCTGATCCCGACATTGAAGCAGCGTCTGGCGATGCCGTCGGTTTTGGTGAGTCTGACCGGGATTGCCGAAATGACGGGGATCACCACGACGGGGGACGGGGCTGTCGAGATTGGCGGCGCGACCTGCCATGCGGATGTGGCTAAAGGTGCGGCTGCGGCCTATCCTGCGCTGGCCGCATTGGCTGGGCAGATCGGCGACCCGGCGGTGAGGAATCGGGGGACGATTGGCGGATCGCTGGCCAACAACGACCCGGCGGCGTGTTATCCGGCGGCGGCGCTGGCCTCTGGGGCGACCATCGTCACCAATGTGCGCGAGATCGCAGCGGATGACTATTTTCAGGGGATGTTCACAACTGCGCTGGACGAAGGAGAGATCATCACGTCTGTGAGGTTCCCGGTGCCGCAGGCTGCGAATTACCAGAAGTTCCTCCAGCCGGCCTCGCGTTTTGCGATGGTTGGTGTGTTTGTTGCCAAATTTGCTGAAGGGGTGCGGGTGGCGGTCACCGGGGCCTCGGAGGAAGGGGTGTTTCGTTGGAGCGAGGCCGAAGCGGCGCTGGCGTCGTCTTTTTCGCCCGATGCAATTGACGGTCTGACGGTCGCGCCTGACGGAATGATCGGCGATATTCACGGGACCAGGGCCTATCGTGCGCATCTGGTTGGCGTGATGACGAAACGGGCGGTAGCTGCGGCGGCCTGAGGTCGCAAGCGATCGTTAGAGACGCAAAAGCGCCGCAGGGGAGCCTGTGGCGCTTTTTTCGTTTCATCCCATGTGCCGAAGGGAGCAGGGGAACCGAGTGGCTCTGGTGGGGTGCCTCTGATGAGCGACCGCGGCGAATGAGCCTGGCGATTGGTCCCGACCGCGGTCAGGCGCGCAGGAATGTGGCGATGTTGTTGAGCAGGGACTGGGTGCGGTCGGCGAGCGTGCGGATTTCGGTCGCGATGACAGCAAAGCCCTTGCCCTGGTCGCCGATCCGGGCGGCCTCGATCGAGGCGTTGAAGGCGATGAGCCGAATGTTGCGCCCGACGGCTTCGGCGTTTTTGACCGCTTCGAGCATGTCGCCAGAGCGTTTTGCATCGCGGTCCCGCTGGGCCGCGGAGAGTTGCGCCACGAGGTCCTCCAGAAAGCGAGAGACTGTTGGCTCCAGATCGTAGAGGCAGAGCTCGGCCACCTTAGGGATGGCGCTGACGCGGGACATGACAGAGCCGTCGGTCCCGGCTAATGCGGCGTGCAGCGGCTGCAGCGCGCGCGCACAGGCAAGCCGCTGTGCGTCCAGGTCCGAGGGCAGGTGATAATCCCGGGCCTGCAGTTGATCGACCAGATCCTTGGACAGCATCTGATAGGCGTTTTCAATCCGGTTGGTGGAGAGTTTCAGCGCGCGTTCGCTTCGGTCATTGCCTGAGACTTCGCCATCCTGGTGCAGGAGCGCCACCAGCGACAAAGACGCGATCCGGCACGGGCCGATGGCCATGACGGCGGTGCTTTGGATATCGGTGAGGCTCATGCGGGCTCCGTCCTTGCGATTGTTGCAGTGATATTAGCCTGCTTAACCTTAAGGCTCTGATAATGAGGGTGCGCCTTTCGGGCCCGCACAGAAGCCTATTGAACCAAACCGCGATCCGCATGAAAAAACCCCGCAGGGTCCTGCGGGGTTCGATCGTTGTCTTTGGATGCCAGAGACGAGCAGGCGGGGTGCCTTACTTGGCGGGAAGCGGGCCAATCATCATGATCATCTGACGGCCTTCCATCTTCGGCATGTTTTCGATCTTGCCGATTTCCTTGACGTCCACGGCGACCCGCTCCAGAAGCTCACGGCCAAGATTCTGGTGCGCCATCTCGCGGCCTCGGAAACGCAGGGTGATCTTTACCTTGTCGCCGTTTTCCAGAAACTTGAATACGTTCCGCATCTTCACGTCATAGTCATTGGTGTCCGTGTTGGGACGGAACTTGACCTCTTTGACCTCGATGATCTTTTGCTTCTTGCGCGCTTCACTCTCGCGTTTCTGCTGTTCATATTTGAACTTGCCGTAGTCCATGATCTTGCAGACCGGGGGGGCGGCGTTGGGCGAAATCTCGACCAGATCCAGGCCGGCCTCTTCGGCCATCTGCATGGCTTTGGCAGGATGCACGACACCGACGTTTTCGCCGTCAGCACCGATCAGGCGAATTTCAGGAGAGCGAATTTTGTCGTTGACGCGCGGGCCGGTGTCACGGGTTGGCGGCGCGTTATGAGGTCTGCGAGCTATGGGTTCTATCCTTTGATAATTGCAGAATTTTGAGCCGGGAATTTAATGGGTGTCCAGCTGTCTTGCAAGCCAGAAACAGTGGCGTTTCCAACTGATTTCTGGACGTAAGCAGAACATTGCTATCCGACTGGTCTATGCAATGTAAACACAGGCGCCCGCGCTGGGAAGGCGCCTGTGGCGATATCCACATCTTTTTACGAACGGATCAGTCCAGAAAGGCCTTTTCCACCACAAAATGTGCCGGTTTGGAGTTTGCCCCCTCCTCCAGCCCATAGGTGTTTTCAAACAAATCCTTGAGTTCGAGGTTGAAGGCCAGGTTTCCGCAAATCATCGCCCGGTCGCTTTGTGGGTTCAGGGGCGGAACGCCGAGGTCGGCAAAGGCCTCTCCCGAGCGCATCAGATCGGTGATGCGGCCCATCTTGGCGCTCTCTTCGCGGGTGGTCGTCGGATAGTATTTGATCTTTTTCCAGAAGCCTTCGCCGATCACTTCGTTCAGAAGCTCGTCCGTTTTCAGGCTTTCGATCAGGTCGCGGCCATAGGTCAACTCGCCGGCTTCACGGCAGGTATGGGTGATGATGACCTCGTCGTAGTCCTCGTAGGTCTGCGGCTCGCGCAGCAGGGACGCAAAAGGCGCAAAGCCGGTGCCGGTGGCAAAGAACCAGATCCTTTTGCCAGGCAACAGTGCGTCATGCACCAGCGTGCCGACAGGTTTCGGGCGCAGGATGATCTCGTCGCCGACCTTGATGTGCTGCAGGCGCGAGGTCAGCGGGCCGTCCTGGACCTTGATCGAGTAGAACTCCATTTCCTCGTCCCAGCTCGGCGACGCGATGGAATAGGCGCGCAGCAGCGGCTTCACCTTGCCGGTTTTGGGATCGGGGTCGTTCATCAGGCCGATCATCACGAATTCGCCCGAACGGAACCGCAGCGAGGCAGGCCGTGTGACCCGGAAAGAGAACAACCGGTCGGTCCAGTGTTTGACTTCGGTCACCGTCTGGGCATCGGGCAGGGCGGGTTTGGCTTTTTCAGGTGCGGCGGCTTGGGGCGCTTGGTCGGTCACGGGGGCAATCTCGTTCATCATGTCTCTGCCGGGCGTCAGTCTGCCGGCTCCTCTGAGTAAGCGTTGATCCGGGTCAGGGAAACCCCACTGCGGCGAACTTGCGCAGTTTCGGCCCGGCATGGGGTGATGCGGGGCCGAAGAGGTCGCGACCTGACGTCGATAGGCTGAGCTGGCTTAACGCGCGGCGTTGGACTGTGCGCGCAGGCGGGCCTGATAGTTGTGGCTTTGCCAATTGGCGCGGAACAGCCACTGGTCCTCGGACTGGCGGGTGGCGAGATCGTCCGAGATTTCCACCTCGTCAAAGCCCACCCGGCGCGCCATGGCATATTGATCCGAGATCACATGCCCCTTGGCCCGCAGCCGCCCATCGTATCCCATCAGACGCAGCATGCGCGCAATGGTGAAACCACGGCCGTCGGCGAAAGACGGGAAATCCACGCGGATCATCTGGATGCCATCCAACTGGGTTTTCAGGCTGGCCGGGTCGGTGTCGGAGGTCAGGTCGAGCACATTTGCCCCCTCAAAGCCGCCGGTCCAGTCGTCGTGGGCAAAGCCCGTGTCGGTTACGATAACGCTCATGTTACTCAAGCTCCTGTACGGACGAATTTGCCATCCACCACGTGGATGCCGCATTCTTCCTTGTTCTGATCGCGCCAGCGGCCGGCGCGGGGGTCTTCGCCTTCCTTCACCGGGCTGGTGCAGGGGGCACAGCCGATCGAGGGATAACCCTTCGCCACCAGCGGGTGACGGGGCAGGCGGTTTTCATCCATATAGGCGCGCACGTCTTCGGGCGCCCAATGGGCCAGCGGGTTGATCTTGATCCGACCGGTCCCGTCCTCGACCTCAAAGAAATCGAGCGCAGCGCGGGTGCCGGACTGGAACCGCTTGCGACCGGTGATCCAGCCGTCGTAGCCGGCCAGCGCCTTTTGCAACGGGACGGTCTTGCGCAGCGCGCAGCAGGCATCGGTGTCCGAAAACCGCAAGGCGCCATAGGGATCTTTTTCGGCGATATCATCGGCCTTGATGACATGCACGTTCTTCAGGCCCAGCCGTTCGCTGACGTCCTGCTGATAGACCAGTGTTTCGGTGAACAGCAGTTCAGTGTCGACAAACAGCACCGGGACCATCGGGTCGATCACCGCCGCCATATGCAGCAGTACAATAGATTCCGCCCCGAAGGAGGAGACCAGGGCGACGTTGCCAGCATCGCGAAGGGCGCCCTCCATCACGGAGGTGGCAGAGTGGTGTTTGAACCGCGCGTTCAGCGCGGCCACCTTTTCTGCCAGGTCATCCCCGCCGCGCGTGGCGGCGGGAAGACCCTGAATGTCCTGGTCGATACGGGTCATGGCTCAGGCCACCTTTTTTTCAGAGGCCGGATAGAGCGCCGTCTTGAAGGGCTCCATGCCGACCCGGCGGAAGGTCTGAAGGAAGGTCTCCTCCGCACCATCACGCTGTGCAAGGTAGGTCTCCACGATGCGTTCCACCGCGGGGACGATCTCGTCATAGGCAAAACCGGGCCCGGTGCGGGTGCCGATGGCTGCCGTTTCGGTCGCATCACCACCAAGGGTGATCTGGTAGTTCTCGACACCAGCGCGATCCAGACCAAGGATGCCGATATGGCCAACATGGTGGTGTCCGCAGGCGTTGATGCAGCCAGAGATCTTGATCTGCAGGTGGCCCACGTCGTGCTCCATCTTCAGATCCTCGAACCGGGTGGCGATCTCCTGTGCGACGGGGATAGAGCGGGCCGTGGCCAGCGCGCAGTAATCCATGCCGGGGCAGGCGATGATGTCCGAGATCAGACCGATGTTGGCGGTGGCCAGATCGGCCGCCTTCAGGCGCGCGTGGATCGCGGGCAGGTCGTTCTTGTGCACATGCGGCAGAATGACGTTCTGTTCGTGGCTGATGCGCAACTCGCCATAGGCGAATTCTTCGGCGATATCCGCCATGGCGCGCATTTGTTCGGCCGTCGCGTCACCGGGAGTCGCGCCGTGTTTCTTGATCGAGATGGTCGCGATGGCATGACCCGGCGCCTTGTGTGCGGCGAGGTTGGTATCGGCCCAGGCGCGGAACACCGGGTCAGCATCATAGGCCGCGTCAAAGGCCTCGGTGCCGCCATCGCGGAAGGCTGGCGCGGCAAAGTGGCGCTTGATGTCCTCGAACAGTGCCTGATCGGCACCGCCGAAGGTCGGGCGGACCTGGGCAAAGCGCTCTTCGGTCAGTTCGCGGATCTTGTCCAGACCCAGCTCGTGCACGGTGATCTTGATGCGCGCCTTATATTTGTTGTCGCGTCGGCCCAACTGGTTCCAGACCGAAATCACGCTCTCGATATAGGGCAGCAGATCGTCTGCGGCGACAAAGTCATTCAGCACCTTGCCGATCATCGGTGTCCGGCCCAGGCCACCGCCGACCAGCACCTGATAGCCGACTTCGCCTTCTTCGTTCTTGACGATCTGCACGGCGAGGTCATGCGCCTTCAGCACCGCGCGGTCGTTGGATGCGCCAGAGACGGCGATCTTGAACTTGCGGCCCATGAACTGGAACTCGGGGTGGTCGGTGGACCATTGGCGGATCAGCTCCGCAATGGGGCGCGGGTCTTCGATCTCATCGGCGGCAGCGCCGGCGAAATGGTCGGCGGTCACGTTGCGGATGGTGTTGCCGGAGGTCTGGATGGCGTGCAGGTTCACCTCTGCCAGCGCGTCGAGCATATCCGGCACGTCGCGCAGTTTGGGCCAGTTGTACTGGATGTTCTGGCGGGTGGTGAAATGGCCATAGCCCTTGTCCCATTTCTGGGCCAGCAGCGCCAGCGCGCGCATTTGATCCGGGTTCAGCGTACCATAGGGGATCGCGACCCGCAGCATATAGGCGTGCAGCTGGAGATAGAGGCCATTCATCAGGCGCAGCGGCTTGAACTCGTCCTCGGTGAGGGCGCCGTCGATACGGCGCTCGACCTGGGCCCGGAACTGGCGGTTCCGCTCGGCGAGGAAGGCGGCGTCGAAGTCGTTATACTTATACATCTGCGGTGGCCTCCTGTTTGCCATGGTCATAGTTCGAGGGTCCGGTGCGACGGAACTCCTCGCGGAAATGGGTCGGTTCTGGACCGTTTGCGCCGGCCTTGGCGTCAGCGAGATAGGGGCCAACCGCGATTTTCGGCTGGCTTTGCGCTTCGAGCAGGCGCAGCTGGGCGTCGGCTTCGTCGGTGATCAACTCGGCGGCGCTCAGGCTGCGGGTCCAGCTGTTGTCGGCGGTGAGATAGATGACGTCCCCTTCAAGAAGGTCATTCGCGGTCACCACTTTGGGGGTAAAGGCACGGGCCATCAGGCAAGCTCCATCTGAATGTGTTTTGGGGCGGCAGCGGCAGCGCGCGGCGCCAGCCCGAGGAATGTCAGTGCGGGACCGGCAAAGGCAGCATCAGCCAGGTCGGTCGGCAAGCGATCAAGGGTGGTGGCGAGGATGCGCTGATCGGCGCGGGAGGCATTCTCCACCACGGTGACAGGCGTGGTCCGGTCGGCGCCATGCATCAACAGGCGTCCCTGCACGAACCGCGCGGACTTCTTGCCCATGTAGACGGCGGCAACCTCGCCCGGACGCGCAAGCTGTGCCCAGTCGTGGTCCGCGAACCCCTTCATGTCGTGCCCGGTAAGGAACCGCACCGAGGAATTGCGCCTCCGTTGGGTCAGGCTCTGACCGATGGCGGCGACAGCGGCCGATGCGGCGGTGATGCCCGGAAGGATCTGAGTGCCGATGTCGGCCGCCTCGCAGGCGCTCAGTTCCTCGTCCAGACGGCCGAACAGGGTCGGGTCGCCCGATTTGAGACGCAGCACCTTGCGGCCCGCCTTGGCGTGATGCACCAGACGGTCGCAAATGTCGTCCTGCGCCATGGAGGGGCCGAAACCTTCTTTGCCGACGTCCTCAAGGATCGCATCGCCGTTTGCCATCGCCATGATCTCGTCACTGACCAAGCGGTCGTAGAGGATCACATCCGCCTCCAGCAGCGCCTTGGCCACCTTGAGCGTCAGGAGATCGGGATCCCCCGGGCCGGAGCCGGCAAATGCGACGACGCCCGGGCACATCACAGCCGTCGCCCCGGTGAGGGACGGCAGGGAAGCAGGGATATGGCTGATGTCGCGTGGCATTGGCGGATCCGTTTCTGGTGTTTGACTTGTGACTAGATATAGGAAATATTCCCATGTGACTGCTATATGCGTCGGTGAAAAAGGACATGCGTCCCGGCGTAGCGAATGCAAAAGACCGGACGTCCTCAGCTTGGGAGAATTTTGGAATGGCAGTGCGGATCGACGGCACGGATCGGAAAATCCTGGCGGAACTGCAGCGCGATGCAGGCCAATCTTTGGACGAAATCGCGCGTCAGGTTGGCAGTTCCAAGACCCCAGTGTGGAATCGCATCCGGAAATTGCGCGAGGCGGGCGTGGTCGGAACCCAGACCATGATCCTTGATGCCGAGGCGCTTGGCTTTGAGGCTTGCTTCTTCGTGCTGATCCGCACTTCAGAGCATGAGGCCGACTGGCAGGCGAAGTTTCTCAAGGCGTTGCAGGAACGCCCCGAGGTACAGGAAGCCCACAGGCTGGCAGGCGACATCGACTATATTCTGAAGGTGCGGGTCAAGAACGCCCGCGCCTATGACAAGTTCTATCAGGCCTTGATCTCCGAGGTGCGGGTGCACAATGTCACCGCGCTTTTGTCGATGGAAGAGATCAAATCGACCACTCATCTGCCGCTGGAACAGATCCGGGTCGATTGACCCCTCGCAAGGCCGCCTGGCCCATGCGCCTCTGAGCGCCCCGCCCCAGGGTGGTCCATCGCGGTCTCTAGGACTGGGTGACCATCAGCTGGGTCAGGCCGTGAAAATGATAGGTGTTGGAAAATTCCGGCGCCGCGGCCAAGGCGAGGTTCGGACAGCGGGCAAACAAGATCGGCAAAGCGATTTCCATCTCGAGCCGGGCCAAGGGGGCGCCGACACAGAAATGGAGACCGCCACCGAAGCTCTTGTTCACCTTGGCGGGCCGGGAGGGATCAAACAGATGCGGGGTGTCCAGGGCGTCGGGATCGCGGTTCGCCGCCGCCAACATCAACGCCACCTGATCACCGCGCTGGAAGGTATGGCCAAAGACCTCGACCTCCTCATAGGCATAGCGGGTGAACATATGCAGCGGCGGATCAAAGCGCAAAATCTCTTCGACCAGGCCGGAGATGCCGTCGGGCGTCAGCCAATTCGTATCCCAGCCCTGTTCCAGCATGGTTTTGACGCCGTTCCCCAGTGAATGCACAGTGGCCTCGTGCCCGGCGTTCAGCAGCAGGATGCAGGTGCCGATCAGCTCGTCCGTAGACAGGCTTTCGCCATCTTCTTCGGCCTGGATCAGGCGGGTGATCAGGTCTTCGCCCGGTGTCTTGCGGCGTTCTTCGACATAATTGGTGAGGAACTCGGTGAATTCCTGACTGGCCTTGGCGGCGGCATGCTCGGTCTCGGTTGTTTTGGAGGCCTGATACATCGCCACCATCTTGTGCGACCAATCCAGAAGCTGCGTTGACATCGTTTCCGGCACACCCAGAAGACGGCAGATCGCAACCACCGGCACCTGTGTGCAATAGGCGGTCAGCAGATCGAAGGGCTCAGACGCGGGGAAAGCGTCGATCAATCCGTGGCAGAGCGTTTTCAGTCCCGGCGACAGAGCCTTGATTTCACGGCTGGTGAAGGCACGCAGCACCAGCTTGCGCAACCGGGTGTGGCGCGGCGGTTCGGCATCCAGCAGCGAATGGGCTTCGACGTGGAGGAATGGCGCCAGGTGGGCGGGGCCTTCTGTCACCATTTCCTGGGGAATTTCACGTCCGAACCGGCGGTCGCGCAGCAGCATGTGAACGGTATCATGCCCAAAGGCGGCCATCATCTTGTAGTCTTGCCAGTAGACCAGCTTTGCCTGAGCGCGCGCGGCGTCATAGAACGGATAGGGCATCTGGACAAAGTCCGGCTCGGTCGGGGATTGGAACACTGTCTTCATAAGACAAGCTTTTTGCCGAGGTCACTGGTCTTGGCAAGGGGGGCTTTGCTATTGTGCGCGAATGATTGACGCACGTTATCCCCGTCTGGCCCTGGTTTTGGGCGTCGCCTTCGCAATCGTGGGCCTGTCTGTTGCGGTCTGGTGGTCCGGCTATCGTCAGGCCCTGACCGCATTGGGGGACCGCAGCGCATCGGATTTGGCCCTGGCCTCTGATCGCGTCAGCACCCAGTTGCAGATCTACCGCGAGCAGGCGGTTCTGACTGTGGACCATCCGGTGTTTCAGACGTTGGACAACCGGGTCGGCCGACGTCTGGCGACGCAGATGCTGCGGGAGCAGGCTGACAAGACCGGGGCGTTGGATGTTTTCTATGCCGACGCCAGTGGACAGGTGCTTGCCGCCGCGCAGGGGGTCGCTGGCGACAATGTGGCGGGGCGGGGATACTTCAGACGCGCCATGCAAGGGGCATTGGGGGCAGAGCCGATGGTGCTGCCGGGCGGCAGCGACCAGCGGGCCTATTTCTTTGCCGCCCCGGATTTCGGTCCCGACGGTCGGGTCAGCGGCACGCTGGTGGTGGTGGCAAACATCGAAGAGGTCGAACAGACCTGGCGCGGATCCTTGCCGGCGGTCTATTTCACCATCGAGGACGGTCGTGTGTTCATGTCCAACCGGTCAGAGCTTTTGTTCTGGCAGCGCAACGGCGACAGGCCGGGCCTGTTGCCTGTTGGCGGCGATGCGTTGCCGTTGCAGGTGCGCCAGATTGGCGTTCACGAGATCTGGCAATTGGGGTGGAGCCCTTACCTGCCGGGAGAGGCGCTGCATCTGAGCATCGCGCTTCCGGCCATCGAGATGCAGGGCGAGATCCTGGTCGATGTGGCCCCGGCCCGGCGCATTGCGACGCTACAGGCGATGGCGATGGCGGCTGTTTGCCTTGCGTTCGGAACCATTCTCTTTCTCGCGGCGGAGCGGCGCCGAACCCTGGCCGAGGCCAATGCCGCGCTGGAATTGCGGGTGGAGGGCCGCACCCGCGCGCTGTCCGAGGCAAACCAGCAGCTGCGCCGCGAGGTCCGGGAACGCCAAGACGCCGAGGCGGCGCTGAAACGGGCGCAGGCGGACCTGGTGCAGGCGGACAAACTGTCGGCCCTCGGTCAGATGTCGGCGGGGATCAGCCATGAGCTGAACCAGCCGTTGATGGCGATTCAGCAGTTTGCCGAAAACGGCCAGGCATTTCTGGCCCGCAACCGGACGGACAAGGCGGCCGAAAACCTGACCCGCATTGCGCAGATGTCCGCCCGGATGGCGCGGATCATCAAGAACTTGCGCGCCTTTGCCCGCAACGAAAGCGAACCGGTTGGTCGGGTGGACCTGGTGCAGGTCATCAATGCGGCGGTGGAGCTGACGGAGTCCCGGTTGCGCGACCAGGGCGTTGTCCTGGATTGGCGCCCGGATGCGGTGGGGCCGGTTTTCGCACGGGGCGGAGATGTACGGCTGACACAGGTTTTTGTCAACCTTATCAACAATGCAGCCGATGCGATGCTGGAGCAAAACGAGCGACGCATTTGCATTGCGATCAACACTGGCGCGCGGTTGAACGTTACGGTGCGCGACATTGGTCCCGGCCTGAAAGAGCCCGAAAAAGTGTTTGAACCCTTTTATTCGACCAAGGCTGTCGGCAGCTCCGAGGGCATGGGGTTGGGCTTGTCGATCTCCTACGGGCTGGTGCAGAGTTTCGGCGGCAATATCCGCGGCGCCAACGCTGAAACGGGCGCGGAATTCACGGTCGAGCTGGACTACTGGAAAGAGGAAAACGCCGCATGAGCGCCGGTGACATACGCAAGATCCTGTTGGTTGATGACGATGCCGCCGTCCGGGAGGCCCTGAGCCAGACGCTTGACCTCTACGATCTGGAGGCCCTCACTGCGGGGTCCTTTGTTGCGGCCAAGGATCAGATCACCCCGGAGTTCAGGGGGGTGATCCTGTCGGACATGCGGATGCCGGGCCGTGATGGGTTTCACCTGCTGGCCTACGCGCAGCAGGTCGATGCGGAACTGCCGGTCGTGCTGCTGACCGGCGAAGGTGACATCCCCATGGCGGTCCGAGCGATGTCGGAAGGGGCCTTTGATTTTCTGGAAAAGCCTTGTGCCACAGTCACGTTGAAGGCGGTTCTGGAACGGGCCCTGCGCACGCGGGCGCTGGTGCTGGAAAACCGCCAGCTGAAGACGCAACTGGAACGCGGCGACCCTGCGGCGCGGATGCTTTATGGCACCTCGCCGCAGGCGCACGAGCTGCGGGCGCGGGTGCGCTCGGTTGCGCCCACGGATGCCGAGGTGCTGGTCAGCGGGCCGCCCGGCAGCGGTATCCCAAAGGTGGCTGAAGTCGTGCATCTGATGTCGCGGCGCGGGCAGCGTGCCTTTGTCAAACGGCCCTGCGCCGGCTTGACGCCTGACGCATTCGAGGCCCTCTGCCAAAGCGCTGAGGGCGGATCCCTGTTTCTGGATGAGTTGTCCGCGATGCCGGAAGAGACGCAGTTCGCGGTGCTTGAGCAGCTGGAACAGGGTGGGGCGGTCCGGATCATTGGCGGATCGTCCACTGATCTTGCTGCGCCGGTTGCGTCGGGAAAATTCAATGCAGAGCTGTTCTATCGACTTGATGTAATGCGGGTCCGCATTCCCTCGCTTGCGGAACGGCGCGACGATATTCCGGTTCTGTTTCAGCACTACGTCAGCCAGGCGGCAGAACAGGCCGGGATTGATGCACCGGACATCAGTCCGGATTTCCTGGCCGGCCTGATGGCGCAGGATTGGCCCGGAAATGCGCGCTCGCTGATGTCGGCGGCGATGCGGTTTGTGCTGGGCATGCCGGACGAGGTCACGGAAGCAGGCGATCTTGGGCTGGGGGAGCAGATGGCACAGGTCGAACGTTCCTTGTTGATCGCGGCCCTGGGCCGACAGAACGGTCGCGCCTCGGCGGCAGCGCAGGCGCTGAAGCTGCCGCGCAAGACGTTTTATGACAAGCTGGCGAAATACGGGATTCGTCCCGAGGACTATCGCCGTTGACATGTGCGAAAATCCGCACAAACGGGGGTGAAGACTGTGCGGGTTTCCGCACGGATACTGCCCCGCCGCTTATTTTCGAGGTTGGAAATTAATCTAGGCATCTGAAAGAAAACGATTTTCAAGAGAAATTCAGGCGGAGGAAAACGCGTCTTGAGCGGATCGCCGCCTTAACCAATTCTGGCGCCCTAGCCTGAGGTGCTGCCTCGGCTAGGCAGAAAACAGATTCTTGGGAGGATCACATGAAATTTTTGACTGCAGCCGCCACCGCGCTGGCTCTGACCGTGACTGCGGGCGCCGCCTCCGCCGATGCCTGCGACGATGGGGAAATTGTTGTAAAATTCAGCCATGTCACCAACACCGACAAGCACCCCAAGGGGATTGCCGCGTCCCTGCTTGAGCAGCGTGTCAACGACGAGATGAACGGCACGATGTGCATGGTCGTCTATCCGAACTCGACGCTGTATGATGACAACAAAGTGCTCGAAGCGATGTTGCAGGGCGACGTGCAACTGGCCGCGCCGTCCCTGTCGAAGTTCGAGAAATTTACCAAACAGTTCCGTCTGTTCGATCTGCCGTTCATGTTCAAGAACATCGACGCCGTCGATGCGTTCCAGGCGTCGGACAACGGTCAGGCCATGCTGGACAGCATGCAGCGCCGTGGTCTTCAGGGGCTGGGTTACTGGCACAACGGCATGAAGCAGATGTCGGCCAATAAGCCGCTGCTGATGCCCGAAGACGCCAATGGTCTGAAGTTCCGCGTTCAATCCTCTGACGTGCTTGTGGCCCAGATGGAAGCAATCGGCGGCAGCCCGCAGAAAATGGCCTTTTCCGAAGTTTACGGTGCCCTGCAGCAAGGGGTTGTGGACGGTCAGGAAAACACTTGGTCCAACATCTACGGCCGCAAGTTCTTTGAAGTTCAGGATGGCGTGACCGAAACCAACCACGGCGCGCTGGACTATCTCGTCGTGGCTTCCGTTGATTGGCTCGACAGCCTGGATGCCGACGTGCGCGATCAGTTCCTCACCATCATGAGCGAAGTGACCGACGCGCGGAACTCTGAATCCACCAAGGTCAACAACGAAGCCAAAGAGGCCATCATCGCTGCAGGTGGCACCGTGCGTCAGCTGACACCTGAACAGCGTCAAGCATGGGTCGATGCGATGAAACCGGTCTGGGAACAGTTCTCCGGTGACGTCGGCCAGGACATGATCGACGCGGCTCAGGCCATCAACGCCGGTCTGTAATCCAAATCTTGTGCGGAGCGCGCCACAGCTGTGCGCTCCGACACCTCGGCGTCCCCATGGTGCGGTCGCCACATCCTATCCTTAAAAACTGGGGAGACGACTATGTCGGGGGCAAAAGCCAACCCGTCGGGGTTTATTCATACGCTTGAAGAAACCATGATCGCGTTTCTGATCGGCTGCATGACGATTTTGACATTCGCCAATGTCATCGCGCGCTATATCTTCAATTCCAATATCCTTTGGGCGCTGGAGCTGACAGTGTTCCTGTTTGCCTGGCTTGTGTTGTTGGGTGCAGCCTATGCAGTCAAAGTGCACGCCCACCTTGGCGTCGATGCGATCATCAATCTGCTTCCGGCTGGGCCACGCCGTATTGTCGGCCTGATTGCCGCCTCTGCCTGTCTCGCCTTCTCTTTGCTGATGCTGAAAGGTGCCTATGATTATTGGTCGGTCTTTGCCGATTTGCCCCCGACAACAGGGCGATGGTTTCCGACCGGTTTTGATCTCAAGGCCCGCAGCCAGAGTTTCTACGAAGTTCAGGACGTGCCGATGATCGCGCCGCTGCGCTTCCTCGAGGATCTTATCAACTACGGCGATTCCTATGAGAAACTGCCAAAGGTGGTGCCTTATGTGGTGCTGCCCTTGTCGATGCTGTTGTTGGTTGGGCGCTTTGTTCAGGCTGCTGTGCAAATTCTACGCGGTGACACGGACCGTCTGGTCGCAAGTCATGAAGTTGAAGACGAACTCGAAGCGGTTCGCGCACAGAATGAGGGCTCCAACTGATGGAAGTTGTCCTGCTATTTTCGCTTGTCATCGGCCTGTTGCTGATCGGGGTTCCGATCGCGGTATCGCTCGGGCTCAGCTCAACCCTGTTTCTGTTGTTCTTTTCAGACAGTTCGTTGGCCTCTGTGGCGGGGACGTTGTTCCAGGCCTTTGAAGGGCACTTTACCCTGCTGGCGATCCCCTTCTTTATCCTCGCGTCGAGTTTCATGACCACGGGCGGCGTTGCCCGCCGGATTATCCGGTTCTCCATCGCTTGTGTGGGGCATCTTCCGGGCGGGCTGGCGATTGCCGGTGTCTTTGCCTGTATGCTGTTTGCGGCTCTGTCAGGGTCGTCTCCGGCGACTGTGGTTGCAATCGGTTCGATTGTGATCGCCGGGATGCGCCAGGTTGGCTACTCCAAGGAATTCGCGGCCGGTGTGATCTGTAATGCGGGCACGCTGGGCATCCTGATCCCGCCCTCCATTGTGATGGTGGTCTATGCCGCTGCAGTCGAGGTTTCGGTCGGTCGGATGTTCCTGGCCGGTGTGATTCCGGGGCTGATGGCCGGCATCATGCTGATGGTGACCATCTTCGTGATGGCCAAGGTCAAAAACCTGCCCAAGGGCGAGTGGCATGGTTGGGGCGAAGTCTTTCAGTCCGCGCGGGACGCCGGGTGGGGCTTGTTCCTGATCGTCATCATTCTCGGCGGTATTTATGGCGGCATTTTCACCCCGACAGAGGCGGCAGCGGTGGCGGCGATCTACGCCTTTTTCATCGCCTGTTTTGTGTACAAGGACATGGGCCCGCTGTCGAACGGCGAAGGACTGGCCAAGACGCCGCTGCTGCGGAAACCTCATGCCTTGCTGACGGCGTTTTTCCACCCGGATACCAAGAAAACACTGTTTGAGGCGGGTAAACTGACGGTCACGCTGCTCTTTGTGATCGCCAATGCTTTGATCCTGAAACATGTGCTGACCGACGAACAAATACCGCAGCATATCGCCAATGCGATGTTGTCGGCGGGCTTCGGGCCAGTGATGTTCTTGATTGTGGTGAATGTGATCCTGTTGATCGGCGGGCAATTCATGGAACCCTCCGGGCTGTTGGTGATCGTGGCGCCGCTGGTGTTTCCGATTGCGATTGAACTGGGGATCGACCCGATCCATCTCGGCATCATCATGGTGGTAAACATGGAGATCGGCATGATCACACCGCCAGTTGGTCTGAACCTGTTTGTCACCTCGGGTGTGGCGGGCATGCCGATGATGGCGGTTGTGCGGGCCGCATTGCCCTTCCTCGCCGTACTCTTCGTGTTCCTGATCCTGATCACCTATATTCCGTGGCTGTCGACGGTGCTGCCCAATGCGATTATGGGGCCGGAGATCATTACGAACTGATCGGGGACCAGAGTTGATTGAAATGCAAAACGCCCGGAGCGACAGCTCTGGGCGTTTTGGCTTTTCGGAAACGGGGCAGGGCCTCAGCTGGCCGCAAGGGCCGCAATGATGGCGCCGAAATCCGCCGCCTTGAGGCTGGCACCGCCGACCAACGCACCATCAACGTTTGGCACCGCGAAAATTTCGGCGGCGTTGGATGGTTTGACGGATCCGCCATAAAGCAGCGGAATGTCGGACCCCGCCGCGCCGAACCGGTGCTCCACGGCGCGGCGCAGGGCGGTGTGGACCTCGCCAATCTGCTCCAGGGTCGGGACCTTGCCGGTTCCGATGGCCCAGACCGGTTCATAGGCCACCACGGTATTGGCGGCTGTGGTCACATCCGGAAGCGAGCCTGCAAGCTGGCGTTCGACCACGCTCAGGGTCTGGCCGGTTTCACGTTCCTCGAGGGTTTCACCGATGCAGATCACCGCACAAAGACCGGCAGCAATCGCCGCTTCGGCCTTGGCGCGAACCGTCTCGCTGGTTTCACCGTGGTCGGTCCGGCGCTCCGAATGACCGAGGATCACATAGGTTGCACCCGCATCGCGCAGCATGTCGGCGCTGATATCACCGGTGTGGGCGCCGCTGGCCACGGCATGGCAGTCCTGGCCGCCAATGGCGATCCCACCGGCCAGAGCGGCAGCACGCGACAGCAAGGTCGCCGGTGGGCAGATCAAGATGTCGACGGAGTTGGGCAGATCCTGACCTGCCAGGGCCTGCAGCTCCGTCAGATTGCCGCCGGTGCCGTTCATTTTCCAGTTGCCTGCCGCCAGTTTGCGCGCCATGTCGCCCCCCTATCTATCTGGTTGTGTCGTTGACCGATTTGGTAGCACCGCGGACAGGGCGGAGCAATCAAAGCCCTTGGCGGATGCAAAAAAGGGTGGCGCGGGGCCACCCTTGGGTCGATGTCTGAAAGGCCTGCCCGCGGTCTATTCCTCGCCCACCTTGAAGCTGATCGACTCGCCGCAGCCGCAGGCCTCTGCCACATTCGGGTTGTTGAACTTGAAGCTGGACTCCAGAAGCGAGACTTCATAGTCGATTTCGGTCCCGAACAGAAACATCTGCGCCATCGGCGCGATCAGGATCCGTGCGCCGCCCTGTTCCACCACTTCGTCGTTGGGATCAGCCTCTTCGACATAGTCCATAGTGTATTCCATGCCCGCACAGCCGCCTTTCTTGACGCCGATCCGCAGGCCTGCGTGGCCCGCGCTTTCCATCAGCTTGGAAATCTGCGTGGCGGCGCGCGGGGTCATGGTGACGGCTTGTTTGCCGGGAATACCGAACATTGTAGGCTCCGTTTCGTTCTAAACGTAACGTAGGGGGTGGAAAGGCGCCCCACAAGGGGGGCGGGCGATCACAGGGTTTTGTGCTTACATGAAGCCAAGTTCAAGCCGGGCTTCGTCGGACATCATATCCATGCCCCATGGGGGTTCCCAGATCAGTTCCACGTCGACGCTTTTGACGCCATCGACGGGGGAAATGGCATCGACAATCCAGCCCGGCATTTCACCCGCGACGGGGCATCCGGGCGCGGTCAGGGTCATGATGATCTTCACGTCGTTTTCGGACGAGATATCAACGGTGTAGATCAGGCCAAGCTCATAGATATTCACCGGAATTTCCGGGTCATAGACAGTCCGGCAGGCCTCGACCACCGGTTCGTACAGCGGGTGGGACACAGAGGAGGGCGCGATCAGGGGGGCGCCTTCGAGTGGTTCGGATGCGTTGGTCATGTGGCTCTCGGTCTGGTTATCTGAGTATTTATATAGGAAACCTGTCCGCCGGGGTCCAGTCCACGATGCGCATATCCTCTATGACACAGGCCAATTGCGACCGGGATCGGACGTCTTTCGCGGGCGTTCAATCATTTATGTCATGTTGGAAGGTTTTGACCTGGCCGTCGCCGAGGCGAAATTTGCGTCTGAGGCCAAGCCAGGCCGCGAGTGACAGAGCGGCAAAGATCAGCAGGAGCAAGGGCAGGCCGAGGCCGCTGGCCAGCCAGACGATGACAGCAACGCCGACCGCGCCAATCGCGAAACCGAGAAAGATGAAACCGGGCAGCAGGATTTCAATCATGGCAAGGACCAGCGCCAGCGCCAACCAAGCCCACCAAAAGGTCCAGATCGCCGCCATCAGGGTTTGCCTTTCAGCATTTTGAACGCATCGCCAAAGGCCTCGATCGCCTGGGCCGGCACGATGATGGTCTGCTTGCCACTGCCATTCCCAAGCGCATTCAGCGCTTCCACCTGTTTCAGTGCGACCTGATACTGGGCGGCGGCAAGACCGTTTTCTGCGATGGCCTTGGCAACGACCTCAGTCGCAAAAGCCTCTGCCTCGGCTTGGATGCGGCGCGCTTTGGCGGTTTGCTCGGCGGCATAGAGTTCTGCATCGGCAGACAGTTCAACGGCGCGTTTCTTGCCTTCGGCTTCCGTCACATGTGCGCGACGGGCGCGCTCCGCATTCAGCTGCTGCAACATGGCATCGCGGGTGGCCTGATCCAGGTTCACATCCAGGATTTCGGCGCGGGTGACTTCGATCCCCCAGTCGTCCACGGCGCTTTCAACGCTGTGCTGGATCTGACCGATCAGTTGCGAGCGGTTGGATTGTACCTCGTCCAGGTCCATCTTGCCGATCTCTGCCCGCACAATGCCGGCCACCGTCGTGGCGATGGCCCCGTCCACGTCCCGGATCCGGTACACTGTCTTTTCGGGTTCCAGAATGCGGTAAAACACCGAAGTATCGATCTGTACCAGCACGTTGTCCCGGGTGATGGCGTCCTGACTGGCATTGGGCAACTGGCGTTCCAGGATGGAGACCCGGTGGCGGACAACGTCGAGAAAGGGCACGATAAAGTTGATGCCGGGTCCAAGCACCGACAACAGGCGGCCAAAGCGTTCGACCACAAATTTCTCGGATTGGGGCACAATGCGGATGCCCTTGAAAACGACGATAATCAGCAACAGCGCCCCGAGGATATAAAGCAGATTACCGGAAAGGGCGTTGAAAATGTCTTGGTCGGTCATCGGCGCGGATCCAATCTGAAACTATATGGCGGGAAACGTCCCCCCTGACCGGATGAAGGTCAAGGGGAAAGCTCAGGTCGTGGTTTCAGATCCGCAGCGTTTGCAGCCGTGGCTCAGTCCGACGGGGCATCCAGGGCTTTGCGATTGCGCAACGGGGTTGGCCGGACATTTGCCTCGATCTCATCATGGATCAGCGCGGCGATGTCTTTCTTGGATGTCTTTTCAATGCCTTCCAGACCGGGCGAGGAGTTCACCTCCAGCACCTTCGGGCCGGTTTCAGAGCGCAGCAGATCGACACCTGCCACCCCGAGGCCAAAACAACGCGCCGCCCGGATCGCGGTGGAGCGTTCCTCTTTGGTGATCCGCACGCTGACCGCACTGCCGCCGAGATGCAGATTGGAGCGGAAATCCCCGTCTGCGCCCGAGCGTTTCATCGCGGCAACCACCTTGGAGCCGACCACGAGACAGCGGATGTCGACCCCGGCGGCTTCCTTGACGAATTGCTGCACAAGAAAGTTCGCCTTCAGGCCGCGAAACGCCGTGATGACGGATTCTGCGGCTTTTTTGGTTTCGGCCAGCACCACGCCCTTGCCTTGGGTGCTTTCCAGCAGTTTCACGATCAACGGGGCGCCGCCGACGATGTCGATCAGCGCATTGGTGTCCTTGGGCGAGGCCGCAAAGGCGGTGGGCGGCATGCCAATCTTGTAGCGGGCCAGCAATTGGTGGGCATGCAGCTTGTCGCGGCTCGCGGTGATACCGGCGCTGCCATTGACGCAATAGGTCCCAAGTGTCTCGAACTGGCGCAAAAGTGCTGTGCCATATTGGGTGATCGAGGCCCCGATCCGCGGGATCACGGCGTCGTACCGTGGCAGGCGTTTGCCGTCATAGTGGATTTCGGGGGCCAGAGAGTTGATCGACATATAGCAGCGCGTGGTGTCGATCACTTCGACCGAATGGCCGCGTCGCTCGCCTTCTTCGACCAGCCGGCGGGTGGAGTAGTTGTCTTCGCGGCTGAGCACCGCAATGCGCAGCGCCCGGTTCGGGGCGGTTTTGCGGATCGCGGGGGTGGCGTAGACGGAGTAGTCCAGCTCCGGCTGGCAATAGCGCTCGGACGGCACGATAGAGATATTCTCGTTCAGCGCCTGACGGCCCAGCAACATGTGCAAAGCCATGCCGCGCCGGTCTGTCAGTGTGACCTCGACGGGCCAAGTGTCGCCGCCGATCTCCAGGTTGGTCTCGATCACATAGCGCAGTTCGCGGTCGCCGTTGGACGAAATGACCTCTCGGCGATCCTTGATCACGGCGGAGCAGGGGATCAAAAGATCGTCGCTGCCGGGAATCGGGTGCACGGTAAAGCGGACCTTGGGCGCCGATTGGGGGCCGAAGGTTTCGATGTCTGTGGCATGAAGCGCCGACGTTCGCGCGCCGGTATCGACTTTTGCGCGCAGGGCGGGCAGTCCGAGTTCCGGTAACTTCACCCATTCCTCCCATCCCAGACGCAGGTTCGGGTTCGGGTCATTGGTGGACATGGGGACGTCTCCTTGGCATTAGGTGGGAATCACCGGGGTTGCGGTGGCCGCAGTGACGCAGGAACATGAGATGGCAGAGCTTTTCAACTTTGAAATGTCCGCACAGGACGGCAAGGCCCGGACCGGGGTGATCCATACGCCGCGGGGCGACATCCGCACGCCGGCCTTTATGCCGGTCGGAACGGCCGCCACGGTCAAGGCGATGATGCCCGAAAGCGTGCGCGCGACGGGGGCGGATATTCTGCTGGGCAACACCTATCATCTGATGCTGCGCCCTACGGCAGAGCGGATTGATCGGCTGGGCGGATTGCACAAGTTCATGAATTGGGACCGTCCGATTCTGACCGATTCCGGCGGATTTCAGGTGATGTCCCTGGCCGGGCTGCGCAAGCTGACGGAACAGGGCGTGACCTTCAAATCCCATATCGACGGGTCCAAGCACGAACTGACGCCAGAGCGCTCGATGGAGATTCAGCGGCTTTTGGGGTCCGACATCGTGATGTGTTTCGATGAATGCCCGGCCTTGCCTGCGGATCGTGACCGCATTGCCGAGAGCATGCGCCTGTCGATGCGGTGGGCGGAACGGTCGCGCGATGCCTTCGGCGACCGTCCGGGGCACGCGCTGTTTGGCATTCAGCAAGGCGGGCTTGAAAAAGACTTTCGCGAAGAAAGTGCCGCGGCGCTGACCAAGGTCGGATTTGATGGCTATGCGGTCGGCGGACTTGCGGTGGGCGAGGGGCAGGAGGCGATGTTCTCCTGTCTGGACTATGCGCCGGACATGCTGCCCATGGACAAACCACGTTACCTGATGGGCGTCGGCAAGCCGGATGACATTGTCGGCGCAGTGGCGCGCGGCATCGACATGATGGACTGCGTGTTGCCGTCCCGCTCCGGCCGTACGGGTCAGGCCTTTACCCGTCACGGCGTGGTCAATATCAAGAACGCCAGGCATCAGGATGATCCGCGCCCCTTGGATGAGGGCTGCAGTTGTCCGGCCTGCCGACAATATTCGCGTGCGTATCTGCACCACGTATTCCGGTCGAACGAGATGATCTCCGGTATGCTTTTGACATGGCACAATCTGCATTACTTTCAGGACATCATGGCGGGCATGCGAGAGTCAATCGCAGCGGGCACATTCGCGGCCTGGCAGGCGGATTTCCACGAAACGCGTGCGCGAGGCGATATTGAGCCGCTGTGACCCGAGCGGTCGCGCGGGCTGATATCTTTCCTGTCACATGGGTGTGAACAAACGCGTTGCGTGAAGATCTCGCAAAAGGATAATTGCGGGCCTGACAGGGCAGGGGCGTCGCGGGGCGGGTCCGTGCCAAGACGCCGAAAACAAAGCTTTACCCGACCTTTGCCCGCGTTAGTCTTATGGTTACCTCAGTTATAAAACCGCCCTTGTGGTTGCCGGGGCATCGGGGCATGCTGATCCCAAATCTTGAGGCAAGACGGTTGAATATGTCGCGCCGTCAGACCAGATAATAATTCGAGTGAGGAGACGACCGAGGTTGCCGAAGGATCGGGACCTGGCCGTCTTGCCAAGAAAAAGGACCGAGTATGCAAGAGCCTCTCAATTCCTCTTACCCCGTACTGCCGCTGCGCGATATCGTGGTCTTCCCCCACATGATCGTGCCGCTGTTCGTGGGCCGGGAAAAGTCGGTGCACGCCCTTGAAGAGGTGATGGCAGATGACAAGCAGATCCTGCTGTCCAGCCAGATTGACCCCTCAGAGGACGACCCGGATCACGACGGTATTTACCGGACCGGTGTTCTGGCCAACGTATTGCAGCTGCTGAAATTGCCGGACGGCACCGTCAAGGTGCTCGTTGAAGGTCAGGCGCGGGTGCAGATCACTGAATTCCTCGACAATGACAACTTCTTCGAGGCGCGCGCCGAGGCGCTGGTGGAAATGCCAGGCGATGTGACCACCACAGAGGCGCTGTTGCGCGCCGTCGGCGATGAATTCGAACGCTACGCCAAAGTGCGCAAGAACATCCCCGAAGAGGCGCTGACGGCCGTCGGCGAAACCACTGCCCCCGCAAAACTGGCGGATCTGGTCGCCGGTCATCTCGGGATCGAGGTGGATCGCAAGCAAGAGCTGCTGGAAACCCTGCCCATCAGCGAGCGGCTGGAAAAGGTCTATGCCCTGATGCAGTCCGAACTGTCGGTGCTGCAGGTCGAGAAAAAGATCAAGACCCGCGTCAAGACCCAGATGGAAAAGACCCAGCGCGAATATTATCTGAATGAGCAAATGAAAGCCATTCAGAAGGAGCTGGGCGACGGCGAGGATGGCGCCGGCGAAATCGCAGAGCTGGAAGAAAAGATCGAGGCGACGAAACTGTCGAAAGAGGCCCGTGAAAAGGCTGATGCCGAGATCAAGAAGCTCAAGAACATGTCGCCGATGTCTGCCGAGGCCACAGTTGTGCGCAACTACCTGGATTGGATGCTGTCGATCCCGTGGGGCACGAAATCCCGCGTGAAAAAGGATCTGAACCGCGCCCAGGACATTCTGGACAAGGACCACTACGGTCTGGAAAAGGTCAAGGAACGCATCGTCGAGTATCTCGCAGTACAGCAGCGCTCGGCCAAGTTGAAAGGCCCGATCCTCTGCCTCGTCGGCCCTCCGGGCGTCGGCAAGACCTCGCTCGGGAAATCTGTGGCAAAGGCAACAGGTCGCGAATTTATCCGCATCTCCCTTGGGGGTGTGCGCGACGAGTCTGAAATTCGCGGTCACCGCCGGACCTATATCGGTTCCATGCCGGGCAAGATCGTTCAGGCCTTGAAAAAGGCCAAGACGACAAACCCGCTGATCCTTCTGGACGAGATCGACAAGATGGGTCAGGACTTCCGGGGCGACCCGGCCTCGGCCATGCTCGAAGTGCTTGATCCGGAACAGAACTCCACCTTTGTGGACCATTACCTTGAGGTCGAATATGACCTGTCGAACGTGATGTTCCTGACCACCTCGAACAGCTACAACATGCCCGGCCCGCTTCTGGACCGGATGGAGATCATCCCGCTGTCGGGCTATACCGAAGACGAGAAGCGCGAGATCGCCAAGCAGCATCTGGTCAGCAAACAGGTGAAAAACCATGGCCTCAAGGCCAAGGAATTCGAACTCTCGGACGAGGCACTTACCGAGATCATTCGCACCTACACCCGCGAGGCTGGCGTGCGGAACCTCGAACGTGAAATCGCCAAGGTCGCGCGCAAGGCCCTGACCTCTATCGTCAAGAAACAGGCGGAAACCGTTTCGGTTACGCCCGACAACCTTGATGATTTCCTCGGTGTTGCGAAATATCGCTACGGTCTTGCCGAGATGGAGGATCAGGTTGGTGTGGTTACCGGTTTGGCCTATACGTCCGTCGGCGGCGAACTTCTGTCGATTGAGGCCTTGCGTCTGCCAGGCAAGGGCCGGATGAAAACTACCGGCAAGCTGGGCGATGTGATGAAGGAATCCATCGAAGCGGCTAGCTCTTATGTGCGCTCGGTCTCACCGCGACTGGGGATCAAACCGCCGCGCTTTGACAAGTGGGACATCCACGTGCACGTCCCAGAAGGCGCGACGCCCAAGGATGGTCCTTCGGCCGGGTTGGCCATGGTGACCTCGATCGTGTCGGTTCTGACTGGCATTCCCGTGCGCAAGGACATCGCCATGACGGGCGAAGTGACCCTGCGCGGCAACGCCTTGGCCATCGGCGGCCTGAAAGAAAAACTGTTGGCAGCCCTGCGCGGCGGGATCAAAACTGTACTGATCCCGAAGGAAAACGAAAAAGATCTGCCGGAAATTCCTGACAACGTGAAGGAAGGACTGGAGATCATCCCGGTGGAGAACGTCTCCGAAGTGCTGAAGATTGCGCTGGTGCGTCAGCCAGATGCAATCGAGTGGGACGAGGAAGCAGAAGAAGCAGCCGCCGCAGCCGCCGCATTGCAGGGCGGCGACGCCAGCAATGCGACCGCTCATTGATCCTGCTCGATCTAATCTGACATGGGCGCGCCCGGCGCGCTATTGAGCACTGAAAATAGCAAACGAGCGGCACCATTCGGGCCGCTCGTTTTCCATTTCATGACGGCGCGCTTGCGTCAGGCTGCGGCGACCTTGGCGATGATCCCATCGACCGTGCTCACGGCAACGGTGTCAGGGCTGACGTTCTGGGCGGTCGCTTCGGTCAGGATCTTCGACAGGGTGCGGTCCAGGGCTGTCAGTTTGTCAGCTACAAATCCCGGCCGGTCCGAGATCGTCAGGATCTCTGTCGCGACATTGATAATGCCGCCGCCATTGGCGACAAAATCAGGTGCATAAAGTATTCCCCGCCCATGTAGCCGCGCTGCATCCTCAGATGTGGCCAGTTGGTTGTTCGCCCCACCGACAACCATCGAAACCCGCAGCTGCGGAATGGTCGCGCTATTGAGCACACCGCCGATGGCGCAGGGGCAGAAGATATCCGCCTGCGTAGCATAGATGGCCTCCGGCGCAACGGTGGTCGCATCGAATGCGCGGGTTGCGGCGTCAACCCGTTCAGGGTCCATGTCCGTTACGGTCAGCTCCGCTCCGGCCTCCCGCAGCAATTGTGCCAGATGCCAGCCGACATGCCCCAACCCCTGCAAGCTGACACGTCGCGCGGACAAATCCTTGTGCCCATGACGTCTGGAATGCGTTGTCAGAATCGCGTTGAAAATGCCCCGCGCTGTAATCGGAGAGGGGTCGCCGCTGGCGAATGTCCCCGTGGGAAGGCCCGCGACATATGCCGTTTCGGTTGCGATTTGCGCCATATCTTCGGGGGTCACCCCCATGTCTTCGGCGGTGTAATAGCGTCCGTTCAGTGTCTCCAGCGCCCGTCCGAACGCCCGCAGCAGGGCCGGTGTTTTCTGAGTGGCCGGGTCCGCAAGGATCACCGCCTTGCCGCCCCCCAGCGGCAGACCGGCAGCCGCGTTTTTATAGGTCATGCCGGCGCTCAGTCGGCAGACATCCTCCAGCGCGGCGTCAAAACTGGGGTAGGGGCGAAAACGCAGACCGCCGGCCGCGGGGCCAAGCTTGGTGGAATGCAGCGCGATGATGCCCAAGAGACCGCTCTCTGGATCTTCGACGCGGTGGATCTCTTCATGGGTTCGGGATGGAATTGGTGTGATTTTCATGGACTGCTCCTCCTGCCTCGCCCCCAGTCTATTCGCCTCAACGTGCAGAAAATCACCAAATTGGTCCTTTAACCTGATAGGATTTGGAGTATTCCGCTAAAAGTGCTGCCACTGATGGTGAAAAACATGGATAGCCTGGACGTAAAGATCATTTCCGCGCTGCAGCGCGACGGACGTATGACGATGGCCGAACTCTCTGAAGAGGTCGGTCTGTCGCCCACACCCTGCGCGCGCCGGGTCGCCAACCTCGAGAAAGCCGGGGTCATCGTCGGTTATGGCGCACGGGTGGATCAGTCCAAACTGGGCTTGCCGGTGACAATCTTTGTTGCAGTCGAGTTGGAACGGCAATCCCGCGATGCCCTGCTGAAGTTTGAGGCCGCCGTTCGCCAATTTGACCAGGTGATGGAGTGCTATCTGATGACGGGGACCCGCGATATTTTGCTGCGGGTCGTCGCGGCGAGCTTGTCGGACTTTGATGACTTCCTGGAAAAACGGCTGATGTGTGTGCCAGGAATTCGCAACACACGTTCCAGTTTCACCCTGCGCACAATGGTTCAGCGCAGCGCTTTGCCCGGTCGCAGAGGTGGCACAAATCCCTGACCCGCATTGAAAATTGCGTGCTCAGCGGGCGCAATTGATATAGATATCGAGGCGCGCTGCCACCTGTTGTTCGGATCAGGTAAACGCGCCACGGCAGCGATGACCGCTCGCCGAAGGTCAAAGGATACAGGCATGGTCAAGCCCAAGACAACGACACCATCTGCGCCGCGTGTGGCAAGTGGGAAAAAACGGTCGAAACCAGCCCGGGATCAGCGCAAACCCCTTGCAAGTTCACCGGATTCAGAGTCGCCCGGGACTGCATCAGCAGGCGCCGTGCTTGAGTTGCGCCAGAAAGAGCTGATGGAGCAGGTGGTTGACCGCACTGGCGTGAAAAAACGCGACGCAAAACCGGTCGTCGAAGCCGTGCTGGCGCTCTTGGGCGAGGCAATCGAAGACGCGCGCCCCCTCAATCTGGAGCCGATGGGCAAGCTGCGGGTCAACCGCAGCCAGACGAACCAGAACGGTCGGGTCCATATTTGCAAACTCCGGCGCAAAACGGTGGGGTCGGAAAATTCTGCCCCAGATGAAAATTCTGCGGCGGCCCCTCTTGCAGAGCCAGAACGCCGAAGGTAATAGGCTGCTTCAAGGGTGATTAGCTCAGTGGTAGAGCGCTTCGTTCACATCGAAGATGTCAGGAGTTCAAATCTCTTATCACCCACCATCCCACCGCCGCTTTGATGTCGACAAGAACTCTCCAAACAGGGTGCTTGCCGGTTTCAAAGGTATTGCTTTGGATGCAGCCCGAGAGTGGCCTTGCGGCCACGGTTGAGCCGGTGCTGCAACGGACTGGTCGCAATCATGCCCGGCTCGTTCCTGCGAATTCTCTAACCTGTATTGTCATAAGTCTTCGGGTAGGTTTCGGGTTCGCCGCCTGTGGTCTGCTCATCGACGTGTAGTTTTTCGCGCCACGCGTGATCGAGCGATTCCTCGGACTGTGCTTCGAGCGATTTGAGCCAGGCCGGAATGACGGGAGGGGCGGTATCAGGGCTTTGTGCGTTCCTTCTGGTGACATCGGTTCTTTCTGCCGAGACAATGCCACGGAGCATGGTAAGCCCGATGCTCACACCGGTGTGATCTTCAAATTTGCGCTCCCTCTCTTCGGTGTAAAGTTTGCGGATCAACCTCTGACGGATCCGATCCAATGCGCCCAGCTGATCGGTTTCGGGTTCGGTTTCCGACGCGGCGTCGCGTGCGACAGGGACGGCGTCCGGCAGCTCAAAGTTGATGAACAAACGCAGGCCGCGACCTTCGGCAACGACACGCAGAACCCGCCCGGGAACCACGCCCACATCGTTGATCGCGATGCCGATCCAATCGCCGGGCTTGGGTGCGTTGTAAGGCGAATAGAGAATTTTCACCTGAATGCCGTTCAGCGACATATCCACGGTGTCTGCAGCTTCCTGCGCGTCCTCCAGGTGAAGCACCACCGCCTCGGTCATCTCAAACCGTTCTTCGCTGCGCAGCATGGGCGGCGTAATGGCAAGCTTGGTCACAAGAAGCAAAACGACCATGTTGAGAATGGACCAGATTGCGACCACGGGCATCAGGTGACTTGCCACCACGATTTGGGTGTTGAAATTTGCGTTGATCGCCAATCCCAATGTCATCAGGAGACAGAGTACCAGGCAGAGTATGACCGTGGGCGAGTCATGAACTTCGCCGCCGCCAAGGCCCTTCGGCGTGACCTTGAACGCGTGACCGTGTGGCTTGATCAGGGTGGCAATCACCACAGGCAACAGCCGGAATCCCTGCAAAACGCTATGCGCCATCGTGGCCAGGGGGTGAAATTCGCCTGGGGCAAAATGTCGAAGGGCTGCGATTGCTGCAACAATCGCCGGGAATTGATAGGAAATGACCGTATCGGCCGTCGCGTTGACCAGTGGCGGGATATTGGCCAACATAAAAATCACCGGGGTGACCATTGCCATCGTTTGCCCCAGGGACTGGGTGATCCAGTGCAACGGCACAAAGAAGAGGCGCTGATACCAGGTCAGGCCCGGTGCGCCAAATGGGCCTTCGCGCAGAAACATGATCTGAATCGCACCACGCACCCAGCGGGCCCGCTGGATAAAGAAGGCGTTGATGTTCTCGGGCGCCATGCCCAATGCAAGCCGTTCATCCAGAAACCGCGTGATATAGCCCTTTCGCAGAAACGCCAGCGTCAGCAGCATGTCCTCGGTAATGGACCCGCTGGGGAGGGCATTGCCGATTTCTTCCAACGCGCTGCGGCGGACGACGCCGTTGGAGCCACAGCAAAACGCGCAGTCGTAACCGTCGCGCCCGGGCATGACCGCTTCGAAAAAGAAGCGCTGATCGTCCGGTATGACCTTGCTCATATTCAAAGAGGCCTGCATCGGGTCGGGATTGAAGAAATTATGCGGGATCTGGACGATGCCGATCCTGGGGTCCTGGAAAAAGCCCATCGCCCGATACAGAAAATTGCGAAGCGGAATGAAATCCGCATCCAGAACCAGGAAGTAGGGTGCCGAGGTGCGCGCAACAGCGGCGTTGATGTTCCCGGCTTTGGCATGCGCGTTATCCGCTCGCGTGAGATATCCGACCTCCAGGCGGTGGCACAAATCGCGCAGCCATTCGCGCCGTCCGTCATCCAGCACCCAGATGTTGATCCGGCTGCGCGGCCAATCCATGGCGCTTGCGCCAACAATGGTCTTTTCGAGCACTTTTGCAGGCTCGTCATACGTGGCAATGAAAACGTCCACCTCTGGCAGATCGTAGGGATCCATAGCACGTAGTCGTGCCTCATGCAGGTCGGCCTCTGGGGTGCGATTGGTCCGTCGCAGCATAAACGCATAGAGGATCGCCACATCGATCCAGGTCAGGAATTCGATGATGAATATCGACCAGACAAAGATCCCTTCGATGCTCAGGAGCTGTGCTGGCAAAACCGTATCGAAAATGCGCCAGCTCAAATATCGCAGTATGACCACCGCCAGACCGACAAGAACGATCTGGTCGCCCAAGGCGGCGGTTCGCAATCTTGCACTAAACAAGAACAACGCCGCCGAGATCATCAGCAGGGGGAGAAAGGACTCAGTCTGCATGTGCTGAGAAATTCGCTTTCTGCGGCGAATGAGTCGCCACGGAAGGCCACAGATCGCGGAATAGTTCCTTGAGCCAGAGTTGCGTGAAGGTCATCGCGTTGCCCAGACCTCTATCGAAATGCACTTCTGCGGTGCGCCCAACATCACAAAAACTTTCTGCGACGCCTTTTTTCGCGACATCGGCAGGGGCCAGACGGAGCAGCACCGAGAGGCTGCCTTCGCTGACGCTTTCCGGTTCAGCGGCAAGCTGGCCAATGGCCCGTTGACTGCCCGCGCCCCGCAGTGCTTCGACGGTGGCATAGAAGCTCTCGTTGGACCCATGCAGGCGCACCCGGGCCGTGTCGCCGGGGCTGATCGCTTCGAAGGCTGATTCGTGCATGAACACTTCGACGAACCGGCGCGAACAATCGAGAAGCTGCAGGACCTCGTCGCCGGCCGCGACCACCGAACCTTTTGCCGGGGTTGCGGACCAGACCACCGTGCCCGTTGGCAGAACCGGGGCGAACAGATCCAGCCGGTCGACTTCTTCGCGCAAGGCCTCGGCCTCTTCGGCCAAACCTGCGTGCTGCGCCGACATGCGGTCCTTTCGACTGTGGAGGTCGGCCAGGCGGATCGCGATTTCATCGCGGCGTTGCTGTGCATAGCTTCCATCCTCTGTCCCCAGACCGGGAAGGATGCCATTGGCGATGCTGGCAATCTCGCGACGGGTTTCCTGCACTGCGGCGGTCAGGCGGATCACTTCGCCCTGTGCTTCGGCCGCGAGCGATGTGGCCCTGGTGGCCTGTGTGTGCGGCGCTGATCCGTTGGCGGCCAGCCGTTCCAGCCGTTCGCCGTCGCGTTCAAGCCGCGATTGCCGTTCCTGTGCCGCGGCGCGTTCCCCGTTCAGCCCGCCCAGCTGCGCCCTGAGCATCAGTTCGGCATGTTTTTTCATTTCCTCCACCCGGTCGAGCAATTGGGCGTCCAGGGCGCTCAAGGTCGCGATTTGCCGGGCGAGGGTTTCTTCTTCCCGGGTCAGGGTGTTCATCCGCGCTTCCAACCGCGCGAGCTCCGTTCGGCTGGTCCGGGAGGCACGCAGTTTCACGATGGCGGTCGAGGGCAGGACCGGCGTCGCAGGGGTCAGGGCATCTGATAGCAGCGAACCGTCAAAGGGGCTTTTGACCGATAATATGGGAGCATTTACGACCGCCGCACGGGACACGTAGTTTGTCAGGTGAGGGGCGATAATCATCACCGCCCCAAACAGACATGCGAGGCCAGCAACGATCCGCATCGTTTGCTTGGTCTTCATGGTTACCACTCACAACAAAACTCTTTACGACATCGATGCTATCACAGAGGCGTTTACCAAAGGTTTCAGCCCGCCCGACCTGCGCCCCTTAAGGTCGTGCGGTCGGCCCGGCATTCAGCCATAGTTTGTGACGCTCGTTTGTGGGCGCAATCGGGCCGGACAGAACCGTGGCCCTCGGCAGAATCTCGCGGGGCACAGTCTTCGATGGCGTCCCATCCGAAGTTGCCCTGTCCTCGCGAAGACCCACCAACCCGGCCATCAGGCGGGGCTGTCGTCTCTTGGTTCTGCAACATCAGCCTAGGATCAGTGACCCAGGAACACCACATTTTCCAGCCGTCAAAATGCCGAAAGTCTTTATATTCAGGGGGAGGTGGTGGGTGATGAGAGGCTCGAACTCCCGACATCTTCGGTGTAAACGAAGCGCTCTACCAACTGAGCTAATCACCCGGTGAGCGCGGATTTAGAGAATGCACCGGAGAAGTGCAAGAGGCTTTGCGCGTGTTTGTGCAGAAAAAATCGGACGACCGGGCGCAGTTGTCATCGCAGAGCGGTTTCGCAGCCGTTCTCCAACCGGTAGACGCAGCCCTGCTCGTTGGGCAGATCGGCCAATTCGTCGTAGTCCAAGCCACAGATGATACCCCGCATGACCTGGCCCCAGAGCCCATGCGCCACAATCAGGGTCGGGGCTTTCAGGGCCTGCAGCAAGGTCAGGACTCTGGCGTGGAAAGTGGCGTAGCCTTCCCCTTCGGGCGCGGCGCAGAACAGGTCGAGGTTGGTTTGGGCTCTGGCGTGGATTTCGGGGTAGGTGGCTGCGATTTCCGCGCGGGTCAGGCCTTGAAACACGCCGGCCTGCACCTCGGCCAGTCGTGGGTCAGTATCAAATGCAGCCCCGCCAAGAGCGATCTTCGCGGTCTGCTGTGCCCGTCGCAAGGGCGAGACCAGGCAAGGCGGAGCCTCCCGTTGCAGGATTGGGCGGACCAACTCTGCCTGATGGTGCGCCTGGGCGATCCCCCGCTCTGTCAGGTCCGATTCCATCTGGCCCTGAATACGTCCTTCGGCGTTCCATTCCGTCTCGCCATGGCGCAGAAACCAGATCTTGGGAAAATCGTTCATTTGAAATCACTTTCGAAAATCGCAGGACGCCCTGCGCTATCATGGGACGCCGCCGCGCGCTACCGGTTCTAATCGCTTGCGCGCAGCCAGTCCGGGGCAAATTCGACCGCTTGTGTTCCCGCCAAATTCTGGACCCGGGACAGTTCCGAGGTCAGGGCCGCCAGGCGGTTTTTGCCCAGTTTCACACCGGCCTCCGGCCAGAAGGCCCGGACATGCAGGGTGGGGCCGACACGCTTTGCGTCGATCCGGCCAATCAGCCGCGTGCCCTGAAGGACCGGGAAGACATAATAGCCGTATTGCCGTTTGGCTTCGGGGACGAAAATTTCAATCCGATAGTGAAACCCGAACAACCGCTCGCATCTGGCGCGATCGCGCAAGGCCGGGTCGAAGGGCGACAACAGGCGGGTGCGGGCGCTCGGCGATGGCAGGTCGCTGGACTGATCCAATGTGGGTTCGGTGGTGAAGCAGCGGCGGTAGGTGCCATCCGCCATTTCAATATCCGCCTCCAGAATGGTGTTGCGGGCGAGGGCCTTTGCACACCAGTCTTTCGCCTCGGCGCGCGTTACGATATCGAAAAATGCCGCAAGCTCGCCGCTGGTTGCGAACCCCAGACGGTCCAAGGCGGCGGACATCGCCCAATCGACAATCTCGGCGTCCTCCAGGTGCTGTTGGCGACTTGCGTCGGGGATCACGCGTTCGGCAAGATCATAGACCTTGCGAAACCCCTCTCTGTGGCTGACCGCCAGCCTGCCGCTGCGCCAGAGAAACTCCAGCGCGGTCTTGGAGGGGTGCCAGTCCCACCAGCCGGACGAGGATTTTTTTTCGTCCGTGCCCACATCGCGCGAGGAGGCAGGCCCGTTGTCGGCCACATGCGTCAGCACCGTGTCGATTTCCTGTATCCAGCCCGCGCGCCGCCCAGCCGCCCAACGGGCCTGCATTCTGGCCTCGTCTCGGGCCATTTTCAGACGCCACATCGGGTAAAAGGACATCGGAATGACGGCGGCATCATGGGTCCAGTGTTCAAATGCACTGCGCCGCTTGCCCACCAGCTCGTCAAGGTTGGCAGGCCGGTATTGCCCCCGACGGGACCACAGGATCAGATCATGGGCGCGCGTCAGCGTGTTCACACTGTCGATTTGCACGAAACCAAGGGTGTGCAACAGGCCCTCCAGGTCCGTGGTCTTGCCGGATCCGCCCGTCTGTCTCAGCAACAAGTGGCGATCCAGAAACAGGCTGCGGGCAATCGGGTTGGGCAATCGAGGGATATCGGTCATCGCAACACTTTATCCCTGCAGTAAAAAACCGATAGAAGAAAATTCACACAGGGTGCTGTCGCACAGAAGATTGCGCAGGTTCCGGGTTCGGTCATCGCCGGGCCAGACGGTGCCGCAGGGACATTGGATCTCAGAAAGCTCGATAAGTTTCAAAAGCTTGCTCGGGGGAGCGATTTTTTTCGACAGAAAGCCCGCAAAATGACGTTTCTGCGCTTGACGCCCCCCGCGGCCTGCGAATATTACACCCCAACGTTCAGCCACGGTGTTGAACGTAAGCAGCAAGCGGTTGTAGCTCAGTTGGTTAGAGTACCGGCCTGTCACGCCGGGGGTCGCGGGTTCGAGCCCCGTCAACCGCGCCACTTTCACCTTCGCTCTGGAAGGCCTGTCACCGGGCATCAGAGACCGGCCCGGAGGGCACTGCTGGCTCCGGTCAGCGTTGAAAAATGCGCGGTTGTAGCTCAGCTGGTTAGAGTACCGGCCTGTCACGCCGGGGGTCGCGGGTTCGAGCCCCGTCAACCGCGCCACTTTCACCTTTTCCTCGCTTTACCTACTCCGCCACACTGTCCGCATCTGCCTGCGCGGATGGCCGCCGCAGAATCTGGTGCAGGGTTGGTTGAGTGGGACTGCTGTCGGCCGCATCGAGACGGATCGCTGTGTTGCGTCAATTTGCCTTTCTCTGGACGCCGCAGCCTGCAAGACTGCCAGAACCCATTTCCGCAGAGGAGAGCCGCGATGACCGCGCCCATCCAACCCCCTGAAACGCAGCCCACGATCCGGGTGATCGCCATGCCGACGGACACCAACCCCGCCGGAGATATCTTTGGCGGCTGGCTGATGAGCCAGATGGACCTTGCGGCGGGCACCATTGCCGCGCGGGTCTCTCAGGGGCGGGCCTCAACCGTCTCGGTCGAGGAAATCCAGTTTCACCGGCCCGTTCTGGTGGGCGACGAAGTCTCGCTTTATGCTGAAATGCTGAAGATCGGCCGCGCCTCGATGCGGATCAAGGTGCGGGCCTGGCGTCGCGCCAGGCATCAGGAAGAGTCGCATCAGGTGACCGAAGCGATCTTTACCTTTGTTGCGCTGGACGATGCCGCGCGCCCGCGACCGGTCCGCCGCGAAGACAGCTAGACCCCACCCGCAGGCAGGGCCTTCTGTTTTGTGATGTGTCGCGCCGTGACGCAAAAGACCCTGCCCGGTCGGCACAACGCGGCCGGGCAGGGGGGCAGATTATTTCGACAGGGCGTCCAGCACGCGGGCCCAGGACCGGATCCCCTTGTGAAAGCTCTTGAGGTCGTATTTTTCGTTCGGCGAGTGGATCGCATCATCTTCGTTGGCGAAACCGATCAGCAGGGCGTCCATGCCGAGGATCGACTTGAAGTACCCGGCGACAGGGATCGAACCGCCCATGCCGGAAAACACCGCCTCGCGGTCCCACTCGTCGGTCAGCGCGCCGCGGGCGGCCTCAAACTCCGGTCGGGTGGTGTCGATCACATAGGCGGGCGAGCCGTCCAGATCGAGATCCCATTTCACAGTGCAATCCTTGGGCAGGCGATCCTCGACGTGCTTGCGCAGCTTTGCGCGCAGGGCATCGGGGTCCATGTCGCCAACCAGGCGGCAGGTGATCTTGCAATGCGCCTCTGACGGGATCACCGTCTTGGTGCCGGCGCCCTGATAGCCCCCCCAAAGGCCGTTGATTTCCAGCGTCGGACGGGCCCATTGCTGCTCCAGCGTCGAATATTTTTTCTCGCCATGGGCAACGGTGTAGCCCGCGTTCGACAGATAGTCCGTCTCGTCAAAGCCGCAGCCCTTCCATTGCCGCAGGATTTCGGCGGGAACCTCGTGCACGCCCTCATAGAACCCCTCGACAGCGACCGCGCCGGTTTCGTCGTCATGGAAGGACGCGATGAGTTTCGAGATTTCGCGCAAGGGGTTCAGGCCCGGACCGCCGTAGTGACCGGAATGCAGGTCGATTTTCGGGCCGATCAGGGTGAATTCATCCTTCATCATGCCGCGCAGCTGCGACGCAACGGAGGGAACGCCGCGGGCAACCATCGACGTGTCACAAATCAGCGCGATATCAGCCGAAAGCTCTTCCTTTGCCGCCTCAAGGAAGGGGATCAGCGAGGGCGAGCCGGATTCTTCTTCGCCTTCAAAGAAAAAGGTAATGCGGCAGGGCAGGGAGCCATTCACCGCCTGCCAGGCCCGGCAAGCCTCGACAAAGGTCATCAGCTGGCCCTTGTCGTCCGACGATCCCCGCCCCCGGATGACGGTGCCGTTCGGGGTTTCTTCCAGCTGCGGTTCAAAGGGTGGCGTGCTCCAGAGGTTCAGTGGATCCACCGGCTGCACATCATAATGGCCGTAAAACAGCAGATGCGGCGCGTCGGTGTTTTCGCCACCGACATGGCCGACGACCATCGGGTGGCCGGGGGTGGCGCGTTTCTCGGCCTGGATACCGATAGAGTTCAGATCTTTCACCAGCCAGTCGGCGGCGGCATCGCACTCCGCCTTATAGGCGGGATCGGTCGAAATCGACGGGATGCGCAGCAGCTCCAGCAGCCGGTCGGTGGCTGCGGACAGGTCGGAATTGATTCTATCGAGAACGGAAGTAAGGGACATCTGGATCTCCTGAGTAGGGCAGCCCGTGCAGGCGTGACAAGCCGGATCGGTCCGTGAATCCTGCGCGCCAACGGGTCTCTTGGCAGAGCCTATCAGCGTGATTTGGCGAGGACCAGCAGCAGGATGCGCCCACAGCAGCACCATGACCAATTGGCGGGAATGGGCCGTCGCGGCCGCCTAGGGCTGCCGGAGCGTCATGCGACATTTTGCGTCGCCCTGCATAGCTGGAATGCAGGATCGCGCGCTTGCCTGCCTTTAAGAATGGTTCTAAAACACACCGAAAGGAATATTTGACCTGTATCAAGGAGGATGGGGCTGCGGCCCGCTATCACATGGTGCAGGACAAGGATGCCGGTTTGGCACCGCGGGACAGATCGCGGTGAAAGATGCCTGGGGCAAGGCAGGTCGGGATCGAGACTCAGCCGGAGCCGCGATGGGCGCCGAAGACAGCTATGGAGATGACGGTGAACTATACCGCACAACTCGACGCAGCGATTGAACGCCTTCACGAAGAAGGCCGCTATCGGACGTTTATCGACATCGAGCGCAAGCGCGGTCAATTCCCTCACGCCGTCTGGACCCGGCCCGATGGCAGCGAACAGGACATCACCGTCTGGTGTGGCAACGACTATCTCGGGATGGGGCAGAACCCTTCTGTGCTCAAGGCGATGCGCGAGGCGCTGGACGCGACCGGTGCCGGCTCTGGCGGCACGCGCAACATCTCCGGCACCACGATCTATCACAAGGAACTGGAGGCAGAGCTGGCGGATCTGCATGGCAAGGAAGCGGCCCTGCTGTTCACCTCCGCCTATATCGCCAATGATGCGACCCTTTCGACCCTGCCGAAACTGCTGCCCGGCCTCATTATCTATTCCGATGCGCTGAACCATGCCTCGATGATCGAAGGCGTGCGCCGCAACGGCGGGGCCAAGCGGATCTTCCGCCACAACGATGTGGCGCATCTGCGCGAACTGCTTTCGGCCGACGACCCGCAAGCGCCCAAGCTGATCGCGTTTGAATCGATCTATTCCATGGACGGCGATTTCGGCCCCATTGCAGAGATCTGCGACCTGGCGGAAGAGTTCAATGCACTCACCTATATCGACGAGGTGCACGCGGTGGGCATGTATGGCCCGCGCGGCGGTGGCGTCAGCGAACGCGACGGGCTGGCGGATCGGATTGACATCATCAATGGCACTCTGGCCAAGGCCTATGGCGTCATGGGCGGCTATATCGCGGCCTCGGAAAAAATGTGCGATGCGATCCGCTCTTATGCGCCCGGGTTCATCTTCACCACATCGCTGGCACCGTCCGTGGCGGCAGGGGCGGCGGCTTCGGTGCGCCACCTCAAGACCGCACAGGAGCTGCGCGACAAGCATCAGGAACAGGCGCGCTATCTCAAGGCGCGGCTGAAGATGATGGGACTGCCGATCATTGATCATGGCAGCCATATCGTTCCGGTTATCGTCGGAAATCCGGTCCATACCCAGAAACTGAGCGATATGCTTCTGGCGGATTTCGGCATTTACGTGCAGCCGATCAATTTCCCGACCGTGCCGCGCGGCACAGAACGACTGCGTTTCACGCCCTCGCCCGTGCATGGCCCCGGCGAAATGGATCATCTTGTGCGGGCGATGGATAAACTCTGGTCGCATTGTGCGCTAAATCGCGCCGAACTGGCCGGATAAGCCACTGCGAAGTGTTCTGTAAACGGATTTGTGTTATCGTTTCATCAATGAAACCGCGCTGACGAATCGAGAATCGTTTGGCGGCGCGGTAAATGTCGCAAAACGGCAGGTACTGATGGGACAGCAGGCATGATCGGGCGCTTAACTCAGCGCACCCCGAAAGGTCTTGAAGACGAGTCAAAACCATTGGGTTTTGATGATTTTGAACTGCGCCTCGGTGATACGATGCGCGGCGAACGCGCCACGATGGGCAAATCCCTGCTGGACGTGCAGCGCGAACTGCGGATCAAGGCCTCCTACATCGCCGCGATCGAAAACTGCGACCCCTCTGTCTTTGATACGCCCGGATTTATTGCCGGTTACGTGCGTTCCTACGCCCGTTACCTGAACATGGATGCCGAGACGGCGTTTAATGCCTTTTGCGCCGAAAGCGGCTTCTCCGTTGCGCATGGCATGTCGTCCGAAGCCTCGGTCCGTAAACCCAAGGACCTGCGCCGCACCACGGGCAAAGGCCTTGGCAGTGATGCCTTCATGAATTCGGCGACCCCGTTTGTGCCCGTCTCGGATGGGTTCCTGGCGCAGATCGAACCGCGCGCCATCGGCTCTTTGCTGGTGCTTTGCGCGGTGATCGGTGGCTTGGGCTACGGCGGCTGGAAAGTTCTGCGTGAGGTGCAGCAGGTCACCTTTGCCCCGGTGGAACAAACGCCCGAGGTTCTGGCTGAACTGGACCCGCTGGCCTCCGCTTCTCTGGTCTCCAGCGACCGCGCCCAGGATCCGGCGGCAGAGGCGCTCGACCGGCTTTACCGGCCACAGGCGCTTGATGTGCCGGTTCTGGTGGCGCGGGATGCGCCGATTTCCACGCTTGATCCGCGCGCGCTTGGCAATTTTGCGGCGCCGGAACAGCCGGGGCTCCTGCTTGCTGATGCCAGCCTGCCGGCAAAGGACAATCCCGATCTTGCGGTGCCACAGGTGCTTGAACCGGTTACGTCAACCGTCCAGATGCTTGCCGTGCGCCCGTCCTGGGTTCAGGTCACCGCCGCCGACGGCTCTGTGATCTTTGAAACCACCATGGAACCTGGGCAATCGTTCGAGGTTCCGCTGACCGAAGATGCTCCGAAACTGCGCACGGGTGAAAGCAGTGCGATCTATTTCGCGGTCAACGGCCAGCACTATGGCCCGGTCGGTGGACGCGGACAGGTCACGAAAAACATCGAACTGTCGCCGGATGCGCTGAGCGGACGTTTTGTTCTTGCCGATCTTCAGGCCGAACAGAACGAGGCCCTGGCCGTCTTGGTTGCTCAGTTGCGGACCACGGTCACGCCAACCCCAACCGAGTGATCCTGCGCCCCCCGCTCCGCACGCCAGCCTGTTCCCGCCCGGATCCCCGCGCTTTGCGGCGATAGATCGCGGCTTTTTCGACGAGTCTTTGCCCGATCTCCGGGACAGCCATTGCAGGCACCGGAGCCTCGGCCTATCTATGGCCCAAGCGACACGCAGGACGAGGCAACTATGTCCCTGAATCACATCCGCCCCTGGCGGAACATCGAACGCCGCAAAAGCCGCCAGATCCATGTTGGCAACGTGCCGGTGGGGGGCGATGCCCCGATTTCGGTGCAGACCATGACCAACACCCTGACCACCGATGTCAAAGCGACGATTGTCCAGATCGTCGCTGCGGCAGAGGCCGGGGCGGATATCGTGCGGGTTTCGGTCCCGGACGAAGCCTCCGCCCGCGCCCTGAAAGAGATCGTCGCCGAAAGCCCGGTGCCTATCGTGGCCGATATCCATTTTCACTACAAACGCGGGATCGAGGCGGCAGAGGCGGGCGCGGCCTGTCTTCGTATCAACCCCGGCAACATCGGTGACGAAAAACGCGTCGCCGAGGTCATCCGCGCCGCCCGTGATCACAATTGTTCGATCCGCATCGGTGTCAACGCGGGCAGTCTCGAAAAACACCTGCTCGACAAATATGGCGAACCCTGTCCCGATGCCATGGTCGAAAGCGGTATGGACCATATCCGGATCCTGCAGGATCACGATTTTCACAACTTCAAGATTTCGGTCAAGGCGTCCGATGTCTTCATGTCCGCCGCGGCCTACCAGATGCTGGCAGAGGCCACGGACGCGCCGATTCACCTTGGCATCACCGAGGCCGGCGGCCTTACCTCCGGCACCATCAAATCGGCCATCGGTCTGGGGCAATTGCTCTGGATGGGGATTGGCGACACCCTCCGCGTCAGCCTGTCGGCAGATCCGGTCCAAGAGGTGAAAGTCGGTTTTGAGATCCTAAAATCCCTCGGCCTGCGCCATCGAGGCGTCAATATTATCTCTTGTCCCTCCTGTGCACGCCAGGGGTTTGACGTCATCAAAACCGTGGAAACGCTGGAAGAGCGGCTTGAACATATCAAGACGCCCATGAGCCTGTCGATCATCGGCTGCGTGGTGAACGGCCCGGGCGAGGCGCTGATGACCGATGTCGGCTTCACCGGCGGCGGCGCGGGCTCCGGTATGGTCTATCTGGCGGGCAAAGCCAGCCACAAGATGTCGAATGATCAGATGATCAATCACATCGTCGAGGAAGTCGAAAAGAAGGCCGCAAGCCTGGAAAGCCAGTCGGCGCAAGAGATTGAAGCGGCAGAATAAATCCGCCGCTTCCGTGACTTTCTGATGACAGGCTTGGTGGTCTGGCCAGATCCCTCCTGGCAGAGTGGTAGGGGGGGCATCCCCCCCCGCACCCAGTCTTGATTGTTTGCTGTCTTGATTTTTAGCTGCCTTGATTGTCAGCAGCCTTGCGCGTCAGCTGCGCGCCGCGCGGATCTCTTCGATCATGAGCTGAAGCTGGTCCGCAGGCAGAAAGCCACGCAACATTTCGTCTTCCAGCACAAAGGTCGGCGTCCCCGAAATCGACAGCTGCTGCGCCAGCGCGCGGGTGCGTTGCAATTGTTCGGTCACATCCGCGCTGTCCATCCGCGCCAGAATGGCATCCGCATCCAGCGACAGCCCCTCGGCCATCCGCCGCAGCGCCACTTCGTTTGGCTCGCTGGTATAGGCCATCAGCGTGTCGTGAACCTCCTTGTAGGCCGCGTCGCCGGCCTCCAGCTTGGTTGCGATGGCAAAGCGTGACGACAATACTGACGCTTCGCCCAGAATCGGGAATTCCTTCACCACCAGCCGGATGTTGGGATCTTGCGCCAGCAGGGTCTCGATCTCGGGGGCGGCGCGTCGGCAATAGCCGCAGCGGTAGTCCATGAATTCAACCAGGGTGATGTCCCCGTCGGGATTGCCGCCCACCCAGGAATAGCCGTCGTCCTGCAATTCCTGCAGGCTGGCCGCCACCAGGGCGTCGTCGCGCGCCGCTTCGGCGCTGGCCTGTTGGTCTTCCAGAACGTCTACCGCTTCGAGAATAACTTCAGGATTTTCAAGGAGATAGCTACGCACGGCGGCGCCGAAAGCGTCCCGTTCCTCAGCCGTCATTGCGCTCAGATCAAACGCCAGCGCCGCCGGAGCGGAGAGAGAGAGCGCGCAGGCCGCAGCCGCAGCCATGCGTGTCAGGGCAATCATTTCTTGTTCCTTTTCTCGTCTTGTTCAAATGCAATCAATACGTCTTGGGCACGACGCCAGGCCGGCGATCCGTTGGGCAACAGACCCACCGCGCGCTTGGCATGGGGGCCGGCATCCGGCAGTCGTCCCTGCAAAGCATAGCGTTCAGCAGTTACCAAAGCTGCCATACCCGTTTGTTTTGTTTGCGCATAGGCCAGAGACATGTCCCTGAGCAAGGTCGCATTGCGAAAATCAAGTCCGCGCGCCCGCTCCATGGTGGTCAGCGCCGCGCTGGATTGCCCCGCAGCCAGTTGCGCCCGGCCAAGCCCGGCCAGGATCAGCGGCTCGTTCGGGGCCAGTTTTGCGGCCGTGGAAAAGGCCGAAACCGCGCTTTGCCATTGCCGGTTTTCATACAGGATCTGACCCAGAAGATCGTGGAAATAGGCATCATCGGGTCGCTTGGCCAGCAGGCTCTGCATCTCCTGTTGCGCCCGTCTGAGGTCGTTCTGGCGATGCGCGGCGATGGCGGCGCGCATGTGTTTCACATCGGTAAACTGTTCCGTGGCCAATCGTCGTTTCGACCAGCTTGGTGCGCGGGTAAAGGCTGACAACTTGCCCTGGATGCGGGCCAGCCAATAGGCGGCTTCGGGCGAATTTTCGATCTGACCCTGGGCGCTGGTGGCATAGGCCTGCGCCGCACGTATGCGATCCCGGGTCAGCGGATGCGAGCGCATGTAAGGGTCCTGGCTGGCGGCGCCCAGAACCTCTTGCCCGGCAAAAATCCTGTGCAGATCGACCATCCCCTGTGGGTCAATCCCGGCGCGCGTCAGATAGCCCACCGCCGAGCGATCCGCCGAGGCCTCTTCGGCGCGGGTATGGGACAAAAAGCCCCGTGTCGCGGCCGATTGCGCGCCTGCCGCCAGCCCGATCGCCGCCTTGCCGCCACCGGCGACCCCGGCCAGCAGCGCCAGCGCGGTTCCGAACCCGGCGGCAGTACTGGCCGAACGCAGGTTCTGGCCGCGCCGCCCGATATGGCCGTTGGCAATATGCGCGGCTTCATGCGCCAGCAGGGCCTGCAGCATCTCAGGGGTTTCCACCTTGAGGATCAGCCCGTGGTTTACAAAAATCGCATTCTGGTCGATCACAAAGGCGTTGAAGCTGTTGTCATCAACCACCAGAACCCGCAGCCGCCGCGGGTTCAATCCGGCAGCCCGCAGCACCGGGTCCGCCAGGCGGGACAACCCATATTCAATATCGGCATCCCGCAGCAGCCGGATCGACTGGGCCGCTGCCGACAACGGCGGCAGGGCGATGCTGCAAACCAGCAAGGCCATCAGCACGGGCAAACGCAGGACCGCGCCAAGGCCACGCGTCAAACCGGGGCCGCCCGCCAAAAGAAGCGCCGGGAAGAACCCGCCCGGGATTGACGTGGAGGGGAATACGCGGTCAAAACTCATGGCCGCACAATGGGAGATCAGCATGCGAAACTCAAGCCGGTCAAAAGTCGATCCCTTCATTGTGATGGACGTGATGGAGGCCGCCCGTCAGGCGGAGGACGCCGGGCGTCACATCATCCATATGGAGGTCGGACAACCCTCGACAGGGGCGCCGCAGGCGGCCCGGCAGGCGCTGTCGGATGCGCTGGAAACGGACGCCATGGGGTATACCGTGGCGCTGGGTCTGCCTGCCCTGCGCCGACGGATCGCGCAGCATTACGGCGATTGGTATAATGTCGATCTCAACCCCGAACGGGTGGTGATCACGCCTGGCTCTTCGGGCGCATTTATTCTCAGCTTCACGGCGCTGTTTGACAGCGGTGACCGGGTTGGCATCGGCGCGCCCGGCTACCCGTCCTATCGTCAGATCCTGCACGCGCTCGGGATGCAGCCCGTGGATATTGAAACGGCTCCGGAAAACCGCCTGCAGCCGGTTGCGGCGGATCTGCGCGGGCTGGATCTTGCCGGTCTGATGGTGGCCTCGCCGGCCAATCCAACCGGCACCATGCTCGACCGAACGGCGCTTGCGACGCTGATGGAGGCGGCGCAGGCCGAAGGCGCCAGCTTCATCTCGGACGAGATCTATCACGGGCTGGAATACGAGGCAAAGGCGGTCACTGCGCTGGAAATCTCGGACGAGGCCTATGTGATCAATTCCTTTTCAAAGTATTTTTCGATGACGGGCTGGCGCGTTGGCTGGATGATTGTGCCCGAGGATCACATCCGCACGGTGGAACGGATCGCCCAGAACATGTTCATCTGTGCCCCGCACGCCAGCCAGGTTGCCGCACTTGCAGCGATGGAATGCACCACAGAGCTGGAAGCCAACCTTGCGGTCTATGCGCGCAACCGACAGCTGATGTTGGACGGGCTGCCGCGCGCCGGTTTCACCAAGATCGCGCCGCCGGACGGTGCCTTTTATGTCTATGCGGATGTTTCCGACCTGACGACGGACAGCCGTGCGCTGGCGGCAGAGATCCTACAACAGGCGGGCGTGGCGGTTACTCCGGGGCTGGATTTCGACCCTCAACGCGGGGCCACCACGCTGCGGTTTTCCTATGCCCGGGCGACATCGGACATCGAAGAGGGCCTGAGACGCCTTGAAATCTTTATGCGGGGTCGCCTCTGATGCGCCTTTTACCAGGTCTGTTCGCGGTCGCTGTTGCGCTGATGTGTCTGCCTATCGGCGCCAGCGCGCAGGGGTTTTCCGCCCTCGCGCGGGTGTTGCCGGAGCACAGCCGCCTGGTGGACGATCGCGCCGGCGCGCGGCTTGAACTGGGGTTGAGCCAGGGGGTGCCTTACCGGATCTTTACCCTCGACGATCCGCGCCGGGTGGTGCTGGATTTTCAGGAGGTGGATTGGACCGGACTGCGCGCTGACCCCTTTATTGTCTCGGATATTGTACGAGATATCCGTTATGGCGGATATGTGCCCGGCTGGTCGCGGATGGTCCTGGAGCTGGAAACGCCGATGCAGATCGCCGCAGCGGCGATGACGATCGACACGGTATCCGCCGAGGCCAGGCTTGTGGTGGAGCTGGAACCGATAGAGGCCGCGGCCTTTGCCGCTGGTGCCGGGGCCCCCTATGACCCCCGTCTGGATTTGCCCCAGCCCGCGCCGATAAAGACCCGTCCACCCCGAGACGCGGACGCGCCGCTGCTGGTCATGCTGGACCCAGGCCACGGCGGGCTCGACCCCGGTGCCGAAGCCGAAGGGGGCATTGCCGAAAAGGACCTGATGCTGAGTTTCGCCTATGATCTGGGCGAACGGCTGGTGCGCTCGGGCGGGTTCGAGGTGCTCTTGACCCGCGAGGGCGATTATTTTGTCTCGCTCGAACGCCGCATCGCAATGGCCCACCGTCAGGGCGCGGATCTGTTCCTGTCGCTGCATGCCGACTCGGTGTCCGAGGGGATGGCCCATGGCACCGTCGTCTATACCCTGTCGAAAGCGGCCTCGGATGTGGCCTCGGCGAAACTGGCCGAACGGCACGACCGGGCGGATCTGCTGTCTGGCAGCGACCTGAGCAAGGTCGATGACGAGGTGACGGATGTGTTGCTGGACCTGGCGCGACAGGAAACCCACCCGCGCAGCGCGGCCCTGGCCCAATCGGTCATCGAGGCGCTGATGGAGCAGGGCGGGCCGGTCAATCGCCGCCCATTGCGCTCTGCCGGGTTCTCGGTGCTGAAATCAGCAGATATTCCGTCGGTGCTGATCGAACTTGGTTTCATGTCCAGCCCGCGCGACCTTGAGCATCTGACCGATCCGGAATGGCGGGCACGGGCGGCGCAGGGGATCCTGAACGGGCTTTTGAACTGGCGCGAGGCGGATGCGGCGCGGCGCGCGCTGGTCCGGCAGTGACACCGACCGAAAATCCACCGACCCGGCTGGTCCCGGCCGGGCGCGCACCAGCGACTTGTGCTGCTTCTTGCCGTCCCGCCCCAAACATCTGAAAGTGACAATACAGCCGGGCAAGGCTCTGCTATGATCTCACCGACCACGTGCGCAGACGACGTCTGCGCCGCCGTATCACGTTTTGACGCTTGTCATGTTGCGCTCTATATAAGCGGCACCGTGCGAGAAAGGCCCACATAGTGCTTAGGTTTATTCTGTCCTTCTTTGGCGCTGTTTTCAGCACCATAACCCTTGGAATCGGGGTTTTGGCCCTGTCGATTGGTGCGATCTTCTGGGTCTATGGGCGCGATCTGCCCAGCCATGAATCGCTGGCCCAGTACCAGCCACCGACCATCAGCCGGATTTACTCCGGCGAGGGGCAGATGATCGACGAATTTGCCAAAGAACGCCGGCTGTTCACCCCCTCGAGCGAGGTGCCGGATCTGGTGAAACAGGCGTTCATCTCGGCCGAGGACAAGAACTTCTACAGCCATGCCGGCTATGACGCGCGCGGTATTCTGGCCGCCGCCGTCGAAGCGGTGCAGTCGCGCGGGCGCAATGTGCGCGGTGCCTCGACGATCACGCAGCAGGTGATGAAGAACTTCCTGCTCTCTGGCGACCGGCAGGCCGAACGCAAGATCAAGGAAATCATTCTGGCCACCCGGCTTGAGGATTCCCTCAGCAAGGAAAAAATTCTGGAGCTGTACCTGAACGAGATTTTCCTCGGCCAGAACTCCTATGGGGTGACGGCGGCGGCCCAGACCTATTTCAACAAGACCCTCGGAGAGCTGGCCCCGCATGAGGCGGCGACCCTGGCGTCGATGCCCAAGGCGCCGTCGGATTACCATCCGGTCCGCGAACGGGAGCGTTTGATGCAGCGGCGCAACTACGTGCTGCGCGAGATGAAAGAGAACGGCTATATCTCGGACGCCGTCTACGAGGTCGAAGTGGCCGAACCGCTGCGTTCGGTTCAGAACGGCGATTTTGACGGCTTCCGCAACGCGCTGCCCCCGCGGGATTATTTCACCGATGAGGTTCGCCGCCAACTGTCCGAAGATTTCGGCGAGGGCGAGTTCTTTACCGGCGGTTTCACCATCCGCGCCACCATCGACGAGGAAATGCAGACCGAGGCCGCGCTTGCCATGCGCAAGGGGCTGGAGAAATTTGACCGCTCCCGTCAGGTCTGGCGCGGCACCGACGTGACGTTGCCAGCCGAGGTGCTGCAGGACGAAGAGCAATGGCGCGCCGCGCTGAGCGAGGCGGATGTGGCACGGGATATCCTCACGATGGAGGGGGCCTGGCTGCCCGCGGTGGTTCTGGGCCTGTCGGAGAACGAACTGACCCTTGGTATCGAGAGCGTCAGTGGCACCGGAACGGTCCCGCGCTCCGACATCAAATGGATGAAGGGGGATTTCAGCGACAACTTTGCGGTTGGCGATGTCATCTATGCCATGGCCATTCGGGACGGCGATACCCTGCAACACTGGTCGGTGCGGCAGGTGCCCGAAGTGCAGGGCGGTTTTGTCGCGATGGACGTCAACTCCGGCCGGGTTCTGGCGATGCAGGGCGGGTTTTCCTACCAGCATTCGGTGTTCAACCGGGCCACCCAGGCGCAGCGCCAGCCGGGATCGAGCTTTAAACCTTTCGTCTATGCGGCGGCGCTCGACAGCGGCTATAGCCCGGCGACGATCGTGATTGACGCGCCGATTGAAATCGACACGCCGCAGGGGCTGTGGCGCCCCAAGAACTCTTCGAACAAATTCTATGGCCCGACCCCGCTGCGCACCGGGATCGAGATGAGCCGGAACCTGATGACCATTCGATTGGCGCAGGAGGTCGGCATGCCGGTGGTTGCGGGCTATGCGGAACGGTTCGGGGTCTATGACAACATGGGCACCTTTCTCGCCAACTCGCTGGGGGCCGAAGAGACAACCCTGTACAAGATGGTGGCGGCCTATGCGATGTTCGCCAATGGCGGCGAGCGGGTGGAGCCGACGCTGGTGGATCGTATTCAGGACCGCTTTGGCAAGACGATCTATCGCCATGACGACCGCGATTGCGTCGATTGTTCCTGGGCCGAGCTGGACCCGGGCCGCGCGCCTCGGATCGTGACAAACCGCGAACAGGTGATGGACCCGATCACCGCCTATCAGTTGACCTCGATGATGAAGGGCGTGGTGGACCGCGGCACCGCCTCCAGCGTGATTGATCTGCCGGTGCCGACGGCCGGCAAGACCGGTACCACCAACGACAGCCGCGACGCCTGGTTCGTGGGCTTCACCTCCAATATCGTGGCCGGCTGTTACATCGGCTATGACCAACCCCGGCCCATGGGGCGGGGCGCCTATGGTGGCACACTCTGCGGTCCGGTGTTTCAGCAGTTCATGACCAAAGCGGTGGAGAAATTCGGCGGTGGCCCGTTCGAAGTGCCGCCGGGCGGGCATTTCATCAAGATCGACCGCTACACCGGTGGCCGTCTGCCGGACGAGGCCAACGGCGCCTATGTGGTGGCGGAATATTTCCGCGATGGCGAAGAGCCGATCTTTGGCCTGGCGTTTGACGGTGGCTTTGGCATGGGGTCGGATCTGCCGCTGATCGAGGAAGTCAGCGAATCCGGCCGTCAGGTCACCACCTCCAGCGGCGGCACGGCGGTGCTTGGTCCCAAGGCAACCTTTGGCGATGTCAGCTCCGGTGGGCTTTACTAGTCAGCGATGATCTGACCGGGGCGGCAATGCGGCGTTGGCCGCCTTGCCGCGCTCTTGTAGTGGTCCCGGTCGTGCGGTATCACCCAGTTTCAAACCAGACCTCAAGGAACACCCATGCGCGCCGAGATCCAGAACATCGTGGCTGATATCGAAAAATCGCTCGACCTTCTTTCCCAGCGGATGGACTGGGAAACCGCGCAGTTCCGGCTGGAAGAATTCAATGCGCGGGTCGAGGATCCCAACCTCTGGGACGACCCGGAGGCGGCGCAGAAACTGATGCGCGACCGGCAGATGCTGGTGGATGCCATCGAGGTCTATTCCACCATCAAGCAGGATCTGGCCGACAATATCGAGCTGATCGAGCTTGGCGAAATGGAAGAGGACGCCGAAGTCGTCATCGATGCCGAGAACGCGCTGAAGCTGCTCCGGGAAAAGGCCGCCGAAAAGGAGCTGGAAGCGCTTCTGGATGGGGAAGCCGACGCCAATGACACGTTTCTCGAGATCAACTCGGGCGCCGGGGGCACCGAGAGCTGCGACTGGGCCTCGATGCTGGCGCGGATGTATGTCCGCTGGGCGGAGAAAAAAGGCTACAAAGTCGAGCTGCAGTCCGAAAGCGCAGGCGAAGAGGCCGGTATCAAATCCGCTGCCTACAAGATTTCAGGCCACAACGCCTATGGCTGGCTGAAGTCGGAGAGCGGCGTGCACCGGCTGGTGCGAATTTCGCCTTTCGATTCGGCGGCCAAGCGGCATACCTCCTTCAGCTCGGTCTGGGTCTATCCGGTGGTGGACGACAATATCGAGATTGAGGTCAACCCGGCCGACATCCGCATCGACACCTACCGGTCCTCCGGGGCGGGGGGGCAGCACGTCAACACCACCGACTCGGCAGTGCGGATCACCCACATGCCGACCGGAATCGTCGTGACCTCTTCCGAGAAATCCCAGCACCAGAACCGCGACATCGCCATGAAGGCACTGAAATCGCGCCTGTACCAACAGGAACTGGATCGCCGCAACGCCGACATCAACGCCGCCCACGAGGCCAAGGGCGATGCGGGGTGGGGCAACCAGATCCGATCCTACGTGCTGCAGCCCTACCAGATGGTCAAGGATCTGCGCACCAGCCATGAGACCTCGGACACCAAGGGCGTGCTCGATGGCGATCTTGATGGCTTCATGGCTGCGACCCTGGCGATGAAGGTCTCCGGCAAGAGCCGCGCCGACGCCCAGGGCGACGACTGATCCAGAACAAAACCTGCCCCATGACGCGCCGGTTGGACTGAACGCCAGGGGGCTCTCCCGCCACCGGGCCTGAGCCTCGCAGAGGCCCGCCCGGCGTTGGGCCGGGCAGCCGACCGATCGGTCGGCTGTGCGCACGACGCTGATGTTGCACGCTTTTTTTGGGGGCGTTGCAGGGCGTTGGCGGCGGCCTAGGATCCGATGATCAGACGCGAATGACAAGGACACGCCATGACGCTTTGCGACCGGTCAGCCGGGGATCTGGCGGCAGACATCCGTTCCGGTGACCTGACAGCGGAAACGCTGATGGAGGCCACACTGAGCCGGATCGCACGCCGCAATCCGGAATTGAACGCCATTGTTGCCCTGCGGGAGCGCGACGCGCTTCTGGCCGAGGCGCGTGCGGCGGACCGCGTGCCCGAGGCCGCGCGCGGCCCCCTGCATGGATTGCCGATGGCGATCAAGGATCTGGCCAATGCCAAGGGGCTGGTCACCGCGCAGGGGTCGCCGATCTTTGCCGGACAGGTGGCGGCGCAGGACGATCTTTTTGTGGCGCGCCTGCGTGCCGCAGGGGCGATCCTGATCGGCAAGACCAATACGCCCGAATTCGGCCTCGGCTCCCATACGTTCAATCCTGTCTATGGCGCCACGCGCAACGTGGTTGATCCGAGCCGCTCGGCCGGCGGGTCCTCGGGCGGGGCGGCGGTGGCGCTTGCGGCGGGCATGGTGGCCCTGGCCGATGGGTCAGACATGATGGGATCGCTGCGCAACCCGGCCGGCTGGAGCGAGGTCTATGGCTTTCGCCCGACCTGGGGCTGGGTCCCTGGCGAACCTGAAGGCGACCTGTTCCTGCATCCGCTGGCGACCAACGGCCCCATGGCGCGCAGCCCTGCGGATCTGGCGCTTTTGCTGGATGTGATGGCGGGCGGCGACCCGCGCTTGCCGCTTCATCGTGGCGCCCGTCCGGTGCAGCCCTTGCAGGATCCAGGCGCCCTGCGGCTGGGGTGGCTCGGCGATTGGGGCGGTGCCTATCCGATGGAGGACGGTGTGCTTGCGACCTGCGAGACGGCGCTGTCGACCCTGGAAAGCCAGGGCCACCGGGTTGACCGTCTCGCGCCGCCCTTTGCCGCCGAAAAGATCTGGCACTCCTGGATCACCCTGCGCTCCTTTGCGGTTGCGGCAGGGCTGCGCCCGCTGCTGGATCGGCGGGCGCAGTTGAAAGACACCGCCATCTGGGAACTGGAGCGCGGCCTGGCGCTGACCGCGCAGGACATCCAGGACGCCTCTGATCTGCGGTCCGACTGGATGCGGGTGGCGGCGGGATTGTTCGACACCTACGATGCGCTGCTCTTGCCCACGGCGCAGTGCTGGCCGTTCCCGGCGGACTGGGACTATCCGCGTGAAATCGCAGGGGTTGCTATGGATACCTATCATCGCTGGATGGAAGTGGTGGTCCCGGCAAGCCTGCTGGGGCTTCCGGCGCTGGCGGTGCCGGCAGGGCGCGGCCCGCAGGGGCTGCCGATCGGTGTGCAAATGATCGGGCCTGCCGGCAGCGACGCAGCGTTGCTCGGGCTGGGCCAATGCTACCATCAGGCGTCGGTCGGCGCGCGAGAGGGCCGAGCGACCTGAACCGCGCGACGGCTGCGCTACCTGAACGGGGTGCCCAGCTGAAGCATCCGCTTGTGAAACGGAATGATGTCGGGCGCATTGGTAAAGCCGCAGCCGCGCGCCGCGGGCAAGGCGTCGCGGACGGTCGGGCCGAGATATTCATACAGCATCCGGGTCACCCGCTCGCCGCCTTCGCTTTCGCGGATCGTGCGCGCGACATAGCCAATCCAGAGGCTGTTTTCTGCCGCCGAGACCCGCGCCAGGTAATTGAAGGAATAGGTCAAGGTATTGCGACGGCTGAGCACAAAGGCGACGCCATCTTCGTGGCAGGTCATGTAGCCGCGGTATTCGCGCGTCGGGCCTGAGGTGGACAGCCCCTGAAACTGCATGCCCGCGCGCGGTTCATAGCCCTTGATATAGGTGATCCCCTCGATCCGGTGCACATGTACGATGCCGACGACAAAACTGTCATCGCTGATGAAACTGCGGCGGGTGAAGCGATAAAACCCGGTGGGAAAAACCTCCTCGGTGACCCGTGTGATCCCGGTGTCAAAGAAATCCTTGAGGTATTGGCTGTGCACCACAGTTTCCTTGGGCGGATCGAGCGTATCGACCGGCTCCAGCAGAATGCGGGCGTCAACGGCAAAGAAACTGCAAATCCGGTCCAGCACATCGGGGCGCGGAAAACTCTCGCCGGAGATATAGCGATTGAATTGGGTCCGGTTGATGCCGAGGCGCCGGGAGAGTTCTGAAATCGAAGGATAAGCGCGCGAGAGTTTGCGCAGATTTTCACCAAAGACAGTTCTCAGTTCGGCAGGAGATCGGTTGTGTTTCAGCATGTTGGGCCACAATTCGCTAGCATCTGTTTCGACTTGGCGTCACGTCCTGATGCTAACTCGCACCAAAATGAGTGTACCTGACGCCATAGCGTATCAAGCTCGACACAAATTGCAATTCCCAAAGCGCGACTTTGGGATTTTTGAATTCAGGGAATTGACGCACAATAGGATCAGGCAAACGCGAGGTGCGCCATGATAGGGGTTGTCGTCTGGTCAGATTCCGCCAAGAAAAAGGCGGTTATCTGGTGTGAAGACCAAAGAGATTTGGCTTATTGTCTGTTGCCGGAAACGGCGACAGAACCCATGCGGTTTGGCAAGGGCGATCTGGTTGAATTCGAAACGCGGTACGAAAACAGGATGCGTATTGCGGAGAATGTTCAGATTGTCGAAACCGACAGCCGCAGCGGTCTGGCCGATGCATTGCGTCACAGCAAGGCGGCGGACCGACGAGAGGAGGCCAACAGCGACCGCGACGAAAACGACAGCAGTTTTCGCGGTGCTGAGGTCACGACTTTGCCGGTCGCCACGCGCAATGGCGGGCGTGGATCGGTGCACGAGGGGGCAGATCCCGAGGTCTGCGAGATGTGCGACCTGGCACAGCATGACGCCGCGAGATCCCGCGAGGCAAACCCGGAACGGCGGGTCTCTCAAGCTGCGTCGGGGCAGGGGGCGACAGGGCAGGGGGCTCTGCACGCCGACGGTGCCGCACCAGAGCGCCGAACCGTCTCTGCAACCATCCTCCCGTTCCCTGAGTTGATGCGGGCGTGACCTGAAATCCTGATGAGATTTCATTCACTTGCGAAGATCGATGGCGGTCGTCGGGATGGATCAAACCGCCACAACTGGCATCCTGAAATCACAAAACGCACCCCGATTCAGGGTGCGTTTTGCGCTTTGTCATCTTGTTGCCACAGGACAGTCCGGCCCGGCCTGTTGCGGCCTGGTGCTGGCCGCCGCGCGGGTTACTCGCCGCGCAACAGGGCGGCGACACCGGTGCGGGCAATCTTGGTCAAGCCAAGGGGCCGCATCAGATCCGCAAAGGCGTCGATCTTGTCTGGCGCGCCGGTCAGCTCGAACATGAAGCTGTGCAAGGTGCTGTCCACCACTTTGGCGCGGAAAATATCCGCCAGCCGCAGCGCTTCGACCCGCTTTTCGCCATCACCGACCACCTTGAGGATCGCCAGTTCGCGCTCCACAAACGGGCCTGCAACCGTCAGGTCGGTGACCTCATGCACCGGAACGATGCGGCCCAGCTGGGCTTTGATCTGCTCGATCACCTGCGGGGTGCCGGTGGTGACGATGGTGATCCGGCTGAGGTGCCCGGTGTGATCCACCTCGGCCACGGTCAGGCTGTCGATGTTGTAGCCGCGCCCGGCAAACAGGCCAATGACCCGTGCCAGAACCCCGGGTTCGTTTTCCACCAGCACGGTGATCGTGTGGCGTTCCTGCGTGTCGGAGAAATTCGGCCGCAGGTTATAGGCAGAGTGCTTGGTGGCACCTTTTTTGATGTGTAGGGCAGACATGTCAGTCCCTTTCCTCGAAATATCGGGGCAGGGCGGCAACTGCGCCCCGCAACAAACCTGTTCAGATCAGACCAGCACCGCGCCGGAGGACTGGATCACGCCCTGCGTTTCCGCCTGGCCCAGCAGCATTTCGTTATGCGCCTTGCCCGAGGGGATCATCGGGAAACAGTTCTCGTGCTTTTCTACCAGACAGTCAAAGATCACTGGCCCGTCATAGTCGAGCATTTCCATGATCGCGTCATCCAGATCCTTGGGATCCGTGCAGAGAATTCCCTTGGCCCCAAAGGCTTCGGCCAATTTCACAAAATCGGGCAGGGCTTCGGACCAGCTCTGGCTGTAACGTTCGCCGTGCAACAGTTCTTGCCACTGGCGCACCATGCCAAGGCGTTCGTTGTTGAGGATGAATTGCTTCACCGGCAGATTGTACTGGGTCGCGGTGCCCATTTCCTGCATGTTCATCAGCCAGGAGGCCTCGCCCGCGACGTTGATGACCAGCGCGTCGGGATGGGCGATCTGCACCCCGATGGAGGCTGGCGTGCCATAGCCCATGGTGCCGAGGCCGCCGGAGGTCATCCAGCGGTTCGGATCCTCGAACCCGAGGAATTGCGCCGCCCACATCTGGTGCTGTCCCACCTCGGTGGTGATATACCGGTTGCGATCCTTGGTCAGCGCCTCGAGCCGTTCCAGCGCATATTGCGGCTTGATGGTGGTTTCAGAGGTGGCATAGGTCAGGCATTTGACGCTGCGCCATTCCTCGACCTGACCCTGCCACTTGGCAATCGCCTCGTGGTTCACCTTGCGGCCGCGGGATTTCCAGACCTTGAGGATATCCTCAAGCACATGGGCCACATCGCCGACAATCGGGATATCGGTCTTGATCACCTTGTTGATCGAGGAAGGGTCGATATCAATATGCGCCTTGATCGACTTCGGGCTGAAGGCGTCGATGCGGCCAGTGATCCGGTCGTCAAAACGCGCACCGATGTTGATCATCAGGTCGCAGCCGTGCATTGCCATATTGGCCTCGTAGAGACCGTGCATGCCGAGCATGCCCAACCACTGCTTGCCCGAGGCCGGATAGGCGCCAAGCCCCATCAGGGTCGAGGTGATCGGAAAGCCGGTGGCCTCCACCAGTTCGCGCAACAGCTGGCTGGCGGCCGGGCCGGAATTGATCACACCGCCGCCGGTGTAGAACACCGGGCGTTTGGCGGTTTCGATGGCGGCGACCAGCTCGGTGATCTCTTCCATGTCGCCCTTGACGATGGGCTGGTAATGCGAGGCCGAGGGCTTTGGCGGCTGATAGGTGCCGGTGGCGAATTGCACATCCTTGGGCACGTCGATCAACACCGGACCCGGACGGCCCGAAGTGGCAACGTGGAAGCCTTCGTGGATGGTGCTCGACAGCTTGTCGGTGTCTTTCACCAGCCAGTTGTGCTTGGTGCAGGGCCGGGTGATGCCGACGGTATCGGCTTCCTGAAAGGCGTCGGAGCCGATCATGAAGGTCGGAACCTGACCGGTCAGAACCACCAGCGGGATCGAATCCAGCAGGGCATCCGTCAGACCGGTCACCGCATTGGTGGCACCGGGGCCGGAGGTCACGATCACAACGCCCGGCTTGCCGGTCGAACGGGCATAGCCTTCGGCGGCATGAACCGCTCCCTGTTCGTGACGGACCAGAATATGGCGAATGTCATTTTGCAGAAAGATCTCGTCGTAAATCGGTAGGACAGCGCCGCCGGGGTAGCCGAATACCGTATCCACGCCCTGATCCCGAAGGGCCTGAACAATCATCTTTGCGCCGGTCATCTCACGTGTCATCTGCTTTGCTCCAGTTCACGACATCGTCTTTCTTCGCCTCAGTCTTCGCATAAAAAAGCCCCCGATTTTTGATCGGAGGCGCATGGGTTCGATTATGGTCTACCGTCACCGGCCCATGCGCGTGTGTCCTACAATTACGACTAGCCTTGCCATCGCCCAAAGGTCTCCATCATGCGTTGCCGGGGACATTATGGGCGACAGCAGGGAGGGTCAACAGGGAAAAGAACTGTTTTCGGGGTAGATTTGGACATTTTATTACCCGCGAGCACCTCATCGCGACACTTTCCTGTTCTCGAGGTGCGAATCTGGAGCGTTCAGGGCGGGGAAGTCCATGCCGCGGCATCTCTTTGTCATCAAAGGGAGCGCCGCGCCGGGCCAAGCCACGCCCGCGCCGGGCCTCGGCCCGGCGCCCGGCCCAACGGGCGCGGATCGGGGTGTCGCCGATCCTGCGACGGGCGGGAGCCCGCCCCTGTTCCTATATGCCGCGTCCGGTGCCCTGCAGCACGCCATGTTCCAGCGCATAGCGGGTCAGACCGGCGGTCGAGGAAATCCCCAGCTTGCGTTTGAGGTTCTTGCGATGGGTCTCCACCGTGCGCACCGAAATATCCAGCGTCAGCGCCACTTCCTTGTTGGACTTGCCCTGCGCCAGCTCCAGCAGGATGGTCTGTTCGCGGCCGGTCAGGGCCTCGCGGTTGATCCGGTCGTCGCGCGGCGCCAGGGATCCCGCCGCGCCGGTGCAGAGGTATTGCTCCCCCCGCATCACCGCATCGATGGCGATCTTGATCTCTTCGGGCTGGACGTCCTTCAGCACATAGCCGACAGCGCCATGGCTGAGCGCCGTGGTGATGTATTCCGGGCTGTCATGCATCGACAGGATCAGAACCCGGATCTGGGGGCGGCGCTCCAGGATGATCTCCGTGGCGCTCAGACCGCCGACATCCGGCATGTTCAGATCCATCAGGATCACATCCGGCGACAGGTCTTCGGCCTGGGCAATCGCCTCTCGTCCGCCAGAGGCGGCCCCGACCACTTCGATATCGCTATAGCTTTCGAGGATGGATTGAATTCCCTCGGCCACCATCGGATGATCATCGACCACCAGTACGCGGGTCATCGGGTTTTGCATGTCTCTTCCTCTTTGGCCGCCGCGCGGGGGCGGCGAGGCGCCTGGCTGACCCGGCGCCAGATACGCCCGGTTCGCGTGGCGCGCGGCCCTCGGCTAGGGCAGGCGATGCGCCAGCGCGTCGTCTCCGGGGGGCAACAAGTGGCTCAGCGGCAGGCTGGCTTCGATCACGGTGCCGCTCCCGCTGCCGGTGGCGGCGCTGCGAGATGACAGAATGCGCAGGGTGCCGTCAAGCTGTTCCATCCGCTCCTGCATATTGCGCAGCCCGATTCCCGGCCCGCTGCGCATCTGCTGTGCAGGCAGGCCGGTGCCATTGTCGGTGATCCGCATCGTCGCCCCCTTGGCGTGGCCGCGCAGATCCATGGTGACACGGGTGGCGCCGGAATGGCGCTCGATATTGGTGAGGGCTTCCTGCGCAATCCGGTAGAGCGCAATCTTGGCCTCCTGATCCAGGCGGTTGCGAAACACCACGGTAGAGAATTCCGTCTCGATGCCGGTGCGCAGGGCAAATTCGCTGGTCAGCGCCTTCAGCGCCGGGCCCAGCCCGAGATCGTCCAGCACACCGGGGCGCAGGTCCCGGCTGATGCGGCGGACCTCGGAGATCGCGGTGGCAAGACTGTTGACGCCTTTTGCCAGCGGCTCCTGCGCTGCCTCATACTCTTCATTCCCGATCCGCCGTCGCACGGTTTCAAAGGCGTAGCGCACCCCGACCAGCAGCTGGCTGATGGAATCGTGCAGCTCGCGCGCCACCCGGCCGCGTTCTTCTTCCTGGGCATCAAACACCCGCTGTGTCAGCTCCTTCAGCTTGGCATCCGCCAGCCGCCGCTCGCGGATGTTGAGCATCATCCCGGAGGCAAAGACCAGGATCAGCGCCACCAGGGTGATCGCCCCGATATAAAGAAAGGTCCGCCGCACCCGGTTTTCGACCTCGGCGCGCGATATGGCGATAGAGGACAGTACATCGTCGATGAACACACCGGTGCCCACCGCCCATTGCCAATCCTGCAGCCCGACCACATAGGCGATCATCTGCGCCTCTTCCCCGGTTGAGGGTTTCTGCCACATGAAACTGTGCCAGCCGGCCCCTTCGCGGGCGATGTCGATGAAACGATCCACCACCGGCACCCCGCGCGCATCCGTCAGCCCGCTCCAGTTGCGGTTGATAAATTCGGTCTGGCGCGGGCTGACCAGATTGGTGCCATCGTAGTCATAGACAAAAAAGAACCCATCCTTGCCATAGATCATCGCGCTGAGGGTCTGGGTCACCCGCTGTTTGGCCTCGGCATCGTCCGGGGCGGCGGGACCGTAGACATGCATGAACCCATTGCGGGCCTGGGTCACGTAATTGCGCAGCTCGGCCTTCTTGGCCTCGATCAGCTGGCGCTCCAGCACCTGGATTTCGCGTTCGGCCATCGACCGGGATTGCGATGCCACCAGCGCCGCAATCGCCAGGCAGGCGATGATCAGCGGCAGCGTCGCCAGCAGCGACAGTTTCTGGGCATAATTCGGTCGAAACAGGAACCGGATCATCAACGCTCGTCCTGATGTACGCCCCCGCGCACGAGGGGGCGCCGGGGGGCTGGGGTGCGCGGTTCGAATCGTTACGGCAAGCGGGTGGAAAATCAAACCCCAGAACAAGAGGCAGGACAGGCCAAAAACACCAAAGCAGGCCGGCCCGAAGACATTTCATTCCCGGAATGCACAAGCGGGAGGCAAAAAAGCGGCATTTCTACGCAGTAATTGGTATTCACATGTTTCACGGGCAGAGTAGGGTTGTGCACACTTCAAGAAGGCCGCGCGAGGTAGGGTGCATACGTCAAGCACCGAGGCGGTCATTACGTTTTGGGAGGAATACCACATGGATCGTCGATCCTTTCTGAAAACATCTGCAATGGGCGGCTCCGCTGCTGTCGCATCCGCCGCACTGGCCGCTCCGGCCTATGCGCAGGGCAAACGCACCCTGACCATGGTCACCACCTGGGGCCGTGGCCTTGCCGGCGTGCATGACTCCGCACAGCGCGTTGCGGACAGCATCACCGCCATGACCGATGGCGAATTGACCGTTGACCTCAAAGCAGCTGGCGAACTCGTCGGCGCGTTTGAAGTGTTCGACGCCGTGACCGCCGGTCAGGCTGACATGTACCACGGTGCCGACTATTATTTCGTTGGTCAGCACCCAGCCTATGCCTTCTTCACCGCCGTGCCGTTCGGCATGACCGCGCAGGAACTGGCCAACTGGTACTACCAGGACGGCGGCATGGAGCTGCACGACGAGCTGGGTCAGATCTTCGGTCTGAAATCCTTCCTCGGCGGCAACACCGGCGCGCAGGCTGGCGGTTGGTTTTCCAAGGAAATCAACAGCCCCGACGACTTCAACGGTCTGAAATTCCGCATGCCCGGCCTCGGTGGCAAGGCGCTGGGTAAACTGGGCGCTTCCGTTCAGAACATCCCCGGTTCCGAAGTGTACCAGGCCCTGTCCTCCGGCGCCATCGACGGCACCGAGTGGATCGGCCCCTGGGCGGACGAAAAGGCGGGTTTCCAGGAAATCACCAAGACCTACTACGCTGCGGGCTTCCACGAGCCGGGCGCAGGTCTGTCGGTTGCGACCAACCGCGAAGTGTTCGAGGGCCTGTCCCCCGCGCACCAGAAGGTTATCGAGATCGCTTCCGCCGAAGCCCACCAGTGGAACCTCAGCCAGTTCCTCGCCAACAACGGTGCAGCGCTGCAGCGTCTGCAGGCCGGTGGCGTCAAGGTCATGTCCTTCCCTGACTCCGTTTGGGATGCCTTCGGCAAGGCCTCGATGGAAGTGCACGAAGAAAACCTGGGCGACGACCTCTACAAGAAGGTCTACGACAGCGCGATGGCTTCGATGAAGTCCTCCTCGTCCTGGATCAACCAGTCGTCCGGCACCTATACCGCGCAGCGCGACCGCGTTCTCGGCTAAGGGTCCCTTGCGGACACATCATGGATCCCCCGCTGTTCACGCGGGGGATCTCTTTGCACTTGCGGTCGCTGTCTGCGTCTCCGGCCTTGCCGTTGTCAGACCCGACAGACCGTTTTCTGAACTTCCGGGGGAGCCATGCAGGACGACATGAGTATTTCCTTTTTTGGCGCGGTTGGCGGCTTCCTGTGGTGGCTGATCCAGAGTATTTTCGGCGCCTTTTACAACCTTGGCTATGCCATCACCCATCCCGAACTGTGGCTGGGCTGGATAACCTGGACCAACAGCACCGAGGACAAAGAGGCGGTGATGCGCTTTGTCTATTACGGTGGGTCGGTCGAATTCTTCTTTGTCGTCTTCACCATCTTCCTGGTTCTGACGGCCGTCGGTCTCTATTTCCGCGGCTTCATGTGGGGTATGGTGCGGGCGCTTGAAGGCTTTGCCAATACCTGCGGGCGCTTCTTTGCCTGGGCCGGGCTTTTGATGGTGATCCAGCAGATCATTATCGTGTTCATGCAGCGGGTCTTTGCCCGCCCCGACATGAGCTTTGGTCTGGGGATCGGGCTGGAAAAAGACATCTCCTGGTTCGCCGAAGAGCTGAAGCTCTACAACGCCCTCGTGGTGTGTTTCTGCGTCACCTACACATTTGTGCAGGGCGGCCATGTGCGGGTTGATCTGATCTATGCCGGGATCTCTCACCGGGCCAAGCGGGTGATCGACATGATCGGCTCGCTGATCTTCATGATGCCGGTGGCCGTGCTGACATGGATGTATGGCTGGTTCTTCCTCTGGCGCCACCTGATCGTGCCGAAACCCTCCGCCTCTGATGCGCTCGACCGCCTCGTGATGAAGGCGCGCGCCATGCGGTGGAACGTCGAGACAATCGGGTTCTCGCCGAACGGGTTCAACGGTTACTTCCTGTTCAAGATCCTTCTGGTGACCTTTGCGGGACTGGTGTTCCTGCATGCTGTGGCCTTCTTCTACCGCTCCTTCCTTGAATTCGTCGAAGGCGAAGAATCGGAAGGGAAATACCTCGACAAGGATACGCTTGGCGAAGGTGAAGAAGCCTATGAAGGCGCTCATTAACTAAGGGACAGCTCACATGCTATTCGGACTTGATGGCGTCGAAATCGGCCTGATCATCGTCTTTTTCTGCCTTTTCGGAGGCATCCTTTCCGGTTTCCCGGTGGCTTTTGCCATCGGCGGGGCCGGGGTCATTTCCTTCGGGATCATTGCCGCGCTCGACAGCGGCGGGCTCCTCATTCACCAGGCCATCGACACGTCGAGCCAGGCCTATCGTGATGTGGTCAACTCGGGCGTCAAACCCGATGTGATCTCGATATTCCGATACCCGGACTTGCCCCGGATGGCCGAACCGGTCTTCCCGCAGGGCTGGGAAGTGGCGATGGACCGCAACGTGTCCTTCATCGTGAACCGGATCAACGAACGGGTTCTGGCCGGCGCCTCGATCGAGACGCTGCTGGCGGTGCTGATGTTCGTTCTGATGGGCATCACGCTGGAACGGTCGAAGATCGCAAACGATCTGCTGACCACCATGGCACGGGTCTTTGGCCCGCTGCCCGGCGGTCTGGCGGTGTCGATTGTCGTCGTGGGGGCCTTCCTTGCGGCCTCGACCGGGATTGTCGGCGCCACCGTGGTCACCATGGGCCTGCTGGCCCTGCCGACCATGCTGCGCAACAACTACAGCCCGGAACTGGCCACCGGTGTGATTGCCGCCTCCGGCACGCTCGGGCAGATCATTCCGCCCTCTATCGTGATCGTTCTGCTCGGCACCCTGGCGGGGGATCTCTATTCCACCGCGCAGGAATCGCGGGCGCAGGATGTCGGCTGTTCCGATGCTCTGACCTATCTCGGCGAACCGGCGGTGGTTTCGGTCGGCACCTTGTTCCAGGCGGCACTGCTGCCGGGGATCATGCTGGCGCTGCTCTATGCGCTTTACGCCTTTGGCTATGCGCTGTTGAACCCGCACAAGGCCCCGGCCGTGTCCATGGGCGCCGCCAACGAAGAGCCGATCACCCGCAGCGAGAGCCTGACCTGGTTCCTTGGCGTACCGGTCGCGCTGGTCGTCGGCACCGTGCTTCTGGGCAATCTCGGGCTTGTTGGCAGCCAGAGCGTCACCGTCTCCAGCTTCTCTGACGCGGGCCAGACGGCATCGCTGCGCACCAATGTCGGCGCGGACTGCAAGGCGGCGATGATTGATCTGCACGGTCAATCGGCCTGGGACGCCGCCGTTGCCGAGCAAACCGCCATCGACGAGGCCGGCGGCGTTGCCGAAGCGACCCGCCTGACCGAGGACGAGCTTGCGACGGCGCTGACGGACAAGATCGCCAATGCCGCGCCCATCGGGACCGGTATCGCCACCATGATCGTGCTGTTCGGGCTGACCCTGGCTGTCGGTCGCGGTGTCGCGCCTTCGCGCGATCCAAAACCGCTGATCCTGGGGGCCATCGGTCTGCTGGCGCTGGCTCTGGTCGATATCGTGGCCATCTCGCCGACGACATCGCCCTCGGCCACTGTGGTGCTGATGTTGCTGCCGACGCTGCTGGCGCTTTATGGCTGCAAGGAAGCGGCGATCCGCTGTGCGCGCAACGATCTGATCCGGGTGGTGTTCCCGCCGCTGGTCCTGATTGTTGCCGTGCTGGGGTCGATCCTGGGAGGGATCACCAACCCGACGCCGGCCGCGGCCCTCGGGGCGGGTGGTGCCATCATGCTGGCCGCTTATCGTCGACTGAAGGACGAAGGCCAGACCGGCAATATCATCATCTGGGCAACCCTCGCGGTCGCGCTGGCGATCCTGACCGGGGTGAACTTTGACCTCCGGATCAATCAGGAAGAAGTGCCGGCAGAAAGCTATGCGGCGTTCTTCTTCGCCTATGGCTGCTACCTCTTTGCCCTGTTCGGTCTGCTCTATGGCTGCTGGGTGCTGTTCAAAGGTGGCGTGCTGAGCCCCATCGTCCGGGAAACCGCCAAGGTGACCTCGATGGTGTTCACCATCCTGATCGGCTCACAGTTGTTGAACCTGGTGGTGATCTCCTTTGGCGGCGAGCACTATATCCAGCAGTTCCTCAAGAGCTTTGACAACGAGCTGACGGTGTTCCTGATCGTGATGATCGTGCTGTTCATCCTCGGCTTCGTGCTCGACTTCCTGGAAATCATCTACATCGTGATCCCCATCGTGGGGCCGGTGATCTACGGCGGGTCGTTTGACCCCAAGTGGGTGACCATCATGGTGGCGGTGAACCTGCAGACGTCCTTCCTGACACCGCCCTTTGGTTTCGCGCTGTTCTACCTGCGTGGCGTGGCACCAAGGGAGGTCACAACCGGCCACATCTATCGCGGGGTGTTGCCCTTCGTGCTGATCCAGGTGCTCGGACTGGCGATCCTGTGGTTCTTCCCGGCGATCGTGACCATTGTCCCGGCGTTGATCCCGAACTGATCGACGCCAGGCGCCGACCTGACAAAAACAAAGGGCTCCCAATCGGGGGCCCTTTTTTGTGGGGAGGCAATTTCGGATCTGGGATTGGTCTCGGCGCGGGGGCGGGTCCGGCACTGTTGCGCCTTCGCCCGGGACGCGTCGCCGCGCCGGGGGGGGGCGGTCACCGGAACTGGATCAGGTCCCAGCGGTTGCCAAAGGGATCGCGCCAGACCGCCACGGTGCCATAAGGCTCATGCCGCGGGTCTTCCTCAAAGGTGACGCCTGCCGCCAGCATCGCCGCGTGATCGCGGGCGAAATCGTCGGTGGACAGAAACAGCCCGACCCGCCCGCCGAACTGGTTGCCGACGGCGGCCTCCTGCTGCGGGCCGTCCGCGCGGGCCAGGATCAGGCTGCCACTTGTGGCTCCGGGGGGCAGAATGCGGATCCAGCGTTTGCGCCCCTGGTCGATATCCTCGGCCAGGGTCCAGCCCAATGTGCCGCAATAAAAGGCCAGTCCGGCCTCATAGTCCGGCACCACAAGCGAGATGGCATGAAGGGATTGCATGTCGCGCGGGCTACCTTTTGGGCGCAGCGTCCTGCGGCAACTGGATATTGGCCACCTGTTCGGCAATCGGCGCGTTGCACAGCGGGTGCTGGGCCGCATCAAACTGCGCGGGGTCTTTCACCGGCACCCATTCGCCGGCGACATAGACCTCAAGCCCGGAAAAATTCGCCTTGTAGCCCATCTTCTGACTGCCCGGCACCCAGTAGCCAAGGTAGACATAGGGCAGGTCCGCCTCCCGCGCGATCTCCACATGGTCAAGCACCATGAAGGTGCCCAGCGATTGCTGCGGCAGATCGGGGTCGTAATAGGAATAGACCATGCTCAGCCCGTCATCGAGCACATCCGTCAGCGACACGGCGGTCAGCCCATTGGTGTCGGGGGCGATATATTCGACAACGCGGGTGCGGATCGGCGTCTCTTCGACCATCGCGGCATATTCAAAGACATCCATATCCGCCATGCCGCCATCCGCATGGCGCCGGTCGAGATAGCGCCGGAACAGTGCGTATTGATCCTCGGTCGCCCAGGGCGAGGTGGCGCGCCGTTCCAGATGTTTGTTGCGGTTGCGGGTCTTGCGCTGGCTGCGCGTGGGGGCAAAGGCCTCCACGTTGATGCGCGCAGACATACAGGCCGAGCAATCCGAACAGGACGGCCGGTACAGCACATTCTGCGAGCGCCGGAACCCCTGCTGGCTGAGCGAACTGTTCAGCTGATCGACCCCGTCGCCTTGCAGCGCGGTGAACAGTTTGCGCTCCATCCGCCCCTCAAGATAGGGGCAGGGTTGCGGGGCGGTCACATAGAACTGGGGGGCAATCGGAAGCGTATGGCGCATACGGGTGTCGGTGACTTTCTGGACGTATCGGTGAGGCGTGTGTGTCGGGTGGAAATGCTCTGTTGGCGGTCGAAGAATAGCGCGATGATACCAACCGTCCCGTGGCTGACAAGTGGGCTTGTGAAAAAGGGATTAACGCCGCCTTTCTGCAATGCGGCGTCGATCCCGGGTTCTGACCTGTCAGCTGCCGCTCAACTGCGGCTCAGGCGCGGCGTTTCAACATCACCGTGCCCAGCATATGATCGGTCAGTCCCTGACCGCGTGCGGTGGTCAGCATCAGCAGGATCGAAATCACCTGAAGCACCGGGACCGCCATCGACACGGTAAACCCGACCGTATGCAGCAAGGCGCTGCCCCCATCCAGCCGCGCCCCATCGTATTCGCGCAACTCGATGCCACAGAACCGCATTCCCAGCGTCGCCGATCCGTTCGACAGGGTTGCAACACGGTAAACGAACCCGACCATCAGATAGAGCGCCGGCCACATGAACAGGCCCAGAAAGGCCGTGAAGGGCACCGCCAGGGCGGCAAGTGCAAAGATCAAAACACCGTCGATCAGAAAGGCAATTAGCCGTTTCAGCGCAACACCTTCGTAAAATTCGGCCTGAACATCAGGATCGGGCAGGGCGGTCATTTGGGTCTCCTGAAAGAGAAAAAAGGGGCAGCCCCCGCCGCAGGATACGGCGGGGTGCGCGGGTCTGTATCAGGCCTGGCCAGGGGCGCGGTTCGAGGTCTCGTCGTGGTCCGTGTCGCTGTCGGCGGCCTCATAGTCGCCGCGCCGGACGCGTTCGTCCATGAACTCATCGAATTCGGCCTTGTCCTTGGCAGCCCGCAGACGGGCAAGGAAGCTCTCGAAATCGGTTTGCTCCTGTTCCAGACGGGCCAGCGTGTCGGCCTTATAGGCATCAAAAGCAGTGTTTCCACTGGATTTCATCGCGTGAAATCCCCGGTGCATATGGGTCGAGCGCGAGCGGCAGTGAGATTTGAACATACGTTTGCTCCAGATCATATAGGCAAGAAAGGCGAGGCCAATTGGCCAGAAGAACACAAAGCCGAGAACCATGGCCGCGATCCAGGCACCTTTGCCCTTTGCATCCAGCCAGGCTTCGCCTTTGGCTAACCAGCCCTGCTGCGGGGCCGGCGGAAGGTTGGTCGTGTAACTCGTCATCTGGTGTCTCCACAACGTTAGGGTTGGTTTGAGGGTGTATGTAAACATCATTTACATCACCCATATGTGGCGCAGGGCTGGCTGCTTCAAGGGGCGATGTAAATGTTTTTCACATTCACTTCGCGACCTGTCGCAAACAGATCGTCGGGTGCTTTGGGATATGGGGCAGGGGGGATGCCGCCGACAGAGGCATCAGGGGGCGGTCTTTGATGATCCGCTGGCCACAGCAGGCAGCGGCCCGAACACACATTCAGTGCCGATGGCGAAATCGGTGCGATCATATGCGGGATCATAAAACAGTCAGAAAACGAGCGGCGACGACACGTCAGAATCGCAAGCGTGGTCACGCTCCAAAAACCACGTGTGACTCTTTAATAACGTTCGGCGGAACAATCCCGCGAACATGGGGTACTCTCTACGTTTCACTCGGTCCCCGAAACAGGAACGCGACCACTGTGTCGAATATATCTGTGCTTTTGCATCTGTGGAAGTGGCGGATAGGGGGAATTTAACGAGGTTTTGCACCGTCAAAGATGAAATTTCGAAGTTTTCCGGAAGGCGGGACAGACGCCTTGGCCAATCGCTCGCGGCTCTAACTTTAAGTTTGCGAAATATTTGCGCTGCCTTTGCGATGTGGCGCGGCGCTTTTGCATTGACGCCCCTCGCGGTGCAACCCACTCTGCGGCCATGTCAAAAATGCTTCAGGTCTTTCGATCCCCGCGCCCCTATGACCCTTCGATCGGAGCGGAGGCGGTGCAGGGCTTGGCCCATGTGTCTCCCGAATGGCGGGCCCTGTTGACGGGCACCGCCGGGAGCAGCCCCTATCTGAAGGCGCTGATCGAGTCCGAACAGGGCTGGATCGAAGAGGCGCTGAACGATCCGGTGGCCGCGCGCGAGGCGGTGTTTCAGGCCTGTCGCGCCTGTCCGCCGGACCAGCTGAGATCGGGGTTGCGGCAGGCCAAACGCCGCATCGCGCTGCTGTCGGCGCTGTGCGATCTGTCTGGTCACTGGTCGTTGATGGAGGTCACCGGCACCTTGACCCGCTTTGGCGATCTGGCGGTCGATCTGGCGCTCAAGGCCGAAATCGCGGTGCTGCTGCGGCGCAACAAACTGCCGGGCATGAGCGAGGACGACCTGGAGACCGCTGGCGGGCTCTGTGTCTTTGCGATGGGGAAGATGGGCGCCTTCGAGCTGAACTACAGCTCTGATATCGACTTGATCTGCCTCTTTGACGAGACGCGGTTTGACCGCGAGGATTTCGCCGAGGCCCGCCAGGCGCTGGTCCGCGCCACCCGCAACATGAGCGCGACGCTCAATGACCGCACCGCGGAGGGCTATGTCTTTCGCACCGATCTGCGGCTGCGCCCCGATCCGGCGGTGACCCCGGTGGCGCTGGCGATGGTTGCGGCGGAACGCTACTATGAAAGCCTGGGCCGCACCTGGGAGCGCGCCGCCTATATCAAGGCCCGCGCCGCCGCCGGTGACATCGCGGCGGGCGAACAGTTCCTCAAGACCCTGACCCCCTTTGTCTGGCGTCGCCATCTCGATTTCGCCGCCATCGAAGACGCCCACAACATGCGCCTGCGCATCCGCGAGAACAAGGGCACCGGCGGGCCGATCTCGGTTTTGGGCCATGATATGAAACTGGGCCGGGGCGGGATCCGCGAGATCGAGTTTTTCACCCAGACCCGGCAGCTCATTGCCGGTGGTCGCGACCCCGCGCTGCGTCTGCGCGGCACCATCGAGGGGCTGGCAGCCCTGTCGGCCGCGGAGTGGATCCCGCAGGAGGTCGCCGAGACCCTGTCGCGGCGCTATTGCCAGCACCGCGAGGTCGAACATCGCATCCAGATGATCCACGACGCCCAGACCCACCGAATGCCCTCGACCGAAGAAGGGCTGGCCCGCGTGGCCTGCCTGATGGACGAGACGCCAGAGCTGTTGGTGGCGACCCTGCGTGACCGGCTGGAAGAGGTGCATCGGCTGACCGAGGATTTCTTCGCTCCAAGCGGCAGCGCGGCTGCCAAACCCGCAACGCCCGCAGTTCCGGACGGGCTGGACGCGGCGGTGATTGCCCGCTGGCCGACCTATCCGGCATTGCGGTCGGACCGGGGGGCGCGGATTTTTGAGCGGTTGCAACCCGAACTGTTGGGCCGCCTGTCGCGGGCGGCCAACCCGGGCGAGGCGCTGTTGGCGCTGGATGGGTTTCTGGCCGGCATGCCGGCAGGAGTTCAGCTGTTTTCACTGTTTGAGGCCAATCCCCAGCTGATTGATCTGCTGGTCGATATCGTCGGCACCTCGCCGGCGCTGGCGGAATACCTGTCGCGCAATGCATCGGTGTTCGATGCGGTGCTGGATGGCGGGTTCTTTGCGCCCTGGCCGGGTCGGGCGGCGCTGATCGACGACCTGAACAAGGCGTTGCAGGCCGAAGACGATTACGAGCGGCAACTGGACCTGACCCGAAGCTGGCATCGGGAATGGCATTTTCGCATTGGTGTGCACCACCTGCGCGGCCTGATCGACGCCAGCGATGCGGGCCAGCACTACGGGGATCTGGCCGATGCGGTCATCACCGGTCTTTTGCCACGGGTGGCAGCGCAGTTTGCGGCCAAACACGGCCCGATGCCGGGGCGCGGCTGCGTGATCCTCGGCATGGGCTCTCTCGGCGCGGCGCAGTTGACGGCGACCTCTGACCTCGACCTGGTGGTGATCTATGACCCGGAGGCGGCCGAAACCTCCGATGGCAAGCGCCCATTGGCGGTGCGTCCTTATTATGCGCGGCTCACCCAGGCGATTGTCACGGCGCTGACAGCGCCGATGGCGCAGGGCCGACTGTACGAGGTCGACATGCGGCTGCGCCCCTCTGGCAGCCAGGGACCGGTGGCGACCAGCTGGGCCAGTTTCACCCAGTATCAACAAAAGGACGCCTGGGTCTGGGAACATCTCGCCCTGACCCGGGCCCGCCCGATTGCGGGCGACGAGGCGCTGGCGGCGGATGTCACCGCCTTTTGCGACGGGCTGCTGCAACGCCCGCGTGACCGGGCCGAGGTTCTGGCCGAGGTGGCGCAGATGCGCCGCCGCCTTGCCGCCGCCAAGATCCCCGAAAGTTGCTGGGACGCCAAGACCGGTCCGGGCCGCATGCTGGACATCGAACTTCTGGCGCAGGCCGGTATGCTGCTGGCGGACAAGGCCCATCAAAGCGGCGCCGCCCGCCACCGCGCCCCCGCCGGGTTGGCTGCCGGTGTCGCCATTGGCATTCTGGATGACGCGGATGCACAGACCCTGCAGCAGGCCTATGCGCTATTCTGGTCGGTACAAAGCGCGATGCGGTTGATTTCCGGCCGGGCCCCGGCGACAGAGGTGCGCGGCGAAGGCGGCGCGGCCTTCCTGTTGCGCAGCACCGGCTTCGACCGTATTGGCCGTCTGCAACAGGCCCTGGAAGAGGCCTATCAGACCTGCGCCAACCGTATCGACGCCTGCCTGGCGGGGGCGCCGGGACATGCAGACAAAGGAGACCGCGATGACGACCGCAGCGGATGAACCGGCGGTTTCACAGTTCGACCCCAAGGGGCTGATCCGGGAATCCTACCGGATCGCGGGCATCGACGCGAGCCAGTGCCGCAGCATTTTCCTGGACTGGGCGCTGTCGATGCCGATGGAGGTGGATATGCAGGCGGCCCTGTCGGCCCTGCTGGATCACTACGGCAGCGCCCAGGACACGCACCCGATGACAGCGGTGCTGCGCGAAGGGCTGGTCAGCGACCAGCGGCCCAAACGGCGGGGCGGCTGGCGGTCGCGTCCGCGCAGCTAACGGCGCGCATTGGCCCTGTACACGCCAGCCCTGCGTCCCTCAGGTCCGGATCCCTCAGTCCCCCATCCCTCCGTCCTCTGCCCCTCAGACCCGCACCCCTGTGCCTTGCGTGCGGTGTCCTTCATGCCTTTGCCTTGCCGCAAACAAGGTTAACAACTCCTTAAAATGGCCCGTTCTGGTCGGATTTCCGCCCCGTTTTCCCGGCAAAACGGAGCCACGGACAGTCATGTGAAGGAGGCACCCGATGACATTCGCTCGGCTCGCTATTGGTTTTGGTTTGGGCTTGTCGGTCATGGCCTGCGGCTCTGTCGACCTGCCCACGCGCAATGCACAGCTGGAACCGCTGGTCAATGTGATCCCGGTGATCGGCACCTTTCCCGCCCCGGCCGTGACCGTCACCGGCGTTGACGTGGTGGTGCCGCGTAGCCTGCAGGTTTTCGAGGCGGATCGTTTCCTGCCGGCCGGGGATATTGTCTGGCGCGAGGACCCCGACGGAGACCGCCACGAACAGGTGCGCGCCATCGTCGCCGACGGCATGACGCGCGGGGTGGCCGGGCTGAGCGGTCCGGTCGATGCCCGGCTTCAGGTGCAGGTCGCCCGCTTTCACGCGCTGACCGACAAGGCGCGGTCGACCACAGGCGGCGTGCACAGCGTGTCTTTTGATATGCAATTGGTGGAGGCGGCGACCGGTCTGCCGCTGACCGACATGCGCCGGGTCGATGCGGACCTCAAGGGTCTGGGCGGTCAGGCCGCCGTCCGGGCCATGGCCCGGGGACAGACCCAGAAGGCCCGCATTACCGACCATCTGGCACAGGTGATCCGGCAGGTTCTGCTGAACCCGGATGCCTATCGCGCGGCGCGTCTGGACCAGCTGGAGACCTTTGACGACAGCTGACACCGCAGCCTCGGTCCCGGCCTGGAGCCGGCGGTCACAGCGCGCTGGATCCGCTTTGGACTTGCTCCGGGGCGGGCTCGGATCAGCCTCTGGGCGCATTGGCGGGTGGTACAGCGCAAACGTAGGGGGCGGCCGCGCAAAACACCGCAAAGAAAGCGCCGCGTCGGGGGCGCGCCGCGTTTTTCCATCTTGGGCATTGGCGCGGGGCAGGCTATGTGCAGGGCATGACAGATCATGCTCACGCCCCCGACCCGACGCCCGCACCGCTGCCGCGCCCGCGCGTCAAGATGAAACCCAAGTCGAATGCCCGCGCCCTGCGCCATGGGTTTCCCTGGGTCTATGCCAATGAACTGGTGACCGACCGCCGCACCCGCAACCTCGCCCCCGGCAGCCTTGCGGTGCTGGAAGACGAGGCCGGGCGGGCGCTGGGGCTGGTGGCCATGAACACCGCGAGCAAGATCATTGCCCGGATGCTGGACCGCGACCCCGACGCCCAGATTGATCACGCCTGGTTCGTGGCCCGCCTGTCGCAGGCGCAGGCCCTGCGGGCGCAGCTCTATGATGCCCCGGCCTACCGGCTGGTCCATGCTGAGGCCGACGGCCTGCCGGGCGTGATCATCGACCGCTTTGGCGATACCTGCGTGGTGCAGCCCAATGCGGCCTGGGCCGAAGTGCATCTGGAACTGCTGACGAACGCGCTGGCCGAGGTCACCGGCTGTCAGGTGATCCTGAAAAACGCCTCCGGTCGCACCCGGGCGCTCGATGGGCTCGACGATCAGAGCGCGGTTCTGAAAGGCAGCGCCCCGACGGCGCCGGTGCCCGTGGTGATGAACGGCGCGACCTATATGGCGGATCTGACCGGCGGTCAGAAAACCGGCCTGTTTTATGACCAGCGGGACAATCAGGCCTTTGCCGCGCGTCTTGTGGCGCCGGGGGCCCGGGTGCTGGATGTGTTTTCCCATGTCGGAGGCTTTGGCCTGGCGATGCTGGCCGCCGGCGCCGGGCATGCCACCTGCGTCGACGGATCGGCGCCCGCGCTGGAGCTGGCACAGGCCGGCGCCGACGCTTCAGGCTTCGCAGATCGGTTTGCCGCCCGGCAGGGCGATGCCTTTGACGTGCTGACGGCCCTCGGTGAGGAGGGCGCGCAATTTGACGTGGTGATCTGTGATCCACCGGCCTTTGCACCGTCGAAACAGGCACTGGAGGCTGGCCTGCGCGCCTATGAGCGGGTGGCGAAACTGGCCGCCCCTCTGGTCAGACCCGGTGGCTATCTGGGCCTGTGTTCCTGCTCCCATGCGGCGGATCTGACCCGGTTCCGCAACGCCTCGGCGCGGGGCATCGGCAAGGGCGGGCGTCGGGCGCAGCTCTTGCATACTGGGTCGGCGGGGGCGGATCATCCGCAATTGCCGCAACTGGCGGAAAGCGGCTATCTGAAGTCCGTTTTCTTCCGGCTGGACTGAGCGCGCCCCGGCCGATGAAGCTGCTGCTGGACACATGTGTGCTCTATCCAACAGTGATGCGGGAAATGCTGCTGGGGGCTGCTGCCCTTGGCCATTTCACGCCGCTGTGGTCAGACCGTATTCTGGGCGAATGGGCCCGCGCGGCGCTCAAGCTGGGGCCGGCCGGCGCGGCGCAGGCCGAGGCGGAGATCGCCCTGCTGCGGGCCGCCTGGCCGGGAGCCGTGGTTGCGCCCCATGCCGGTCTCAGCGCGCGGCTGTGGCTGCCCGATCCCAATGACATCCATGTTCTGGCCGCCGCTGTCAGCGGCCATGCGGATGCGATTGTCACGCTGAATGCCAAGGATTTTCCCCGCAACCTGCTGTCTGAGGAAGGCCTTGACCGTTTGGGGCCGGATCAGCTGCTCTACGAGATCTGGTTGAAGGATCGCGACGGGATGGCTGCGCTCGCGGACAAAGTACTGGCCGAGGCCAACCGCCTGTCCGGGCAAGGCTGGGAGATGCGGCCGCTGTTGAAAAAGGCGCGCCTGCCACGGATTGCCAAGGCGCTTGCCCGCCCCTAACCGCTCGGACTGCGGACTGCGGACTGCGGACTGCGGACTGCGGCTTGGGGCACTGGGGCGGCCCAACCCCCCCCGCGCGACGCAAATTGCGGCGCGCCCTTTTTCAGCGATGCTTCAGGCGGCACCGTCGCTGCGGCCCGGCCTTTGATCGGGCATGGTCTCGGGAGGAAGCGGCAGATCTCGCAGGATCCCGGCGGCGATTTCAAAGGAGCGCAGCCGCGCGTGGTGATCGTGGATCTGGCCGGTCAGGATCAGCTCGTCCGGCTGATATGTCCGGATCAGCCGGCTCAGATCGGCGCGAACCGTCGCCGGGCTGCCGGTGGCGGAAATGGTCAGCGCCTGATTGACCCCGGCGAGGATCTCCGGGCTCAGCACCTCGTGAATATCCTCGACCGGCGCGGGCAGTTTGCCGGGGGTGCCCAGACGCAACCGGGCAAAGGCCTGCTGCATGGTGGTGCGCAGGCGCTGGCCTTCGGCGTCGGTTTCGGCGGCAAAGACATTGATCGCCAGCATCACATGCGGTTTGTCCAGATGCGGCGAGGGGCGGAACTGGCGCCTGTAAACCTCCAGCGCCTGATCCAGCGCCTGGGGCGCGAAGTGGCTGGCAAAGGCGTAGGGCAGGCCGAGCATCGCCGCCAGCTGGGCCCCATACAGGCTGGAGCCAAGCATCCAGACCGGCACCTCGGTGCCCTCGCCGGGAATGGCGCGCAGGGCGCTGTTGGCGCCGCGCGGGCCGAGAAAGGCGATCAGCTCCTGCACGTCTTCGGGAAAGCGGTCGCCGGAGCTTTCAAGCCCCCGGCGCATGGCCCGCATCGCCGCCATATCCGTTCCCGGTGCGCGCCCGAGACCGAGGTCGATGCGGGGGCCGTGGAGTTCCGCCAATGTGCCAAAGGCCTCGGCCACCATATAGGGCGCGTGGTTCGGCAGCATGATGCCGCCAGCGCCGACCCGCAGCGTGGTGGTGGCATTCGCGATATGGCCGATCATCACCGCGGTGGCGGCGCTGGCAATGCCGGGCATGTTGTGATGCTCTGCCAGCCAGAAGCGATGATAGCCCCAGCGCTCGGCCTGCTGCGCCAGGTCGGCACTGTTCTTCAGCGCATGCGCCGTGGTGGTGCCTTCGGGCACCGGGGCAAGATCGAGGACGGAATAGCGCATGTCGGAACCTTCTCATTGCGGGAAGGTTGACATAAGCCCGCCGAGCGCCGCCTGCAAGGGGCGGGCGCGGCAGAAATGGCTCTCGCCCCTTGCAGGCGACG
>NZ_LPUY01000078.1 GCF_001518015.1 Tritonibacter horizontis
CGCCGCCGGTGAAGGGGGTTCTAAGCCCACCAACCAAGACCCGCAACCCCTTTTTTGACGTTTCTGTAAAAAACCGCTCCCCATCTGTAAAACTGATGAAAAACAATGCATTGCGCGGGCAGTTTTCGCCCCACTGCCCTGATCCGTAGCGACCGGCGGCCTTGGAGGATCCGTGCGACATCAAGATATGGTGGCTGCCGGCCCGCAATACACAAGTGTAAACCCACAAAAGGCGAGTCGCCTGCCGCAGCAGCGGCGACTCAACCGGGCTGTGTCAGGGACGACTCTCGGGTTTCAGACCATCGAACGGATCACAGGTCGACTTCCAGGACCCCATCCGGTTCCGCCGCGCGGGACTGGCACAAGATGATCGCCTCCTTTCGCTGGGCATTCGACAGCACGAAGTCCCGATGCTCCGCCGTGCCAGACACAAGGCCACATTTGCAGACCCCACAAATGCCATCGGCGCATTTCACGTCGATGTTGATTCCGTGATCTGCCAATGCATCCGTTGCCGACTGGTCGGCCCGGACCGGGATCTGCCGCCCCGACCGCGCAAGTCGCAATGAAAAGGGATGGTTTTCATAGGCGGGCTGTTCGGGAACCGAGAAATACTCAAGGTGACGGGCGGTTTCGGGGAAACCAGCATCAGTTGCGGCCGCGATCACGGCCTCCATGTAGGGCGCAGCACCGCAGGTGTAGACATGCCATCCCGGCTGATAGCCCTCAAAGACCGCGGCCAGATCCGCGCGCGTCCCTTCGGCCGACACATGCAACTGGACCCGGTCCGCCCAGGGCATGCGCGCCAGATCGGCGAGATAACCGCCCTGGTCACGGGACTTGATCGAGTAGTGAAACGCAAAGGGTTTGCCCAAGGCATGCAGGCGATGCGCCATGGCGATCATCGGTGTGACCCCGATGCCGCCGCCCATCAGAAAGGTTTTTGTCGCCGTTTCGTCCAGCGGAAAGTGATTAATCGGGCGGGAGATATAAATCCGGCGGCCCTCGGCAAAGATCCGGTGCAGGAGCCTGGAGCCGCCCCGCCCGGTTTCTTCGCGCAGGACGCCGATCTGATAGGTCATTCGGTCCGCCGGGTCCCCGGACATGGAATATTGCCGAAGGAATTCCGGCGCCACCACGATGTCGAGATGCGCGCCAGCGGTCCATTCGGGCAAGGGGCCGCCATCTGCGGCCTGAAATTCGTACTTGGCGATCCCCGTCGCCATCTCCTCCACCTTGCTGACGCGCACCTCCAGCACCGGGCTTTCACTGTCGCTGGTATAGATGTGATCCCAGGCGCCGCTTTCGCCCCGGCTGCGGCGGGTTTTGTAATCCTCGGCGGGGATCATCGTCTGATAGGCTTTGATGCCGGCTTCGCGGTCCATCGGAAAGGGATAGGGATAGGGATGCGGCGCCAGGTTTGCCGGGTAGACCGCCAGCGTCTGGTCCTCGTATCGCAAATCAAGGTCTGTCTGCAGGGCACGGGCATTCACCGGGTGGCGCGTCGGCCGATAGGCCCCATCCTCCTGCAGTTCCAGATCCCACCACCATTTCTTGGCCGGGTTCATCTCCCCGTGACCCAGTGCATCGTCAAGCCGCGCCAGCGCCGGGGCGGCCTTGGGGATATTCATCGCAACCCAGCGAAAGGGTTTTTCGGCAAAGATCCCTTCGAGGTTCCAGGGGCAGGTCTTCATGCAGCGGCCACACATGGCGCCGCCCGGCGTTGTGATGCGATAGGTCGTGCACTTCTGGCTGTCCGATTTCCAGATCTCATAGCCGTTGAACATCAGCTTTGGTCCGGCGGTGATCGCGCCCGAGGGACATTCGCGGGCGCATTTGTTGCAGCTCTCGCAAAACCGCTGCAGGCCGAAATCAATCGGCCTGTCATGGCTCAGCGGCATATCGGTGGTGACAACGCCCGATTTCAACCGTGGGCCAAGGAACGGATTGAGGATCACCTCGCCAATGCGCGAGACCTCTCCCAACCCCGACAGCAACAACAGCGGTGGCTGCAAAACTTCGCCGTCCATCACCGTATGAGCCTTAGCCTTGTAGCCGAGGTTGCGGATCTGTTTGGCCATCACACCGCCCAGCAACGAGAACCGCAGGTAGGCGCGCATGGATTGCGCCACCGCGATCCAGTCATCCCCGGAAGTGCCTTCAGTGGTGTCAAACCCCTGGTCGACAATCATCGAAATCGCCTGTGGATGGTCTGGCACGATCGGCGCGCCAGTGGCGTCATGACTGTACCAGGTCCAGTCCGGGCAGCGGCTGATCCCGACAGCATCAATGCCCAGCCAGTAAGAGGTCGCCTTGATCAGATCGGCATTGCGCCGGGCGTCGGTTGGGCGCGGGCCTGGCGCGGGCGCGCCATCCTGCAACAGAACAAACGCCCCGAGCATGCGCCGCTGCGCCATCGAGGGCGCAGCCTTGCGGGCATAATAGCCGCCGGTCGCAGCCTTCTGATTGGTCTTGCCCATGTCACCGAACTGCGCCCGGGCAAACATGTCGGTGCGTTTCGGCACCCGCGCGACGCGGGCCTCGTCTATATATGTCGTTGGCTGGTCCACCCGTTTCAGGGTTTCAAACGGATGCGGCCCATCACGAAAGGCCCGTTTGCGAAAGGGATCTCCGTTCAGGGCCGACCGGGGCGCCCCTGCCCCGACCCACCAGCGCGCATCGCGCCCCTTGTGGCCAGGTTGTTCCGACAGTGGCGCCAGCGGGCGGTCCTCGGCCAGGTCCAGGTCGGTGGTGACCACCGCCAGTCCGAAACCTGTGCCAAGGTAGGGCGCCACCAACGCCCCCTCCTCGACCCGGACCAGGCCGGCAGCGACCGCCAGACGGTTCAGATCCACATCCGAGGAGGTCCCGGTATGGGCCTTGGCGTCCCAGCCAAGCAGGCGGATGTAGTTGGCCAGAACCACGGCTATCTCTGCACTGCGCAGGCAGGCCCGATGTGCTTCGGCCCCCTCGATCCAGTCGCAGCCCGGCTCCTCCGGGCCTGGATCGCGGGGCATTTCATAAAGGAACACGATGGCATGTTTATGCGCCCCAATCGTGGTCGGCGGCGCTTGCAAGGCGTCTTTCAGGTCGGCCATGATCATGTCGATCCCGGAGGCCAGCGTCTTGGTCTGGCGCGTCTTCAGATCGTCCGCCAGACGGTCGATATCAGGATTGCGCCAGGGCGTGTCCAGCCGTGCCGCTTGTGTCATCGGCCCAATGCCCACCATCGCGGCATCGGCGAAATATCCAAACGCCTTGAGATGATCAGAGCGCTCTTGCAGGTCCTCGGGCACATCGGCGCGCGCGCCGTTCACCAACCCATCCCGGATTGCATCCATCATGGCCTGATATTCGCACATGGCATTGACGATGCTGGCAGGGCGGTCCGGGCGGCGAAAATTCAATACCTTGGACGGGGGGACATCCGCCATGTCAGCCTGCGCCACACGTTTGAGCCGCTCCAGAGGGAACGGTCCCAGATGCACCGGCCGATGTTTTGACGAAAAGAAACGAACGGACATGCGGGCTCTCCTGTTGCTGGCACCGATGCCGAGTTCTGGCTGTTGGGGCCACATCTGGACGACATCGGCCCGCATGCTAGCCGGAACAGGGCAAGGCCCTAGAACTACACAGGGGATGTGCCATTAAGTGGCACGGATGCTGCCACACCAAACCGCAGGATCGTTGCGCCGCCTCGCCGGGCTGACAGGCGGGATTGACAGGCCGGCCTGTCAGGCGACCCGGACTGACAAACGACGATGGGTCTTGCGGTCGGGCACAGCTGCGGGAGCGCGCGGATCAGTGGCTGTCCTTCGGTCTGTTCTCGACCTATCGGATGCCCTGTGCCCGGCGCGTCGAACTGACACCGGCGATGGTGCCAATGAGGCGGAAGGCTTGCCGCCGTCCCTGCCCCCTCTGCCAGACGGCGTGGCTCAGAAATCGGTCCACTTGTCATTGGCGGCGGCAGCTTTGGCGGGCTTGGCAAAGCTGTCCTCCGCCGCATCGTCCCAATCTATTTCTGCGGCGCTGGCTTCGGGTTCCGGCCAGTCTTCCGCTATAACGCCATTATCATCCGCTATGACGACAGGAACATCCGCAACAGCGGAAGAGGATTCCTTTATATTGGATACCTCAAGGGCCGGCTGCGCGTCGCCTGCTATAGGTCTGCTGTCCTGCGTTTTGAACCGGCCGACGAACTGCGACAGCTTCTGCGCATCTGTGCGCAGCAAATGGCAGGCGGCGGTGTTTTCTTCGACCATCGCCGCATTGCTTTGAGTGACCTGATCCAGCTGCGACATGCCGGTGCTGATTTCGCTCAACGCCGTGGACTGCTCTTGCGAGGATTGGGAAATCTGCTTGATCAGCCCGGAGATATCCTTGACCTGATCCGCGATCATGGTCAGGGCGTCGCCGGTCCGTCCGACCATCTCGACCCCCTTGCCGACCTGCTGGCCGCTCTTCTCGATCAGCGCCTTGATTTCCAGCGCGGCATCAGAGGACCGTTGCGCCAGACCGCGCACTTCGGAGGCAACAACGGCGAAACCGCGACCCGCCTCGCCCGCACGCGCGGCTTCGACACCGGCATTCAGCGCCAGAAGGTTGGTCTGGAATGCGATGTCGTCGATGACGCTGATGATCTGGCTGATCTGCTCCGAAGATTGCTCGATCCCGCTCATGGCCTGAATGGTCGCCCGGACGATCTCGCTGCTTTCCTCGGCCTTGCTGCGTGCGGTGTTCACGGTGTCTTCAACCGTCTGCACATGTTCGGTGGCCGATTTGACGCTGACCGTCACCTGTTCCAGGGCCGCAGCGGTCTGTTCCAGGGTGGCGGCCTGGCTTTCGGTCCGGGAGGACAGCTCATCCGCCGAAACGCTGATTTCATAGGCGCCACGATTGATGCCCTCGGCCGTATCGCTGACGTTCAGCACCACCTCGTTCAGGCCATCCATCGCATCGTTGAGACTGTAGCGCAGTTTCTTGTGCTCTTCCGGGAAATGGTCCGTAAGCTGGTTGCGAAAATCTCCTCTTGCGAGATCCATCAGCGCCTCGCTCAGGATGCGGACGACCTGGGCATTGTTTTCCAGCACCACTTTTTCGCGCGCCTGCGCCTCCGCCCCCTGCCGCAGGCAGTTCTGCAGACTGGCCAACATTCGCGAAATGAAGCCGATTTCATCCTGGCAGGCCTGATCCGGAATTTCGCGCTCGTACTTCTGTTGCGCCAACTCGCCGATTTCTGTCGACAATCGCCCGATGCGCCGGGCCACACTGCGCGCCGCAAGCCAGGACAAAAGCGCCAGCAAAACCACCGCAATCGCAAGCTCGACAGCCTTCACGACCATCGCCTTGCGCACGATCTGCATCGTTTCGGCACGGTCCTTTTCAAAAATCAGCCCCCAGCGGTCGCCCCCCGGTACAACGACGCTTTCGGTCATTGCAGTGGACACCGCCCCTGTCACCCCGACCGCGGTCGGGAAATAGGTGCTTTCACCGTTCAGGGCGGACTGAACATGCGGCCGTTCCGGCAGCTGGTCCAGCGCCACGAAGCCCCCCTCGTGACGCGAGTTGGTCAGAACCTTGCCGGTTGCGTCCACCAGATAGACTTCGCCGGTTTCGCCCAGAATTTCCGCATCCGACAGGACCCGTGTCATGACATCCATCGGCACCTGAACAGCAACCACGCCAATACGCTCCGCGCCCTCAAAAATCGGCGCCGACATGAACATGGCTGCGGCGCCGGCGCTTGGCCCGTAGGGGGCAATGTCGGTCATGTGAAACGCACCCGCATCCAGCGCCTGCCCGGCCTGAAACACCTCGCCCAGGCCACTGTCCGCATAGGCCCCGTCAACAAAATTCAGGCCGAAGTCATCTTCCTTGAACACCGAATAGACCAGGTTCCCCTGCATATCGAAGAGGAAAAGGTCATAGTACCCCCTTGCCCGCTGGTAGGAGCGCAAGCCGACATGATGCAGCTGGTGCGCCGCCGACCATGCCGACCCATCAGAGGCATCGAGCAATTCGTCCTTCTGCCCCAAGGGGTGCGGGTTCTCGGCAATATAAAGGGAGCGCAGGTCGGCGCTGACCGACCCCTCGTAGCCCTGCCAGGCGGCGTTGAAATCCTTGAGCGCGGTGGTGATCGCATAGCTGGAGGTCAGCGCAAGCACGTCGCCCTGCACCCCTTCCAGCCACTGTTCCAGCGCATCACTGCGCCCATGGACAAAACTGGAGTAGGTCGTTTCGTGTTCTTCATCGAGCGACTTGGTCAACTGAAAGAGGTCCAGCGCTCCAAGGGCAATCACAACCACCACCGCCGGAATGGCAATCATCAGCGACAGTTTTTTGGCCAGATTTAGATTGGAGAACCGAAACATTTTTTCACCTCGAAACACACAAGCAAGCGCCCGCAGAACACAGAGCGCAGCCAAAACGTTACCTTTGACCTATCCGGCGGGCCCTTTCGTATTGGTAAAGGCTTTGCTGCCAGCGACGATTTAACGAAAGCCGGTTTTTTTTAACGCCGCCGCCCTGGATCGGCGCCCCGCAGCCGAAACGCCGCGCGGCCCGGGTGCGAGGCCGGGGTCAAGCACGCTGGTTTCACATTCGAAATCAGGGTGTTGCGTTGCGGGCAATGGCAATGTTGAGCAGCACCTGACGACGCTCGGACACCGCCACGGCAATCGCGCGTTCCAGCGCAGCCGGCAGGTCGGCGCCGTCGGTCACGGTTTCGGTCCAGGCGCGGCTGGCGGCGGCTGTCCGGGTAAAATCCGGGCTGGGACGGAGCGACGTCAGCGGCACCTCATTGGCGGTGCGCGCCGCGCCCTGCAGATAAAGACCCTCGACCGAGTGGCGCACAGCGCCCCATTCCTCGTTGTTGAGCACCAGAACAATGACCGGGACCTCATGCGCCTCGGCCACCTGATGGCAGGCGGTGGGGTTGGCGAACATGTAGCTGCCATCCCCCATCGTGGCAAAGACCAGCCGCTCCGGGTCCGCCATCTGGGCGCCGATGGCCGCGGGCAGCCCCCAGCCCAGCCCGCCGGAATGCGGCTCCTGAAAATAGCTGTCCGGCTGGTCCAGATCGAGCGGAGACAGCGGACAGCCCAATTCGTGAAACACCGTCGCCCGACGCCCCTTGGCCGCCTGCGCCCGGATCGCGCGCCCCAGACAGAGGCTGACCCAGTCCTTGCTCATCGGGGCGGCGCAACCGGCCTCTGCCGTGGCGGTTACCTGCGCCCGTGTCCGCTCCGATGCCGCGGTGATCCGCGCCCGACGCGCGCCAAGCCGCGCACCGTCGCCGGCCACAGCGGCCATTTCCCGGGCGAGCCCCCTGATCACGCGGTCAACCGGTCCGGCCAGGGACAGATCCGCCTGAAAGTTGCGCACCGGCGTGCGGGTGAACAGCGGATCGGGACCGGCCTGAATGACGCAGACATCGTCGCGCAGCTGGGTCTTGTCGGGAAACCATGGCGCCAACGCGTCCAGAACCAGCACCACATCGGCCTCTGCCAGCCAGGGACCGGGATCAGCCCCCACCTGCATCGGATGCGCCAGCGGCAGGGCCAGCTGGTTCGACCAGTAGTGCGACAGCGGCAGCGCATGGGTCTGGCAGAGCGTTTGCAGCGCCGCAAACCCGGCCGCGCCACCTGCGCCGCGCTGCGCGATGATAAGCGGATTTTCGGCCGCCACCAGTGCCGCGGCCGCCTGGGCCAGCGCCTCCGGGTCGGGGCCGGTCACCACAGGGGTCATCCGCGAGGGGGCATCCAGCCCGGCGCCGGGACAGGGCTCGCACAGGACTTCGCGCGGCAGGCTCAGGTAAACGGGACCCTTTGGGGTGGAATTGGCGATGGCCCAGGCCCGGTCCATCAGGTCGGAAATCTGGTCGGCGAAGCGCAGTTCATAATGCCACTTTGTGGTCTCGCGGATCAGCGCCTCCTGGTCGAACATCTCCTGCCCCCAGCCGATGGGAACGGTGCGCGCGCCAAAACGCGAATGTTCGGTCACCGGGGTGCGCCCCGACATCACGATCATCGGAACCTGATCGCACCAGGCATTGATCGTGGCCGTCGCCCCATTCGCAAGGCCGACGTTGGTATGCAAGAGCACCGCCTGCGGCCGCCCCGTCACTTGCCAGACCCCATGCGCCATGGACACCGCCGCATGTTCATGCGGCACGGTCACCGGCACCGGCAGATCCAGCCCCGCCCGGCGGGCCTCCAACAGGCCTTCGATGATGGGCGGGAAATCCGTGCCGGAATTGGCAAAGACATAATCGACGCCCAGGGCCTTGAGCTTGCCAAAGATCGCACCGCCAGCCGTGATTGAAGTTGCGTCGCTCATATCGCCAGGCTCCATTTAAAAATCACATACAAAGATTCTATTTGTAAATATTGATACGAGTTGGCAAATTCATGTCAATCCCGATCCCGAAGAGGCAAAGCATGGCGACACCGATCAACCATTCCGTCATCAAGGCCTTTGACACGCTGGACCTGTTCAGCGCCGAGCGACCCGAGCTGTCGGCAGAGATCGTGGCGCGGGAGTTGCAGATTTCATATGCCACCGCGCATCGGTTTCTGGTCACCCTTGAGAGCGCGGGCGTGCTGTCGACGGTCCGCCGGGGGATCTTTGCGCCCGGCCCGCGCCTGTCGCGACTGGGGCAGATGGCCGATGATCTGGCGCCGTTGCCGCGCGCGTTGCAGGCCACTCTGGACCACTTGCGACAAGAGCTGAACGAGTCGGTGATGGCCTGCCGCTACACCCCGCGCGGCCCGATCTGCGTCGCGGTTTCACAGGCGCAGCGGCCGATTTCGGTGAACATCCGCATTGGCACCACCTTGCCCATGCTGCCCACCGCACAGGGCAAGCTGTTTCTCGCGGATATGGCCCCCCGCGCGCGGCAAAGCTGGGCCGTGGCCCAGGGGATCGACCCCGAGGGGGTGCAGGCGCTGGCCCTGCAGCTCGACGCGGTGCGCGCGCAAGGCTTTGCCCGAAACCGGGGCGACAATGAACCCGACATCGCCGCCGTCTCCGTGCCGGTCCGCCGCGACGGCCGCACTGTTCTGACGCTGTCGGCCTTCGGCACCTTGGGCCGTCTGGACGATGCGTTCATCCAAAACGCCACGGTCAAGCTGATGGAGGCCGCAGCGGCGCTGGCGCAGGCATGAGCGGACCACACCCCGGCAGACCCGAGGACAACGCACCGTAAGGAGGAGAGGAGCCGACAATGACAGAGCCGAAGACTGAGACAGGAGATGAATTCTGGCGTGATCTCAAACCGATCACCAAAGTATTCCAGCCGGATGCGCAACCGGAGGTCTATCTGCCCAATGTCGCAGATGACGACATGCGCTATTACGTGCCTTTCACGGAGACGGTGTTTTCCAAACCGCTCTGGATCTCGCCGTCAAAGAACCAGTGGTGCGACATTTTGATGGCCACCGGACCGGGGCTGGTGAACCGGCACTACCATCCGCATGAGGTCTTTGCCTATACGATCTCGGGCAAATGGGGGTACCTGGAACATGACTGGATCGCCACGGCGGGCGATTTCGTCTACGAGACGCCGGGCGAGGGCCACACGCTGGTGGCCTATGCGCATGAGGACCCGATGAAAGTGCATTTCAAGGTCACCGGCCCGCTGATCTGGCTGGATGAGGACGGCGAGCCGGACGGCTATTTCGACGTCCACCAATATATCGAGATGTGCAAAGCCCATTATGACCACACCGGAATCGGCGCCGATTATATCGAGCGCCTCTTCCGGTAGGATCAGACAGACATGCCGCCATCGGCCATCAAAAGATGGCCGGTGGTAAACCCGGATTGCGCCGAGGCAAGAAACAGCACGGCGGCGGCGATCTCCTCGACACGGCCATGACGCCCCATCGGGATCAGGTCGTTGAAGAACGCGGTGCCATCCCGACCGAGGGTTTCACCCAGGCCATCTTCGACCCGCTTTTGAAACCCGTTGTCGAGCGGGCCGGGCGCGATGGCATTGACCCGAATGCCGCGCGGCGCCAGATCCTTGGCCAGCACCCGCATCAGGCCCGTCTGGGCATGTTTGGCGGTGATATAGGCGTAAACACCCGGATCGCCGCGCGTGGCCGCCACGCTGGAGGTAAAGACGATGCTGCCCCCCGTCCGCATATGTGGCACCGCATGTTTTGCCATCAGGAACCCGCCGCGCACATGCACCGACAGGACGCTGTCGAAGACATCCGTCGGATAGTCCTCGATCGGGGCAACGGTGCCAAAGATCCCGGCGTTGGAAAACAGCACATCGAGGCCGCCGAAATGCGCCACGGTCCGCTCCAGCGCCGCCTTGACCTGAGCCTCGTCCGACACATCGACCGCCAGCGCCAGGACCTCTCCGGCCCGGTCGCCAAAGCTGTCCTGCACCGCCTGGTCCAGCGCGTCCTGGTCGAGATCGAACAGCGCCAGCCGGGCGCCTTGTTCCCACAGGAGGCGTGCAGTGGCCAGGCCAAGCGAGCCGGCGCCGCCGGTGATGACGCAGACCTTTGCGTCCAGGTTGAACATGGAAGCCCCCATCAGATCGGGTAGTGCGGCTGGCCGTCCTGGACCGTGATCCAGCGCAGCGTGGTGAACTCCTCGATCGCGGCGGTGCCCCCGAAGCGGCCATAGCCGGACTCTTTTACGCCGCCAAAGGGCATCTGTGCCTCGTCATGCACCGTCGGGCCATTGATGTGGCAGATGCCGCTTTCGATCCGTTTGGCGACATTCATCGCCCGGACGGTGTCGCGGCCAAAGATGCTGGCGGAGAGGCCATATTCAGTGTCGTTGGCGACGCGGACCGCCTCGTCGATGCTGCCGACCCGCACCACGGATGCGGTCGGGCCAAAGCTCTCTTCGGCGTAGATCCGCATCGAGGGCGTCACATTGTCGATCAGGGTCGCCTCCATCAGCACGCCGTCCGCATGACCGCCTGCCACGATGCTGGCGCCTTTTTCCTCGGCGTCGCGGACAAGGGCCATGATCCGGTCCACAGCGCCCTTGTCGACCACGCAACCAAGCGATGTCGTGCCCTCGCGCGGGTCACCAACTGTCAGGCTGCGGACCTTTTCGGCCAGCTTTGCGACAAATTCATCGGCGATGGCCTCATGCACCACCAGACGTTCGGTCGACATGCAGATCTGACCCTGGTTCATATAGGCACCAAAGGCGGCGGCGGCGACGGCGGCATCCAGATCGGCATCGTCCAGCACGATCATCGGCGCCTTGCCCCCCAGTTCCAGCAGGGCCGGTTTCAGGTTCTCCGCCGCCAGTTTGGCAATGATGCGCCCGACGCAGTTGGAGCCGGTAAAATTCACCCGCCGCACGGCGGAATGGCGGATCAGCGTCTCGACGATCTGGCTGGCGTCATCGGGGGCGTTGGAGATGACGTTGAGCACCCCTTTGGGCAGGCCCGCGCCCTGGATCGCCTCGACAATCAGCGCATGGGTGCGGGGCGACAGTTCGGAGGATTTCATCACCACCGTATTGCCGCAGGCCAGCGGCATCGCCAGAGAGCGCACCCCGAGGATCACCGGCGCGTTCCAGGGCGCCATCGACAGAACCACCCCGGCGGGCTGGCGGATCGCCATGGCCATGGAGCCGGGCCGGTTGGAGGGGATGATCTCGCCCTTGATCATGGTGGTCATCGCGCCGGCCTCGCGCAGCATGCCGGCCGCCAGCATCACGTTGAACCCGGCCCAGGCCGCAGTCGCGCCCAGCTCTTCTGCCATCGCCAGGGCGATCGCCTCGCGGCTGGCCTCCAGGTTGTCAGCCGCCGCCATGAGAAGCCGGCGACGCTCTGCCGGGGATGTGCCCGACCATTCGGGAAAGGCCCGCGCGGCGGCATCTGCGGCGCGGTTTGCATCCTCGACCGACGCGGCTGCCGCCTCTGTCGCGAGGCCTCCGGTCAGCGGGTTCTTGCGGGTGAAGGTCCGGCCTCGTTCGGCCGGTACTTTTTCGCCCTCGATCAACAGGTCCAAAACGTTCATGTTTTTCTCCATTTACTTGTCGCCACCCAGAAAGGCCTGTCTGACGGCGTTGTCTTTCATCAATTCATCCGAGGTGCCGGAGCCTGTGATCCGCCCCGCCTCCAGCAAATAGCCGCGATCCGCGTGGCGCAGGCTGATGCGCACGTTTTGCTCGACGATCAGCAGGCCCACGCCTGTGTCCCGCACCCGCGCCAGCGCGCGAAAGAGGTCACCGACGAGAATGGGCGCAAGGCCGAGGCTTGGTTCATCCAGCAGCAGGACATCCGGGCAGGACATCATCGCCCGCCCCACGGCGACCATCTGCTGTTCGCCCCCGGACATGGTGCGCACCCATTGGCTCCGCCGTTCCGCCAGCCGTGGGAAGATGTCAAAGACCCGGGCCAGGGTCTCTTCTTCGCGGGCGCGGGCGCGGGCCGGGGTGGCGCCAAGGCGCAGGTTTTCCTCGACAGTCATGCGGCCCACGACGCCGCGTCCCTCGGGCACCAGGGCGATCCCGGCGTTGGTGACCTCATGCGCGGGCAATCCGGTCAGAGGTTTGCCGTGCAACCGCAGCACCGCGCCCGCTTCTGGTCGCACCATGCCGGCCATCGCCTTCAACAGCGAGGATTTGCCGGCCCCATTGGCGCCCAGCGCCACCACGATCTCGCCCGGGGCGACGGAAAAGCCGACCTGGTCCACGGCCAGATGCTTGCCGTAGCGAACGGTCATATTCTCCAGTTCAAGCATGGTCATCCCCCAGATAGGCCTTGATCACAACGGGCTGGTCGAGCACTTCGGCCGAGGGGCCTTCGGCGATCACCTCGCCCGCGCTCATCACGATGCAGCGCGAACACAGGGCGCGCACCGCCTCCATGATGTGTTCCACCAGCAGCACGGTCATCCCCTGCCCCTGCAAATGCTGCACCAGGTCGATGCCGATGCGCAGCTCGGACGGGTTGAGACCGGCCAGCCATTCATCCAGCAGCAAAAGCGACGGCTCCGAGGCCAGCGCCCGCGCCATTTCCATGCGTTTCTGGTCGATGTAGGTCAGGTTGCCGACCTGTTCGTCGCCGCGCCCGGCCAGACCGACAAAGGCCAGCTTTTCCTCGACCAGATCGCGGGCCTCGCGGCCCCAGTGCCGCTTGCGACCGAAGGCCAGCGACAAAAGCACGTTCTCGGCAACGCTGAGCGTCGGCAGCGGGCGCACCAGCTGGAACGTCCGTGCCACCCCGTGTTTCGCGACCCGGTGCGGTTTCATCCGGGTCAGATCGACGCCATTGACGTTCACCCGGCCGGCGTCGCAGGTCAGCGCGCCCGAGATCATGTTCATGACCGTGGTCTTGCCCGACCCGTTTGGCCCCAGCAGCCCGACCACCTCGCCGGGGTGCAGGTTGAAACTGACATCCTTGACCGCCACGAGGCCGCCGAACCGTTTATGCAGATTGGTGATTTTCAGCTGCGCGCTCATGCCCGATTTCCTTTGCGCAGATCGTCGAACTTGGCCAGCACCCCATTGGGCATGACAAAGACGATGAGAATGAAGAGCAGCCCCAGGATGATCGAGAAATGATCCGGGAAACTGACAGAAAGCCATTCAAACAACAAGAACAGCGGCACTGCCCCCACAAGCGGCCCCCAGAGCCGCATCGCCCCGCCCAGCAAGGCCATGATCAGGGTCATGAAGCTGACGGTGGGATTGAACACGATCGATGGTTCGATATAGGTCCAGCGCGGCGCCTGAATGGCCCCGACAAGGGTGATGATCGTGGCCGAGATCACAAAGAGCAGCAGCTTGATCCGGGTGACGTCGACCCCGGCATGGGCGGCGACCGTTTCGTCATCGCCCAGCGCCTTGAGCGCGAGACCGATCCGCGACCGTCCGATCGCCCAGGAGATCAGCAGCGTCACGGCAGCAAGGACCAGCAGCTGCCAGTAGATATGCCGCCCCTCAAAGGGAAGAAACACATAGCGCCCCATGGTGTAGGTGACGTTGACCTCCCACCAGCTGACGGTCTGGCGCACCAGCTCGGCCAGGCCAAAGGTGAAAATCACGAAATAGACCCCGGCGAGGCGCAGGGTAGAAAGCCCCACCAACAGCGCCATTGTCATGCCGATCCCGGCGGCACACAACAGCACCAGCGGATAGGGCATGACCTCGTTCAGGACCGCCACCGTATAGGCGCCGACGCCGAAAAAGGCGACCGTGGCGAGCGAGACATAGCGGGTGGGGCCGGAAAAGAGCGCCCAGGCCGTGGCCAGCGTCACATAGCCGGTCATGCCCAGCAGAACGCCGGTCCAGTAATCAGGCAGGACCAGCGGCGCCAGAGCCAGCACAACGAGAGCCAGGCCCGCCAGCGCGAATGCAAAAGATGTCTTCATCGTCATGCCTTTCCAAAAATGCCGTTGGGCCGCACCAGCAGCAGCAACAGAAAGACGGTATAGACCGCCGCCAGGGTCAGGCCGGGGTCGATATAGGCGGCAACGAAAGTCTCAACGAGGCCGAGCAGTAACCCGGCAACGATGGCGCCCGGCACGCTGCCCTTGCCCCCGAGGATCACCACGATCAGCGCCTTCATGGTAAAGACCACGCCGGCGGTTGCGGTAAAGGTCTGGAACATCGACACCACCACGCCGCCGGTCGCGGCCATGGCCCCACCGATGGCAAAGGCGGTGCGGGCGGCGCGATCCGTGTCGATGCCGAACAACGGCGCGCTTTGTGGCGCGAGGGCCACCGCCCGCAGCACCATACCCCAACGGGTGCGATATAGCGTCAGCACCAGCACCGCGCCGATCAGCAGGCTCAGCACCAGCGCAAGCAACCGGTTGCCCGCCACCACCGTGCCCAGCAGGTTCACGGGCGTGTTGAGGAAGCTGTAGCTGTTGTAGCCGCCGCCAAAGAGGGTCAAGAGCACGCCCTGCAGCACAAAGAGCAGACCAAAGGTGACAAGGATACTGTCCACCTCCAGCGCGCCTTCGTCCGGGGCGCGGGCCACCAGCGGCTTCATGATGACCTTGTAGATCACCAGGCTGAAGCCATAGCCGGCGGGCACAAGGATCAACAGCGCCAGGAGCGGGCTGATCGAGAAGGCAGAGAATAAAACATAAGTGGCAAAGCAGGCAGCGATGATCGTGTCCCCGAAACTGAGGTTCATGATCCGCGCGATGCCGTACTGGATGGTCAGCCCCATGGCGACAAGCGCATAGGTGCCGCCGAGCACGAGCCCGTTGACGACGTGTTCAAGCATGAAAGATCCGGTCTTGTTCAAGTAGGGTGGAGGCGGCGGCACGTGGCGCCGCGCTCCGGTAGCGACCTGAAAAGGTCAATGCACGAGGTGCGGGATCACTCCCAGGCGGGTTTCGGCAGGCTGACGGGCTTGGTGCCGGGGCCGCCCTCGGCGGAGACCGCCACGAACTGGCCGTTCTGCCACTGACCAACCCAGTTGATCGCCCGCAGCTGGTTGTTTTCCAGCCGGGTTTCTTCGCCCAGAACCGTGGAGAAGGTGCCGGTCGAGAGTTCCTGTGCCACCGCTTCTTTGTCGAGCCCGACGCGTTCGATGGTCTGTGCCAGCATCTGCAGCGACGCATAGATCAACACGGAGCCCCAGTAATCCGGTGCACGTCCGACAACCTCTTCGTGCTTGGCGCGATAGGCTGCGTTCAGCGCGTTGTCAGGGTCGATGCCGCCCAGGCTCATGACGCCCTCGACCGATCCGCCCGCGATGCCGGGATAGACCGGGAAACCGGCGCCCACACCGAGGTAGAACACCGGCGGGCTGTAGCTGGCCACCTTGGCCTGTTTGGTCAGCGCAAAGGTGTGCGGCGGATAGCTGAAGGCGACAAAAGTGTCGGCCTCGGAGTTGGAGGCCTCGCTCAGCATGGTGGAAAAATCGGATGTCTCCGGCGGAAAGGTCTTGTCATAGCTGATGTCGAACCCGGCCGCCTCAAAGCTGGGGCGGGCCGCTTTGACCAGATCGATGCCAAACCCGTCGCCAACCGAGATCATCGCGATCTTGTCGTTGATCCGGTCGGCCTCACGCTCTGCCACCAGGATCTCGGTGAAGGCGGCGACATAGTCGACGCTGCCGCCCATGAACCAGAAGCTGCTGTCCCAGCGTTTGACGAAATCGGACGCCTTGTCGGTGACTGCCGCGCCGGCCAGATGCGGATAGCCAAATTTGGCCATCAGCGGCGCAACCGCGAGGTTGAAACCGGTGCCCCAGGGCGGCAGAATGAAATCCACCTCGTCCTGGGTGGCGAGGCGTTCCACCGCGCGCACCACCTCTTCGGCCGAGGAGCGGTCGTCATAGGCGATCACCTCGATCGGGCGCTGGCTGCCGTCCGGCATCCGCAAGCCGCCGGCGGCGTTCACTTCCTCGACCCAAAGTTCATAGTTCGGCGTCACGGTCATGTCGGCGCCGCCCGCGTTCGGGCCCGACTTGGAAATGGCATAGCCGATGGTGACCGGCGCGGCATCCTGCGCCCAGAGCTGCGGGGCGCCGGCGGTGGCCAATACAGCCGCCGCAGTGGCACAGGTCATCAGGCGGCGGGCCGTGCCAACGGCCTCCGCAAACGAATAAGTCATGGTATTCCTCCCAAGGTTTCGCGGGGCCGGCTCGGCTTTTCAGCCTGGCTGCCCCGAACCCGCGCGTCTCCCCGTCGCGGGATGCTGGCAACCGTACGCCGTCACCGCCGACAGGATAATAGACATTTTGAGGGAATAATTGTACTTTTGACGGAACTGAGATCCCGAACAAAGGACAGGCCCCGCGCATGGACCGTCAGACCATTCAGGCCGAGCGCATCAAGAGCGCCCTGACCGCCACCGAATATGCCACCTCGGGCGGGCGATCGGTCTTTGTCCTGCTCGCCGCCGGGCGGGGGACGTTCATTTCCGACGAGGTCGAGCGGGATGTGATCGGTCCCTGCCTGATCTGGGCCCCAACGGGGTGGTCGACGCGATTGGCCCTGACCGCCGGGACCCGGGGCTTTCTGATCCGCATGCCCGAACGCACCCTTGGCCGCGCCCTGCCAACGGATGTGATCGCGGCGCATGTGCGCCAGGTGGTAAGCCGGAGGATATTCCTGTCGGATCTGTCACAACCGATGATCGCGGCCTTTGTCGCCCTGTTTGCAAAGGTCGAAACCGAACTGCGCGAAATGGCTCCGGGAAGCGAAACCGTGCTGCATCACTGTGTTTCCCTGCTGCTGATCGAGATCTGGCGCGCCGCCGCACCGCCGCTTCAGGCCACCGAACCGCAACCGCACCGGATTTCCGACAGCTTCCTCAACCTGGTCGAGCTGCATCTGCAGAACCACTGGACCGTTGGCGAATATGCCCGCCGGATCGGTGTCTCGCGTGATCGGCTGAACGAAGCGGTGCGGCGCGCTATCGGCATCCCGCCGCATCAGCATCTGCAGCGGCGATTGATGGAGGAGGCCAAGGCGCTGCTGGTCACCACCAATCTGCAGGTGGCCGAGGTGGGCTACAAACTCGGGTTCAGCGATGCCGCCTATTTCACCCGGTTCTTTCGCCGTCACGAGAATTTGCCCCCCGGTCAGTTTCGCCGCACCTTCACCCCGCTCTGGCGCACCCGCTCCGAAGAAATCTCCTTTGCCGACTGGCCCTGAAGCCCCACAGCCGGAGCGCGCCCTCCCCCAGGCCAACCGGCCCGGCAGGCAAGATTTCACCGGTCCGCCGCAGATCCCCCATTGCGCCGATTGAGGCCGAGATATATATCTCGAAGGCCCGTCAAAGACGTCTCGGGGTCGCGTTTCAGCGCCCCTCCCGCGTCGGCTGGGACGGACGGTCGTCACGCCCCCGACCATGCGGGGCGATGAGGGTAAATCTTGAAAACTCCGGAGTGGCGCAGTGACGCCTGCACGTCTGTGATCCTGTCAGGGATCGCGGCGGTCTGGCCGAGCGTTTCCCCCTTATACCACGCCATACCACGCCGGGAGATGTCGGTCCCCGCCGCGCAGATGGGCCGGGCCTGCCCTGCCCCTTGTGCGCCCTTCGTCGCAAACCGACCGGCCCCGGACAGTGGCCCGATGACGTTCCTGCAACATTTTTGAAGAGGTCCTACCATGCTCCATCTCGCAGCATTTTCCACGGGTCTGATGTCGCTCGGCCTCGTCTGCGCGATCTATTCCTGCAATATCCTGTCGCATCCCCGCAGCTGGTTGCGCAGCGAGAGTCTCGCCATGATCCTGCTGTCCCTGCTCACCGGGCTTTGGCCACTGGCGGCGGCCACGGCGCTGCTTGGGCTCTGGACGACGGTCAGTGCGGGGGGTGATTTTGGCCAGCACTGGCTGTCCATGCTTGGCATGGATCTGGTTGGCGTCGTCACCGCGCTGGCGACAGTGCTGGTCTTTCGCGCCACTGTTCGTGCCACCTATCGCAGATTGGAAAACCCGTTGACCGCCGCGCCGGTCCTGTCGCAGCCGCAATCCCCGCGGGTCGACGCCATCGCGGGGCTGTTTCAAAAAGGCGGCGCGCTCGGATGATCGCGGCGGCGATTGCGGCGGGTGCCACACCGGGTCTCGCGCCCGGTCTGGCCCTGCTGTTGGTGACGGCGGTCTTTACCGCCTTCGTGAGCGAACGATACCCGCCGTTCCTGGTGGCCTTTGTCGGCGCGATGACCGCGCTGGCGCTTGGCCTGGTCGGCACCGACGATGTGCTCAAGGCGGTGGCCAACCCCGCCCCCGCCACCATCGCGGCGATGTTCGTGCTCAGCGCCGCCCTGGTGCGCACCGGCACGCTGGAGATGCTGATCTCCGGTCTTTCGGTGCTGTCATCGCGGAATGCGACGCTGGCGCTGCTGGCCTTTTTCGCGGCCGCCGCCTTGGCCTCGGCGTTTCTCAACAATACGCCGGTGGTGATGGTCCTGATCCCCGTCGCCATCGGACTGGCCCAGCAGACCGGCAATATGCCCTCCCGGCTGCTCATCCCGCTCTCTTATATGGTGATCCTTGGCGGCACCGTGACGCTGATCGGGACCTCGACCAACCTTCTGGTCGATGGGGTCGCGCGGGAGGCGGGTCTGGCCCCCTTCGGCCTGTTTGATCTGGCCCCGCTTGGGCTTTTGGTTGCGTTGGCCGGCGGCGGGTTCCTGGCCGTATTCGGCAAACACCTGCTGCCGGAACGCACCACGGTCAGCGCCATATCAGGGCGCGCGCAGAGGGCGTGGCTGGCGGATGTCTTTATCCCCGAAGGCTCGCCGCTGATCGGGCAGCCGCCGCTGGCCGTGCCGGCGTTTTCGCGGGCCGAGGTCCGCGTCATCGACGTCTTGCGCGGCGACATGTCACTGCGCCGCGCCCTGAGCGAGGTCCGGCTGGCGGCCGGCGATATCGTCGTGGTCAAGACCCGCGACACGGAACTGGCCGCCTTTCGCGAAGGCACGGTAAAAGGCGCCGCCCTGCCACGGGCGCAACCGGGGCAGATGCGGCCCTCGCAGATGCTCGAAGTGTTGGTCGGTCCGGGCTGCAAAGCCATCGGGCGCACCCTTGCAACGACCCGCTGGCGGCGGCGTTTTGGCGTCTATCCGGTGGCGCTGCACCGCCGGGGCATGGCGCTTGACGGGCGGCTGGAGACGACGCGACTTGTGGTCGGGGATACCTTGCTGATCGAGGGCGCGCCCGACGATCTCGACCGGTTGCTGGAGGATCAGCGCCTTACCGCGCTGGCGCCGCACGCCGTCCGTGCGTTTCGCCGCGCCAAGGCGCCGCTGGCGGCCCTGATCCTGCTCGGGGTTGTGACCCTTGCGGCCTTTGACGTCGCGCCCATCCTGGCCCTTGCCCTGATCGGTGCCGCCCTGGTGCTTGTCACCGGCTGCATCGAAGCGGAGGAAGGACTGGCGGCGCTCGACGGGCCACTGCTGATCCTGATCGTATCCATGTTGGTGATCGGCACCGCCCTCGACCGGAGCGGCGCGGTCACCATGATCGTCGCGGCGCTGGCGCCGGTGCTGGCCACCCTTGGCCCCTGGGTGGCGCTGGCGCTGATCTACGCGGTCACCTCGGTGCTGACGGAGCTTGTGACCAACAACGCCGTTGCCGTCCTGATGACCCCCATCGCCATTGGCCTCGCGCAGGGGCTGGGCATTGATGCGCGCCCCTTTGTGGTGGCGGTGATGTTCGCAGCCTCCGCAAGTTTCGCGACGCCGATCGGCTACCAGACAAACACGCTGGTCTATACGGCGGGCGGCTATCGCTTTTCGGATTTCCTGCGGGTTGGCGTGCCGATGAACCTGATCGTGGGCGCAATCTCGGTGCTGCTGATCCCGCTGTTCTGGAGCTTCAACTGAAACCGGACTGTCAGCGCCCGCGCGCTGACGGCTGGCGACCGAACCGGGTCATGACAGCGCACGCCGACACATTCGGTCGACAGTTATTGGCTTGGGTCATGACGCTTCGGTCAATTCCGGCTGACATTCAATTTCAAGGGAAGTGGCGGACCGAGGAGGATTCGAACCCCCGACCCCTTGATTCGTAGTCAAGTACTCTATCCAGCTGAGCTATCGGTCCACTGAGCGGCGGTGTAGTGGTCCGGGCAGTTCGGTGCAAGTCGAAAACGGCGGGATCGCAAATTTTTTGTGACAACCCCGTCGGCACCATGTCGCGGCTCCGATCTGACCCGCCAAAGGCTGTCCTTCTATGCTGCCCCCCCCCAGACACGACCATACAAGTCCAGGGCCCTGACCACGGCGCGCGGGGACAAGAAACGATCCGCCAATCGCATGCCCGACCATGGCGATAAATCCAGATGGGGTCCCCCCGCGGTCGTGCGCCTTGCGGCAGCGGACGGCAGCGACAGCGCGTATTGACCTGTTTCAGATCGACACCAGCGCCTTGGTGACGCTGGTGTCGTGTCGTGGGATCGTTGTTTTACTTTTGATTTCTCTTCTGGAGCGCCCGGATGGTTTTGCGCAGGGCCTTGCCTTCGGATTTCCGCCTGACCAGAGAGGTGGCATTGAACCGCTCCTCCGCAACAAGTTTGGTCCAACGCCGCAGGCGATCCTGGGGAATATCGCCATTTTTCACCGCAAGCTGGATGGCGCAGCCCGGTTCGGTCTGATGCATGCAATCGTTGAAGCGGCAATTCTCTGCCAGTGCCGCCAGATCGTCGAACACATCGGCAATGCCCTTTTGCACATCCGCCAACTGGATCTCGCGCATTCCGGGCGTATCCAGAATAGCACACCCATTTGGCAGAAAGTAAAGCTGCCGCCGGGTGGTGGTATGCCGCCCCCTTCCGTCCTCCTGACGGATCGGCGCGGTTTCCACCCGCTGATCCTGCATCAGGGCGTTGACCAGGGTGGATTTTCCAACCCCCGAGGACCCGAGAAACGCAATTGTCTGGCCCGGCTTGCACCACTCCCGCAGCTTTGTTCGCGGCTCCGGCCCAAGCGCATTGATCGACAGGGCCAACACCCGTTCGGACAGTGTCGACGCGGCCTGCTCAAAAGAGCTGGGATCGTCGCAAAGATCCGACTTGGTCAAAATGATCACCGGCGTCACCTCCGCCTCAAAGGCCAGCGCCACGTAGCGTTCCAGCCGCGCCAGGTTGAAATCCTGATTGCAGGAGGTAACGATAAAGGCGGTATCGACGTTGGCGGCAATCAGCTGCAGCCGCCGATCCGTTCCCGGCGCCCGCCGTTTGAACAGGCTTTTGCGGTGCAGCACGGCGCTCTCTGTCGGCTGGTCCTTATCGAGCAGCAGCCAGTCGCCCACCGTGGCGGCCGGCCCTGGCGGGACAAGCTGATCAACGCCGTCCCCGAGAATATGCAACCCGTTGCGGTGCACCTCGACCACCCGCACCGGCGGCGTTTTGGTCAGGTCCTCGATGCCGATCTGTTGCGCAAAAAAGGGCTGCCAGCCCAGCGCAGCCAAACCGGATCGCGCAGAGGGCGTGGTGTCCCCGTCACCGGCCGGGGGAAGGAAATGGGAATAGTCCCGTGTCATTGGTGTGAACTTTCATGTTCGGTCACAGGCGAGCGCCTGGGCAATAATATGTCACTTTAGATAACAAAGCGTCATGCGCAGACGAAAGGTCCGCGTCGCAATCTGATCCGCTTTGCACTGGGAGGGCGCGCTGCCTCCCCACATTACCGTGGCATAAAATCTCCATGAAAGTGGTGCTCTGGATAGCAGGCGTGACATCATTTTGCAAGAACGACGCGAAAGGGCCGCCTGGGCGGCTGGATCTGAACCGGCCAGAAACCACGCCAATCCGACAGCTAACAGACGCCCGCTCCCTTGCCGCGAATGACAGCTGTCCAGGTCGGGACAGCCTCGCCACGGGCGATGACATCAGGGGCAACCCGATGATAACAAGGGCACCCCAAGACCATCAGGGCCAACCCTATGCGGCGTTGCAATTTTGGGAAGTGGCGGACCGAGGAGGATTCGAACCCCCGACCCCTTGATTCGTAGTCAAGTACTCTATCCAGCTGAGCTATCGGTCCACTAGGGGCGGGATTTACCCCCGCCCAGAGAGAGGCGCAACCCCAAAACGCGAAAATAGTTGCGCGGGTCGGCGCGGCCGCGCTCCCTCACGATTCATCGATACACCCCAGCGGCGCAACTCACCGCCAGAGGCGCCATCACAACGCGCCGTCCCCTTTCGGCAGGCAGACCTCGAACACGGTGCCGTCGGGCCCGGTTCGGCCCAGATCCAGATGGCCGCCGTGGCCTTTGACCAGCTCGGCCGCAATGGCCAGCCCGAGGCCGGAGCCGCCCTTGCGCGCGCCGCCCTGAAACGGGGTGAAAAGGTTGTCTTGAGCCTTTTTCGGCAGGCCGGGCCCGGTATCGGCCACCGAAATCCACCACGCGTCCTCGGTTTCGTGCAGGGATACGGTGATCTGACCCTCGCGGCCGGTGGCGGAAATCGCCTGACGCGCGTTGCGCACCAGGTTCATCACTACGCGAAAGATCTGTTCCTTGTCGCATCGGATCATCGTCGGCCGCGGCACCGCGTTGATGATCTCCACTGCCGCCTCTGACGTGACCAGGTTTTCGCCCTCGGCCACATCATCGACGATTTCGTGCAGGCAGACCCGGCCAAAGGTCGGAGCGGGTTCCTCGGCGCGGCCAAAGGCCAGCGTGCCTTCACACAGGGACACGGCGCGGGTGATCGAATTGACCAGCTTGGGCGCCAGCCGCCGGACCAACGGGTCCTCGCTCATCTCGATCCGGTCGGTGAATAACTGTGCCGAGGTCAGGATATTGCGCAGATCATGGCTGATTTTGGCAACCGCGCCGCCAAGCTGGGCCAGACGCTCGCGCTGTTTCAGGGCGTGGGTCAGCTCGATTTGCAGCTTTTGCAATGCTTCTTCGGCTTCGCGCAGTTCGATCACCCCGGCCTTGGGCGTAATGATGCCGCGCGCGTCTTCGGGCGCGGCGGCATAGCGCTGCATGTAGCCAATCACCCCCTTGATCGGCTTCACCAGCACCATACGCACCGCCACGAACAACAACACCGCCGTCAGAACCGAGATCACCGCCGACAGCACCAGGATGCGCAGCCCGTAGTCGATCATCGTCTCGCGCAGCGGCGCGGTCTCGATCGTGATTTCGATCAGCAGCCCGGCATCGCGCACCGGCGCGCCGATCACCCGGACGATCTCGTTCTTGGGGTTCGCCAGCCGTTTCAGCGCGTCCCGGATCAGGGTCACCGCCCCCGCATCACGCAGGTCAAAGGTCGCCGCGATCGGATGTGGGATCGGGGAGGACAGCACCAGCTGACGCATCTCGTCCCGCCGCAGCACCACGTTGTAGACCCCGGCGTTGGCCAGCAGCTCCTTTTCCAGCTCGCCGTCCAGCATGTCGTCCGCCAGCAAGGCCAGCGAGGCGATCTGCGCCCGTTCCAGCCGGTCTTCCAGATAGTCCTGCCGGAAGCGGGCGATGGAGGGGACAAAGATCAACACTTCGGCCAACATCACGAAGACCGTCGTCAAGATCAGAAATCTGCCCGAAAGCGTGTTTAACATAGGCCCCCGTTTTGCCTCAGGCTATCCAGTCCTGCACCAGCCGAACACCCCGTTTTATGACGGAACTCTCAAATAGTCTCGGGGAGAAATACGCACCCGCGACCCGTTTGTTAAGCTCTGCAATTGTTGGATAAGGCGCAACCATTGCGGCAATTTGGCTCATCTTCAGGCGGTTGGCGATGGCTAGCGACCAGGTGGCGATCAGCTCGCCCGCCTGATGACCGACCACCGTGGCCCCCACCGGCCGCCCGCGCACCACCATCACCTTGATAAAACCCTTGGTCTGGCCGCCGGTGATGGCGCGGTCGTTGTGGCTGTAATCCACACGGGCGACCTCCATCCGGGCGCCGTACCGCTGGCGCGCCTCTGCCTCGGGCAGGCCGACCTGGGCCAGCTCCGGATCGGTATAGATGGCCCGTGGGATGTGGTCGGCCCTGGCGCGCGCTGGCAGCGCAAACAGCAGCGACCGCAGGATGACACTGGCCTGATAGCCGGCCAGATGGGTAAACTGCCCCTGCCCCGCGACATCCCCGATGGCATAGACCTTCGGATTGGTGCTGCGCAGGCGCGCGTCGACCTTGATCCCGGTCTTGGTGGTTTCCACGCCGGCGTGCTCAAGCCCGAGATCCTCGACGTTGGCGCGCCGCCCGACCGCGATCAAGAGATGCGAGCCAGTTATCTGTTGTCCCGTGCCGGTGGTGAGCGTGATCTGATCCGCCGTCTGACGCAGCCCGGTGGCGGAGGTCTGTTCGAGAATGTCGGCGCCGTCCTGACGCAGCTGCTCTGTCACAAGGGCCGCGGCCTCGGGGTCTTCGCGCGACAACACGCGATCCGCCTCGACCACGGTCACCCGGCAGCCCAGACGCAGATGGGCCTGCGCCATTTCCATGCCAATGGCCCCGCCGCCGACGATGATCAGATGCTCTGGCCGCTGGCGCAGTGCCCAGAGGGTTTCATTGGTCAGATAGGCCACGTCCTCCAGACCCTGTATCGGCGGCACGGACGGGCGCGACCCGGTGGCAATGACGATGCGCCGCGCGGTGATGCGGGTGTCGCCGGCTGCGACCTCAGACCGGCCAATGAACCGGCCCCGTTGGCGGATCACCCGCACGCCCAGCCCTTCGAACCGGGACTGGCTGTCGACCGGCGCGATGGTTTCGATCACGTCGCGGACATGATCCATCGCCGCACCGTAGTCGACCGGTGGCAGATGATCGACGCCACCGGCCAGGGCCGCATCGGCAAGCACATGGGTGCGTCCTGCGCAGGCCAGCAGGGCCTTGGACGGGACACAGCCCGAATTCAGGCAATCACCGCCCATGTCATGCGATTCCAGCAACACCACATCGGCGCCCATCTGGCTGGCCCCGGCGGCCACGGACAGCCCGCCAGACCCGGCGCCAATCACAAGGAGGTCACATTTGATAGGAGTCATGGTCATACCTTTGATTTGCCACGGAGCGCTTTGATCAGGATCGGCAAGGCCGCCAGGGCGCACAGCCCCAGAATCGGCCCGATCACATGCGGTGCCCACAAAAGAGTCAGATCCGGGGTCTCGCCACGGTCAAAGACATCGCCCAGCCCGACCCCGATCCAGGTAAAGACAAGCGCCCCCGGCACGATCCCCACAGCCGTCGTCCAGAAAAAATTCCAGGCCCCAACACCAACCAGCGCAGGCAACAGGTTCGCGACGAAAAAGGGAACCGCCGGCACCAGACGCAGCAGCAACAGCACTTCGATCTCGGTCTCCTGCAACGCCTGCTGCACATGCCGGATGCGCCCCTGACCCGTCTTCATCTTGGCCGCGAGCATCGCCCCAAGCCCCCAGCGCGCCGCAAGGAAGATTGCCATCGCTCCGAGGGTCGCCGCCACGACGTTGAGGGCGACCCCTGCCCCGAGGCCGAACAGGAACCCGCCCGTGACCGAAGCCACGGCCGCGCCGGGCAGGGACAAGGCAACAATGGCGATGTAGAGCGCAAGGAACCCCAAAATCATCGCGCCAAAATGCTGGTCGCGATAGGCCAACAGCGCCTCGCGGTTGTCGCGCAGCGTGTCAAAGGACAACACATCCTGCAGCGTCAGCGCGCCGACGCCTGCCACAACAGCGATCCCGATGAGCGGCAGATGGCGCAACACGCCCTTGGGTTTGTCATCGCGGTTGTCATTTGATTTTGCACCGGGGTCGTCCCTGGAAATCGGCTTACTCCTCATATCGGTTCCTTCTGGCCGCGCCTGACAGCACTAGCGGCGAAGATGGGGTGTTGACGAGGGGGGCGGCTCCGTCCTCACGGGCGCTTGAAAGATCTGCGCGGAAACGTGAGCATATAGCGGCTCAAGGCTGCCAATTGTAATATTTCGCCCGGATGATTCCCGCAGGCAGAGATTTTGCGCCCCGAACAGGCCGCGCTGTCGGCCGGCAATCCAACTCAAACGGTGCTATTTAACAGAAATGTGGCGCTTGGCGCGGAAATCTGGGCCAATGGGTTTGACAGGAGAGCAGCGGGGGTCTAGAGACCGGGCTTCGAGATAGACCCCGGGGGTGCGATTCCGCGCCAGACCCGACGTTAGCATTTGGAGACCGGAGCGATGAAACGCACCTATCAGCCTTCGAACCTGGTTCGCAAACGCCGCCACGGCTTCCGTGCGCGCATGGCCACCAAGGCAGGCCGCAAAATCCTGAACGCACGCCGCGCACGCGGCCGCAAGGAACTGAGCGCGTAAATTCGCGCCCCAGTATTCCTGACGGATATGAAACCGCCGGAGGCTCCCATGGACGGCATCGCTGACCAGGGGAACACGCCTCCGGCGGTTTCCGTTTTGCCCGCCCCTGCGCAGCGCGGCGGGACATCCGGCAGTGCCGCACCTGCTCCGAAGATCCGGGCGGGCATGGTCACCCTGACCAAACGGCGCGATTTTGTCGCGGCGGCGCGAGCACGCAAGCAAGGCACCCAAAGCATGATGGTGCAGGGACGCCGTCGGGACGACGACGCCCCGTTTCGCGTTGGCTATACCTGCTCCAAGAAAGTCGGCAATGCCGTCACCCGCAACCGGGCCAAGCGCCGCCTGCGTGAAGTGGCCCGCTTGCTGCTGAAGGACCATGGGCGGCCGGGTTGGGATTATGTGCTGATCGGCCGGGCGGGCGAGACCACCACACGCCCCTTCGAGCAATTGCAGAAAGACTTCCTTTACGCCCTGCGCCGCATTCACGGCGGATGAGACCGGAACGGGGGCCTCTCCCGCCGCGGAGGGCCGCATGTCTGCGTCCATCCCGTTGGGCCCGGCGCCGCTGACGCGGCGTGGTTGCGCTGCCCCCGGCGCTCGCCTATTTCCAATGTCATGCACCTGATTGCCCACCTTATCGCCCTGCCGGTTCGCGGCTACCGGCTGATTTTCAGCCCCTGGGTGGGATTCAATTGTCGCTATCAGCCGACCTGCTCTGCCTATGCGCTGGATGCGTTGGAGCGGCATGGGCCCATCCGGGGCAGCTGGCTGATGATCCGCCGGATCGGGCGATGCCATCCGCTTGGCGGATCCGGCTACGATCCGGTGCCCGGCAGCGACCCTGACCATGATCGCGCCAGCGGCAAAGGCCATCGACAGGATCGTCTGTAACGCGCCTGGCGCCACCGGTGCCATCACGACAGCGGCATTTACGATGCTTCCGGCTGCATTTGCACAGGTTTTACTTGGCAACGGCGCAGACAGGCGCTACGCGGCAAACCATGCTGGACACCGATACTGATGATATTCATCCGCTCTTTCAGGGCGCCCCCCAAACAACCGAGTTCAAAAAGCTCCGCAAACGCATCGTGCGCAACACCCGCGAAGCGATCGAGAGCTATGGCATGGTGGAGCGGCGCGAGGATGGCTCGCTTCCCAAATGGCTTGTCTGCCTGTCAGGTGGCAAGGACAGCTACACCCTTTTGGCGGTTCTCTACGAGCTGAAATGGCGCGGCCTGCTGCCGGTCGACCTGTTGGCCTGCAATCTTGACCAGGGGCAACCCGGATTTCCCGCGACTGTCTTGCCGGAGTTCCTCACCCAGCGGCAGGTGCCCCACCGGATCGAGTATCAGGACACCTATTCCATCGTGATGGACAAGATCCCGGCCGGGCGTACGTTTTGCGCCCTGTGCTCGCGTCTGCGCCGCGGCAACCTCTACCGGATTGCGCGGGAGGAGGGCTGCTCGGCGGTGGTTCTGGGCCATCACCGGGACGATATCCTTGAAACCTTCTTCATGAACCTCTTCCACGGCGGGCGGCTTGCAACCATGCCACCGAAACTGGTCAACGAAGAGGGCGACCTGTTTCTCTATCGCCCGCTCGCCCATGTTGCGGAGGCCGATTGCGAGAAATTTGCGCGCGCGATGGATTACCCGATCATCCCCTGTGACCTTTGCGGCAGCCAGGACGGGCTGCAGCGCCAGCAGGTCAAACAGATCCTCGACGGGTGGGAATCAAACAGTCCCGGACGGCGACAGGTGATGTTCCGGGCCCTGATGAATGCGCGTCCGTCGCACCTTCTGGACCCCAAACTCTTTGATTTTGCAGGGCTGACACTTAAAAATTTCGATGATCTGACGGAATCTGAGGGAATCGCGCCTCCGCGTTAACTCCCCAGTCAGACCCCGGACCTAGTCTTGGCCAGAGCCACCGGCGAAGTCGAAAGGTCCCACCGCTATGAAATTCCCGAATTCACGTTTCCTAAATCGGATCAGGGACGGGATCGCACAAGTGGTTTTTGGGCCGCCAATCCTGGCCTTTCTGCCTGCTCTGACACTTGGCGCCTTCTGGTTCGGCGGCGAGACGGCGTTGCTGGCGGCGGCATTGGGTCTGCCGCTTCTGTTCGCACTGCTCGGTGGTTTTTCCCGCTCCGAGGTCCGCCCGGCCGGGCGCGACGGCCTCACCGGGCTGATGCTGTCCTCCGGTTTTGAAGCGCATGTCAAAACCGTTTTTGAGCGCACCGAAGACAGCGGCCTGAAATCCGCTCTGCTGGTCATCGAGATCGACGATTTCGACGAATTGGTCGCCGCCCACGGGCAGGACGCCGGTGATATCGTGATGCAGCGCTGCGGCGAACGGATTGGATCAGCCCTGCGGCATCGCGATACCGTCGCGCGGATCGGGCGGAACCGTTTTGCGATTTGCCTGACCCCGATTCTGCAACTGGACCTGGAACTCTGCATTCAGCTTGCCGGTCGGATCCAGGTCGCGGTCGAAGAGCCCATCGGCGTCGATGGCACATCGCTGTTCGTTTCCTGCTCCATTGGGATGTGCCAGCGCCACCGCGCCCCCAAAGGCGCGCCGGGAAATTGGCTTGAATGCACGGTTGCGGCACTGGATGAGGCGATCGGCGTCGGCCCGTCCAGCATTCGCGCCTATTCCAGCGACACCCCCGTCCACCTTCATCGCGGCGACGATTTGATGGAAGACGCGGCAGCGGCCCTTGAAAACGGCATGATCCAGGCCTGGTTTCAGCCACAGATCAGCACCGATACCGGCCGTGTCTCGGGGTTTGAGGCGCTGGCGCGCTGGTGTCACCCCGTCAAGGGCATGATCCCGCCCTCTGCCTTCCTGCCCGCGCTGGAGCAGGCCGGGTTGTTGCAGAAACTCAGCCAGCAAATGGTGCAACAGGCCCTCACCGCGATCAAATCCTGGGATGCCGCCGGATTGAAAGTCCCGTCCGTCGGCGTCAACTTCGCCACGGATGAGTTGCGCGACCCCGCCCTGATCAACCGCATCCGGTGGGAGCTGGACCGGTTTGGCCTCACGGCGGACCGGCTGACGGTCGAGGTTCTGGAAACCGTCATGACCGACCAACCGGACGAAGTTGTGGCGCGCAACATCACCGCGCTCGGCGAAATGGGATGTCACATCGATCTGGATGATTTTGGCACCGGCCATGCATCGATCGCCTCGGTCCGGCGGTTTCGCGTCTCTCGCATCAAGATCGACCGCTCTTTTGTGACCAAATCCGACCACGATCCGGAACAGCAAAAACTGATCGCCGCCATTCTGACCATGGCCGAACGCCTGGAGCTGAAGACCCTCGCAGAGGGTGTGGAAACCGTCGGCGAACACGCCTTGCTGGCGCAACTGGGCTGCGATCATGTTCAGGGGTTCGGGATCGGTCGCCCGATGCCCTTCGACCAGACCCTGGATTGGGTCATCAGCCATGAGGCAAAGCTTCAGGACGCTCCCTTGATCGGCCGCCAGCGGCACTGAGCCGCCACACACCAATCGCGCTGCGGCCTCTCAGCCAAGACTATGCGCGGGGGGGCGGCCCAGTCCCACCCGGTCACCATCAGGCTCAGGCTCAGGCTCAGGCTCAGGCTCAGGCTCAGGCTCAGGCTCAGGCTCAGGAAAAATTCCGTTTCGGCATCTGTACGGCAAATCGCACGCGTCCCTTTGAAACATTCTCGGTGCCCCATGCGCCACGAGCGCTGTCCGGGCCGCGCCCTCCGAACCCGCCATCCCCGCACGACAAAGACGGTCCCCAATTGAGGACAGACAAAATTCCCCATGTTTTTTGGGGATTCGCGGGGGTGAGTGGTCGCAGGCAGCCGGATTTCCCTTGACCTTCCCGACCGACCTCTGTTGAACCACACCCTGTCTTAGCATGCATGAGGTGGCGGTCCAGATGGACGATCAGAACAAGAATCTACTTCTCGCAACTGCCCTGAGCGCGGTGGTTCTCCTCGGCTGGTACGCCTTCTTTCCGCCGCCGGAAACGGCTCCGGAACCAGGTGTCGAGATCAGCGAGACCGCGCCCCAGACCGGCGCCACGGGCACGCCTGCCACCGCGCCAAGCGCGGGCATCGCCGCCAGCGAAGGCGCGGCCGGGCTTGTGACCCAGGATCCACAGGACGCGCCGCGACTGTCGATCGACACCCCCCGTGTGGTGGGCTCGATCTCGCTTCTCGGCGGCCGGATCGACGATCTGCAGCTGAAAGATTACCGTGAAACTCAGGACGACGATTCGCCCATCGTGACGCTGCTCTCTCCCGCCGGTCAGCCCAATGCCTATTACGCGTTGTTTGGCTGGGCGCCTGGAACCGGGCTTGGCATCGACGACGTGCCCGGCGCCAACACCCTGTGGCAGGCCGCCGAGGGCGCAACCCTGACGCCCGACAGTCCGGTCACCCTGACCTGGGACAATGGCAAGGGCCTGACCTTTGCGCGTGAGATTTCGATTGATGAGGACTACATGTTCTCGGTTTCGCAATCGGTCACCAACACCAGAGATGCCTCGGTGGCGCTCGCCCCTTACGGCACGCTCGCGCGCCACGGCGAACCTGCGAACCTGGAGAATTTCTTCATTCTCCACGAGGGCGTCGTCGGCATGGCCGATGGCGAATTGTCCGAGATCGACTATGACGACATGACCGACCTCGATCCCGACCCGCGCGATGGCTCGCGTGCGCAGGTGACCGCCGTGACCGAAAACGGCTGGATCGGATTTACAGGTCACTACTGGATGTCCACGCTGATCCCCGCGCCCGGTGATGCCTTCCGCGCGATTGCCAAATACGACGAACGCCGCGACATCTACCAGACCGACGTGGTGCTGCCGACCGTGACGCTGGCGGCGGGCGAAAGCACCAGCGCCAACACCCAGCTCTTTGCCGGGGCCAAGGAATGGGCCGCGATCCGCGACTACGAACGCGGCGGCATCGAAGGCTTCCTCGACAGCATCGACTGGGGCTGGTTCTTCTTCTTCACCAAGCCGATCTTTGCCGTGCTGCACTGGCTGAATGCCGCCATCGGCAACATGGGTGTGGCGATCATCGCGCTGACCTTCCTGTTGAAAATCCTTGTGTTCCCGCTGGCCTACAAGTCCTACGCCTCCATGGCGCGGATGAAGGAATTGCAGCCCGAGATGGAAAAACTGCGCGAACGCGCAGGCGATGACCGTCAAAAGGTCCAGAAGGAGATGATGGAGCTCTACAAGCGGGAAAAAGTGAACCCGGCTGCGGGCTGTTTGCCGATCCTGATCCAGATCCCGATCTTCTTTTCGCTCTACAAAGTGATCTTCGTCACGCTTGAACTGCGCCATTCGGCCTTTTTTGGCCCCTTCAGCGATCTGTCCGCGCCTGATCCGACCTCCTTGTTCAACCTCTTCGGGTTGCTGCCCTGGGGGGCACCGGCACCGGATTCGATCCTGGCCCTGGCGTTCATCGGCATCCTGCCGATCCTGCTGGGGATTTCCATGTGGCTGCAGCAAAAGCTGAACCCGGCCCCGACGGATGAAACCCAGGCGCTGATCTTTGCCTGGATGCCTTGGGTCTTCATGTTCATGCTGGGCGGCTTTGCTTCCGGGCTGGTGGTGTACTGGATCACCAACAACGTGATCACCTTCTCGCAACAGTACCTGATCATGCGCAGCCACGGCTATTCGCCGGATGTGTTCGGCAACATCCGCAAAAGCTTCAAGCGCAAAGAAAAAAACGCCGAAAAGTAACGCTTTTACGCAGGACCTGAAATGCCGCGCCCTCTGCGCGGCATTTTCCATTGTGACCCTGACTGCGCCAATGGTAGTTAGGGCCTAACCGCCAGTCATAAGGCCACCCCGATGCAACTGCCCTTTCCGCTCGCTGAAGAACCCGACACATTTGCCCTGGAAACCGGGCGCAAGCTGTTTGCCGGGCAGTCGGAATTCCTGAAGGGCGTGGTCGCCATGTCCGGCCTGCCCCCTGCCGACCGGATCGAGGTCTGCTTTGCCGGACGGTCGAACGTCGGGAAATCGTCGCTGATCAATGCGCTGACCGGGACCAAAGGCGTCGCGCGGGCCTCCAACACGCCGGGGCGCACGCAGGAGATCAACTTTTTTGTGCAAAGCCCCGAACTCTACCTCGTCGACCTGCCCGGCTATGGCTATGCCAATGCGCCGCTCGCCGTTGTGGAAAAGTGGCAAAAGCTGCTCAAGCAATATCTGTCGGGCCGTCAGACCCTGCGCCGCGCCTTTGTGCTGATCGACAGCCGCCACGGCGTCAAATCCGTCGACGAAGAAATCATGTCGCTGCTTGATAGCGCCGCCGTCACTTTTCAGGTGGTCATGACCAAGGCTGACAAGGTCAAGGAAAAGGACCGCGCGAAAGTTCTGGAACAGGTGCGCGCGGCGCTGTCCAAACACGCGGCCGCCTATCCCGAACTGGTGCTGACGTCGTCAGAAAAAGGCGACGGCATCGCGACCCTGCGATCCATCATCGCGCATCTGGACTAGGTTCTGAAACGGCTGGTTCCATATCTTGGCCTGCTGGCCATTGTCCTGGCCGGGCTGATCCCCGCAGGCTGGATGCCGTCGAGTGATCAGGACGGCAAGGTGCTGCTGGTACTTTGTACCGGCGATGGCCCCCAAGAACGCTGGGTGTCCCTGGACGACAGCGACCCGCAGCAATCCCCCGTCCCGCAAGACGACCACCAGAGCGACGCGCAGAGCTGTTCGTTCGGGCTCTATGGTCCGGTTGCCTTTGTGCCCGGTGAACGCCCCCTGCCGCTGATGGGGCGCGAGCAGGACCTGTGGTTCCGCGCCCCCTTCACCCACCACACAGCCGGGTTTTACTGGCAATATGACGCCCGCGGCCCGCCCGCCCTCTCCTGACCCATCGTTGAACCCCTTCTGATGACGCGGACCCTTCGGGGCCGCATTTCCTCTGGTCTGGAGAATTTCCAATGGCAAACAGCCAAACCGTCGGCGCGGACCACAGCTCCGCCGCCAAAAACCTGTCGCAAAAGTTTTATTTCGCCGCCTGGCGCTGGCATTTCTACGCCGGGCTATACGTGATCCCGTTTCTGATCATGCTGGCCATCACCGGTCTCAGCATGATGTATATCTCCGTCTTTGACGGCCGGGACGGGGAATATGTCTCCGTTCCTGTTGGCGAAACCGTGCAGCCCATCGCGGTGCAGACGCAGGCCGCGCTGGAGGCAATGCCCGGATCGACCCTGGTCGAGTGGATCGGCCCCAAGGCCGAGGATCGCGCTGCCGTGGTGCGTGTCGCCGTCGAGGGGGGCAACCGGATGATCGCAGTTGATCCCTATTCCGCCGATGTGGTGGAGACCTGGGACCGCCGGGCCGGCTGGTACGATTTTCTGCAGGACATCCACGGCACGCTGCTGATCGGCACCACCGGAGACCGGATGATCGAGATTGCCGCCGGGCTGGCCATCGTGCTGGTTCTGACCGGTCTCTACCTCTGGTGGCCGCGCGACGATTGGAAATCGGCCTTTGTGCCGCGTCTGGCCGCCAGGGGACGTGCCCTGTGGAAGAGCCTTCATGCGGTGGTCGGGGTCTATATCTCCATCCTGCTGGTGTTGTTCCTGCTCTCCGGCCTGTCCTGGGCCGGGATCTGGGGCGAACGCTTCGTGCAGGCCTGGTCCACCTTCCCGGCGCAGAAATGGGAGGCCGTCCCGCTGTCGGACACCACCCACGCCGGTCATATGAACCACGGTGCCACCAAGGACGTGCCCTGGGCACTGGAACAGACCCTGATGCCGGAATCCGGCTCTGACGCCGGTCTCACCGGCCTGCCCGAAGGCACCCCCGTCACGGGCGACAGTATCGCCGCGCTGGCCCGCGCCCTGGGCTATGAGGGTCGCTTCCGGATCGTGTTTCCACGCGACGACGCGGGCGTCTATACCATCAATCAGGACAGCATGAGCAACGACAGCCATTGCCCCACCTGTGACCGCACGGTGCATATCGACCAGTTCACCGGCAAGATCCTCGCCGATGTGGGCTTTGCCGATTATTCGCTGGCGGGCAAGTCCATGGCCGTGGGCATCGCCCTGCACGAGGGCGACATGGGGCTGTGGAACATTGTGCTGAACACGCTGTTCTGCCTGTCGGTGATCTTTGTCTGCGTCTCCGGCGTGGTCATGTGGGTGAAACGCCGGCCGAGCCGCGCAGGCCGCCTGTCGGCGCCGCCGCTTCCGGCTGATCTGCCGTTCTGGAAAGGAGCTGTGTTGATCGGCCTGTTCACCTCCCTCGCCTTTCCGCTGGTGGGGATAACCCTCCTGGCGGTGCTGGCGCTGGACGTTCTGTTGCTGTCCAACCTGCCCCTGCTGAAACGCGCTGTCAGCTGATGATCCTGCTTCCGCGGCCCCCTCTGGCTGCGGAAGCCTCGCCTCAGACGTGTTGACCGCCGTTCACTTCGATTTCGGTCCCGGAGATATAAGAGCTTTGTTCCGAGCACAGGAAATAGATCGCATCGGCAACCTCTGATGGCTGGCCCAGCCGCCGCATCGGCAGTTGATCGACGATTTTCTCGGTGCCGGGGCTCAGGATCGCCGTCTCCACCTCGCCGGGCGCGATGGCGTTGACGCGCACCCCCAGTGGCCCGAAATCATGCGCCATCTCTCGCGTCAGCGCCGCCAAGGCGGCCTTGGACGTGGAATAGGCCGCACCGGCAAAGGGATGCACCCGGCTGCCTGCTATCGAGGTGACGTTGACAACCGCGCCTTTTGCCGCCGCCAGTTCGTCCCGCAATCCTCGAGCCAGCACGACCGAGGCAAAGAAATTCACGTGAAAGACCTTGGCCCAATCCATCAGGTCAGTGGTCAGAGTGCTCAGCCTTTCGCCGTTAGGCCCCTTGGGGGAGATCCCAGCGTTGTTGACCAGCGCATCCAGTTTGCCATCATCCAGCCGGTCCTGGATCGCCCCCACCGCATTGATGGTATCCGACGGATCCGACAGGTCGAGCTGCACGTGATTCTCTTCGCCACCGCCCCAGGGGCACTCCTTGGGGAAAGGATGACGCGAACAGGTGATGACGCGCCAGCCTTCGGCGTTGAACCGACGCACGGTTGCATGACCAATTCCCCGGCTGGCTCCGGTCAGAAGCAAGGTTTTCCGGCGCATGAAGCAGGTCCTTTCACGGTATTTCTGCACCTGCAACACTAGCACCACAGTCTGGCGCCGCAATGGGGCGACGCCGATCCTCCCCTTGGCAGGCGGCAGAGAAATGCGTAACACCCCTATGACACCCCGCGCCCGGCTTCCGGGCCGCCTCAGGACCTGACAGCGATGAAGACCCGAGACATGAACCGCGACTGGATTGCCACTGCCGAAACCCTTTCGAGCGCCCTGCCCTATTTGCAGCGCTACGATGACGCCATCGTGGTGATCAAGCTCGGCGGCCACGCCATGGGCAGCGACGAAGGCATGGAGAGCTTTGCCCGCGATGTGGTGCTGCTGCGCCAGGTCGGGGTCAATCCGGTCATCGTCCATGGCGGTGGTCCGATGATCAATTCGCTGCTTGATCGGCTGCAGATCAAATCCGATTTCGTCAACGGCAAGCGCGTCACCGACAAGGCCACCATGGAAGTGGTGGAGATGGTGCTTTCCGGTATGGTCAACAAACGCATCGTTCAGGCAATCAATGCCCAGGGCGGCAGGGGCATCGGCCTATCGGGTAAGGATGCCAACCTGATCACCTGCGAAATGACCGACCCCGCGCTGGGATTTGTCGGCAGCCCGTCCAAGGTCAATGACGAGATGCTGCGCAACCTGTTCGAAAAGGAATTCATCCCGGTGATTGCACCGATCGGCGCCGGGCTTGAGGGCGAGACCTTCAATATCAACGGCGACACGGCAGCCGGGGCGGTTGCTGCCGCGCTCAAGGCTGACCGGCTGCTGTTGCTGACGGATGTCGCCGGCGTCAAGAACGCCCAGGGCGTCGTGGTGACGGAGTTGACCGCCGCCGACGTCGAAGCCATGACCGCAGAGGGCGTCATCGCCGGCGGCATGATCCCCAAGACCGAAACCGCGGTGAACGCCGTGCGTGGCGGCGTGCGGGCCTGTACCATCGTCGATGGGCGGGTGCCCAACGCGGTGCTGCTGGAACTGTTCACCGACCACGGTGCCGGGTCGATGATTCGCGGCTAGGCAGAGGCCACTATCCGCCTGCATCGGCCATCACTGACCGCTTGCCAAGCGTCGCGCCATGCGCCTAGCTGGCCCCATGTCAGAACCATCGCCCTCCGCACCCCCGGCTCTTCGGGCCGCCCCCTATGATGACCTCGCCAAGGCGCTCACGCCTCTGGGGTTGATGATTTACGGCGCCCTGCATCCGGCGCGTGTCTCTGTGCCCGAGGCAACGAAGGGTACGCTGATCCTGATCGGCACGGCCGGGTCATTCTGGTCTGTCCTGCGCGCCGCGCCCGAAGGCCGCGATGGCCAGCCCGATCCGGTGGATCGCTGGTCGGAACGGGGGATCGGAACTCTGGCCCGCCACTTTGGTGCGACGCCGCGCTACCCTTTTGGCGGCCCCCCGCATGCGCCCTTCATCGCCTGGGCTCTTGCATCGGGACGGGCCTTCACATCCCCGTCGCAGATGCTGGTGCATGATGAGGTCGGTTTGATGATTTCCTACCGCGGAGCACTGCTTTTTGACGAGGTTTTCGATTTTCCTGTGCCGCCTCTGGCACAGTCTCCCTGCCAAAGCTGTGCAGCGCGGCCTTGCCTATCTGCCTGCCCGGTACACGCATTGGTTGACGCAGGCCCCTACAAACTGGCAGCGTGTCACGACCACCTTGCAACACAATCGGGCGCGGTGTGCATGGCATCGGGCTGTCTCGCGCGACGGGCCTGCCCGCTCAGTTCCGGATCCGGTCGTCAGGCTGCCCAGTCGGCCCATCACATGAGATATTTTCACCGCCAATGACCTGTACCCTGATCCTCACCCGTCACGCCAAATCCGCCTGGAACACCAACGCGCCGAGCGATCATGCACGGCCGCTCAATGCACGGGGGCGGCGCTCAGCCGAAGCGCTCGGGACCTGGCTGCAAGAACAGTCACGCCTCCCCGATCAGGTCCTCTCCTCCTCCGCGCTGCGGACGCGCGAAACCTTTGAGTTGATGCAAATCAGCGCTCCGGCGATCTTCACAGAACGGCTCTATCACGCCACACCACAGATCATCCTCGAGGTCCTGCAAGAGGCGCAAAGCGAAACGCTCCTGCTTCTGGGACACAATCCAGGATTGATGGAGTTTGCGCATCAGATCGTCAAACACCCCCCCTCTCATTCCCGTTTCGAAGACTATCCCACCGGCGCAACGCTCCTGGTGGAATTCGATATTTCCAACTGGCGTGACCTCCAACCCGCCAGCGGCAAGGTGCTGGATTTCGTGGTGCCACGAGAACTCCTGGGCGAATAGCAATCGCCGCCCGCCCTGTTTCACGGGCCAAGACTCCAGATTGTGAAAGAGGATCGGCTGATTCCGCGACAGGACATACCGGTGGCTCTCCCGCGCGTCGTCACCGCATTGACATGCGGCTCCGCCCGTTGGGCATAGCGCCGCTGCGCGGCGCGGTCCTTCTCCTTCACCTTTTTGCCAAATACCTCGGGGGTGCGGGCCTGCAGGGCCCGCAAGGGGGCAGCGCCCCCTCTTGACCCGCGCGCAAAAAGCGAAAAGGCCGGGCAATGCCCGGCCTTTTCTCAATCTGGTAACACGTCTCAGTGACCGAGGATCTGGCTGAGGAACAATTTGGTCCGTTCGCTCTTGGGGTTGTTAAAGAACTCTTCCGGTTCGTTCTGTTCCACAATTTGCCCCGCATCCATAAAGATCACCCGGTTCGCGACCTGACGGGCAAAGCCCATTTCATGGGTCACGCAGAGCATCGTCATGCCTTCTTCGGCCAGCTCGATCATGGTGTCGAGCACCTCCTTGATCATCTCCGGATCCAGAGCCGAGGTCGGCTCATCAAACAGCATAATCCGGGGCATCATGCAGAGTGAGCGCGCAATCGCGACCCGCTGTTGCTGGCCGCCGGACAGCTGCCCGGGGTATTTGTCGGCTTGCTCCGGGATTTTCACCTTTTCCAGGAAATGCATCGCCCGTTCTTCGGCTTCCTTCTTGGGAGTCTTGCGCACCCAGATCGGCGCCAGCGTGCAGTTCTCTAGGATCGTCAGATGCGGGAACAGGTTGAAGTGCTGGAACACCATGCCAACCTCCGACCGGATCTTGTCGATATTCTTGAGGTCATTCGACAGTTCAGTGCCATCGACGATGATATTGCCAGCCTGATGCTCTTCCAACGCATTCAGGCAGCGGATCAACGTGGATTTACCAGATCCGGAAGGCCCGGCGATGACGATCCGTTCGCCACGGTTCACCGTGAGATTGATATCGCGCAGCACGTGGAATGTCCCGTACCACTTGTTCATGTTGGAAATCTGGATCGCAACCTCATCAGAGACTTGCATCTTGGTCCGGTCGATTTCGCGGTCGAGTGCCAGTTCAGACATCGTTGAACTCCTTAGCGGTGATCGGTGGCGAGACGACGCTCAAGCCACTGTGAGTATTGAGAAATGCCGTAGCAAACGACAAAGAAGAGAGCAGCGGCCGCACCGAGAAGTTCCCAGTACACCCCGTTCCACTCGGTGGAGGCGAGGATGGGACCCCGGATCATGCCGACCAGATCGAACATCGAGATGACCGAAACCAGCGTGGTGTCCTTGAACAGGCCCACGGCGACGTTCACGATCCCTGGAATGGAGATCTTGAGCGCCTGCGGCAGGATGATCAGGCGCATCGCCTGCGGATAATCAAGCCCAAGGCTGTCGGCGGCTTCGTACTGTCCCTTTGGCAAGGCAGCGAGACCACCCCGGATCACCTCGGCGATATAGGCCGAGGAGAACATGGTGATCATGATCACCACCCGCAGGAACAGATCCACGGTGCTTTCCGGTGGGAAGAAATACGACAGCATCACCGAGGCCACGAACAGAAGCGTAATCAAGGGCACACCGCGCACGAATTCGATGAACACTACGCAGACCCATTTGATCAGCGGCATGTCCGATTGACGCCCCAGTGCCAGCGCAATGCCCAGCGGCAATGACAGGGACACACAGGTGACCCCGAGCATCAGGTTCAACATGAACCCGCCAAGGTCCCGTGAGGGCACCGGCGACAGCATCGCATTCTCCGACGCGCCTTCCGGGATCAGCATCCCGCCCAAAATCCAGACCGCAAAGGCCACCACAATCGCACCAAAGAAACCCAGCGCGAAACTGCCTTTGCCAAAGTGCTGGAAAAAGGCCGCCGCCGCTGCAAAGCCAACAAAGGCGACGATCGGCGCCATCAGCGTGCCACCCCAGATCAGCCAGAAGGCCAGGAAGGGATAGATAACGGTGAAGGCCAGCATCTTGCGCGGCAGGTCGAAAAACAGCACCGGTGCAATCGCAACCAACAACAGGACCAGCGCAAGGTTCGGACGCCAATAGCTGTCGTAGGGATATTTGAACCCATAAAGCAGCTGGTTCCAGCGTTCGGTCAGGACCGAGAAACAGGCCCCAACCTTGCCGTCGAGCACTTCGCGGCACTCATTCAGCGAACTGGTGGTCCAGACCCCGTTAAAGATCCACGGCAAAGTGCTGCTCAGCACCAGGTAGAGCAGCCAGAGCGTCGCAAGGGTCAGGATCGAATTGGTGACATTGGAGAACAGGTTGGCCCGCAGCCATTTGACGATGCCCCTTTCCCGCGCCGGTGGCGGCGATTCCGGGATAATGGACTCGGCCACGAATGCGACAGAATTCTGTGTCTGATCAGTCATGGCTCAGCGCTCCTTCAGCTTGACGGAGGAGTTGTAGATGTTCATCCCCATCGAAATCAGCAACGAGGCTGTGAGATAGAACAACATCAGCAGCAGCACGCATTCAATGGCCCGACCGGTCTGGTTCAGGGTGATGCCGCCAAGCGTCGCGGTGATATCCGCATAGCCCACCGCAATCGCCAGCGAAGAGTTTTTGGTGATGTTGAGGAATTGCGAAATCAGCGGCGGGATGATCACCCGCAACGCCTGCGGCAGGATCACAAGGTTCATGATCCGGCCCTGGCGCAGGCCAAGTGCCGCCGCCGCTTCGGATTGACCTTTAGAAATCGCCTGGATGCCGGAACGGACGTTTTCCGCGATAAAGGCACCCGTATAGATCGACAGCGCGAACCACAGCGCAATCAACGGCCCGCCGATCTTGATGCCGCCGGAAAAGTTAAAGCCTTTGAGCTCCGGCATCTCCCACGACAGCCCCATGATGAGCATCAGCAGCAGCACAGGAACCAGCCAGACCCCGAGGATTATCGGCAGCGTGTTTGGACGCAGGCCGGTCGCCTCCTGCTTGGCCGTTGCCCAGGTGTTGATCTTGCGCGCGCCAAGGAATGACCCCACAAGCACCGCAACAACCAAAAGCCAGTTCAGCGTCACACTGCCAAAAATTCCGCGTTCGAAATACGGCGCCGGCGTATAAATCCCCCGGTTGGTAAAGGCAAAGGCGTCAAACAGCATGCTGCTGGTCGCATCATCGCCTCTGAATTCCCGTGGTCCGGGCAGAACGGCGGTCATGATCGTAAAGATGATGATGATCCAGATCAGCACCGGAATGTTGCGAAAGATCTCAACATAGACGGCCATCACCTTGGACACGAGCCAGTTCTGCGACAGACGCAGCACCCCGGCGATGACGCCAAAGATCGTCGCTGTAATACAGGCCAGAACGGCCACCAGCAGGGTGTTGAGAACCCCCACAAGCGCAGCCCGCGCGTGCGAGGACTGGCTGTCGTATTCAACCAGTCGCTGGTTGATATCGTAGCCCGCCGGATCGGCAAGGAAACCGTAGGAGATGTTGAGACCTGCAGCCCGCAGGTTCTGGATCAGGTTGTTGCCAAGGTACCAGATACACAAGGCAAGTACGACTGCCGCGATCGCCTGAAAGGTCAGCGAACGATAGCGGGTATCGTGAATAAGCATAGACAGCCGAAAACTCTCTTTCGGCGGGTCGGTCAAGGTCGACATATGATGGGATCCCCGAGGCCTGCGGCTCTAAACATCCCGGCGAGGTTTGCCTCGCTCTGTGTTTGGCCACAGAAGTTCGTTTTTATCTTGGAAAAAGGGCGCGGGATCATCCCGCGCCCTATCCGGTTCGCTAACTTAGCGGAACGGGGGAGCGTAGAGCAGGCCGCCGTTTGTCCACTGAGCGTTCAGACCGCGCGCAAGGCCGATCGGAGTGTCTTCGCCGATGTTCTTGGCAAAGACTTCACCGTAGTTGCCGCCAACGGACAGAGCTTTCAGCGCCCAGTCAGCTTCGAGGCCGAGCATCTCGCCCAGGTTGCCCTCGGTGCCGAGCAGACGGTTGATCTCCGGGTTGCCGGTGCCAGACGCCATCTCGGAGAGATTGGCGGAGGTCACACCCAGTTCTTCTGCCGCGATCAGTGCGTTCAGAGTCCAGCGCGCAACATCGCCCCATTCGCTGTCGCCGTGACGGACCAGCGGGCCGAGCGGCTCTTTGGAGATGATTTCCGGCAGAACCGCGTGGGCTGTCGGATCGTCAAATGTGGCACGCGTTGCCGCGAGGCCAGATGCGTCGGTGGTGTAAACGTCACATGCACCCGCGAGGTACTGCTGCTGTGCTTCGGCGTTGGTTTCGATCGGAACCGGCTCGTAGCTGATGTTGTTGGAGCGGAAGAAGTCCGCCAGGTTCAGCTCGGTGGTGGTACCGGTCTGGATGCAGACAGTGGCGCCATCCAGCTCTTTCGCGGAGGACACACCCAGTTCCTTGGGAACCATGAAGCCCTGACCGTCGTAGTAGTTCACGCCGACGAATTCGAATTTCAGGTCGACATCGCGCGAGAAGGTCCAAGTGGTGTTACGCGCCAGCAGGTCGATCTCGCCGGAGGCCAGAGCGGTGAAGCGTGTTTTGCCGGTGGTGGGGACGAATTCGACCTTGGTCGGATCGCCCAGAACGGCGGCTGCAACAGCGCGGCAGATCGCAACGTCAAAGCCTTCCCATTCGCCGTTTGCATTCGGCGCGGCAAACCCGACGAGACCGGTGGTGACGCCGCAGTTCAGCTTATCACGGGCCTTCACGTCGTCCAATGTGCCGGCAGCTGCGGCACCGGCGGCGAGACCGGCCACGGTCAGCGCACCAAAGAATACGGAGTTGTTCATTTTTACCTCTTCCTGACTACCCACCTGGATACGGTGGTTCTTTGTCGCTTGCGCCGTCACGGCCCAAGCTGAGTGAAACGGGGTTCGCCCCGTTTTCGAGGTCAAGTTTGGGCGAATTCATCAACAAACGTCAAGGGTCCGATCACCGTATTCAATGGGCTTTTCGACTTTGGATGGCGACAACCGACATTTTTTAAGCGTCACCTCCGCCCCGCGGACGGGCACGAATAGACCATCCGGCACCGCAATCTGGCGCCGTTGTTCAATTTGGGCTTTTCTCGGCGTCACCGCCCTGCCCCGGGCCTCCGGGGGCCTTGGATTGACCGCCCCCCGGGCCGTGTCTCAGACCAATGCGTAAAAGGCCGCGGCGTGCAAAAATGCCTGCCGTTTAAGGGCTTCATGCGCCTGAGCTTCCTCATCCGCGCCCCAAAGCTCCGCCTGCCAATGCTCGTCAATGCGGGAGATTGTCCAAATCTCTTCCAGGCTGCGCCAGTTGTGGGTTGCGGCGAATCCAAGCACCAGGGACCCGGTCAGCCCGACAAGGTCGTGAAAGGCCGCCAGCTGGAAGGGAGACATCGCATGCACGCGGGCACGCAACCGCTGCAGGGCGGTGGCATCCTGCGGCGCATGCAGCAATCCGGTTCGGGGCAATAGCCGCACCTCCAGCGTCGTTGCCGCCCAATCCAGCGCCGCCCCCCAAGATTCGGTCTGACGCGCCACCAGCCCTTCCGGGCTTTCTGCGCGATAGCACAACAGGTCGCTGTCGCCGTAATCCGCAATCAGATCAGCCACTTCGTCAAATTGCGGCGTGACCTTGTCCAGGGCGGAGTTCGCGGACCGCGTATGCGGCATCGCGCGCGGATCCACCAGATCCTGCTGCGCATCCCACTCTGCAGCAATGGCATCAGCAAGGGCGCTTGTTGGCACAATCAACGGCGTCTTGGCCGGGGTTTTCACCCGCCGCCCGTCCAGCGCGATGGCAAATCCCGCCTCTTCCGGCTCGACGCTCACAGCTTTCCAGAATCGTTTCTGTTTCCATTCACTCATCTGTCGTGTCCTTCCTTCTCACTCCGTCGGCAGTCTGGGCAGCCACCTGCGGCCAGATCCGTTGCAATACCCCCGGCAGCGCCGAAAAATCCGACAAGCGGTGGTCGGCCTGCAACTGGTCTGCCGGGTGATAGCCCCAATCGACTGCAATGGTTTTGACCCCGGCCGCGCGGCCCATTTCCATATCGAAACTGGTGTCGCCGATCATCACCGTATCGGCAGGCGGAATGCCGGTTTCCGCCATTGCGGTCAGCACCATCGAGGGATGCGGCTTTGAGGGGTGATGATCTGCCACCTGCCGGGTCACGAACATGCGCAGGTCATGCGCTTCGATCAGCGCGTCCAGTCCACGCTGCGATTTGCCTGTGGCCACGCCGAGAATGTATTCCGGCACCGCATGCAGGGCCTCAAGTACCGTGCGTGCGCCCGGAAACAGCGGCGAGTGAGCCGCCCCCTCGCGCAAGCGCTCGGATTGGTAGGCGCGCTTGTAGCCCTCCACCAGTGCGGCCTGTGTCACCCCCGGCACATCCGGCGCCAACTGCGCCAGCGCCTGCGGCAACGACAGACCGATAATGGCGCGCACCGCCGCAGGCAGCGGCGGTGGCAGGTCCTGTGCGACAAAGGCCTGTGTCATGCAGCGCACAATCGTGCCCTGACTGTCGACCAGCGTCCCGTCCACATCGAACAGAATCAGCCGCAAAGGTCCCGTGGCAGGTTCGACACCGCGCCCTGCTGTCAAAACAGGCTCTCGAACGGATCATCGGCGGCCAGATCTTCGGTCCAGCCGAGCGTATCCCAGCTGTCCTTCATGTGATCCGGAAGCGTTGCCGTCACAGAAATCGTCTTGCCGGTGATCGGGTGTTCAAATTGCAGCCGCCGCGCGTGCAGGTGCAGTTTTTTCGAGATCAGACCACCCATCTGCGCGCCCCAGCCATCACCCAGGTTTTCCTGACCGGAACCGCCATATTTGCCGTCCCCGACAATCGGATGCCCCATGCCCGCCATATGCGCGCGCAGCTGGTGAGTGCGCCCGGTCACCGGTTCCATCGCGATCCAGCTTGCCCGGCTCGCGACCCGATAGAGCGTCGCGTAATAGGTATGCGCACGCTTGGCCCCCGGGGTGGAATCGATCTCCCGCGGGTCCACCGGGATCATCTTTTCGCCCTCGCCGGACTTGCCATGACCGGGTGCTTTGACCAGGCCGGTCTTGATTTCGCCCAGGTATGGCGTCGGCACGCCGGCCACCAGTGCCCAATAGATCTTGCGCGTGTTCTTGTGCCGGAACGCCGTCGTCAGCCCCTGCGCGGCGCGCCGGGTGCGGGCCAGAACCAGAACACCCGAGGTGTCCTTGTCCAGACGGTGCACCAGCCGGGGTTTCTCTTCGGCATCGAACCGCAGCGCTTCGGCAAGGCCATCCACGTGTTTGACGGTGCCGGAGCCGCCCTGCACCGCGAGCCCTGCGGGTTTGTTGATCGCCAGCACATCGTCATCGCGGTAGATCACGCAATCGCGGATCATCTTCGCATCGGCGTCAGAGACCTGCACCACCCGCGGCTCCGCCGGTTTCAGATCCGACGCGGCCAAGGGGGGCACACGCACCACCTGACCCGCCTCGACCCGGCTGGAGGCCTTGACCCGGCCGCCGTCGACCCGCAGCTCGCCCTTGCGGCACATCTTTTCGATGCGGCCCTGATTGACGTGGGGAAACAGCCGACGCAACCAGCGGTCGATCCGCTGGCCGCCGTCGTCTTCGGTGACGGTGATCATCTGCACGCCGCTCATGTCAGCACTCCTCTGGCCGCCATCATGCCAAGGGCAAGGGCTGCAATGGACAGGCCTACGGAAAGGCCAATATAGAGCGCAGCATGGCCCAGGGCCCCGCGCTCGATCAAGGTGACAGCCTCCAGTGAGAAGGCCGAAAATGTCGTGAATCCGCCCAGCATGCCGGTCATCACCAAAGGCGACAGATGGGTCAGCCCCTTGTGCGCTGCCAGCACAACAAAGCCTCCCATCAAGGCAGAGCCGAGGACGTTCACGCTCAGGATCGCGATGGGGAACGGCGTCGGCCCGAAGAGGCGCATCAGCCCCAGCCCCATCAGGTACCGGCAACTGGCCCCAAACGCGCCACCCAGCGCCACATTCAATACGGATATCAACATGCAGGCGTCCATCGCGCGCGCACGCGCAGATGTCAAGTTTTGCTGGCCCATGGCCGGGATGCGCCGCACGCAGGTCAGCGGATCAAGTCTGGCCGTGCCGGTCCCTGATCCCGGGCGTCGTCACGCAGGCGCCCTAGTCGCCCCCCTGCCGCTGGATGCGTTTTTTGGCAAAGAACTCCACCCGCTTGCGCAGGTCCCGTTCGAACCCACGCTCCACCGGTTGATACAGCACCGGACGTTTGATCCCGTCAGGAAAGTAGTTCTGGCCCGAAAACCCATCCTCGGCATCGTGATCGTAATTGTAGCCAGTGCCATATCCCTGCTCTTCCATCAGTTTGGTCGGCGCGTTGAGGATATGTTTCGGCGGCGGCATGGAGCCGGTTTCCTTGGCGAGCCTGCGGGCAGCCTTATAGGCCATGTAGCCCGCGTTGGTTTTGGGCGCGAGCGCAAGATAGATCACCGCCTGCGCCAGCGCCAGCTCGCCCTCGGGACTGCCAAGCCGCTCGTAGGTTTCCCAGGCCTGCAAGCAGACCGCCTGCGCCTGCGGGTCGGCCAAGGCGATGTCCTCGACCGCCATCCGGGTCAATCGCCGCGCCAGATAGCGCGGGTCTTCGCCGCCTTCCAGCATCCGCGCGAACCAGTAAAGTGCGGCATCCGGGTCCGACCCGCGGACCGATTTGTGCAGGGCAGAGATCAGGTTGTAATGTTCATCGCCGGATTTGTCGTATTTCGCAGCGCGGCGCATCAGCCGCGTTGCCAGCGCCTCCCGGCTCAAGGGCTGTTTTACGGTCCAGGCGCTGACCTGCTCGATCAGATTCAACAAGGCACGGCCATCCCCATCCGCCATCTGATGCAGCGCATCGCGCGCCTCAGGCAGCAGTGGCAGGGCCCGCTCCAGCGCCTGTTCGGCGCGTTGGGTCAGACGTTCCAGATCCGTAAGGCTCAGCCGTTCCAGCACCAGCACCTGACTGCGCGAAAGCAAGGCCGCGTTCAGCTCGAAACTCGGGTTCTCCGTGGTGGCGCCGACCAGCAGGATGGTGCCATCTTCCATATGCGGCAGGAACCCGTCCTGCTGTGCCTTGTTGAACCTGTGGATCTCATCGACGAACAACAGGGTGCCCTGACCGTTCTGGCGGCGAATGCGCGCGCCTTCGAAAACTCTCTTCAGGTCCGGCACGCCGGTGAAAATGGCCGAGATCTGGACGAAATGCAGATCCGTCTCCTGCGCCAAGAGCCGCGCGATGGTGGTTTTCCCCACACCCGGCGGACCCCAGAAGATCAGTGACGACAGGCTGCCAGAGGACAGCATGACCCCCAGCGGTGCCTCTGGCCCCAGCACCTGCGCCTGTCCGATCACCTCCGCCAGGGTCCGGGGCCGCAACCGATCCGCGAGCGGGCGCGGGGCTGCGCCGGCCCCAGCCTCACCGCTCTGGGCGCCCGCATCCCCGCTGTCAAAAAGATCCGCCATCCCGACCTACAGCCGGAAGCGCAGGGCGACGCGCTTCCCCTGGCGAAGCAGATCCAGCTGCATCCAGCGACCGCTTTCCAACAGCAGGCGCGGCACATCCTGCGGCGCGGCGACGGGCTGCCCGTTCACGCCCATCACAATATCTCCCGACTGCACTCCACCTCTGCCCGCATAGGGGCCGGGATCGAGCACCACGACACCGGTTGCCGACAGCGGCAATTGCAGCCTGTTGATCACCCGGGGATTGATCTGCGCCACCACAAGCCCAGGCATCGGGGTCTGTTCGTTCAGCTGAATGGGTGCCGAGGCCGGCTCATCCGGGGCTTCGCTCAGCGCCACCTGCACGGTAGCCGATGCGCCCTGCCGCAGCCGGGTGATCTCGCTCTGCCCGCCCAGCCCGGCAACGGAGAGGCGAAATGCCATCTCTGAGGGGGAATTCACCGGCTCGCCATCGACCGCAGTGACCACGTCCCCCACCTCGAAACCCGCCGCGACAAAGGGGCTTTGCGGATGCAATTCAGAAATCAGCATGCCGTCAACCCGCGCCATCCCCAGCGCTTCGGCCAGATCCGCATCAACCGGCTGGCCGGTCATGCCCGCCCAGGGCCGCTGAAACTCCGTTGCGCCGTCCTGCGCCTGACGAACAAATTCACGCACCAGATTGGCCGGGATCGCAAAGCCGATCCCGTTGGAGCCGCCCGACCGGCTGAGGATGCGGGTATTGATGCCGATCAGGTCACCGTTGACGTCAATCAAGGCCCCGCCGGAATTGCCCGGGTTAATCGGCGCATCGGTCTGGATGTAATAGCCAAACCCCTGCCCGCCGCCGGTCCCCGTGCGCGCCAATCCCGAGATGATGCCCGAGGACACGGTTTGCCCGACCCCAAAGGGGTTGCCGATGGCCAGCGTCAACTCGCCCACTTCGACCGCATCGCTGTTGCGCAGCTCAAGAAAGGGCAAGTCATCCGCGTTGTGCAATTGCAGAATCGCCAGGTCAGAAGCCTCATCGGCCAGGATGACCTCGGCCGCGTATTCGCGCCGGTCGTTGGTTACGACGCGGATGTCAGACGCCTCTCCGACCACGTGATAGTTGGACACCACGATACCATCCGCCGACAGGATCACACCGGATCCGAGCGAGTTCTGCACCCTGGGCTGCGGCTGGGCAAACTGGCGAAAGAAATCGTCAAAGAAAGGGTCGTTTGCAAAGGGGCTGCGGTTGCGATCTTGCCGAATGATCCTGGCGTAAATATTCACAACCGCAGGCGCCGCCTCCTTGACCAGAGGCGCAAACCCCAAAGAGATCTCCGACTGGCTTTGCGGTATCTGCGTTTCGGCCTGACCGATCTGCGGTCCGGTCACAAAAAGACCAGCAAGAAGCACAAAGGTCAGCGGACGGGTGAGGATGCGACGCAATTGGGAGCCTCCGGTAGGTTTTGCCATGCCCCAACCATATGCGGAGACGCCCGGAGGATTGCAAGTCATGGTGCCCCGCCGTCCTGCTGTTGACCGGCACAGCGACCGGAGGCGGCAGCTGCCGCCCCCGGATGTCGCCCATGGTTCCGCTCACCCCGCAAGGCGCGTGTTCTGTCTGCGCCGGTGTTCGACCGCTTCGGCCAGCTTCCGCAGTTCGGCCTCGGTTTTGTCCCAGCCCATACAGCCGTCGGTCACCGATTGGCCATAGGTGAGTTTGCTCAGATCACCGTCCTTGGGCAGGTCCTGACGTCCGTGAACCAGATGGCTTTCGATCATCACGCCGGTGATGCGCCCCTCACCGGCGGCCATCTGGCCCGCGACATCTTCCAGTACAACGCCTTGTTTGGCTGGATTTTTTTCAGAATTGGCATGGCTGGCATCAATCATGACCTGGCCGCGAACCCCGTCTGCCTCCGCCGTTTTACAGGCGCTGTCGACACTGGCCGCATCATAGTTGGTGCCGCCGCCGCCACGCAGAATGATATGGCAATCCGGGTTGCCCGCCGTTGCCGCAATCGCCGCAAGCCCAGATGGGGCGAGCGCCATGAAATGATGCGGCGTCGCCGCTGAACGCACCGCATCAATCGCGATCTGCACATTGCCGCGGGTGCCGTTTTTGAACCCGACAGGACAGCTCAGCCCGGAGGCCATCTCGCGGTGAATTTGGCTTTCGGTGGTCCGCGCGCCAATGGCCGCCCAGCTGACCAGATCAGCGATGTATTGCGGCACCGAGGCATCCAGGAATTCGGTCCCGACGGGAAGCCCCATTTCGTTCAGCTCCAGACACAGCTTGCGGGCCACCGACAGCCCCTTGTTGATGCGAAAAGACCCATCCAGGTCCGGATCGTTGATCAGCCCCTTCCACCCCGCAATAGTACGCGGCTTTTCGAAATAGACCCGCATCACGATTTCCAACTGCCCTCCCAGCTCAGCCTTCAGCGGCGCGAGGCGACGGGCGTAGTCTATCGCAGCCTCTGGATCATGCACGGAACAGGGGCCGACCACGACAATCAGCCGGTCGTCCGCCCCTTGCAGGATTTTCTGAATGTTGGCGCGAGAATTCAAAACGGTCTCGCGGGCATCGCTGGTCAGCGGATGCTTCACCGCAAGGGCTTCTGGGCAGATCAATTCCTGCATATTGGTAATCCGGAGGTCATTTGTCGGGGTCGTCATGGGCTTGGTTCCTTTGGCGGGGTGCCCCTGTCAGACTTGGCCGGATACAAAAAAACCGCCCTGGTCCCGGGGCGGTTTGGTGCGGTATTCTAATGCTTCTGGTATTTTATTCAGAAACGCGAAGACCCTCCGTCCGCCATGTGGCGCGGATAAAAGTAATACCAGAACTGGGCAAACTGTTGGGTCATGCGCGAAACGCTAGCGGAGATTCGGGCCTCTGTCGAGACCCTATTGTACGGCTCTTGTTCCGGGTCCTATCGCGGGCTTACCCCCTGGGGCGGCCCGTGCGTGCGTCCGGCGACGTTGCTTTCGGCATCGCTGCACCACGCCCATACCCCGGTCGACCTGTACCGCTTTGGGCGACATCGAAATTCCAGACGATAATCAAATTGGTCACCAGCGCCCCCATGAACGAATAGATCAGCTGGGCCGGTGTCAGAACCAGCGCCGCAGCGGCGAAAACCGCCGCATCAACAAGCAGTTGAAACCAGCCCGCCTTGAACCCGGTGCGCTGTTCGATGATGATGCCCACAATCGTCATGCCACCGGCCGAGGCGTTGTGACGAAAGATCGCGATCAAACCGGCCCCGTTGCATAGCCCGCCCAGCAGCGCCGCCGCTGCCGGATGCAACAGATCGAAGGCCACATACTGCGGCAGGGTTTGCGCCCCGGCCGAGATCCCCACGACCACCGCCACAGTGCGCAGCGCAAAGGCCGGACCGCGTTTGATCCAGGCCAGAACCAGGAACGGCACCCCGATCCCGAAGAAGAGCACACCAAAATCCACGGGCAGCACGTAGGACAGCAACAACGCCATCCCAGCAGTCTGCCCGGTGACCAGCCCCGCTGATTTCAGAAAGACGAGGCCAAGGCTGCACATCAGCACCCCAAACAGCAACCCCTGGAGGTCGAACAACGAAAGCGCAGGTCTGGAGCTGGGCAAAGCCATCTTGGTGTCCTCGGGTCGGAGAATAGGGCGGCATCGGTCGTCCTGTGATAGGGCGCGCAGCCGACAATCACAATGTCCATGCTGGACCTCGGAGACCTTGCCGCTATTGTCCGGTCAAACACATCCACGGAGGAGACCCCCATGCGTATTCTGTTTACTGGCGGATCCGGCAAGGCCGGACGACACGCGATTGCCTATCTGCTGGCGCAGGGGCACCGGGTGGTCAATGTCGATCTGACGCCCCTGGACCTGCCTGGCGTGGACAACCGGATCGCGGATATGACCGATGCCGGACAAATGCATGACGTGATGCATGCCTGGGCCGGCTATGACGAGATGGAGGATCACCGGTCGCCCCCCCGCTTTGACGCGGTTGTTCACTTTGCCGCCGTGCCCCGGTTGCTGATGAAATCCGACAACGAATGTTACCGGATCAATACAATCGGCACCTATAACGTCATTGACGCGGCGCTGAAGGCGGGTGTGACCAAGGTGATTTTTGCCTCCTCCGAAACCACTTATGGCGTCTGTTTTGCCGGTGGCGAACGGCGGCCAGACTATCTGCCCCTGGATGAGGCGCACCCGGTTGTACCCGAAGACAGCTACGCCATGTCCAAAGTCGCAAATGAGGTCACCGCGCAGTGTTTCCAGCGGCGCACCGGGGCCGACATCTATGGCCTGCGGATCAACAATGTCATTGAGCCGCACGAGTACAAGGCAAACTTCCCCGCCTATATGTCCGACCCTGACCTGCGGCGGCGCAACATCTTTGCCTATATCGACGCCCGCGACCTGGGCCAGATGGTGGAGCGGTGCCTGCAGACAAATGGACTGGGGTTCCAGATCTTCAACGTCGCCAACAAGGATCATTCGGTCAATCTGACCACAAAGCAGATCATTGATCGCTATTACAAAGGCGTGCCCGCGGCCGAAATGGGAGAACGGGAAACCTTCTATTCCATTCGCAAGGCCGAAGAGCTTTTGGGGTTTGCCCCGGAGCACAATTGGCGCATGTATCTCGACGATCCGCTCGAGGTCTAGAGAGCCGCTCAAGGCCTGAGCCCGGGCGGGGGCGGCATCGACGCCCGGGCATTCGCCCCGTGCCCCAACAGACCCAAGCGCCCCAGCGTTTTTACCCGAAAAGAAGCCCGCCATGACCGACAGCCTGCCCCCCTGCCCCGAGTGTTCATCGCCCTTTGCTTACGAGGTAGACGCGCTTTTGATGTGCCCGGAATGCGGCCATGAATGGTCCGCCGACACCGACGACGACGCCGTCGTGCGCGACAGTGTTGGCAACCCGTTGCAGGATGGGGATACGGTGACGGTGATCAAGGATCTCAAGATCAAAGGCACCTCCAGCGTGGTCAAAGTCGGCACCAAAGTGCGCGGCATTCGTCTGGTGGACGGCGATCACGACATTGATTGCAAGGTGCCCGGCGTCGGCCCCATGGGCCTCAAGAGCAAATTTGTGAAGAAGGTGGCCGACTAGCCACCCTCCCGTTTTTTGACCCGCCCGTCACGACACAGGCCGGTTGCGGTATCATTTGCGGGTCAGGCGGCAGCCGTCTTCTTGACCTGAGCGCCCAGCTCCTTCATCTGAGCCGTGCCCGCGGCCAGAGATTTGTCAAAGTGATCCAGCACGGCGATCAGTTTTTTGCTGTCAGGGTTGGCTTTGATGTCTTTTTCGCATTTCTTGCGGGCGCGCTTGTAATCACCCACAAGTTTGGCAAGCTCCTTCAACTTCAACAATCCGACCTTTAGCTGTGTCTGCGCCGATTTTGCATCCTCGGCGGCGATAGAGACACCTTTCTTATGGGCTGCCTCAATGGCCCCAGACAGCGACGTCACCCGCGCCGCGCTCCGCTTGAGCTGCTTTTCTTCAAGCAATTTTGGCAAATCCGCCTCGGATGCGGACGCCTTGTCATCTGACAACAGTTTTTCCAGGATCTTCTTTGATTGCACCGCATAGAATTTGTCACCTGGTTTCATCTTGCCAGCGTAACCCATCACGGTTTTCAGCTCGGATTGCTGTTTCTTGACATCGGCCAGAAAGGCGTCGATCTCTTTTTTGTCGGGCGATCCCTTACCTGCTGACTTGCTGATTTTCTCGGCCGAGGACTCCAGCTTTGCCAGCGTCGGCACCAGCGATTGCGCCTTGGCCACCAGGGCGAGCATCGCATCCAGCTGGGCCTTTTGCGCGACGACCGCTTTTTGCCAGACCGACAGGCTCGACTTGACGCCCTTGTCCTTGATCGCATCTGCCAGTTTCTTGGAGGTCATGCCTTGCTCGCGCGCCGTGGCGATCGCTTCGCGCAGATTATCCTCGGCGTCCCAACATTTCTCCAGGGCCTGCGCCATGGATTTCTTGGTCTTTTCCGCTTCCGCCTTGGTGGTCTGTTTCAGATCAGCGGCGCATTTTTTGTAATCTTCTTGGATTTTTGAAAACTCTTTGGACATCCGTGATCCCCCCGGCCCCAACAACGTTACATACTGAAATCTGCTGTCAGTATGGCGCAAAGGACCAGGAGACCAAAATCAAAAAACCTTCCCCCCGTCGGCAGGCGGGCCAAGTCGCGACAGCCCAACGAAAAAACCCCGCCCTGTTGCCAGAGCGGGGTCAGGTCCGACGGTCCAATGACCGGCAGTTTTATTCTTCGTCGGCGGATTCAACTTCCACCAGGCGGGCCTTGTCGGCTGCACCTTTGGCAGAGAGATCGCGATCAACGAATTCGATGATTGCCATCGGCGCCATGTCGCCATACCGGAAGCCGGCTTTCAGGATGCGAACGTAACCGCCCTGACGATCCTTGTAGCGCGGGCCGAGGATGTCGAACAGTTTTGCAACGTCCTTGTCCTGCTTCAGCTTGGACGCGGCCTGACGGCGGGCGTGAACGTCGCCGCGCTTTGCCAGGGTGATCATCTTTTCGATGATCGGGCGCAGTTCTTTTGCCTTGGGCAGGGTGGTCTTGATCTGTTCGTGTTCGATCAGCGAGCCAGCCATGTTGGAGAACAGGGCCTTACGGTGCTCGTGAGTACGGTTCAGGCGGCGATAACCACGTGCGTGACGCATTTTCTAAATCCTTATCTTGCGTGTTTTGCTTTGTCAGGCGGCTGATGCGTGTCGGCCGCTCACCTTGGGGCATGTGCCCGTCTTGACCCCGGCAAACCCCGGGAATTTTTTGGGGAGGACTTGCGCCCTCCCCGTTCGAAGCTCAGCGATCAGAAGCTGTCTTCGAATTTCTTGGCCAGCTCTTCGATGTTGTCCGGCGGCCAGTCCTCGACGTCCATGCCAAGGTGCAGACCCATGCCAGACAGCACTTCCTTGATCTCGTTCAAGGACTTGCGGCCAAAGTTCGGCGTGCGCAGCATCTCTGCTTCGGTTTTCTGGATCAGATCCCCGATGTAGACGATGTTGTCGTTCTTCAGGCAGTTTGCCGAACGGACAGAGAGTTCCAGCTCGTCCACTTTCTTGAGCAGAAGCGGGTTGAACTCCAGACCGTCGTCCTCGTCCTGGCGGCCAGCGGCTTCGGGCTCGTCGAAGTTGACGAAGATCGAAAGCTGGTCCTGAAGAATGCGGGCAGCAAAAGCCAATGCATCCTCGGGCGTGATCGAACCGTCGGTTTCCACCTTCAGTGTCAGCTTGTCATAGTCCAGCACCTGGCCCTCACGGGTGGGCTGCACATCGTAGGAGACGCGCTTGACCGGAGAATAGATCGCATCAATCGGAATCAGACCAATCGGTGCATCCTCTGGTTTGTTCTTGTCGGCAGAGACATAGCCCTTGCCGGTATTCACAGTCAGTTCCATGAACAGATCGGCACCATCGTCGAGGTGGCAGATCACGTGTTCGCGGTTCAGAACCTCGATCCCGGCCGTTTCAGCGATGTCACCGGCGGTCACGACTGCCGGACCCTTTGCATTCACCGACAGGCGCTTTGGCCCTTCGACTTCCATGCGCAGGGAAACCTGCTTGAGGTTCAAGATGATATCGGTGACGTCTTCACGCACACCGGCCACGCTCGAAAACTCGTGCAGCACGTTGTCGATCTGGACGCTGCTGATGGCTGCGCCCTGCAGCGAGCTCATCAGAATACGACGCAGAGCATTGCCAAGCGTCAGGCCAAAGCCACGCTCCAGCGGTTCTGCAACGAGTGTTGCCTGACGCGCCGGATCATTGCCCGGCTTGACCTCAAGCTGTGTGGGCTTGATCAACTCAGCCCAATTCTTATGGATCATGCGTTCCCTCCATTCCTGTCTGAACCCCATGTCCAAAGGATCAGACGCCCGAGGTTTCAATGACATACTGGGGCCCTGCACGCGGCAAGGCCCCAGTAAGCGGTAAAATCGCTTAGACGCGGCGGCGTTTCGGCGGGCGGCAGCCGTTGTGCGCGATCGGGGTCACATCACGGATATTGGTGATGTTGAAGCCGATTGCAGCCAGGGCGCGCAGCGCCGATTCACGACCGGAACCCGGACCCTGAACCTCGACCTCAATGGTCTTTACGCCGTGTTCCTGTGCCTTGCGGCCTGCATCTTCTGCAGCCATCTGCGCGGCATAAGGCGTGGACTTACGAGAGCCCTTGAAGCCCATGGTGCCAGCAGAGGACCAGGAAATTGCATTCCCCTGAACGTCAGAGATCAGGATCTTGGTGTTGTTGAACGAAGAGTTCACATGTGCAACGCCGGAGGCGATGTTCTTGCGCTCTTTTTTCTTTGTACGAGTCTTATCGCGTGCCATCTGTCAGGACCCTCCCTTACTTCTTCTTACCGGCAATGGCCTTTGCGGGGCCTTTGCGAGTACGAGCGTTGGTGTGGGTGCGCTGACCGCGGACAGGCAGGTTGCGACGGTGGCGCAGGCCACGGTAGCAGCCCAGGTCCATCAGGCGCTTGATGTTCATCTGCACTTCACGACGCAGGTCGCCTTCAACGGTGAAGGTGGCGTCGATGTGCTCACGGATGGCCAGAACCTCGGCATCGGACAGCTCGTTCACACGACGGGTTTCGTCGATGTTCACAGCCGCGCAGATCGCTTTGGCAGAGGAAGGGCCGATGCCCGTGATATAGGTGAGGGCGATTGGAACCCGTTTGGAAGTCGGGATGTTAACGCCGGCAATACGTGCCACGTGTCACTTTCCTTTTGGTTGCGGTTCCGTAACTCCAGAACCTTTTTTCACAACACTCAACCATCAGCGCAACGCGCGAAAGGTCCAGCATGTATCGAGGTGGTCAGGTGGACAACAAAAATTGCCCGCCTGGAATGATTCCCAGCAGGGATGTTGGTCAATACGGTCTGTGAAGGGGGGCGTCAAGGGGGGTCCGCGCCTGGACGACATGCAGGTCGAATCAAAGGCCGAAAAACGCAAAGGTCGCCCCATCGGGCGACCCATTTTTTGCATTCCAAATCAGACTTGCCACTGGGGTCGGCGTACCACCATGGCGCAGTCCCCTGCCCCATGGCGCGGGAGGATCAGGACCCCAGCATCCAGGAGATGGATTTCTTCACCTCGTCAATCGACGCCAGCCCATCAAGGCGCTGCAAATCGCCCTTGGCCCAGTAGTAGCCGATCAGCGGCGAGGTCTTTTTGTAATACTCCATCAGACGGGTTTTGAGGCTCTCCTCATTATCGTCCGGACGGCGCTTTGCGGTGGTGCCACCGCAATTGATGCATTTGCCATCGGCGGGCCAGGGTTTGGTCTCGTCGTGGTAGACCTCGCCACAATCAGCACAGGTCGAGCGGCCCGTGATGCGGGCCACCAATGCCTCGTCATCCACCTGCATCTCGATCACGGCGTCCAGTTTCAGACCCATCTCGGTCAGCAGTTTGGCAAGGGCGTCGGCCTGCGGCAGGGTGCGCGGGAAGCCATCAAAGATGAACCCGCCTTCGGATCCTTCCTGCAGCTTTTCACGGATCAGACCGATGACGATCTGGTCGGTGACCAGCTTGCCTTCGGCCATGATCGCCGCAACTTTCTTGCCCATTTCAGAGCCAGACGCCTGGGCATCGCGCAGCATGTCACCGGTGGACAGCTGCACCATCTTGCGGGTTTCCACCAGATGACGCGCCTGCGTCCCCTTGCCCGCACCGGGCGGGCCTATGAGAATGATGTTGGTCATCGACGCGCAGGCCCCCGTTTCGTGCGTTTTTTGTTGCGGCCGCGCAATTGGCTCTTCTCAATCAGCCCTTCGTACTGATGCGCGAGCAGATGGCTCTGAACCTGCTGGATCGTATCCATGGTCACCGAGACCACGATCAGCACCGAGGTGCCGCCGAAATAAACCGGGATCGCAAAATTGGCGCGCAGGATCTCTGGCAGCAAGCAGACCAGTGCGAGGTAGCCAGAGCCCAGAACCAGGATACGGTTCACAACATATTCGATGTATTCCGCTGTCTTCTTGCCAGGGCGGATACCGGGCACAAAGCCGTTCTGGTTCTTCAGGTTCTGTGCCACGTCATCCGGTTTGAACGACACGTTGAAGGTGTAGAAGTAGGCAAAGAACACGATCATCGCCAAGAAAAACAACAGGTAGAGCGGTTGTCCGGGGCCAAAATTCGCCAGCAGCCAGCTCATCACCGGGCTCGACGCGGAACCCTGGCTAAAGGTGGAGATGGTCGTCGGCAACAGCAACAGCGAGGAGGCGAAGATCGCCGGGATCACGCCGGCCGGGTTGACCTTGACAGGCAAGTGGCTGGAGCCCCCGTCATAGACCTTCATGCCGACCTGACGGCGCGGATACTGGATGTGGATCTTGCGCAGCGCCCGCTCCATGAAGACCACAAACATGATCACGGCCACCACCATCACGATCACCGCAATGATGATCGCAGGGGAAATCGCGCCGGACCGGCCAGAGGCAAAGAATTGCGCGATCGCGGCAGGGACCTCGGCAATGATGCCGACGAAGATGATCAGGGAAATGCCGTTGCCGATGCCCCGGTTGGTGATCTGCTCACCCAGCCACATCAGGAACATGGTGCCCCCGACCAGGGTGATCATGCAGGACAGCCGGAAATAAAGCCCCGCATCCAGCGCCAGGTCGCCCGCCTCAAGCGAGGCAGCAAGACCATAGGACTGGGCCGTCGCCAGAAGCACCGTGCCGTAGCGGGTGTACTGGTTGATCTTCTTGCGGCCCTGCTCGCCCTCTTTCTTGAGTTGTTCGAGCGCAGGCACCATGGAGGTCAGCAACTGCACGATGATAGAGGCGGAGATATAGGGCATGATGCCAAGGGCAAAGATGCCCATTCGGCCCAGGGCGCCCCCGGTAAACATCGACACCATGCCGCCGATGCCTTGTCCTGCGGACTCCATGAACTGGCGCAGCGCATCCGTGTCGATTCCCGGGACGGGAATCCAGGTGCCCAAGCGATAGACCATCAAAAGTCCGATCGTGAACAGGATGCGATTGCGCAGATCCGTGGCTTTGCCGAGCGCCGCCCAGCTTGTGTTCGCCGCCATTTGTTCTGCTGCTGATACCATGAAATAGGTCTCTTTTTGCGAAAACGCCGCCCGGAACCGTTTTCCGGCTCGGGCGGCGTATGGGAAAACTGATGACTTGTGTAAGCGGCTTACGCGCCGCTCACAAGCCGTTACTCAGCTGCGGCCTCAGTCGTTGCCACGGTCAGGGCGCCGCCTGCCTTTGCAACTGCCTCAACGGCAGTCTTGGACGCACCGGTCACGGCGATGTTCGCCTTGGCGGTGAAGTCCCCTTTGGCCAGCACACGGATGCCGTCCAGCTTGCGACGGACCACTCCGGACGCCACCAGGCTGCCTTCGGTGATGGAGCCGGCGTCGAGCTTGCCCGCGTCGATGAATTTCTGGATCAGGCCGAGGTTCACAACCGCGTATTTCTTGGCGTTCGGCTTGTTGAAGCCGCGCTTCGGAAGACGCTGGTAGAGGGGCATCTGGCCGCCTTCGTAGCCTTTGATGGCCACGCCGGAACGGGATTTTTGACCTTTGATACCACGGCCACCCATTTTGCCCTTGCCGGAGCCGGGGCCACGGCCAACGCGTGTGCGTTTCGGGGTTGCGCCTGGGTTGTCGCGCAGTTCGTTGAGTTTCATTTCGCTTCTCCTAGAGCCGGAAGTGACCCCATGAAGCGAAGAGGGTCAGACACGGCGTTTTTTGGTTTTGATTCTGCGGCGCCTAAGGCCACCGGGGGCGTATAGACGGGATAAGGGGCAGGATCAAGGTTTCACTTTTGTCAGCCGCTGCCCCCCGGGTTCCTTCTGGTGCAGTCGCCTTTTACGTTGCGTGCTTTGCGGGCCTCATTGGCCCGGCAAAGGCTGTCCCTCTCGTGCGCCATGGCGAAACTCCTGCCGCAGAAGAACGGTCCTCCGCAGCTGTGGCTTGTCGTCGCGACCGGCGCGACTCGCCGAACACGATGCCATCTCAACAGAACCAATCGGGTCCTGGCGCGCGGACCGGGGCAACGAGGCGGGCCAGCTCCAGGTGGAGGCGGCTCAGCCCTTCGGTTCAGGGTAGGTCGGCAGGCACTCCTGTGTCCCGACAGGCTCCAAATCCGCCGCCACGACCTCCTCGCCGCAGCACGCACAGGTCACAACACTGCGCAGCTCCGCCCCGCAGCTTTTGTGGCGGAGCCGAAACGGTGGCGCATTGTCGAACAACCATTTGTCCCCCCAGGCCGCCATCGACAAAAGAACGGGCACAAAGTCCATGCCCTTCTCGGTCAGCAGATACCGATAGCGTTTTGGTCGATCATTATAGGCCTCGCGCTGCATCAGCCCCTCGGCGACCAGCCGGTTGAGCCGTTGAGTCAGCGTGTTGCGACTGATGCCGAGGCTGTCACAAAACCCATCGAACGTCTGCACCCCACGCGACGCGTCCCGCAGGACAAGCGGCGTCCACCAATCTCCGATCAGATCGGCCGTTCGCGCCACCGAACATTGCCAGCCGGAAAAATCTTGTTTCTTCATGACAAGAGTAAGTTGCCTAAATGAACTGACTATGCAATGTCTTTCTAAGTTCATCATTGGAACTGATTAAAAACGGAGACTCTCATGACCCAGGACCAAACCTTCAGACAGGCTGCCCTCGCGGCACTCGCCGGGGCTGGATTTGTCGTTACTATGCTCTCACTCACGATCCTGAACGGCGTCGGGTATCAGGATTTCGAATCCCTGCTGCGCTTTGGCACGCCGCAGGCCTATGGCGACAATCTCGCCCGCGCCGCCCCCGTGCTTCGGATGCTCTATCCAATTGATACACTTTATATTTTCTCATATGTCTTGTTGGTCTTTGCGATGGTCCACTGCGTCCCGGAGCGCCGCGCCGCCGGGCAGTTGGCGATCATTGCAGTGCTGGCGACCGCAGGGTTCGACTTTGTCGAAAACAACTTTATTCTGGCCATGGCCAACGGCGCGGAACGCGGCAATGTACCCAGCCTGGCGAATATCACCTTTGAAACAACGATCACCCAGATCAAATTCAACTGTGGACTGCTGCTGACGCTCAGCCTGTCGTTCCTGATCCCGCTTCAAGGCAAACTGGCCACGGTCAGCCGCTGGCTACCGAGGGCGGCGGTGGTTGTCGGGCCTTTTGCCATTCTCAGCCCGGAAACCGTGCTGATCTATCTGGCCATGAATATCGGGTTGGGTGTTTGCATCGGGATTCTGTACTGGCAACCGCGCCCGCTTCAGAACGCTCCATCACCGCTCAGGACATAAAAAAACGCCTCCACAATGGTGGAAGCGTTTTTCTCTACGTGCGGGGACCCGAGGGAGGAGGAAGGACCCTGCGCGTGGTTCGGAACGTGCGCTTATGCGCCGTAAACGTGCGTGCGCGCCAGGTCGTCGACATCACAGCGGCGCACGCCGATATCGGCAAGGTCGCGATCCGTGAGGGCATTCAGTTCGTTGAAGGTGCGTTTGTATTCCTTGTACAGATCCCAGGAATTGCGGGTCTGGTCAGCCATGCCGCGCAGGCGGGAGACGAGCGAGGAAGTCGCGAAATTTGTGTTCAGTGCATGTGCCATTGTGTTGGTCCTTTCCTAGCCGGGACGGTTTTCCGCGGCTCCTGGTGTCTTTGTGAGCTTCTCTTGACACCTTGGAAGATAAGGCCAGGTGTTGGCGGTAACAACTGACGGTTCGTTAGACCCGTTATGCAGCTGCAGCATAGAAAAGGTCAGTAAGGTTAACCTAATTTTGGTTAATTTGCGCACCGCGCCCGATTCTGCACAAAAAAACGCCCTCGCATGTCTGCGAGGGCGTTTCTGTCAGTCAGTCGGACCGTGAAAGAGGCTTAGCCGCGCTCTTCGACGATTTCGACCAGATGCGGGATCTTGTTGACCATACCGCGCACGGAGGGGGTATCCTCCAGTTCGCGAGTCTTGTGCATCTTGTTCAGACCCAGACCGATCAGGGTTGCGCGCTGTTCGGCGGGGCGACGGATCGGCGAACCGATCTGTTTCACGACGATAGTTTTAGCCATGGAACGATCTCCTTACGCTTCTTCTGCGACTTGCGTCGACGCGGCCGGAGCCTCGTCCCGCTTCGGCAGGATATCCGCAACTTTCTTACCACGACGCTGAGCAACGGCACGGGGGCTTTGCTCTTTCTTCAGGCCGTCGATGGTGGCGCGGATCATGTTGTAGGGGTTCTGCGAACCAACGGACTTGGAAACCACGTCCTTGATGCCCAGCATCTCGAATACGGCACGCATCGGACCACCTGCGATGATCCCGGTCCCTTCAGGCGCGGTGCGCATGACGACCTTGCCGGCACCGTGACGACCATACATGTCGTGATGCAACGTGCGGCCCTCTTTCAGTGCAACACGGATCATCTGACGCTTGGCCTGCTCGGTTGCCTTGCGGATCGCCTCGGGGACCTCTTTGGCCTTGCCCTTGCCGAAACCGACGCGGCCCTTCTGGTCACCCACAACGACGAGTGCGGCGAAGCCAAAGCGCTTACCACCCTTGACGGTCTTGGACACGCGATTGATTGCGACCAGACGATCTGCAAATTCCGGTGTTTCTTCACGATCGCGGCGGTTGCCACGACGGTTATCACGTTCTGCCATGAGGCATTCCTTTTACAGAGTGACGAGCTGGACGAACCGACCCGTCAAATTTTCCAATCCTGGTGAGAGACGATTAGGCCCGCTCTCCCGGATCATCGGGGCTGCCCAAAGGGCACCCACTCTCGAAATCTGACGGGCGCCCCGAACAAGGGACGCCCGAATGATTTAGATCTTCAGACCACCTTCACGCGCAGCGTCGGCCAGAGCCTTCACTTTGCCGTGGTACAGGAAGCCGCCGCGATCGAAATAGGCTTCGGTCACGCCAGCGGCTTTCGCGCGCTCTGCGATCACGGAACCCACTTTGGTTGCCGCTTCGATGTTGTTCTTGCCGAAGAACCCAAGATCCTTTTCCAGGGTCGAGGCTGCGGCCAGAGTTACACCTTTGACGTCGTCGATCACCTGAACAGAGATGTTCTTGTTCGAGCGGTGCACGGAGAGACGCAGACGGCCTGCGTTCACCTTGCGAAGCTTGTTCCGGACGCGCAAGCGGCGCTTCAGAAACAGGGTACGTTTGCTGTTTGCCATTGTTGTCGTCCTTACTTCTTCTTGCCTTCCTTGCGGAAGATGAACTCGCCTTTGTAACGGATGCCTTTGCCTTTGTAGGGCTCGGGACGGCGCCAATCGCGGATTTTCGCCGCAACTTCGCCAACCGCTTGCGCGTCTGCACCTTCCACAACGATTTCGGTCTGCTTCGGAGCGGTGACAGTGACACCTTCCGGAGCAACGAAGTCGACGTCATGGGAATAGCCGAGGTTCAGTTTCAGGGTGTTGCCCTGTACCTGCGCCCGGTAACCCACACCCTGGATTTCAAGCTCTTTCTTGAAACCCTGGGTCACACCCTGAACCAGGTTGGCAACCATGGTGCGGGACATGCCCCACTGCTGGCGCGCGCGCTTGGAAGATCCACGCGGCTCAACTTTGATCAGGTTGTCCTCGATCGTGAGGGTAACGTCGTCTGTTGCAGTAAAGCTCTGGGTCCCTTTCGGGCCCTTCACTTCGATGGTCTGACCGGACATGCTCGCGGTAACGCCGCTGGGCAGATCGACCGGTTTTTTACCAATACGTGACATTGTGCTAGGCCTCCTTAGAAGACGGTGCAGAGCACTTCGCCGCCAACGTTGGCTGCGCGTGCGTTTGCGTCCGACATCACACCCTTGGGGGTGGAGACAATCGACACACCCAGGCCCTGACGGACCGACGGGATGTCATTGACGCCCATGTAAACGCGACGACCGGGTTTGGAGACCCGCTTCACTTCGCGAATGACAGGTTCGCCTTCGTAGTACTTCAGGCTGATTTCCAGCGCCGGATGGCCGCGTTCGTCAGTCGTTTTCTCATAGCCGCGAATGTAGCCCTCGTCCTGCAGGACATCCAGAACCCACGCGCGCAGCTTGGAAGCTGGGCTGTGGACGGTGGATTTACCGCGCAGTTGAGAGTTACGGATACGGGTGAGCATATCGCCGATAGGATCGTTCATATCTGTCTCTCCCTTACCAGCTCGATTTCACCATACCGGGGATCTGGCCGTTCGAGCCCAGTTCCCGCAGTGCAATCCGGCTGACCTTCAGCTTACGATAGTAAGCGTGAGGACGGCCAGTCAGCTGGCAGCGATTGTGCAGACGCGTTGCCGAGGAATTCCGCGGCAGCTTTGCCAGTTTCAGACGCGCTTTGAAACGCTCTTCCATCGGCAGGGTTTCGTCATTCGCGATCTCTTTGAGCTCGGCACGCTTTGCGGCGTATTTTGCCACCAGGCGCTCGCGCTTCTTCTCGCGTTCGATCATTGCTTTTTTAGCCATGGTCTCTTCCTTCCCGCGCTCAGCTGTTGAAGGGCATGTTGAAAGCTTTCAACAGTGCCTTCGCTTCAGCGTCGGTTTTAGCGTTGGTGGCAATTACGATGTCCATGCCCCAGGCTTCATCGATTTTATCAAAATCGATTTCCGGGAACACGATGTGCTCTTTCAGGCCCATGGCGTAGTTGCCACGACCGTCAAAAGAGGTGCCGGGAACGCCGCGGAAGTCGCGGATCCGGGGCATCGCGATGGTGATCAGGCGGTCGAGGAATTCATACATCCGGTCGCCACGTAGGGTCACCTTTGCACCCATCGGCATGCCTTCGCGAACGCGGAAGCCAGCGATAGAGTTCTTCGCAATGGTGGTCAGCGCTTTTTGGCCCGCGATTTTGGTCAGGTCTTCCTGAGCCGATTTCGCTTTTTTGCTGTCTTTGACGGCAGCACGGCCGCAACCGATGTTGAGAACGATTTTCTCCAGCTTGGGGATCATCATCTCGTTCTTGTAACCGAATTCCTCTTTCAGGGACGCACGAATGGTGTCCTTGTAAGCAGCCTTCAGGCGCGGGGTGTAGGTTGCATCGTCAAGCATCAGACAGTCTCCCCGGTGGTTTTGGCGAAGCGGACTTTCTTACCGTCTTCCTCACGGAAGCCAACACGGGTCGCTTTGCCGTTTGCGTCCAGCAGAGCCAGGTTCGACAGGTCGATCGGCTGTGCCTTGGGCAGGCGGCCGCCCTGGGCGGTCTGGGATTGACGGGTGTGACGGATCGCCATGTTGACGCCGTCTACAACAGCTTTACCGGCTTTCGGGTCAACAGAAGAGATGGTCCCCTGCTCGCCCTTGTCCTTGCCAGCCAGCACGACGACCTTGTCGCCTTTGCGCAGTTTAGCAGCCATGGTCAGAGCACCTCCGGAGCCAGCGAGATGATCTTCATGAAGTTCTTCGCGCGAAGTTCGCGAACAACCGGGCCGAAGATCCGCGTGCCGACCGGCTCGCCGCTGTTGTTCAGAATAACAGCTGCGTTGCGGTCAAAACGGATGGCGGTGCCGTCATCACGACGGACTTCTTTGGCGGTGCGAACGACGACGGCCTTGCGGACGTCCCCTTTTTTAACGCGACCGCGCGGGATGGCTTCCTTAACCGAGACGACAATGATGTCGCCCACGGATGCGTACTTACGCTTGGAGCCACCCAGAACCTTGATGCACTGAACTCGGCGTGCGCCGGAGTTGTCAGCTACATCCAGATTGGTTTGCATCTGGATCATGTGGTTTCTCCCGACCTTTGGGGCGCCGATGCGTGGCGTACTCCCCCAGGGTTTCGACTAAACTGTGAAGTCAAGTCGCCAGGAGTCTCGGGGTGCGAGACTCTTAGGCTTCCAGAACTTCCCAGCGTTTCGTTTTCGATTTCGGCGCGCATTCGATGATACGGACAGCGTCGCCGACCTTGAAAGCGTTCTGTTCATCGTGAGCCCGGTATTTCTTGGACTTACGGATGGTTTTCTTCAGAACCGGGTGTGTGAAGCGACGCTCCACGGACACGGTGACGGTCTGAGCATTTGCGTCGGATGTCACGACGCCAGACAGGATACGTTTGGGCATTCGAGGCGCTCCTTATTCAGCCGCTGCTGCGGCTTTTTCGTTCAGGATGGTCTTCACACGGGCAGCATTGCGGCGGGCCGCCTTGATGCCTGCAGTGTTTTCCAACTGACCGGTCGCTTGTTGAAAGCGCAGGTTGAAGCTCTCTTTTTTGAGGTTTGCGAGCGTATCGCGGAGCTCGTCCACGGTTTTATCGCGCAGATCCTTGGCGTTCATCGCCTTGCGTTCCTTTCCTTGGCACCAGAAGGCCCCTTATGACGGGTCACCTTTGGGTCTGGTGGGTTATGTCGAATTCCGCACCCTGAGATGCGAAAAAAAGAATCGCCCGACGCCCTTCGACTCGCGAAGCACGTTAAGCGATGGGTTCCCCTACAGGTCAGCTGCGCGAAGAGCAAGGGAAACTTGGCAAAATCTCCGGCTCAGGCCGCTTTTCGCGGCCGGTCAGATGATTTCATCCTCATCGAACATCGTCGCCCCTTCAAGTTGCGCGCTCAGGCTTTCGATGCGGCTTTCTGCTTCCGAGACGTTTACCATGCGCGCAATGTGAAAGAGCGCGTCGCCCTCGTTGACGATGGGCAGGTTCGCCCGCCCGATAATCAAACCAGCCTGGCTGGCCAGCAACTCCACCTCTTCCTCGCCAAAGGGGTCGGCGACAATGCCCAGGACCTCGCCCTCTTCCACCATCTCGCCGGTGGTCTTATAGGCCCGCAGCAGCCCCCCTGCCGGTGCCCGTTCCCAGGCGGAATCGTTGGCCCGCACCGGCACGACCTCTGCCAGCGGCACGCCGTCCTCCGGGATCATGCCGAGCGCATGCATCACACGCAGAATGCCGGCCACCCCGACGCGGGCGGATTGCTCGTCAAAGCGCAACCCCTCCCCCGCTTCGTAAAGCAGAATATCGACGCCGACCTTCTGCGCCTCTTGCCGCAAACTGCCATCACGCAAACCGGAGCGGATCACCACCGGCGCGCCAAAAGCATCGGCATAGGCCAGCGTCTCTTCGCGTTTCGGCGACACCCGGATCTGTGGCATGTTGGTGCGATGGATGGCCGCGGAATGCAGATCAATCCCGAGATCCGACCGGCCGACGATTTCCGTCATAAACAGATGTGCCAACCGGCTGGCAAGCGAGCCGCCCTCGCTACCAGGAAAACAGCGGTTCAAATCGCGCCGGTCCGGCAAGTAGCGGGAGTGGTTGAGAAAGCCAAATGTGTTGACGATCGGCACCACGATCAATGTGCCGCTGAGCCGTGCAAACTGGCGGCTGCGCAGCAGACGACGCGCGATCTCCACCCCGATCACCTCGTCGCCATGGATGGCTGCGGAAACAAACAGGGTCGGGCCGTCCTCCTGCCCGTGGATCACATGGGCAGACATGTTTACCGGCGTATGGTCCGACAGGACGCTGACCGGCAGATCTACTGTCCGCCGGGTACCCGGCGGGATATGAAAACCACCGATTTCAAAGGGGGAGCGTCGCGACATGAGTGAGCCTCTCGAAAGTGTTGCTCCCGACGCTAAGCAGCTTTTTGCTGCTTTACAATCTGCGCCGGTTACCGGCGACATCTGCGGCGCTCAATGTAGATTTTTGGCCTCTGTTCTCCCACAGAGCGTGACCCCAACCTGCCTCGTCAACTGGGCAATATAGGGTCGCTGCCTGTCCTCGGAACACGAAAACGCAGGCGCGGGCAAACCGAGCCTAGTAGGCTCATCCCCAGGCGTAGTTGAACGAGACGGAAATCCGTTCCTCTTCCGACATGTTCATCGGCACCTCGTGACGGACGAAGCTTTCCCACAAAAGGACATCCCCGACCTTCGGCGCTTCATAGATGAAAGTTCTCAACTCCCGGCGACAGTCCTTGAGCCGTGGCGGGTGGGCCATCATCATAGCGTGCCGGGGGTCTTCCAGTTTCAACGCCGAGGCGCCATCCGGCATGGCAACATAGGTAGTGCCCGAGATCACCGAATGCGGGTGGATATGGCTCGCATGGCTGCCGCCTTCGGGCAGGATATTGATCCACAGATCCTCCAGCTTCAGGGCACGGCCGTCCAGGTTCAGCTGAAGATCCGCGGCAAATGCCTGCACATGGGCGTCAAGGGCGCTCACCAGATCGGCAAAAATCGGGAACCGCCAGGGCAGATCGGTCAGCGAGGCATAAGAGGTATAGCCTGGATAGCCATTTGCCTCGCACCAGTCCTGTCCCGCCTCGTCATCTTCGGCGATGGTCAGGCAAGAGGCCTCCATTTCAGCAGCGTCAATGATGGGTTTGTGCTCGGACAAGGCGGCACGGTAGAGGCGGGTCACGAAGAGGGAATCAATCTGGGGCATGGCTTCCTCTTAGCGCAGGGTGCAATCTTTTGGCGAGAGCGGATGACCCGTGACGCACAAGATACAGGATACGCCCCGCTTCGCACGGCGCGTATCCCTCACACTTGACACTCCAGGGTCGTGGCCGGCAATCAATTGTATTTCGCAGCGATCTCCGCCTGGGTGCCATCGTCAATCATCGACTGCAGGGCCGCTTGCATCCGGTCGACAAGCGCCTGATCGGTTTTTTTGCTGCAGGCCATGGACATAGTGGTCGTCGACAGGACCAGAACTTCTTCAATCTCCACCCCTTCGGCTTGCGCGACCTCAAGGAACGTGCCGGAGGTCGCCATCAGGTCGATCCGCCCCTGCATCAGCTTCTTAAGCGTCGCATCCTGTGCCGGTGCGAGGTCAATCGCTTCAAACCCTGCGGCTTCCAGAACGCCGACAGCATAGTCACCAGTCTGGGTGCCGGTGCGATACTGGCGCGCCTCTTCGATCGAGGCTGGTGCGATGGCAGCACCCGTCTTGCGGACCAGAATGGTGCTGTCGGTTGCCAGCGGTTCCACCCAGCTGAAATTCGGGTCCCGCTCTTCTGTATGGGTGGTACTGAACACACAGGTGTTCGGCCGCCGTTCCGCCTGACCAATGGCCCGCGACCACTGGGTCATTTCAGCTTCATAGGTAATTCCAGCGCGATCCATCAGTTCAAAGACCTGGTCGGCCCCGAGGCCAACGATCTGGCCATCGCGCTCAAAGTTCAACGGTGCATAGCTTTCGGTGAACAGCATGACATCTGCAGCCTGCGCTGTGCTGCCAAGGCCAACCACGAGTGCCGTTGCGATACTGGTTACAAATTTCATCATCAGATCCTTCTCTGGCTTCACTGCCGACAAGCAGCCTAGAGACGAAGCATAAATGAATGGTTCCTTTACGTCGGAGAAGTCCCCAGCGGCGGCCAAATACCGCGATTCAATCCGTTGCATTGAAAACAATCTGACAGCGCCCCTGCCCCAATGCCTTATCCGCCCCGCGCGGCCGCAGCGGGTTTGCGACGAGGAACCACCGCCACCCCAGGCCATACTCCGGTCCGGGCGAATACGTACAGCCATTCGCCAGCGTCCAATACGTCGCGCCGCGGTACCGATAGGGGGCCTGACTGATCCTGGTCAAACCCTCGTGTCCCACAACGGGAGCAGCGCCGCCCCAGTCCAGCACGGAGGAAGACGGGGCACAGGCACACAGCCCCACCAGCACAAAGACCGATACGCGGAACAGCATTTATCGTCCTCCATCGCAAACACCCCCCCTGACAGGTGGCTACGATAAGAACATTAAGTGAACAAACTCTTTGCTCAGCGCCAAGGAAACACAAAAAAACCCCCGCCAGTTATCTGGCGGAGGGCTCTAATTTTTTGCGACAGACCGGAGTTACCAGTCTTCGCGCACCACGATGCGGGTCTGAACCGGCAGTTTCATGGCTGCAAGGCGCAGGGCCTCGCGCGCAACATCTTCACCGACACCGTCGATTTCGAACATCACGCGGCCCGGCTTCACTTTGCACGCCCAGAAATCCACGGAGCCTTTACCCTTACCCATACGAACTTCGACGGGTTTGGAGGTCACCGGGGTGTCCGGGAAGATACGGATCCAGACACGGCCCTGACGTTTCATGTGACGGGTCATTGCACGACGAGCAGCTTCGATCTGACGGGCTGTCACACGCTCAGGTGTGACGGCTTTCAGACCGTAGGTGCCGAAGTTCAAGTCGGATCCGCCTTTTGCCAGGCCTTTGATCCGGCCTTTGTGCATCTTGCGGAATTTAGTACGCTTTGGCTGAAGCATGTCGCGTTCTCCTTAGCGATCGCCACGACGGTTGCCGCCTGCACCGCGAGGTGCCGGACCGTCCTGGAGTTCTTGAGCTTTACGGTCACGCGCAGCAGGATCATGTTCCATGATCTCACCTTTGAAGATCCACACCTTGATACCGATGATACCATAGGGGGTAGTTGCTTCAGAATGTGCGTAATCAATGTCTGCGCGCAGAGTGTGCAGCGGCACACGGCCTTCGCGATACCATTCGGTACGCGCGATTTCGGCGCCGCCCAGACGACCCGCGACGTTCACCCGGATACCCAGGGCGCCCATACGCATTGCGTTCTGAACCGAGCGCTTCATGGCGCGACGGAAGGACACACGACGTTCCAGCTGCTGAGCGATGGACTCGCCAACCAGCTGTGCGTCGAGTTCCGGCTTGCGGACTTCAACGATGTTGAGGTGCAGCTCGGAGTCGGTCATCGCGGCCAGCTTCTTGCGAAGCACCTCGATATCCGCGCCTTTCTTGCCGATGATCACGCCCGGACGTGCAGTGTGAATGGTCACACGGCATTTCTTGTGGGGGCGTTCGATGATCACGCGCGCAATACCGGCCTGTTTGCACTCTTTCTTGATGAAATCGCGCAGACGGATGTCTTCGAGAAGAAGATCACCATAGTCCTTGGTGTCGGCGTACCAGCGGCTGTCCCAGGTGCGGTTGACCTGAAGGCGCATGCCGATCGGATTGACTTTATGTCCCATTAGGCTTGCTCCTCAACTTGACGCACCGTGATGGTGATCTCCGCGAACGGCTTCAGGATCTTGCCGAACCGACCACGGGCCCGCGGGCGACCGCGTTTCATGGTCATGTTCTTGCCAACCCATGCCTCGGCGACGATCAGTTCATCGACGTCCAGGTTGTGGTTGTTCTCGGCGTTCGCAATGGCGGACTGAAGGCATTTCTTCACGTCCTGCGCGATCCGCTTGTTGGAGAACGTCAGGTCCGTCAGGGCCTTGTCCACCTTCTTGCCACGGATCATCTGTGCCACGAGGTTAAGTTTCTGCGGGGACGTCCGGAGCATGCGCAGTTTTGCCATTGCTTCGTTGTCTGCCACGCGGCGGGGGTTCTTTTCCTTGCCCATGACTTATTTCCGCTTCGCTTTTTTGTCAGCGGCGTGACCGTAATAGGTCCGGGTCGGCGAATACTCACCGAACTTCTGACCAATCATGTCTTCCGAGACGTTGACAGGGATGTGCTTCTGGCCGTTGTACACACCAAAGGTCAGACCCACGAACTGGGGCAGAATGGTGGAACGACGGGACCAGATCTTGATCACTTCATTGCGACCCGACTCGCGCGCTGCTTCGGCTTTTTTCAGCACGTAAGCATCGACAAAGGGGCCTTTCCATACAGAGCGAGACATAAATTAGCGCCCTTTCTTCTTAGCGTGACGCGAGCGGATGATCAGCTTCTGCGACGCCTTGTTCTTGTTACGGGTGCGCGCGCCCTTGGTCGGCTTACCCCATGGTGTCACCGGGTGACGACCACCAGAGGTCCGGCCTTCACCACCACCGTGCGGGTGATCGATCGGGTTCATGACCACACCACGAACGGACGGACGCTTGCCTTTATGGCGCATACGACCGGCTTTACCGTAGTTCTGGTTGGAGTTGTCGGGGTTGGACACAGCACCGACGGTGGCCATGCATTCCTGACGAACAAGACGCAGCTCGCCCGAGGACAGGCGGATCTGCGCGTAGCCACCATCACGACCAACGAACTGAGCGTAAGTACCGGCTGCACGGGCGATCTGGCCGCCTTTGCCGGGCTTCATTTCGATGTTGTGAACGATGGTACCGATCGGCATGCCCGAGAACGGCATCGCGTTGCCCGGCTTGATGTCTGCCTTTGCGGAGGCAATGACCTTGTCACCCACGGCCAGACGCTGCGGTGCGAGGATATAGGCTTGTTCGCCGTCCTCGTATTTCACCAGCGCGATAAAGGCTGTGCGGTTGGGGTCATATTCAATGCGCTCGACGGTTGCGGCGACATCAAATTTGTTCCGTTTGAAGTCAACGATCCGGTAAAGACGCTTTGCGCCACCACCACGGCGGCGAGAAGTAATACGTCCGGTGTTGTTCCGGCCGCCCGATTTGGTCAAACCCTCAGTGAGAGACTTGACCGGACGCCCTTTCCAAAGCTCCGAACGGTCGATCAGAACCAGCCCTCGCTGGCCCGGCGTCGTCGGCTTATACGACTTAAGTGCCATGCTTTCTGTCTTCCGTTTAGCGTGCAGTGCCTTAGGTTATTGTCTTTGGCACCGCTATGTTAAAGCCCCCTGCCTGGCCTGCGTGAAAACTCACATGTGCAGACGGGTTCAGGTGACCGCTTGTATAGGGCCCCGAAGGTCCCAGATTCGTGTTTCCCGACAAATATAACGGCCCCGGAACGAATCCGAGGCCTGCGGGATGGACGGTCAGTAGCAGAGGTTGGCAGGGGTGGCAATGGGGAAGGACACGGTGTCATGTCCGAATGCGCCAATTCTCCCGCTCAGGTCTTGTTTCGCCCCTTTCACCACGCGCGACACGCAATCCCTTCAGGATGCTCCGGAGGCACTCTGAGCGTCTTGGCGTTCACTCCTCCCGTGGGGTCAGCCCCTGTCATGCGCGCCAACGGAAAAAGGCCCCCGCATCACAGCGAGGGCCCTTCCATTTGTCACAGAGGCAAATCTCAGAGTCCGGTGGACACGTCGATTGTGTTGCCTTCTTCCAGGGTGACATAGGCTTTTTTCACGTCTTTCCGCTTGCCCAGAGAGCCACGGAAGCGTTTGACCTTACCCTTGGTGATTGTCGTGTTGACCGCTTTGACCTTCACACCAAAGAGCGCCTCGACGGCCTCCTTGATCTGGGGCTTGTTGGATCCGATGGACACCTCAAAGACCACTGCGCCATTTTCGGACGCCATGGTGGATTTCTCGGTGATGATCGGCTTGCGGATCACGTCGTAGTGTTCTGCCTTCGCGCTCATTTCAGACGAGCCTCCAGTGCTTCGACAGCCGACTTCGTGAGCACGAGAGTGTCACGCTTCAGGATGTCATAGACGTTTGCGCCCATCGACGGCAGGATATCCAGACCTTCGATGTTCTTGGCGGCACGGGCGAAGCCTTCGTTGACAGCTGCGCCATCGATGACCAGAGCGCGTTTCCAGCCCAGGTTTGCAACCTGTTTGGCCAGAGCGGCGGTCTTGCCTTCGGTTTCCGCGTTCTCGATCACGACCAGCTCGCCCGCTTGTGCTTTGGCGGACAGCGCATGGCGCAGGCCCAGCTTGCGGAACTTCTTGGTCAGCTCGTGGCCGTGGCTGCGCGGGGTCGGACCCTTGTAGATACCACCCTTGCGGAAGATCGGCGCGTTGCGGTCACCATGGCGTGCGCCACCGGTGCCTTTTTGGCGATAGATCTTTTTGGTCGAGTAGGAGGTCTCGGAGCGGGTCTTCACCTTGTGGGTGCCGGCCTGCGCGTTGTTGCGCTGCCAACGAACCACACGGTGCAGGATGTCCGCACGCGGTTCCAGACCGAACAGGTCTTCGGACAGTTCGATGTCGCCAGCGACGCCGCCGTCCAGTTTGATCACGTCAAGTTTCATGCTTCACCACCTTCCGCGGGAGCGTCGGCAACAGGTGCCTCAGCAGCAGTTTTCAGGGCAGCCGGGAACGGCAGACCCTCGGGGGCTTTTTTCTTCACGGCATCTTTGACGGTGACCCAGCCGGATTTCGGACCAGGAACGGCGCCTTTGATGAAGACCAGACCACGGTCGGCGTCGGTCTTGACGACTTCCAGGTTCTGGGTGGTCACGCGGGCTGCGCCCATGTGGCCGGCCATCTTTTTGCCTTTAAAGACTTTGCCCGGATCCTGACACTGACCGGTGGAGCCGTGCGAACGGTGCGAAATCGACACACCGTGGGACGCCCGCAGACCCCCAAAGTTGTGACGCTTCATCGCACCGGCAAAACCCTTACCGATGGAGGTGCCGGTGACGTCCACTTTCTGACCGGTCAGGAAGTGCTCTGCGGAGATTTCCGCACCCACTTCGATCAGGCCTTCAGCGGGCACGCGGAATTCAACCAGCTTGCGCTTGGGCTCAACCTTCGCATTTGCGAAGTGGCCGCGCATTGCCTGGGACACGCGCTTCACCTTGGCGGAGCCTGCGCCGAGCTGAACAGCTGTATAGCCGTCGGTCTCTGCGGTACGCTGAGCGACAACCTGCAGGCCATCCAGGTGGAGTACGGTCACAGGGATCTGCTTGCCGTCTTCCATGAACAAGCGGGTCATGCCCACTTTTTTAGCGATAATACCAGAGCGCATATATTCTACCCTCCGATCTTAAGACTGCAGCTTGATTTCGACGTCAACACCAGCGGCGAGGTCGAGCTTCATCAGCGCGTCCACGGTCTGGGGAGTCGGATCAACGATGTCGAGCATACGCTTGTGCGTACGGATTTCGAACTGGTCACGAGATTTCTTGTCAACGTGGGGACCACGCAGAACGGTGAATTTCTCGATCTTGTTCGGCAGCGGAATCGGGCCGCGCACTTGCGCGCCGGTCCGCTTGGCAGTGTTGACGATCTCTTGCGTGCTGGCATCCAGAACGCGATAGTCAAATGCCTTCAGCCGGATACGGATATTTTGGCTTTGCATTTCATAGCCTTATCTTAGGCGTTGGAGTTGAGAGGAGGGCCTGCGACCATCGCGGAACCCTCATCGAACCCAAAAGGCGGGAATCACCCCGCCTCTGCCCCGCATAGCGGGATGGGGCCTCCTACACCCGTTGGCCCCATGGGGCAAGGGGTTTCGGGGCGAAACGGTTGCGCAGGCGGCGTGCGCAGGCGTTACGATCTATTGACCTTTCAGACGCAGCAGCAAAAACCGCCACCCCCAGCCCCTCCCCCTTCATCTTTTCAAAAA
>NZ_LPUY01000079.1 GCF_001518015.1 Tritonibacter horizontis
GGGCGGGGGGGACTGGCTCATGCGGTCCCCTCCAGTGCGGCAAGGATCGAATTGCGCCGGGTCACCCAGAGCCCTGCCGCGCGCAGGGCCTGAAACCTGTCCCGCATCGCCTGTAGCGCGGCGGGGTTTTCACGTTGCAGAAAGGCGACCAGATCGTCGCGGCCCAGGGTGGCCTCGAAATAGAGATCGAACAGATGCGCGGGCACCACCTGTGCCAGATGCGCAAAGGCGGCCATGTGATCGAGCGTGGCGGCGATCTCGGCCCCGCCGCGAAACCCGTGGTTCATCATCGCGCTGGCCCAATGCGGATCGGCGGCGCGGGCGCGGGTGACGCGGGCGATTTCCTCTTGCAGGCTGCGCGCCTTGGGCTGGTCCAATTGCGTGGCATCCATGTGGTAAAGCGCCGGCGCCCTGGCCCCGAGCCGGGTCATCGCGGCGGCAAACCCGGCCTCATGGGCGGCGTAATCCGATGCCACCAGCACATCGGTTTCGGCCAGATCCTGAAGGTGGACAAAACTGTCTGCCCCCTGCAGGCGCTGCTCCAGCGCGGCGCGCGCCTCGGTGATGGCGCCTTTGGCGTCGATGGCGTGGGAGGAGGCGGCCAGCCAGGCCTCGCCCGCCGCCGCGCGCGCCTCATCCGAGTAGTCGTCCAGATGGGCCGTCATGTTGAGGCCGTAGAGGCCGGGCTTGGGGCCAAAGACACGCGGGGTGGTGGTCAGGTAAGGGTTGTCGGCGGGGTCTTCTTCGCGGTTGGCCAGCGCGGCAGCGGCCAGTTCGAACATCTGCGCCAGACCGGGGAAGACATCGCGAAACAGGCCCGACACCCGCAGCGTCACATCAATGCGGGGCCGGCCCAGCAGCGCCAGCGGGATCACCTCGAAGCCGGTGACCCGGCCCGTCCCCGCATCCCATTGCGGCGCGAGGCCGGCCAGATGCAGCGCCATGGCGAATTCCTCGCCCGCGGTGCGCATGGTGGCAGAGCCCCAGAGATCCACCACCAGCCCGCGCGGCCAGTCGCCATGGTCCTGAAGATGGCGGCGCAGCAGCTCTTCCGCCAGTTTGACCCCCTGCGCCTGCGCCGCCTGCGAGGGCACCGCGCGCGGATCGGTGGTAAAGAGGTTGCGCCCAGTGGGCATCACATCGGAGCGCCCGCGATAGGGAGAGCCGGAGGGGCCGGGGGCCACCAGCCGTCCCGCCAGCGCCTCCAGCAGCCCGCGCATCTCTGCGCCGCCATGCTCGCCGCTGCCAAAGACATGCAGCCCCTCGCCATACTGGCTTTCCTTGATGTCACAGACAAAACGGTCGATGCGGGTGATGGCCTCCGCCGCCGAGGCCGCCGCAGGGATGCCGAGGTCGTCTTCGACCCCGGTGCCCTGTGCCTCGGCACGGACATCGGCGATCAGCCGGTCGCGGCGGGCCGGGTCCAGCCCGTCGGCGGTGGAGTATTCGTCCAGCAGCGCCTCAAGCCGCCCCATGCCGGCCGGCAGGCTGGTCTGGGCCAGCGGCGGCGGCATATGGCCGAGGGTCACGGCGCCGATGCGGCGTTTCGCCTGCGCCGCCTCGCCGGGGTCGTTGACGATAAAGGGGTAGATCACCGGCAGCCTGCCGGTCAGCACCTCGGGCCAGCAGGCGGCGGACAGCGCCACCGCCTTGCCCGGCAGCCATTCCAGCGTGCCATGGGCGCCCATGTGGATCAGCGCATCAACCTGCTGCTGCAGCCAGAGATAGAAAGCCACATAGCCATGGCGCGGTGTGCGGTCGAGGTCGTGGTATTCGTCATCGCGCAGGCGCATGTCGCCGCGTTCCGGTTGCAGCGCGATCAGCCCGGAGCCGGAGCGCAGGGCGCGAAAGTGAAAGGCGCCATCGGTGACCGCGGGGTCGCGTTCTGGCGGCCCCCAGGCGGCGGCGAGGTCGTCGCGCAGGCTCTGCGGCAGATGTGCCAGCGCGGCAAGGTAGTCGGCCAGCGGCCAGCGCAGCGTCTGCTCTGACAGGCGCGCGCCCAGATCGGTGTCCGCCGCGACGTCATACCCGGCTGCCGCCAGGGCCGCCAGGGCCGCCTCGGTCGAGGCCAGCGCATCCAGGCCCACCGCATGGGCGAGGTTATAGTCGCGCCCCGGATAGGTCGACAGCACCAGCGCCAGACGTTTTTCGGCCGGGGCCAGCCGCGCCAGCCGCAGATGCGCCTCGACCCGGTTCAGCGCCGCCGTCACCCGGTCCGGGTCGGCCCGGTGCACAAAGCGGGAATATTGCAGGTCGGGATCGCGCCGGGTCGGCGATTTGAAGCTGACAACACCGGCAAAGAGCCGCCCGTCCACCTCTGGCAAGACCACATGCATGGCGAGATCGGCGGGCGACAGGCCGCGGTCGGCGAGGTCCCAATCCTTGCGCCGCGCCGTCGACAGTGCCACCTGAAACACCGGGCATCCGGTCAGGTTCAGCGGCGAGGGGCTGCCGTCGCCGCCCTGGGCGGAAAAGGCGGTGGCGTTGATAATCGCCGCGGGCGCGCGTGCGGGCAGCTCGGTGTGCAGCCATTGAACCGCGGCGGGCGCCTTGAGGCTGCTGGCAAAGGCGCCATATGCGCAGTAGCCGCGTTCGCGCAATTGGCGGATCAGCGCGTCGACCGGGGCCGTATCGGCCGAGGTCAGATAGGAGCGATAAAAACTCACCAATACCAGCGGTTTGTCCAGCGGCGGCAGCGTGGCCAGAACCCCGGAGCCAGGATCGTAATAGCCAAAATCGGGCACGGTTTTGGCGCCGATGACCGGCCCGGCATAGAGCCCCGCCGCCAGCGCCAATTGCGCCAGCGCCGCCTGCGCGGCCACCGCGCCCCCGGCATCGCAGAGCGCCTGAAGCCGACGCAGGGTGGAGACCGGCAGGGTCGACAGCGCGTCGAGACGGGCGTCTTCGCGGCCATCGGCGGGCAGGATCGCCAGGGCGATGCCCTTGCGCCGGGCGAGGTCCTGCAGCGTGGCAAGCCCGTAGGACCAATAGCTTTCACCGCCGATCAGCCGCACCAGCACGCCCTTTGCCCCCTCCAGCGTCTGTTCGGCATAGACATCGACCGAGAGCGGATGTTTCAGCGCCACCAGATTGGCCAGGCGGGTCGCGGGCAGCTTGCCGCCCGCACGGTGCCAGCCGGCCGCAAAAGCGCCCAGATCACTGTCGGAAAACGACAGCACCACCAGATCGCCGGGGGTCTGCCCGACGTCATAGGGGGTGTCTGTTTCTCCGAGCCCGTGGCTTTCGCGGAAGACGACGTGCATTGGGTTTAGGTCCGCTTCGTTCAAATCGGAGAGGGCGGCGTCCGACCCTGGGGGGGCGTAGCGCCCTCCCCGGGGGGAGGGTCGGGCGCAGCCCGGCGTGTCCGCCGGGCGGGACCTCATGGCGAGAGGTCAGCGCCCTTGGTTCTTTGGATCAGGCCCCGAGGTCGGCGTGGATGCCTGCGGCGTCGATGTTATCATGCTCGGCAATGACCACCAGCTGGGTCTTGCGCGGCTGCGCGCCCCAGGGTTGGTCGTATTGCGCGCGCAGGCGTTCGCCCACAGCCTGCACCAGCATCCGCATCGGTTTTCCTTCCACGGCCACATAGCCCTTTACCCGCAGGATGTTGCGGCTGCGGGCCATTTCGATGATCCGTTTTTGCAGGTCTTCGGGGTCGGCGACTTCGCCCATTTCGACCACAATGGAGTCAAAATCGTCATGTTCGTGATCGTGGTGACCGTCGTGGTGGCTGGGGCGGGCATCAAGGTCGTCTTCGGCGGCGGCTTCCAGCCCGAGGATGACGCGGGGGTCGATCACGCCTTCGGTCATCGGCAGGATCGGCAGCTTGCGCGGCGCTTCGGCCTCGATCACGGCGCGGGCTTTCTCGACACCGGCCGCGCCGGCCAGATCGGCCTTGGACAGCAGCACAATATCGGCGCAGGAGATCTGATCCTCGAACACTTCCGACAGGGGTGTTTCGTGGTCGATGCTGTCATCCGCCTCGCGCTGGGCCTGCACCGCGTTCAGATCGGGGGCGAACTGACCCTTGGCGACGGCCTCGGCATCGGCCAGCGCAATGACGCCATCGACGGTGATGCGCGAGCGGATCGCGGGCCAGTCAAAGGCCTTCAGCAGCGGTTTCGGCAGCGCCAGACCGGAGGTTTCAATAACGATATGCTCGGGCGGTTGCGGCAGCGCCATCAGGCTTTCGATGGTGGGAATGAAATCATCCGCGACGGTGCAGCAGATGCAGCCGTTGGCCAGCTCCATGATGTTTTCCGCCGGGCAATTGTCGTCGGCGCAGGATTTCAGGATATCGCCATCGACACCGGCGGTGCCGAATTCATTGACCACCACGGCCAGACGCTTGCCCTGCGGGTTCTGCATCAGGTGGCGGATCAGCGTGGTTTTGCCGGCGCCAAGAAAGCCGGTGATGACGGTAACGGGGATCTTGTTGAGCGTGCTCATGGGGAGGTCAGTCCTTTGCCGTGGGATCTGCGGAGAGGTCGACGCCCGGCATGTCCACGGGGGGAATGCGGGCGATGGATTGCTTGCGGAACACCACCGGGCGTTCGCGCCAGGGCACAAAGCCGTCCTCGGTGGCCGCATAGGCGGCGGCACCGGCGAGAATATCATCAAGATGCGTGTCGGGATCGAGGTCGCCGTAGACATAGCTCCAGCGCGCCGGCCCCCCCGCGAGATGCAGCGTGCAGCTGCGGGTGCAGGCCGAGAGGCATTCCACACCGCGCACCCGCACGCCTGAGGGCTGGTCGTCGCCGCTGGCGGCGAGGCGGTCGGCCAGGCGGTCGGCCAGAAGACGACCGGGGCGGGGGGCGTCCGGGTCGCTGCCTTCACGGCGGCAGGTGGTGCAGACGGTCAGCACGACCTCGTCTGCGGCTGGATTGCGGGGGATCCCCATGCGGCCTTGTCTCCTCCTTGCAGGGCGGGGTGGGGCAGGCCAGAAGGGGGCACGGAGCGCTCACGTCGAGGCACGGCCCTCAACCGGTCGCGGAACACCCCGTCCGCCGGTTCACGTCATCCGTTGGCAGGTCTCCCGGCTTGCGGATGCCAGAGCCAGGGGTGGCGCTGACGGTCTTCCCGCCTTCCCGGCCCATGCCCGGCGGCCTGAAGGCCTGGGCGGTGCCAGTGGCGTCTGGAGACCTCTCCGGTCACGGTCGCGGGGGCGGCTGTGCTTCGGGCCGATGGACGACCTGTATCACATTCCCTCTTCGCCCAAAGGACATGCCTTCGGGAACCAACAAAAACCCCTTGCGCCATGGCGGCACTCTTTGTCAAGACATGGGGCCAAACAGCAGGAGCGATGCGTTGAGCGACCAGACCCCCAAAACCGCCGAAAGCGACATTTCCGAAGAGGAAGCGGCGCGCCATGCCTCCAAGATGGCGAAGAAAAAAGCCGCCCGCGACCGGATGATGAAGACCAAGGACGGCGAGAAGGGGCTGATCATCGTGCACACCGGCCCCGGCAAGGGCAAATCCTCGTCGGGATTCGGCATGATCATGCGCTGTATCGCCCATGGCATGCCCTCGGCCGTGGTGCAGTTCATCAAGGGCGCCTGGCAGACCGGCGAACGCACGCTGATCGAGGAGAATTTCGCCGATCTGTGTCAGTTCTACGCGATGGGCGAGGGCTTTACCTGGGAAACGCAGGACAAGGCGCGGGATATCGCGGCGGCGCGGGCGGGCTGGGAAAAGGCCAAGGAGATGATCCTGGATCAGAAGAACACCATGGTGCTGCTGGACGAGATCAACATCGCGCTGCGCTATGAGTACCTCGACCTGCAGGAGGTGCTGGAGTTCCTGGTGGAGCACAAGCCACCGATGACCCATGTGGTACTGACCGGGCGCAACGCCAAGGAAGAGCTGATCGAGATTGCGGATTTGGTGACCGAGATGACCCAGGTGAAACACCCCTTCCGGGCTGGGATCAAGGCGCAGAAAGGGGTGGAATTCTGAACGCGGCGCTCTGCGGCCATCGGTGCTGAGAGGGGGGGGCGCTTTGCCGGGCCCAACGCTTTTGACGGGGCCGCCCGGCCCGGGCAAAAGGGGCGGGAGCCCCCCCGAGTGCCCAACCGCTGCCGGTTCGGATCTGCTTTGGGTGTCGGTGCTATTAGGGCAGCATTGCTGACCTAATGTTTCGCGCGCGAAACAAACCGTCAGCAATGCTGATACTTTTTATGGGCGTTGCCTGGAGGGCGCGCGCATAGACCTTGTCTGCCCGCAACACCGGTTAACCCGATTGAAACCTTATGGCGCGGCGGCGGCGCGGATATAGGCATCCACGGCTGCGGCCTCAGGTTCGGTCAGACGCAGGCCGAGCTTGGTGCGCCGCCACAGGTAGTCCTCGCCGGTGCGCACCCATTCCCGCGCGACCACCCAGTCCAGTTCGCGCGCGGTGATGGTGGCGCCGAAGGCCTGTCCCAGATCCTCCGCGCGCTTGGCGTTGCCCAGGACCTCCCAAGCTTCGGTGCCATAGGCGCGGATCAGGCGGCGCAGGGCGTAGGGAGACAGGAACGGATAGTCGGCGGCGAGTTTTTCGCGCAATGCCGGCACATCGCCGACGGCAAAGTCGCCACCGGGCAGGGCGACGCCTGCGGTCCAATCCTCGGGCAGGGACGGGAACACGCGAGTGATCTTGGCCAATGCGGCCTCTGCCAGTTTGCGATAGGTGGTGATCTTGCCACCAAAGACATTGAGCAACGGTGCCTGGCTCTGATCCAGCGTCAGCACATATTCCCGCGTTGCGGCCGAGGCGGAACTGGCCCCATCGTCATAGAGCGGACGCACGCCGGAATAGGTCCATACGATCTGCTCCCGCGTCACGGGGCAGTCGAAATAGGTTGAGGCAAAGGCCACGAGGTAGTCCTGTTCGGCCTCGGTGCAGACCGGTTTGGTGTCGGGATCGGCGTGATCCGCATCGGTGGTGCCAATGAGGGTGAAATCCTCCTCATAGGGGATTGCAAAGATGATGCGCCCGTCCTGGCCCTGAAAGAAATAGCAGCGGTCGTGATCGTAGAGCTTTGGCACCACGATATGGCTGCCGCGCACCAGGCGCACGGTTTCGCGGCTGTTCTGGCCCAGGGTGTCGCGCAGCAGGTCGGCGACCCAGGGCCCGCCGGCATTGACCAGCATCCGGGCGCGGTGCAGGCTCTCGACGCCGGTTTCCGTGTCGCGCAGATGCACCTGCCAATGGTCGGCGTGACGGGAGGCGCGGATGACTTCGGTCCGGGTCAGGATCCTGGCCCCGCGGGCGGCGGCATCGCGGGCGTTCAGCATCACGAGCCGGGCGTCCTCGACCCAGCAATCGGAATATTCAAACGCCTTTTTGAACTTGCTCTTCAACGGCTTGCCCGCCGGATCTGCGGTCAGATCCAGCGTCGCCGTGCCGGGCAGAATGCCGCGTTTGCCGAGGGTGTCATAGAGGAACAGCCCCAGACGGATCAGCCAATCGGGGCGGCGTCCCTTCATCCAGGGCATCACGGTGGTCAGCAGTTTCGAGGTCGGCGTGGTGTTGTCAAAGCGCATGTCGCGATGCATCGGCAAAACAAAGCGCATCGGCCAGGAGATATGCGGCATCGCCTTCAGCAGCACCTCGCGTTCGATCAGGGCCTCGCGTACCAGCCGGAATTCGAAATACTCCAGATACCGCAAACCACCGTGAAACAGTTTGGTCGAGGCAGAGGAGGTGGCGGAGGCCAGGTCGTTTTTCTCGGCCAGCACGACCGACAGGCCGCGGCCTGCCGCGTCGCGGGCTATGCCGCAGCCATTGATGCCACCGCCGATCACAAAAAGGTCGGTCATCGGGCTGTCGGGGTTTTGGTCAGTCATTTTCGCTGCTTTCGGTTTCAACCCGCCCCTCGGCCACGAGGATTCGGGTGCCCGCCCGGGCTGCGGCCTCGGCAAATTCTGCGGGCACAGGGCGGTCGGTTATCACAAGGTCCAGCTCGGCCAGGGCGCAGATGCGCACCGGGGCGGAGCGATCGAATTTGCTGCCGTCACAGATCAGAATTCGGGTACGGGCATTGCGCAACAAGGCCCGCGCGACCGAGACTTCGCGCGGGTCGTGGTCCAAAATGGCGCCATCCGCATCCATGGCCGAGGCGCCGATGACGGCATAGTCCAGTTTGTAGCGGTTGATGAACTCCACCGCTTCTTCGCCGACGATGGCGCCGTCGCTTTGCCGGATGCTGCCGCCGACCAGGATCAGATCCCGGGTCTCCATCTCCATCATCATATTGATAATATTGATGTTATTAGACAGAACGGTCAGCCCCTTGTGGCTGGAGAGCGCACGGGCCACCTGTTCGGTAGAGGTGCCGATATTGAGCGCGAGCGAGCAGTTTTCGGGCAGCACCTCGGCGGCGATGGCGGCCATCGCGCGTTTGCCCGATGCATTCAGGCTGCGCCGTTCGGCATAGCCGCGATTGGCGGCGGAGGCGATGCGCACCGCACCACCATGCACCCGGCTGAGCTGGCCACGCCCGGAGAGGTCCCGCAGATCGGTACGCACGGTCTGCAAAGAGACTCCAAAGCGCCGCGCGAGATCCTCGACCTCGACACGGTCCTGCTGGTTGAGCAGGGTCAGGATTTCGTTTTGGCGGTCGTTTGCGTCCATATGCTTTCCTTTTCAGGGGATCACATAGGGTATTCCCTGCGTTTTGTCACGTCGTGTTTTCGTTTGACGCGCAGGCGGCACCAAAAGGAAACCCCCGCGCCGGGGAGGCGCGGCGGGAGGCGCGGCGGGGGCTGGGGCCGGGATGGTCCGTGGTGTTTGCGGGGAGTGCAGGGGCTAGGCGAGAGGGATCAGGTGATTGTCCCAGGCCAGCGGCGCGGTGGTCAGGGGCACGACCTGTGCGCCAGTCTGCGCCCCGATCCGCGCGACGGTGCCAGTGCCGGTGCTGGCGAGAAAGCCGCCGGGCGTGGTGGCAAGGCCGCAGACATCGGCCAGGCGATGTTCGACGATCAGCGCGCCGCTGTCACAGGCCATCACGTGCACCACACCACCGCGCGGCGAGGTGACGGCGACCTGGGTCGCATCGCCGGAAAAGGCGATCGAGCCGCCATAGCCATCGAGGTTGCGCAGGCGGGGGTCCCCTTCGGCCATCAACCGGGGCGACCGACCGGGATGATGCAGCCCGACAATCGGCACATCGGCCCCGACATCGCCCTGCCACTGCATCGCAAATCCGACAGTGCCATCAGGGCGCACAGCGATATGGCGGATCGAGTTCTTGTGCAGGTCGCGTGGCAATTCCATCTGCTCTTCGATCTCGCCGGCAAGGCTGAGGTAGCTGAGGTTGGGGCGCATGAACGGAATGTTGAGTTTGGCGCGGCCGCTGTCCGGGTGGGTTTCGATGCCCCCATTGGCGACCACCAGCCCGGCGGCGTCTCGGCGCAGGCGGATTTCATGCGGGCCGATGCCGCCGGAGGAGACCTGTCCGATGCGGCGATAGTCGCGGGCGTCCCAGATGCCGATGATTCCGTCGCCGCTTTCGTAGGCGTTTTCCGTGGTGAACATTCGGGTGCCATCGGGGGTGAAAACCCCGTGGCCGTAAAAGTGATGCCCCTGCGGCGGTGACAGCCGGGCCAATTGGGCGCCGCTGCGGCAGTCGATGACATCGGCAAACCGGCCCGGGCGGCGGGCGAAGGCAACCGCCTCGGGACGGCTGGGGTGGGCGCTGGCAGCGTGGCCGCGGTCCGGCAAAGGGTGGCGAAACAGCACTGCACCCGTTGCCGAGAGACCGGCAATCACAAAGAGCCCCAATTCGTCTCGCCCGGCCGATAAAAAGGCTGGGGCGCCGGCATCGGCCCAGGTCGCTTTGGGCGCGAGGCTTCCGGCCATCAACCCGGCGAGGAATTTACGTCTGGAGTGCATGTTCAGTCCTTCCCCCGGCGATCAATCGCCATCCAGCGCGTTAAATCCGGCCTCCACCCCGAGGCTGGGGCCAATTTTGGTGGCAGCGATGGTTTTGATGTCGTGCACGTCCTGTTGCAGCGCCTCGATGCGAAACCGCTGTTGCGGGTCGGTGACCCCGGCAAAGATCGGATCGTCCGAGAGCGCCTCTGCGTGGCGGTCGGCCTTGTCAAAGGCGCCCGCCAATTGCGCCTGCAGGGCGGGATCCCCGGCGGTGAGCAGTCGGGCCAGGTCACGCAGCGCGGCCAATTGGATCTGGACGTGACGCAGCGACCGGCCGGAGCGATAGGCCTCGGCGCGGTTGGGGCGGGGCTGTTCAAAGGTGCCAAGCGGGCGACCCAGCCGCATGTCGGCGAGGATCTCCAGCCCGGTGGTGAGCGCCTTGAACAGTTCCTGATGCACTTCGGTGTCGGTGCGATAGCGGGGATTGGCCTGTTGGTCCGGGCGTTGCAGCGCGGCGGCGAAGTCGTCTTGCCAATCGGTCAGGATGGCCGCGGCATTGGCCGAAAGATCGCCGCTGACGGCGCGGATCAGGGCGCAGCGATAGGCGGCCGTGCCGAGATCGGCATAATCGGGATCATGCAATAGGTATTCCAGCGTGTAAAATCCGCGCACCGCGATGGAGGCGGTGGCGAATTCCGTCGCCGTTTCCACCACCGGGTCGCGGTCCAGCAGGAGGCTGCGCAGCGCCTTGGGTGTTTTGGAACGGCTGTCGGGCCAGAAAGCAATGGCAAAGGCCCGGTTGTCGACCTCGCTGGGGCCAAATCGCAGATGGCTGGCCGCGACCCAGGCGTCAAAGGCGCGGCCCCAGGCCTCCTCCAGAACCGGGGAGGTGGGGGCGCAGTCCTGTTGGGCAACCTCTGCAAAAGCCGCCGTTTCCTGCGCAAGGCGGGTGTAGGTCGGCAGAATGTGGTGATCGACGACCCGATCCGTCAGCGCATCGGCGCCTGCGGTGGCAGCACAGGCCAGACCAAAACACAAAGCGGCGGCGAAAGGGGCAATGGGGCGCATCAGAGGGACTCCAGGAAGGTGATAAGGGCGGCGCGATCCTCGGGCGGCAGGGCGACGATGTGATCGCGGGCGGGCTGGGCCTCGCCACCGTGCCAGAGGATCGCCTCCAGCAGCGTGCGGGCGCGACCGTCATGCAGGAAAGTGGCCTTGTCGGAGACCTGCTGCGCAAGGCCAATCCCCCAGAGCGGCGCGGTGCGCCATTCACGCCCCGTTGCGCGGCCTTCGGGGCGATGATCGGCGAGGTCCTCGCCCATGTCGTGCAGCAGCAGGTCGGAATAGGGCCAGATCAGTTGAAAGCTCTGTTCGGCGCGGTCCAGCAGGCGGTGGGTGACGAACTTGGGCCGGTGGCAGTCGGCGCAGCCTGCGGTGTAGAAAACCGCCTTGCCCCGCAGCACCTCCGGGGCGCTGACGTCGCGGCGGGCAGGGACGGCGATGTTGCGGCTGTAGAAGGTGATCAGGTCCATATTGGGCTGATCTATTTCGGTGCCGCGCTTGTCCTTGTCGCCATGGCGCGCGGCGCGGCAGGCGGTCTGGTGCGGGGTGCAGTCACCGAAGGGGTGCGCAAACAGGGGTGTCGAGATGCCGATGTCCCCGGACAGGGCGGCGGCGGATTGTTCGTGGATCGTAGCGGTGCCGGCCTTGAGGCCAAACCGGCCCAGCAGGATCTGCTGGAATTCGGTCGACCAGACCAGATTGGCGCGGCCGGAAATCCCGTCGCCATCGGCGTCGTCCGGGTCCGCAAGCGCCAGAATGTCGGCGGCGGGGATCGCCTCCAGCAGGCCCAGGCCGATCATCGGCGGGGCCACGCGGGCAGAAAGCATCGCCGCCGGATCGAGCGGGCCGTATCTCAGCTCGGCCGGGCGGAAGCGGGGGCGGCGCAGGCTGACCTGTTCGCCGCCGTTCAGGGGGATGATGTCTTCGGTGAAGGTGACCTCAAGCCGGTATTCCGCATCCACCCCCGGCGCGGAGAAATCCTGCATCTGCCAGCCGTAGACCGGGTCCGGTGCGGTGCCGATATAGTCCGGGATCGCGGCCATTTCCGGCGGGACAGGCCCGGGCACCGAAAGGCGCAGGAAGGTGGAGGCAGAGCGATAGTCCGGTCCGTCCGGCAAGTGGCCGCGCCCGTCGCGGATGTGGCAGCGCTGGCAGGAGCGGGCGTTGTAGATCGGCCCGAGCCCATCTGACGCCAGGGTGGACGCCGGGGCAAAGACCCAGAGCTTGTCGAACAGCGCCTCGCCCAGGTGGAATTCAAGCCCTTGTTCAAAGGTCAGGTTCCCCGAGGCGGCGCTATAGGCCTCGCGGTCGCTGCGGGGCGGCACGGTGGCGGCGCCTGCGGGATTGTCCTCGAAGGGTTCGGCGCTGTCGAACTGGCCCGTGGGAGCGGTCACACGGGCCACGCGGGCGGCCTCGTCCCGGCTGCGCGGCAGGCTGGAGAGATGTGGTTCTGCCAGACCGGGGGGGATGTCGGCGGCAAAAAGCGGGGTGGCCAACCCCAGAATGGCGGCCAACCCCAGATGCCTGGCGGGCTTATTCAGCCTCGTCCATCTTGGACGCGTTGAGGTGGGCGTAGTTCTCGGCGCCAACGCGGTCGTGCAGTTCAAGCTGGGTCTCCAGGAAATCGATATGGCCCTCTTCGTCGGCCAGAAGCTCCTTGAAGAGATCCATGGTGACGTAATCGCCTGAGGACCTACAGTATTCCGATGCTTCCTTGTAGAGGGCGCGGGCCTCTTCCTCGGCCGCCAGATCACATTCCAGTGTTTCCTTGGGCGATTGGCCGATGCGCAGCGGGTCGAGCGTCTGGAGATTGGGATGACCCTCAAGGAAGATGATGCGATCCATCAGTTTGTCCGCATGCTGCATCTCTTCGATGCTTTCCTCGCGGCTTTTCTTGGCCATGTGGCCAAGGCCCCAGTCGTCCTGCAGGCGGTAGTGCAGCCAATACTGGCTGATCGCGGTCAACTCGCTCCTAAGTGCTTTGTTGAGATACTCGATGACTTTGGGGTCGCCCTTCATAATCGCTCTCCGAAGAAATGGCTGTGCGTAGGTTCTGCAGATGTGCAGGTACACTCACCTTAGCGTTAGAGCGCATGGTGTCCAGAAAGAGCGACATACAGCCGCCACAATCGGCCTTTTTGCCGAGGGCGCGGTAAATTTTTCCAGGCGTGATAATGGTTTGCTGGTCAGAAGCCCGCATCCAGTCGATCGCGGCATGGATGTCGCTATCGGAGATTCTCGTGCAGTGGCAAATGATCATGACCGGTCACCGATCCTTAGAGATTCTATAGGCTACTTGCTTGCCTTCAGTATCTGACTAAAAGACTATGTTTGCAAGTCAAAAAGCGGAGTGAAATAGTCAGGAAGGCGTGAGGCGGCAGGCAACAACCGCAAGATCCCTCCCCTCGGCGCCTTATTCCAAGCTGGGGGAGATGAAAAAGGAGCCGCATCCGCGATGCGACTCCTCATCGGTTTCGGGGACTTAATTTGTGTTTATTCGAAAACCGCCGTGGGGTTGTCGAGCGAGTCGGAACCTTCAATCGCGACACCGTCCAGGTCGAGCGCGCTCACGACGCGTTCGATAGAGCGGGTCTGATCCACCAGCGCTTCGACACCGCCCATGACCAGTGCTTCACCGGCTGCGTTGCCTTGTTCCAGCATCTGGTCGTAGGAGAAGCCCGCCTCGGCTGCGGTTTTGATCCGGCCGAGTTTCAGCATGGTGGTGGCCAGCTTGCCGGTCAGTTCTGCGTTCAGATCCGCATCGGCGGCGGCGACCAGATCGGCGAGGGCCGGACCGGAGACCAGTTCGCCATTCACCCGCACATATTCGCCGAGATAGACGTTCTGCACGCCGAGCCCGTCGAAATAGTGGCTGTTGTGGGTGTTGTCGGAAAAGCAATCGTGCTCTTCCTCGGGGTCGTTCAGCATCAGGCCAAGGCGCATCCGCTCGCCCGCGGTTTCGCCATAGGACAGGGAGCCCATGCCGGTCAGCATGGCGGTGATGCCGGCGTTTTCATCCGACAGCAGGGTGTCGCGTGCCTCGCCATCGCTGCCCCATTGCGCGGTGATCCATTCCAGATCGGAGACCAGCAGGTCGGCGGCGGCCTTCAGATAGGCGCCCCGACGGTCGCAATTGCCGTTGGTGCACGCGTCGCCCGCCGCGTAATCGGTCCAGGGGCGATTGCCTGCGCCATGTTCGGTGCCGTTCAGATCCTGACCCCAGAGCAGGAATTCGATGGCGTGATAGCCGGTGGCCACGTTGGATTCGACACCTTCGGCCTCGTGCAGCGCGCCTTCGAGCAGCGCGGGCGTGATGTCGGAAGCGTCGATGTTCTCGCCCGAGAGGGTGAAGGCCGGGTTGGCCACGACATTCAGCGCAGCGGCGGCGTTTTCGTCGGTGGCCCCGCCATAGGACGCGTCAACATAGTCGATCAGCCCCTCGTCCAGCGGCCAGGCGTTCACCTTGCCTTCCCAATCGTCCACGATGGCATTGCCGAACCGAAAAACTTCGGATTGCTGATAGGGCACCCGTGCTGCCAGCCACGCGTCCTTGGCCGCCTGCAGGGCCTCGGCCGAGGGGGTGGCGATCAGCGCCTCGATTGCCGCCTGAAGCGTCTTGGCGGTGATCAGGCTGTCTTCGTATTTGGCTTCGGCGATATTGGCGTAGGTGGTCAGAACCTCCGCCTTGGAAGCTGCGAAAGCGGCCGGTGTGCCTACGGTCAAAGCCGCGATTGCGGCACCGGTGAGAAACGGCGTTTTCATAGGTAGTATCCTCGTTGGACTTTGGAAAATTGCGGCAAATCGCCAGGGGGTGATCGGTTACTTGGTCAGAATCAGCTTGCCCGCGCGGGTGATGCGCAGCGAATAGATCTGTCCATTCAAAAGGATGCGGGCCTGGACGCCACCACGGGTGAGGTCCTCGGCGTGATAGGTCGGATAGGTTTCAGGTTGCGTTGCGGCAGCCATGTCTTCTTGGGAGATCGGTTTCAGATTTGTCATCGAGCGCGCCTCTGTCTCTGCTCTGCATTGTCAAACAGCCACTCAAGGCAGAAACCCGTCTGTGGGGAGGTCTCGCACAGGGCGCTGGACCACAGGTCGACACGGGCCAGCCGATCACCCTCACAAGGAGTGTGCAGGTCGGGGTCCGGTGCGGGGACAGCAGGAGAGGAGCCAGAGAGGGTCAACATGGAGCAATAGCAATGTTCGGGTTGTCGGCTGGCCTGCGGTCGGACAGGTTGGCTGGATCTTCTTATACCTGATTTATTTGGTCAGATAAGTCAATCCGATAATTTTACTCGGAATTGATCGGCAGGCCTTTTGGCGCGGCGGGCAGTGTTCGGGGTCCGTGCGATAGCCCTGCGGGACCCGTGCGGGACCCGGTGGTCTTTGGTCCAGCGACCAATGCGTCCACCACGACGCATCAAGGCCGCCCGGTGTGGGGCGGCCTTGATGTCTGTTGTCATCCTGTGGCGCGATCAGTCCTTGCGGACACCGGCAAAGCGGGCCTGCCACTCTTCGCGCTGCTCGTCGGTGATCTTGGCAAAGAGCACTTCCGGCACGGTAAAGCTGTGACCGGCAGGCAGCGCGGACAGGGCGGCGGTGATGTCTTCGGGCCAGCTGCGGTCGTCGGTGCCGAGGGCCGCAAAAAGACCCTCCGCAGCCGTCGGAATGAACGGGGCCGACAGAACGGCATAAAGCCGGATCAGGTTGAGGCCGAGACGGACCTGGGCTGCGGCCTGCTCCGGGTCTTGCTTGAACACCGACCAGGGTGCGGCGGATTGAAGGTATTCATTGCCCGCCACCCAGATCGCGCGGAGTTCCTGCGCCGATTTGCGCACGTCCATCGCCTCCATGTGGCGCTCATAGGCGCCGACCCGGGTTGTCAGCTCTTCGATGAGCGCCTGTTCCCGAGCGCCCCACGCGCCACCTGCGGGCACCTCTTCGCCGAATTTGGAGCGGCAGAATTTGGTGATGCGGGAGACGAAGTTGCCCAGCACATCCGCCAGATCCTTGTTCACGGATTGCTGGAAATTCTCCCAGGTGAATTCGGAATCAGAACTTTCCGGGGCGTGCGACAACAGCCACCAGCGCCAGTAATCGGCCGGCAGCAGCTCCAGCGCCTGGTCCATAAAGACGCCGCGCCCCTGGCTGGTGGAGAATTGGCCACCGTCATAGTTCAGGTAGTTGAAGGACTTCAGGTGATCGACCATTTTCCACGGTTCGCCCGATCCAAGGATGGTCGCCGGGAAGGAGAGGGTGTGGAAGGGGACGTTGTCCTTGCCCATGAACTGCACATAACGCACGTCGTCAGCGCCCATGTCGGTGCGCCACCAGCGCTGCCAGGCCTCGTCACCCAAGCCCTGTGCCGCGGCCCATTCGCCGGCTGCGGCGATATATTCGATGGGGGCGTCGAACCAGACGTAGAAGACCTTGCCCTCCATGCCGGGCCAGTCCTTGTCGCCGTTCTTGACCGGCACCCCCCAGTCGAGATCGCGGGTGATGCCACGGTCCTGCAGGCCGTCGCCATCATGCAGCCATTTCTTTGCAATCGAGGTGGTCAGGATCGGCCAGTCCTGTTTGCTGTCGATCCACTGGTCGAGCTGGTCACGCAGGGCAGATTGACGCAGGAACAGGTGCTTGGTCTCGCGCACTTCCAGATCGGTGGAGCCGGAGATCGCCGAGCGCGGGTTGATCAGATCGGTCGGGTCGAGCTGCTTGGTGCATTCCTCGCACTGGTCGCCGCGCGCCTTGTCAAAGCCGCAGTTGGGGCAGGTGCCCTCGATATAGCGATCCGGCAGGAAGCGGCCATCGGCGTTGGAATAGACCTGTTTTTCCGACACTTCGGAGATCAGGCCGGCCTCGGCCAGCTTGCCCGCGAAATGCTGGGTCAGCGCGTGGTTCTGCGGGCTGGACGAGCGCCCGTAGTGGTCAAACGACAGGCCAAACCGGTTGGCGATATCGGTCTGCACCCCGTGCATTTCGGCACAATAGTCCGCGACCGGTTTGCCGGCCTTGGCGGCGGCCAGTTCGGCGGGGGTGCCATGTTCGTCGGTGGCGCAGAGGAACAGCACCTCATTGCCGCGACCCCGGTTGTAACGGGCATAAAGATCCGCAGGCAGCTGGCTGCCCACGAGATTGCCGAGGTGCTTGATCCCGTTGATGTAGGGAAGTGCCGAGGTGATGAGAATTCGGGCCATATCGTCCATCCACGTCGCTTGTCTGGCTGCCCGTCTATCGCATGCGGCAGGGCGCGAAAACCCCATGTTATGAGGCGGCGCGAAGAAACTGATGAAATGGCTTCATCCGGGTTGTGCGGGCGGGGTGTCGCGGGGACGGCGCTATTGCCGGCCCTCGCGCGCGCGTTTCAGCATCTTGCCAATGGTGAAGGAGGTGCGCGGCGCATAGACGTAGCGGGTGCGTTCCTCGGGCGCGGCGCGGGCCCGCATCCGGGCAAGACCAAAGAGGATCAACCCCAGGTGCCCAACCGCAATGAAGACAAACAGCGCCCCCGGACCGAAGGCTTCGATCAGGACGGAGGCGACCAGCGGGGCCGCGATGGCACCGGTGGCGTAAAAGAACATCAAGGCGGCCGAGAGTTCGACACGTTCCTCCGAGGTGGCGAAATCATTGGCATGAGCGGCGGAGACGGAAAAGATCGGCACCGTGGTCAGGCCAAAGAAGATGGCAGAGCCCATGATTGCAACGGTGCCGCCGCCGCTGGCAGGAAGGGTGACGGCGCAGGCGATCATGGACACCGTCGAGAGCCAGATCAGCACCCAGCGGCGGTCGAACTTGTCCGCCAGCCAGCCGACCGGGTATTGCGCCAATGCCCCGCCCAGAACAAAGGCCGCGAGGAAGAAGGCGATCTGATCCACCACAAGGCCGACGCCCTGACCGTAGATGGGGCCGACCATCCGAAAGGAGGCCGAGCTGAGCGCGGAGACGATCACCCCCGCCACGCCGAGTGGTGAGCAGCGCCAGGCCAGTCCGGGTCGCAAGCGGGGCGCGGCGGGCAGTTTCGGCTGGCTGGCGCGCGACATCATCAGCGGCAAAAGCGTCGCGCAGCACATGATCGCCAGAAGATTGTAGGAAATATAGGAGGCCGGCGGGAGCACCGCGATCAACAGCTGTGCGGCAAAAGAGGCGCCGGTATCCGCGATCCGGTAGATGCCGGAGGTACGACCGCGATTTTCATTGGTGACCTTGGCATTGATCCAGGCCTCGATCACCGTGTAGCAGCCCGCGACACAGAGCCCCGAGGCGATCCGCATCGCCGCCCAGGCATAGGGGTTCTCGGTCAGGGTGTGGCCCAGCAGCCCCATCGCCCCAAGCGCGGTGCAGACCGCAAAGGCGCGCGAGTGACCGACCCGGCCCATCAGCCGGGGGGTCCACCAGCATCCGATAAAGAACCCGACGAAATGCGCCGACCCCAACAGGCCGATCTGGCGGTTGTCAAACCCCAGCGCGGCGCCAGAGAGCGCGTCCAGCGGCCCCACGCCCCCGGTCGAGAGCTGCAGCATGATGACGGACAGAAAGAGGGCGGTAAAGGAAAGAAGCGTGCGCATGTCAGGGCCGACCATAGGCAAACATCAGGGGCTTGCAGTAGTCTTTTCGACGTTAAATGTCGTTTCGTGACCGCGGCGCGGCGTGTCCATCGGATTTCCGGGGACACACCGCGTGGCGCGCAGCCCGCTCTGCAGCCGACTATACCGAGGGCTGCGGCCCGTCGCGCCTACCAGCGGTAGGGGGTCACGGGACCGCGCGCTTCGATCCAGGCATCCAGCCCGCCGCGCAGGCAATGGACGTTTTGCAGGCCCATTTCGGCGGCCAGTCGGGTGCTCAGAGTTGAGCGCCAGCCATTGTCGCAATAGAAAACGAACATGGCGTCCTTGGCGAAGATGTCGCGGGCAAAGGGGCTGTCCTGGTCCAGCCAGAATTCAAGCAATCCGCGCGGGCAGGAATGGGCGCCGGGAATGACGCCGGTTTTTTGCAATTCGCGAAAAACGCGAAGGTCAACGAATTCAGCCTCTTTGCTTTCATAAAGCGCCAAGAGATCCTCGACCGAGAGAAAAGAAATCTGTGCTGCGGCCTCGTCCACGAGGTCCTTACAGCTTTTCTTCGAGATAAACGTCATGCTTTTGTGTCTCCTGCAACCGATCAACCCGGAATTGTGCACCAACGAACCAAGCCAATATGACAGCGCATATTGGTTTCAGATGTCGTTATATCAGCCGATAGTTAATCAGGCGTATGCGCATCAGGCGGGTCCCGCTTGCAATGGTGGCCCGAGGGGCTAGGGTCCGCCCGAGCATGACACGAGGAGATCGCGCAATGAAAATGAACCGGCTTGGCCGCACGGAAATGAGGGTATCAGAGCTGTGCCTGGGGACCATGACCTTTGGCACCCAGACCTCTGAAGCGGATGCACATTCTCAGATCGACATGGCGCTGGCGGCAGGGATCAACTTTGTTGATACGGCGGAAATGTACCCTGTGAACCCGGTGCGGGCCGAGACCATGGGGCGCAGCGAAGCCTATATCGGCAGCTGGAACGAAAAGACCGGGCGGCGGCGGGACTATATTCTGGCGACGAAACATTCCGGCGAAGGGTCGGTTGCGCGCGACGGGGCGATGATCTCCAGCGCCACAATTGCCCCTACCATCGAGGCCTCGCTGCGGCGGCTGAAGACCGACTATATTGATTTGTACCAGTTTCACTGGCCAAATCGCGGCAGCTATATGTTCCGTAAGAACTGGACCTACGACCCGACCACGTCGCCGCAATCCAAAGCAGAGGTGCTGGCTGATATGGAGGATTGTCTGGGCGCGTTGCAGCGCGAGGTGGATCGCGGCACCATTCGCGCCTTCGGCCTGTCGAACGAGAGCGCCTGGGGCACCGCGCAATGGCTGCGGCTGTCCGAGGCGGGCAAGGGGCCACGGGTGGCCTCGATCCAGAACGAATATTCGCTGTTGTGCCGTCTCTACGACACTGACCTCGCAGAGCTGAGCCATTTTGAGGACGTCGGCCTGTTGTCCTTCTCCCCGCTGGCCGCCGGGTTTTTGACCGGCAAGTATCAGAACGGGGCGGTGCCCGAGGGGTCGCGCAAGTCCATCGTTGCCGAGATGGGCGGCCGTCAGTCGGCCCATGTCGAGGCCGCGGTCGCGGCCTATCTCGACATCGCAGCAGAGCACGATCTGGACCCGGTTCACATGGCGCTGGCCTGGTGCAAGACGCGTCCCTTCATGGCCTCGGCCATCTTTGGAGCCACGACAGTGGATCAGCTGGCGCATCTGCTGAAGGGCGTTGATCTGGTGCTGAGCGACGCGGTTCTGGCGTCGATTGACCGGGCACACCGCGCCCATCCGATGCCCTATTGATCTGACAGATCCAGGTGCGGCCGGGGCAGATTATGTCTGCGCATCCCGGCTGCGCCGCAAAAGCCCGGGGCCTGGCCAGGAGGACGGGCTGCGGCTGGCCTGGCCCCGTCATAGGGCGCGAGTCATGGGACGCTGGTGGCTGAGGGCGTGCGTCGGCTCGGGGCGCGGCTACTCGGGAGCGTCTTCGAAAAATTCGGCATTCTCGTCGCGGATCTGACCCAGAATTCGCAAAATGCGCAGGAGATGCGCGCGCATCAGATCGCGGGCGCGGGTCTCGTCCTTGGCTGCCAGCGCATCGCGGATGCCGATATGTTCGTTCAGCGCAATATCAAGGCTGAAGGGCAGTGACAGGAACCGCACACGATCCACATGCGCCTTGTTGCCCCGGATCAGTTCCCAGACATGCGCCCGGCCGATAATTTCGCAAATGGTGCGGTGAAACCGATCATCCCAGATGTGAAAGGCGGCGCCGTCTTTTTGCTGCACGGCCTGCTGCTGACGGGCGATGACCTCGTCAATCTGCGCCAGACCGGCATCGTCCATTTTCTGGATCGCCTCGCTGACACAGGCCAGTTCCAGCGCCAAGCGAACGAAAGCGGCCTGCTCGACGGCTTCGACCGAGATCTTGGTGATCAGCGTTGCCCGCTGCGGCCGGATCAGGAGAAACCCGAGCTTGGAGAGCCGGAAAAAGGCGTCGCGCACAGGCTGGCGCGAGATCTCCATTTGTTTCGCAATTTCGATCTCCGACACTTTGGTGCCGGGGGGCAGCTCGAAAGAGACGATTGCCTCGTATAGCGCCTCGAAAGCCTGGTCCGTCGTGGTCGTCGGAGCAGATGGATTTGTCGCCAAGGACAAGGTCGCCATTTGAGAATTCCTCGAAAACAGATCGTCGTCGCATAGCAGTATCTCATCCTTGGGCGCAACTAATCAACTAGCATATTAGTTTGACAGACCTGCTGGACTGGCATATTAGTATGTCAAATTACGTGAATGCTGAGGACTCCCATGCCGCTGCCGAATCAAGATCGTCTTTTCCCGGTCGAGCCGAACCTGCGCGGCCTTGCGCGGGCGCTGTACGAATCGGTTGAGGCGCTGCCGATCATCAGCCCGCATGGGCATTGCGATCCGCGTTGGTTTGCGCAAAACGAGCGGTTCCCGAACCCGGCCGAATTGTTCGTGATCCCCGATCACTATGTATTCCGGATGCTGGTGTCGCAGGGGGTCCGGTTGGAGGATCTCGGCGTCCCGCGCGAGGACGGCGGCGCGGTGGAGCGCGATCCACGGGCCATCTGGCGCCGGTTCGCGGCGCATCAGAAGCTGTTCCGGGCGACTCCTTCGGCGATGTGGCTGGCCCATTCCTTTGACCAGGTCTTTGGTCTGACGGAGCCCCTGACCGAAGCCAACGCCGATGAGTTCTACGACCGCATCGACACCATGCTGGGGCAGCCGGACTTCCGGCCGCGTGCGTTGTTTGACCGGTTCGGGATCGAAGTGCTCGCCACCACCGAAAGCGCGCTGGATGATCTGGCCTGGCATCGCCAGATCGCCGAGAGCGGCTGGCAGGGGCGGGTCATCACCACCTATCGCCCGGACGCGGTCGTCGATCCCGAGTTCGAAGGGTTTGCCGCCAATATTGCCCAGCTTGGTGCCCTGACCGGAGAGGACACGGGCACCTGGCAGGGGTATCTTGCGGCGCATCGGGCGCGGCGTGCGTTCTTCCGCGACCATGGGGCAACCGCAACCGACCACGGGCACCCGTCGGCGCGGACGATGGATCTGCCGCAGGCGGATGCGGCCGCACTCTACCAGAAGATCCTGACGCAGGGGGCGACGGCGGCAGAGGCGGAGGCGTTCCGGGGCCAGATGCTGACCGAGATGGCGCGGATGAGCGTCGAGGACGGCATGGTCATGCAGATCCATCCGGGGTCGCGGCGCAATCATCACGCAGGTGTCTTTGCCCGGCACGGGCGCGACAAGGGGTTCGATATTCCGGGGCGCACCGATTATGTGTCAGACCTGCAGCCGTTGCTGGATGCAGTCGGCATGGAGCCGGGGCTGACGATCATTCTCTTTACCCTCGACGAGACCGCCTATGGGCGCGAGCTGGCCCCCCTCGCTGGCGTGTACCCGGCGCTGAAGCTGGGACCGCCCTGGTGGTTCTTTGACAGCTACGAGGGCATCCAGCGGTACCGCGAAACGGTCACCGAAACCGCAGGGTTCTACAATACGGCCGGGTTCAACGATGACACCCGCGCCTTCTGTTCGATCCCCGCCCGGCATGATGTCGCCCGGCGGTCGGATTGCAGCTATCTCGCCAATTTGGTCGGCACTGGCCGGCTCTCTGAAAGCGAGGCACTCGAGGTCGCTCATGACCTCACATATCGACTGGCAAAGGACGCTTACCGTCTGTGACAGTCATTTTTCTGGGAGGAGAAAACTTATGAAACTGGTGACTACGAGCCTTGCGGCTCTTGTCGTTGCGTCCGGTGCGGCGCAGGCCTGTGAAATCACGCTGCGGTCGTCGGACACACATCCCGAAGGATACCCGACGGTTGTTGCCGTCGAAGCCATGGGCGAGATGCTGGAAGAGCGTTCTGATGGCCGGATCTGTGTCGAGGTTTTTCACTCGGCTCAGCTGGGTGAGGAAAAGGACACCATCGAGCAGACTCAACTGGGGGTGATCGACCTGAACCGGGTCTCGCTTGGGCCCTTCAATAACATCATCGAGGAAACCAAGGTCTTCTCTCTGCCCTATATATTCCGCTCGACCGACCACATGCACGCGGTGGTCGACGGTGAGGTCGGCGCGGATATTCTTGCTGAATTCTCGAACCATGATCTGGTCGGACTGGCCTATTTCGATGGCGGTTCGCGGTCCTTTTACAACAGCAAGAAGCCGATCACCTCTGTTGCAGACATCGAAGGGCTGAAGTTCCGCGTGATGCAGTCCGACGTGTTTGTGGACATGGTCGACGCGCTGGGCGGCAACGCCACGCCGCTGCCCTATGGCGAGGTCTATTCCTCGATCCAGACCGGTGTGATCGACGGGGCCGAGAACAACTGGCCGTCGTTCGAAAGCTCGGGTCACTATGAGGTTGCGGGCTATTACACGCTCGACCAGCACCTGATCGTGCCCGAAGTTCTGGTGATGTCGAAAACCAAAATGGAAAGCCTCAGCGCCGAAGATCAGGCCCTGATCCGTCAAGCTGCCAAAGACGCAGTGCCGGTCATGCGGGACCTTTGGGCCAAGCGTGAGAAAGCCTCTGAAGAAAAGGTACGCGCCGCCGGTGTGGAGATCGTCGATGATATCGACAAGACCCCTTTCATCGACGCGATGGACGTTGTCTACGAAAAGCATGTCACCTCTGACAAGCTGAAGGATCTCGTCACGCGCATCCGCGCCGTCGAATAAAACATGACGGGTCATCCGGCATGCGTGCCGGATGACCCAATGTCTTGAGAGGCGGGCGACGTGAGAAAATTTGTAGAGAAATTGTCCGCCGTGCTGGATCACGTGGCGGATCTATCCATTCGCATAGCCGGTATCGGCTTGTTCCTGATGACTGTGTTCATCGCCTGGCAGGTTTTTGGCCGGTTTGTGCTGAACGACACGCCGACCTGGACCGAAACCAGTTCGATCCTGATCATGGGCTGGTTCCTGCTGCTCGGCGCTGCGGCCGGCATTCGGGAGGGCAACCATCTCAGTTTTGATGTGGTGCTGTTTCTTGTCAACGACAAAGCCAAGAGCGTGGCCTTCACCATATCCGATTTCGTGGTCATCGCCTTTGGAATGGGGATGGTGGTGTACGGGTTGCAGCTGGCACTGAAAACCTGGCCGACAACCATTCCCAATCTTGGAATTTCAGGTGGCGTCGCCTTTCTGGCGCTGATTACAGGCGGGGCGCTTCTGGTGATCTATTCCGTTGAACGACTTTTGCGCCGTGCGGTCGGGCTGCCGACCACCCGGTTCTCTGACAAACTGGCGGAGGCCGACTGATATGGAACTTCTTGTCCTGTTCGGGACCTTCACCTTCTTGCTGCTCATCGGCACGCCAGTGGCGTTCTGCCTGGGGGCGTCGTCCTTTGCGACCATCGCCTTTATCGGCCTGCCGCCTGTCGTGGTCTTTCAGCGGCTGAACTCCGGCATTTCTGTCTTTGCGCTGATGGCGATCCCCTTTTTCATCTATGCGGGCGAGCTGATGGTGCGGGGGGATATCGCCCGACGGCTGGTTGCGTTGGCGGGCGGCATCGTTGGCCACCTGCGCGGCGGTCTGGGTCAGGTGAATATCTCGGCGTCGGTGTTGTTTGGCGGGATCTCCGGGTCGGCCGCTGCAGATGCGACGGCCATCGGGGGCATCATGATCCCGCAGATGGCAGAGCGCGGCTATGGCCGGGATTATGCGGTCAGCGTGACTGTGATGTCCTCCATCATCGCGCTGATGCTGCCGCCCTCGCATAACCTGATCATCTATTCGATCTCTGCCGGCGGGCGGCTGTCGATTGCCGATCTCTTTACCGCCGGGATCATTCCGGGACTGGTGCTGGCGATGTCGCTGATGCTGGTGGCCTGGTGGATCGCCCGTCGGCGCGGTTACCCGACCGAGCGGTTCCCCGGTTTTGGTGTCCTGGCGGGGCTGCTCATCAACGCGGTGCCGGGGCTGATCCTGGTCGCAATCATCTTTGGCGGCGTGCGCTCTGGCATCTTCACCGCCTCCGAAAGCTCTTGTATCGCGGTGGTCTATGCGATCCTGGTGACCATCTTTGCCTATCGGACGCTAAGCTGGACCGCCTTTGTCGAGGCGACCCTGAATGCGGTGCGGACCTCGTCGATGGTGCTGTTGGTGATCGGTAGCGCGGCGGCCTTTGGCTGGTTGCTGGCCTATATGCGGGTGCCAACGGCGCTGGTCGAGGCCCTGAAGGATGTGTCGGACAATCCGATCATCATCCTGCTGATGCTGAACGTGGTGCTGCTGTTGCTTGGCACCTTCATGGATATGTCGCCGCTGATCGTCATCACCACGCCGATCTTTTTGCCCGTGGCCACCGCCTATGGTGTTGATCCCGTGCATTTCGGCATTATCCTGATCCTGAACTTGGGCATCGGCCTGTGTACGCCGCCAGTGGGGGCTGTGCTCTTTGTCGGCTGTGCCGTGGGGCGGGTGTCTGTCGGTCAGGCGATGCGTTCGATCGTGCCCTTCTACATTGCTGCTGTCGCGACACTGATGCTGGTCACCTATATGCCTGCCCTGTCGCTCTGGCTGCCTTCCCTGTTCCATTGAGGTGACCCCGATGAACCCTGTAAAGTCCTTTCCGGCCGTTCCGCTTGAGGGGGTCACCCGTCAGGTGCTGGCGGACAGTGCCGAGCTGATGGTCGTGTCCTTTGCCTTTGATCGTGGCGGCGAAGGGGCGTTGCACAGCCATCCGCATGTGCAATCCACCTATGTCGAAAGCGGCCGCTTCACCTTTGAAATCGACGGGGAGCGGTTTGAGGTCGGGCCGGGCGACAGCTTTGTCATCCCGTCCGGCGCAACACATGGGTGCACCTGCACCGAGGCGGGGCGTCTGATCGACACCTTCACCCCCCGCCGCGATGATTTTCTTTAAAGGAGCTTGAAATGCTGACCGTAGAAACAAGACATGCCGTTCACCAGGACCACGCCAAGGGCATGAATACAGACGCGCTGCGCAAGAACTTCCTGGCCGAAGACATGTTTCGCGCGGGCGAAATCCGCCTCGTCTACACCCACTATGATCGCTTTACGATTGGTGCTGCGGTGCCCGCGGGGGGATCGCTGGTGCTGGGCAGGGTCGACGAGACCCGGACCGAAACCTTTCTTGAACGGCGCGAAATGGGCATCGTCAATATCGGCGATGCCGGTACCGTCAAGGCGGGCGGCGAGAGCTGGACATTGGAGCGGGGCGATGTGCTTTACCTCGGACGGGGCGCCGGGGCGGTGACCTTTGAAGGGCAGGGGCGGTTCTATATCACTTCGGCCCCGGCCCACGCGACCTTCCCCAACCGTCTGATCACCCTTGCGGATGCGGTCAAGGTGGAACTGGGCGAGACGGCGACCTCGAACAAGCGGATCATCAACCAGTTCATCCATCCGCTGGTGATGGAAAGCTGCCAGCTGGTGCTGGGCTATACGGAGCTGCTGGAGGGATCGGTCTGGAACACCATGCCCGCCCATGTCCATGACCGCCGGATGGAGGCCTATCTGTACTGGGGCATGGATGACGCATCGCGGGTGATGCATTTCATGGGTGAACCGCAAGAGACCCGGCATCTGGTGGTTGCCAATGAACAGGCGACATTGTCGCCGCCCTGGTCGATCCACTCCGGCGCGGGGATCGGGGCCTATACGTTTATCTGGGCGATGGCGGGTGACAACATCGACTATACCGACATGGACTTCGTTCAGCCCGGAGATCTGCGATGAGCCTTTTTTCGCTCGACGGTCGCCGGGCGCTGGTCACCGGTGCAAACACCGGGATCGGCCAGGCCATCGCGGTGTCCCTGGCGGCGCAGGGGGCAAATGTCACCTGCGCCGGGCGGCGCGATTGCGACGAGACGCTGGAGAAAATTCACGCCGCCGGCGGTACGGGCGAAGGGTTGCGGCTGGATTTTGCCGACCCCATGGCGGCGGGAGATGTCTTTGACGGGGCGGGGTATTCGATCCTGGTCAACAATGCCGGCATCATCCGCCGCGCGGACAGTCTTGAGTTTTCCGAAGCCGACTGGGACGCGGTGATGGACGTGAACCTGAAGGCGCTGTTCTTTACCACGCAGGCCTTTGCGCGGGCCTGTTTGACGGCTGGCAACACCCCGGCGTCGGTGGTCAATATTGCTTCGCTGCTGTCGTTTCAGGGCGGCATTCGCGTGCCATCTTATACGGCGTCAAAGCATGGCGTGGCCGGGTTGACCAAGATCCTCGCGAATGAATGGGCGGCCAAGGGCATCAATGTGAATGCCATCGCACCCGGCTATATCGCGACCAACAACACCGAAGCGTTGCGCGAAGACGCGGACCGCAACCGGGCGATCCTGGAGCGTATTCCGGCAGGACGCTGGGGCGAGGCCGAAGACATCGGTGGCACCGCCGCTTTCCTGTGCTCCCGCGCGGCACAGTACATCCACGGGGCGGTGCTGAATGTCGATGGAGGCTGGCTTGCCCGCTGATCCGGCCCAGGCGGGGCCGCGTTTGTCCCGCCGCACGCCCGCGGCCCGGACCGGGATCGTGCATCTTGGTCCGGGGGCGTTCTTTCGGGCATTCAACGCGGTCTACACCCATGAAGCGATGGCGGCGTCCGGTGGCGACTGGGGCATTCTGGCGGTCAGCCTGCAAAGCCCGACCGCCCGCGACCAGTTGATGCCACAGGGCGGCGCCTATCATGCGGTGACGCGGGGGCCAAACGGGGACGTGCCAGAGGTGATCGAGGCCATCACTGGGGTCCTCGTGGCGCCGGAGAACCCGGCGGCCGTGGTGGCGGCCATGTCGGATCCTGCGGTGCGGATTGTCTCGCTGACGATCACCGAAAAAGGATACCGTCACGCGCCTGCGACCGGGCGGTTGAAGATGGACGATCCGGATGTTCGTCATGATCTGGCGCATCTTGACCGGCCGGTGACGGCTGTCGGTTTCATCGTTGCGGCGCTGATGCAGCGTCGGGCAAGGGGCGCGCGCCCCTTTACCGTGCAATCCTGCGACAACCTTCCCGACAATGGCAGGCTGGCGCGGGGCGTGGTGCTGGAGTTTGCCACAGCCATCGACCCGGATCTGGCGGCATGGATCGCTGCCGAAGGGCGTTTTCCATCGGCGATGGTCGATCGGATCACCCCGGCCACCACGACTGAGGATCTGGACCGTCTGGCCCGTCAGACCGGGCTGGCCGATGCGGCGGCGGTGTTTTGCGAACCCTTCCGCCAATGGGTCGTCGAAGATGACTTCGTCGATGGGGCCCGCCCCGCCTGGGACAGGGCCGGCGTGCAAATGGTGCGCGATGTCACCGCGCATGAAGCGATGAAACTGCGCTGTCTGAATGGTACCCATTCGACGCTGGCCTATCTGGGCTATCTTGCGGGGTTTGAGACCATTTCACAGACCGTTGCGGCAGAAGGCTACGCCGGGATGCTGCAGCGTCTGTGGCGGGAGGAGATCCTGCCGACGGTGCCCCAGCCCGAAGGCGAAGACCTGCCGGGGTATTGTGCGGCTTTGCTGGCGCGCTACAGCAACCCGGCCATTCGTCACCGCACATGGCAGATCGCCATGGATGGCAGCCAGAAACTGCCGCAGCGGTTGCTTGCGACCCTGGCCGAGCGGCTTGCAGTGGGAGAGCCGGCACCGGGCCTGATCCTCGCCGTTGCGGCCTGGATGCGTTACATGGGCGGAGTCGATGACGCGGGCGCCGCAATCGCGCTGAAGGACCCGCTGGCGGCAGAGCTGAAAGCGGCCTCCGACAGGGCCGCGACCGCCGCCGACAGGGTGGCCGCCTTCCTCGCCTTTGACGCGATTTTTCCGGCCGAACTGGCGGGATCACCCACGTGTGCCGCGGCTCTGACCCGCGCGTATGAAACTTTGCAAACACGGGGCGCCCATGCCTGCGTGAAGGAATATGCCGATGCTTGAAACCTGGCGCTGGTTCGGACCACTTGACGACATCTCCCTGGCTGAAATCGTTCAGACGGGCGCGCGCGGGATTGTCACTGCCTTGCATGAAATCCCCTATGGCGAGGTCTGGAGCCGCGATGCGATTGCCGCGCGCAAGGGGCTGGTCGAGGCCCAGCCGGGCCTGCATTGGTCGGTCGTCGAAAGCTTGCCCGTGCACGAGGATATCAAGCTTGGCACCGGTGCGCTGGAGCCGTTGTTTGCTGCCTATCGCCAATCGCTGGCCAACCTGGCCGCCGAGGGGATCACGACGGTCTGCTATAACTTCATGCCGTTGCTGGACTGGACCCGCACCGACCTTGAGGTGGTGCAACCGACCGGGGCGACCGCGCTGCGGTTCGACATCGTCCGGATGGTGGCATTTGATTGCTTCATGCTGGAACGCGCCGGAGCCGAGGATGACTACACGGCCGATGTGCGCGCACAGGCCGCCGCCTGGATCGAAACGGCCACGCCAGAGGACCGCGAAACGCTGTTGTCGTCGATCATGGCCGGTCTACCGGGGGCCTATGCACGGTTTGACGTGGCGGGCCTGCGCGAGGCGCTGATCCCCTGGGCCGGGTTCACGGCCGACGATCTGCGCGCGACGCTGGCGCGGTTTCTGGCCGAGGTGGTGCCCACGGCGGAGGAGCTGGGGGTGAACCTCTGTATCCATCCCGATGATCCGCCGCGTCCGATCCTGGGCCTGCCGCGTATTGTCTCTGGCGAGGACGATATCGCCTATCTTCTTGGCCTGCAGGACAGCCGTGCCAATGGTCTGACCCTCTGCACAGGATCCCTCGGGGCCGGGCCGGACAATGATCCCGTCCGGATCGCCCAGCGGTTCAGCGACCGGATCCATTTTGCCCATCTGCGCAATGTCAGCAAGGACGCCGATGGCTCCTTTCAGGAGGCAGAGCATCTGGCGGGCGATACTGATATGCCGGCCGTTCTGGCGGCCTTGCTGGCCGAGGAAACCCGGCGGCAGGCCGAGGGGCGGGCGGATGCCGTGATCCCGTTTCGCCCGGATCATGGCCATGCCATGTTGCAGGACATCGGGCGCAAGACCCATCCCGGCTATCCGCTGATCGGGCGCATGCGCGGTCTGGCAGAGCTGCGCGGTGTGATCGCGGGTCTGCAATCCAGGGCTTCCAACCCCTAGGACCTGATCCGGAGCGTGGGCTCAGTTGCTGCTGTGACTGGCGTGACTGTTGGCCTGTCGCGCCGGGTAGGAGGACAGCGGCGTGGCGTCCTGCGTCTGGCGCAAATCGCGCGCCGAGCTGCCATGGGCGGTGCGAAACGCCCGTGCAAAGCTGGATTGCGAGGTAAAACCCGTTGCCATCGCGATCTCCATCAGCGGCAGGGCGGTGTCGGTCACCAGGCGGCGGGCCTCGGCCAGACGCAGTTGCAGGTAATGGTCCTGCGGCGTGGTGTTCAGACGCAGGCGGAACTGCTGCTGCAGGCTGCGCGGGCTGGTGCCGAGCACCTCTGCGATCTCGGCCAGCGGCTTGGGATCATCCAGCGCCGATTCCATGATCGCATTGGCCTTGGCGGTGATAGCGTTGTGCTTGTGATGACCCAGGCGGCTTTGTGGCCGCTGAGGGGACGAGATGCCATCGTAGAGGAACAGCCCGGCCACGCGCGAGGCAAAGCCATGGCCGTGGCGGGCGCCGATGATATGCAGCATCATCTCGATCGCCGGGGTTGCCCCGCCGGAGGTCAGCCGCCCGTCCGAGACCGTGAACCGGTCTGTGCGGCAGTGGATGTCGGGGAACCGGGCCGAAAAATTTTCCAGATCTTCCCAGTGGGTGGTCGCGGGGTGGCCGTCCAGCAGGCCGGCCTCCGCCATCAGCCAGGGGCCCCCGTCGATGCCTGCGATGGTCGCCCCAGTGCCTGCAATCCGGCGCAGACCCGCCAGGAGGCTTGGGGTGGCGTGACGGGCCAGCTGGAACCCGGCCACCACCAGCAGCAGATCGCAGCGATCCAGCCGCGCCAGCGGCGTTGACGGGACGCTCAGCCCGGAGGTCAGCATCGGTGCCTCTGCCGTGGCGCTGATGTAGTCCCAATCAAAGGCCGCCCGACCGGCCAGACGGTTGGCCGCCCGCATCGGGTCGACGGCGGCGGCAAAGGACAGGGTATTGCACTCGTCCATCACCAAAACGGCCGTCTTCAGGGGGCGGGATTCCGGCTCTAGTATGTTTTTTGCGGATTTCATCAACTTCGATTCGCTTCATGCCAACTCTTGCCGCCAAGGCTGGGCGAGAGTCCGGGGCAGCGCAAATTGGAATCCGGGGAGAAGCCTGGGGATAACCCACGGCACAACCCTGTACATCAAAGGGAAAACAAAAATGCCGCTTTCCATGAACCGCGAGGTCTTTATCACCTGTGCCGTGACCGGCTCCGGAGGCACGCAGGATCGCAGTCCGCATGTGCCCCGGTCGCCAAAAGAAATCGCCGACAGCGCCCTTGCGGCGGCCAAGGCGGGGGCGGCCATCGTGCACTGCCATGTGCGGGATCCCGAAACCGGTGCCCCCTCGCGCGATCTCGCGCTTTACCGTGAAGTCACGGACCGTATCCGCGACAGCGACACGGATGTGGTGCTGAACCTCACGGCCGGCATGGGCGGCGATATCACCTTTGGCGGTGTCGAAAGCCCTCTGCCGGTGAAATCCGAAGGCACCGATATGGTTGGCGCGACCGAGCGCGTGGCCCATGTGGCGGAGTGCCTGCCGGAGATCTGCACGCTCGACTGTGGCACCATGAATTTTGCCGAAGCCGACTATGTGATGACCAACACGCCCGGCATGTTGCGCGCCATGGGTCAGATGATGACCGATCTGGGTGTCAAACCCGAGATCGAGGCATTCGATACCGGCCATCTTTGGTATGCCAAGCAGCTGGTCAAAGAGGGTATTCTTGAGGCCAACGCCTTGGTGCAGCTCTGCATGGGGGTGCCCTGGGGGGCGCCCAATGACCTCAATACCTTTATGGCGATGGTCAACAATGTGCCCGCCGACTGGAACTGGTCGGCCTTTTCGCTGGGTCGCGATCAGATGGCCTATGTGGCGGCGTCGGTGCTGGCGGGTGGCAATGTGCGCGTCGGGCTGGAAGACAACCTTTACCTCGACAAGGGCGTGCTGGCGGAAAACTGGCAGCTGGTTGAACGCGCGGGCACCATCATCAGCAACCTTGGGGCCCGGGTCATCACCCCCGCCGAGGTGCGCACGCGTCTCGGGCTGACAAAACAGGCACCCGTGGCAGGCTAGCGACAGGCCTGCCTGTCTGGTGCGGTGATTTCGACAGGCTGACCCCGACCGGGGTCGGCCAGAGCTGGGGCGCAGGCGACGAGGGTTCGCTGCCGCAATCGGAGAAAACAACATGAAAACAGCAGCAATTATTGGCGGCGGTGTGATCGGTGGCGGCTGGGCTGCGCGGTTCCTGCTGAACGGCTGGGCGGTGCGGGTGTTCGACCCGGATCCCGATGCGGAGCGAAAGCTTGCGGATGTCCTGGCCAATGCCCGCCGCGCGCTGCCGGGTCTGGGCAATGTTGCCCTGCCGGCAGAAGGTGAGCTGAGCTTTCACAGCACCATCGCCGAGACGGTCGCGGGCGCGGATTGGGTGCAGGAGAGCGTGCCAGAACGGCTGGACCTGAAGCAAAAGGTTTATGCCGAATTGCAGCAGCACACGCCCGCAGCGGCGGTGATCGGGTCGTCGACCTCCGGCTACAAACCTTCGCAGCTGCAAGACGGTTTCGACAACGCGGCCCGGATCGTGGTCGCGCATCCCTTCAACCCGGTCTATCTGATGCCGCTGGTGGAGGTGGTCACGACGCCGGTCAACCCGCCCGAGGTGATCGAGACAGCAAAGGCCATCATCACCTCCGTCGGCATGTATCCCCTGCATCTGAAAAAGGAAATCGACGCCCATGTGGCGGATCGGTTCCTGGAGGCGGTCTGGCGCGAGGCGCTGTGGCTGGTCAAGGATGGCATCGCCACCACCGAAGAGATCGACAATGCCATCCGCTATGGGTTTGGCATCCGTTGGGCGCAAATGGGCCTGTTCGAGACCTACCGCGTGGCGGGCGGCGAAGCGGGCATGAAGCATTTCCTGGCACAGTTCGGCCCCTGCCTGACCTGGCCCTGGACCAAGCTGATGGATGTGCCGGAGTTCAACGACGAATTGGTCGATCTGATCGCCGGGCAATCCGATGCGCAATCCGGCCGCCATTCCATCCGGGAACTGGAGCGCATCCGCGATGACAACCTTGTTGGCATGATGCGGGCCCTGTCGGCCAACGACTGGGGGGCGGGGGCGTTGCAAAATGCCCATGATGTGGCCCGTATGAGCGAGGCGGGTCTGGCCCGCACGCTGGATGAGGTTGCCGACCCCAGCCAGCCGGTGCTGACCCTGAACCGCGTGGTGCCGCTGGATTGGACCGATTACAATGGGCACATGACCGAGAGCCGCTATCTCGATGCCTTTGCCCAGTCCACGGACCGGCTGATGGAGATCATTGGTTGCGATGCTGCCTATATCGCCGCGGGCGGCAGCTATTTCACCGCCGAGACCCATATCCGCCACTTGGACGAGGTGCACGCGGGGCAGCCGATTCAGGTGCGCACACGGGTGATCCTGGGGCAGGGCAAGAAGATGCATCTGTGGCATGAGATGTACGAAGGCGAACGGCTGCTGGCGACCGGCGAACACATGTTGCTGCATGTGGATCTGAAAACCCGCCGCTCCGCCCCGCCAGCGGCGCATATCGAAGCGAAGCTGACACAACTGGCCGAGGGTCAGGCGGGTTTGCCCACGCCAGAGGGGCTGGGGCGCGCCATCGGAGCCCCACGGTGAGCCAGCCTGCAAAACGGGTCCTGATCACCGCAGGCGCCTCCGGAATCGGGCGCGCCATGGCGGCGGGGTTTGCCGAGACGGGCGCCGAAGTCTGGGTGACGGATGTCAATGCCGCCGCGCTGGCGCAGGTGCCCGACAGCTGGCAGGCGCGCGTGGTCGATGCCGCCGATGAGACCGCCGTTGCCGCGCTCTTTGCCGAGATCGGGGCAGGGGGCGGTCTGGATGTGCTTTGTGCCAATGCCGGTGTCGCCGGGCCGACCGCGCCGGTCGAGGATGTGGCGCTTGCGGATTGGCGCAGCTGCGTCAGCGTCAACCTCGAAGGTGCATTTCTGGCCGCGAAATACGCCGCCCCGCTGATGAAAGCGGCGGGACAGGGCAGCATCGTGCTGACCTCCTCGACCGCCGGGATCTATGGCTATCCCAACCGGGCGCCTTATGCGGCGGCGAAATGGGCGGTGATCGGGTTGATGAAAACCCTGGCAATGGAGCTTGGCCCCTTTGGCATCCGCGCCAATGCGATTTGCCCCGGCGCGGTCGAAGGCCCCCGGATGGAGGGCGTGCTGCAACGCGAGGCCGCGCTGAAAGGGATGAGCCGGGCGGCGGTCTATGACGGCTATGCGGCGGGCACCTCGATGCGGACCTGGGTCACTGCCGAAGATGTGGCCAATATGGCGGTCTTCCTTGGCTCGCCGGCGGCCCGGCGGGTCTCTGGCCAGATCATCGCGGTGGACGGTCACACGGAAAACCCCGACCCGAAGGTCTAGGGCCGGACCAGCCATCGTGCCATCCATGGCGATGCCCGCAGCCGGATGCAGGGGCGGCCGCCGAGCGGATCAGTCGATTTGGCCAATCTGTGCTCTCAGGGCATGCACCCTGCGGGGCATTTGCCGGGCGGTGATGTCTGCCTCCCGAACCAGCCTGTCGAAATGCCCCGTGAAGGTCTCTACCCGTTCGCGATCCCGAAACGCCATGTAGTGGCTGCCGGCGTAGAATACACAAAGCAGCGGCCCGAAGATGGTCAGGGGCGAGGAATACAAGCGTTTCGCGTCAAAGAGATAGATCCTCAGACGTGGATAGAGTTGCGTCGTCAGCCGTTCCAGATGCTCCAGCTGTTCGATCCGGGTCTGCACCGCAAGACCCTCGTAATAGCCGACGCCCTTGGCAAAGCTGTCGATTTCATAGATGGGCATGGCGATTTCGTAGTCCGATCCCGATTGTCGCATCCACGACAGGCGATCCTCTGACGCGCCGATTGCCTGATGCGCGGTGCGACCCAGATGCGGCGCATATTCCCATTCCAGCACGGCGCGGGTCTTGAGCATATCTGGCAGGGTCGCGGGCACATGGCGGATCTTGTAGCCTGCGGCCTCGCGGTGCCATTCATAGATCTTTGCATCCACCAGCGCCCGGGGGGCTTCGGACATCGCGATGGAAGAGGCGAGCAGCTCTGCCGCGCTTTCAGGTCGATCCGACAGACTGAGAAGCCAATCTGCCGACACCCCGAGCGCAGAGGCACAGGCCCCGACCACATGCGCGTTGGGCAAGCGCGCACCGTCATCCGTCAGCAATTGCGAGATCGTTGAGCGGTCGACGCCGGTGGACCGGGCCAGGGCGCTTTGGCTGACGCCGCTTTCGCGCAAGGCCCGGTTCAGTCGCTCGCGGAACTGGGCGGCTCGCCGACGTTTGTCGATATTGTCCATCATGTGCTGATATTTATCACATATGTTTGGTTTTGTTAATCACATACAGAATTTTGCACAGCTCCTCGTTCCGGTACCGTCGCCCGAGATCAAAACATCGGAGGTCATATGGAAACGCGTGGGCGCTCCCTCGTGAAAGCAGTGCTGTGGAATGTGATCGGGCTGGTCTCGATGACAGCGGTGGGTTTTCTGGCCACGGGCTCGCTCCGGGCGGGGGGGCTGACGGCAGCGATCAACACTGTGTTGGGGTTCGTCACCTATCTGATCTACGAGCGGGTCTGGTCCCGGATCACATGGGGGCGGCGCCATGCGTGATCTGACCGAAGAGGACCGGTTGGCGGCCGAACAGGCGCAACAGACGGTGGAGATAGATCCGGCCCCGGTCGATGCGGCGGCGCGCGCCGCCCTGCCGCAGCGCGCCGAATGGGGAACCTTCGTGTTGATCCTGGCCTGTCACCTGATCTGGGGCGGGGCGCTGTTCGGGTTGGCGCAACTGTCGCAGAGTGCTGCGGTGCTGGTGATCGGGGTGATGGTGGTGCTGCATTCCTCGCTCTGTCACGAGGTCCTGCATGGGCATCCTTTCAGAAATCGCCTGCTGAACGAAGCGCTGGTGTTCCTGCCGTTGAACCTCTGCGTGCCCTTTGGCCGGTTTCGGGACACCCATCTTCAGCATCACCAGGATGAGAATCTGACCGATCCCTATGATGATCCCGAGAGCAATTTTCAGGACCCTGCCGTCTGGGCGCAGTTGCCGGTCTGGCACCGCAGTCTGTTGCGTGTGAACAATACGCTGATGGGGCGGATGGTGCTGGGGCCGGTGATCGGGCAGCTGTGCTTTATGCGGCTGGATCTTGACCTGGCGCGGCGCGGTCAGCCAGGCATTGCACGCGACTGGGCGTTACACGGTATCGGCGTGCTCTTGGTGATCGGGATGGTGGCGCTGTCGTCGCTTCCGTTCTGGGCCTATTGCCTTGGGGCCTATCTGGGCCTGGCCGTGTTGAAAATACGCACCTACCTCGAACATCAGGCGCATCTGGATCAAAACGGTCGCACCGCCATCGTCGAAGGTCGCGGCCTGCTCGGCGGTGTGCTGGGCTTTCTCTTTTTGCACAACAATCTCCATATTGTGCATCACCTTTATCCCGGCGTGCCCTGGCATCAAATGCCGGCGCTGTACCGGCGGCACCGGCAGAGCTTTCAGACGCGCAATGATGGCTATGTCCTCGACAGCTATGCCAGCGTGTTCAGGCGGTATCTGTTCAAGGCAAAGGACCCGGTGCCGCATCCGCACTGGAACTCTGCCGAGTAGTCGGCCATAGACAGGGCAGTCGACCGGGGGCGTTTCCCCTCTCTGTAAAGGGTCAGTCATGCCATTGTGGATCTTCGTCACGCTTGCAGCCGCGACATTTCAAACCGTGCGCTTCATGCTGCAAAAGGTGCTGAGTTCAGTCACCCTCAGCCCCGCCGGGGCGACTTTTTCCCGCTTTGTCTACTCCGCTCCGCTGATCCTGCTGTTGCTGTGGATCTATATGCGGACGACCGAGGCGGCGCTTCCGGCGATGTCCCTTCGGTTCTGGGTTTTTGCCGTTGTGGGCGGCCTGTCCCAGATCCTCGCGACAATCTGTGTCGTGGCCTTGTTCAAATCCCGCAACTTCGCTGTTGGCATCACCTTCAAGAAGACCGAAGTCATTCAGACCGCGATTGTCGGATTGGTGGTTCTGGGCGATGAGGTGTCTTTGCTTGGCTGGGTCGCCATCTGCATCGGCCTGGCCGCTGTGCTGGTGCTGTCAAAGACCAAGGACGGCCCGGTCGGCCTCTGGCGGCAATTGACCGGTCGGGGGCCGCTTCTGGGGCTTGCCTCTGGGGTGCTTTTTGCCTTTTCCGCCGTAAGCTACCGCGGCGCGTCCCTGCAATTGCAGGCGCCGGATGCGATCTTGCGGGCGGCGGTGACGCTTGGGGTGGTTGTCTGCCTGCAAACCACGATGATGCTGGTCTGGCTGGCCCTGCGCGACCCCGGCGAAATCCGGCGGGTCTGGTCGGCGCGCCGGGTGGCCGTCTGGGTCGGGCTGACCAGCATGGCCGGTTCGTTCTGCTGGTTCCTCGCCTTTACCCTGCAGAATGCCGCCTATGTGAAGGCCCTGGGGCAGGTGGAGCTGTTGTTGTCACTGCTGGCGTCGCTGATCTTCTTCAAGGAAACGGTTACCCGACGCGAGATCGTCGGGATGGGGCTTCTGGTGCTGTCGATCCTGGCCTTGGTTCTGGCGCTGTAATCGCCATCTGATCTGCAGGGGGCCGGGCGGGCTGTGTCGTCACCCGGCGTCCTGCATGGGGCGACCGTGGAGGCGCAGAAACAGGCTCTCTTCGTCATCGTTGCGAAAAAAGGGCGTGCTGTCGGGCAGGTGCCCGGATCGCAGGTTCGCGGTGACCTCTGCCAGGACCACTTCGGTGATGAAGGGCAGGTCAAAGCTGCGCACCTGGCTGAGCGGGATCCACTGAAGATGGGACAACTCGTCCGAGGCGCGGGAGAAATCGTCGAGATCCCCCGTCAGCGCCTCGGCATCCAGAAGGAAAAACCGCGCATCAAAGCGGCGGGGGCGTCCGGGGGGCGTCAGGGCGCGAAACACAAAGGTCAGGGCGGCGGCATCGGGCACGTGACCCGTCGCCGCGTAATCGCGCCAATCGGCGGGCACGGGATCAGCCCAGCGGCCCGGCTGACCGAGGATCAAACCGGTCTCTTCCCAAAGCTCGCGTATGGCGGCGACACAGAGCGCCTGCCAGATTTCGGCCCCGCCATCGGCACAGAGCCGGTCGCGGCAGGGCTGTGGGATCGCGCGCCCAAGCGGGATCTGCCTGTCAGCGGCATCGACCGCGCCGCCTGGAAACACGAATTTGTTTGGCATGAAGGCCGCTTTGGCCCCGCGTTGCCCCATCAGGACTTGCGGGTCGGCGCTGTCGCGGTCGCGCACGGCAATCAGGGTTGCGGCGTCGCGGATTGCTGTCTTGTCCCCTGTCGCGGCGATCGCGGTCATGCCTGGTCCCTTCGGTTCGAAATCTGATGTGGCCGGGCCTTGCAGCCCTGCCCAGGCGTCACTGTCTCGCCTTTTTGCCCGAAAGGGAAGGCCCCGCTGGCCCGGTCCCGTCAGTCCGGGGATTTGATCTTGGCCGTTTCAAATCCATACATCCGGCGCGCCCATTGGTAGGCGACAACGGCCCCCTTCAGTCGTGGCAGCAGATAGAGCGACGCCGCCAGGCAGCCGATAGAGAACACGCTGGCCATGACCCAGGGTGAGGGCCGCCATTCAAACGCGGTATAGTGCATCAGCGGCGCCATCAGATGCCCGACGACGAGGATGGTCAGATAGGCCGGCCCGTCGTCTGCGCGGTGGTGGTAGAAGGCTTCGCCACACTGGTCGCAATGATCCCTGACCTTGAGATACCGATAGAGCAGCGGCCCTTCGCCACAATTGGGGCACCGCCGCCGCCAGCCCTTCCACAGGGCGGGTTTGGTGGGGCGGTCGTCAGGGGCGCGATCCTGCGCGGCAAGGGCTTGGCTCCGTGTCATCTTGGGCTCCGTCACTTGATCGTGGCCGCATCGCTTGGGGGGAGCGGGCGGGGCCAGTGTCGCCTGTTGCGTCGGTTTATGCAAACCCGGCCGAAAATGCGCTGTGACCGGGTGACGCGGCGACCTGGAGCCGGAAGGCACTCCACAGAGCGTTCCGCAGCGTCAACGGGGGGGGCAAAAAATAATTGGCCGATCCGCGACGGAAACCCCGCCACGGCCCGTTTGACTTCTACATCGGGCGGCACAGTGCTGCCGAGGCTGAAACAAGGAACAAAGTTATGAAGAAACGAATTCTGATTGCCACGCTTGTGTCCCTCTCTACCGCAGCGGCGGGCACCCTTGCGGTTGCAAAGCCGGGCTTTGGTCCCGAGCGTCAGAAGCTGACTTTTGAACAACTGGACGCGGATGGCAATGGCGCGCTTTCAGACGCAGAACTTGCTGCCACCGGCCAGAAACGGTTTGATGCGGTTGATACCAATAGCGATGGCCTGCTGTCCCTGGAAGAAATGAACGCCAAGGCGCAGGAAAGGATTGCCAAACGGACCGCGTCTATGATCGAACGGTTCGACAAAAACGGCGATGGCGCGCTGAGCGTTGAGGAAATGCCCGAACGCCCCGGTCCGCACAAGCTGCTGGCCAAGGCAGATACCGACGGTGACGGGTCCATCTCCAAGGCGGAGTTCGACACGGCGCAGGCCATCGTTGACGCGGTGATGAAGAAGAAACATCACCACGGCGGCCAGCATAAGAAAGGCCCACGTGGCGATTCGGAGTAAGTCTGATCTGGACTGAAGAGTGTATACTTGGGCCAATTGCCCTGCGTCTCCCCTGGTTTGGGGGGGCGCGCGCGTGATAGCGGGGCCTGGCGGTGCGGCCCGTGCGTCGGTCCAGGCGACGGCGCGCGCCCCGGACATCAGCGACGAAGCGTTGCTGATCTGCTTCGCAAATGGCGACACCTCGGTTGCGGGTGAGCTGACCCAGCGGCTTGGTCCGCGCGTGTTGGGGGTGGCGATGCGGGTGCTTGGCAATCGCGCCGAGGCCGAAGATGTCACCCAGGAAGCCATGATCCGGCTGTGGAAGATTGCACCGGACTGGCGCCAGGGAGAGGCACAGGTCTCCACCTGGCTCTATCGGGTGACTATGAACCTTTGTATCGACGTCAAGCGACGCGCAAGGGGCGGGCATCTCGATCTGGATGCGGTGCCTGAGCCCGCTGATCCGGCCGCCAGTGCGGCCGAGAGTTTGCAGAACCGCGCGCGCAGCGATGCGCTGCAGGCGGCGCTGATGACATTGCCGGAGCGTCAGCGTCAGGCCGTGGTGCTGAGACATATCGAAGAGCTGACGAACCCGGAAATCGCCGGGATCATGGAGATCGGCGTCGAGGCCGTGGAAAGTCTGACAGCGCGGGGCAAGCGGGCCTTGGCGGTGGCGTTGTCCGGACGACGGGAAGAATTGGGGTATCAGGATGACTGATCATCACACAGAGCGTGACGAAACAGACAAGCTGGAGGCGCTGTTCTCTCAGGCGCGCGCGACCCCGGTTGCGCTGCCGGACCATCTTGTTGCGACCATTCTTGCCGAGGCTGAAACCGAACAGTCGCGCTGGCAGGCAACGAGGGCCACACGCGCCCCGGCGACGGGTGGGGGGGCGCTCTCGATCCTGGTGGCCGCATTGGGGGGCTGGGCATCCGTGAGTGGCATGGTCGCGGCCAGTTGTACCGGGCTTTGGATTGGCTTTGCCGGGCCGGAGGCGATCCTGTCCCTGCCCGGACTGAACGCGATCGGCCAACCCACAGTGTCGGTGAGCGGCGAGGACTATGCCGCCTATGAAACCTTCGATCTGGCCACGGTTCTGGCCGAGGATATGCAATGACGGATACATCGGATACCAAGAGCACTTCGCGTTGGCCGCGCTGGTTGAAGCTGGTCTTTGCGTTGTCGCTGGGGGCCAATCTGGTCGTGGTCGGGGTGCTGGCCGGGGCGATGCTGCGCGATGATCCGCAAGCGGGCAAGCGCCGCCACAAGGCACCACCGCCACCGGCGGCGGCGGATGCGATTGGCGGCGTCATGTATCGCAGCTTTGATCCGGCGGAGCGCGAGAAATTGCGCCGACTGGCCGAAGGCAACTACGAAAACATCGTTGAGCGTCGCGTGGCCGAGCTGAATGAGCTGCTGGAAGTGATCCGCCAGGACAGGCTGGATGTTGCCGAGTTGCGGCGCCGGATCACCGAGCAGTCCGAAGAGATAGACCTTTTTCACAACACGATGCAGGAGGCCTGGATCGGGCAGCTGCAGCAGATGAGCGCGCCGGAGCGCGCCGCTTTTGCCGTCAAGGTGGATCGCCATATTTCCCGTTTCCGCAAACCTTCGCCCCATGACAGGCTGCGGGACAGTTCAAAAGACGGCGCGGCAAAACGCAACTGAGCGTTTGGGGGACGTTCTGGAGTTTTGATGACGTTCTGGAAGGGGGCTTGCGGTGACGGGGCCTGCGGTGACGGGGGCTGCTCAGCGACATCTGTCAGTCTGGTGCGACTGAAAAGGTGCGGACAGGTAGAGACTGTGCCGCAGGTGAGACGGCCTACTGCCGCCCCGCGCGCGTCGTCGCCCGCACCGCTATAGGCTCTGGCACATGGTCCGGCGCGGCCTGCGCGGATCCAAGAGTGGCGTCAGGCGGCGGCTGAGTGGCCGGACTCTCGGATCGATGAGCGATTGCGACCGGCATGTTTGGCATCATAAAGCGCGCGGTCTGCAAGCGCGATGAGGTCATCGACCAGCGCCTCGGGCTTGCCATGTCCGCCGACGACCGCCCCGACACTGATGGTGACCTCTATGGGAGCCGCCACGCCCGCGACCGTGAACGGGGTGGCGTTGATCGCGGCGCAGAGACGCGCGGCCATGCTGGCAACCTCGTTGCTGGAAATGCCAGGCATGACCACCATGAATTCCTCGCCGCCGATCCGGGCCAGAAGGTCGCATCCGCGCAGCGCAACCTGCAGGCGACGGGCGGCCTCGACCAGAACGGCGTCACCGACCGGGTGGCCGTATTGATCGTTGATCTTCTTGAAGTGATCGAGATCCGCAACCATGACCGCAAATTGCTGACCGGTCTGGTCGGCTTCTTGCACGACACGCTCCAGAAAGGGCTTGGCATAGCGCCGATTGTAAAGACCCGTCATCGGGTCCTCCATCGCGGCACGAAGGCCGCTGCGCAGGTTGTCACGGATCATTTCCGCGCGGTGTTTGTATTGCAGCTGGGTGTTGATCCGCAGGGCAAGCTCTTCGACCTGAAATCCGCAGTGCAACACATCATGTGCCCCACGATCCAGCGCTTCGGCCGCGATATTGGCGTCCGCCGGGTTGGGCACGGCAATCACGACACAGTCGCGGGTGGTAACGCGCGCCCGCAGATCCGCCAGCAACCGCAGCGACAGACCTGCCGATAATTCATTGAGCTCGATGACGATGACATCGGGTACCGGCGAGCGCATCAGTTCCTGGATGGCGTCCACCGTGTGAGTCCGCAGGGTATAGCCAACCTGAGACGAAAGCCGGCCTTTCCATTTCTGCGCGGTCTGCAGATCGTGGCAAACCAGCGCAACATTGGTGTTCGCGCGCGGCGCCTGGGATACCGCATCTTTCAGGGGCATCATCAGGGAATGGGGGCCGTCCTCGCGCAGATGCAGATCTTCATCCTGCATGCGCATGCGCAGCAGGCTGCGGATGCGCGCCTGGAGGATCATCTCGTCCACCGGCTGCGGCAGAACCTCGTCGATGCCGGCAGACAGTGCCTTGATCCGCGTGCTGCGATCGTTTTCCGTGCTGAGCGCAATAACCGGCACATTGGCAAGCTGAGGATGGCGCGCCAAGCCGCGTTTGACATCGGCGGCGTCGCCGTCCGGCAGGGTAATGGCCGTCAAAACCAGATCGGGACGATTGTCCCCGGTCAGCGCCATTGCAGCCGCGACACTATCCGCCTGCAGCACCTGAAAACAGGCCGCTGTCAGTTGCACCTTCAGAACGATGCGATTGATGGAGACCCCATCTATGAGGAGGACCGTGCCTTGCAAGTCAAAACCCTTTATTTCTTCACTCTTAGTGACTTGAGTGTTGATGAGACTGGTTAACAAACCGTTTCGAGTTTAAAGCAAATTGACCTAAAAGTGTCGAGAAGGAGGCCAGGATGCCATTTTCCGCCGATCGTGCAGAGGTTTTGAGCCTAAAAGCGCTGAGCTGGCTGGCGGCCAACGACGAATTGTTGCCCGTGTTTCTTAACGCCAGCGGCGCATCGCTGGCGGATCTGCGGGCCCGTGTGGAGGACGCGGCATTTCTCGGGGCTGTTCTTGATTTCCTGCTGATGGACGATGCCTGGGTCATGGCGTTTTGCGACAGCGAGGGGGTTGCCTATACCACGCTGGTCGAAGCCCGGGCCGCATTGCCGGGCGGCGACCAGATGCACTGGACCTGACCGGGGATTTCGGCCCGCTGTCCTGACGACCACATTTCAAGGAAACGCCTCATGACTCTTTCTGCGCTCTTGTTTGACAAGGACGGCACGCTGTTCGATTTCGCCAGCACCTGGAATGGGTGGTCGAAATCCATGCTGACGCAACTGGCCGCGGGGGATGCGGGCCGTCTTGCGGCGATGGCCGATGCGCTGCGGTTCGATCTGCAGGAGGGCGCGTTTTATCCGGACAGCATTGCCATCGCAGGGACAAACGAGGAAATCGCCCTCTGTCTGGCGCCCTATGTGACGGCAATGAGTGTGGAGGAGATCGCGCAATACCTGACCCGTAGCGCCGCCGAGGCAGACCTGGCGCAAGCTGTGCCTTTGGCGCCGTTTCTCGATGGGTTGCGGGCGCTGGGCCTAAAGCTGGGGGTGATGACAAATGATGGCGAACACTCCGCACGTCGGCATCTGACCCGAACGGGCGTGATCGACCGGTTCGATATGGTGATCGGTGCGGATAGTGGGTTCGGGGCGAAGCCCGCCCCCGACCCCTTGCTGGCCTTCTGCGAGGCGGTGTCGGTTGCCCCTGCTGCCACTGCGATGGTGGGTGACAGTCTGCACGACCTGATCGCCGGACGGGCGGCGGGCATGCAGACGATCGGCGTTCTGACGGGCATGGCCGGAGAAGTGGACCTTGCGCCGATGGCCGATGTGGTCTTGCCCAATATCGGTCATATCCCGGCCTGGCTGGCGCGTTAACCCGAACCTGTGCGGCAGGTGCCGACGGGAAAACGACATGGCGTGTCGGTAATGGACAGGTGTGTCCGGGGAGGTCTGGCCCATTGTGACAGGATATCCAGATTTCAGACCCAGGAGAGGGGCACCATGTCGCAGACAGTTGCGCGCAAACGCCGCGGGGGCGGCAGGGCAGGGGCCGCGGCCCGTCGCGGCACGGCCACGCTCGAACAGATGCCCTGGGCGCCGCCCCTCAATATCGACCGCCCCGTTGAGCCGCTGACACCGGAAGGGATCGCCGCCATTCACGATGGCGCGATGCGTATCCTCGAAGAAATCGGCGTGATGTTCCTCAATGACGAGGCGCTTGCGATCTTTCGGCAGGCCGGGGTCAAGGTCGATGGCGCGCTGGTGCGGATGGATCGTGATTTTGTCATGGAGATGATCGCCAAGGCGCCATCTGAATTCACCCTCACACCGCGCAATCCGGATCACGCAATCCGCATCGGCGGCAACACGATGGTGTTCGGCAATGTCTCCTCGCCGCCGAACTACTGGGATCTCGATCTGAACAAAAAAGTCCCCGGTACGCGGGTGCATTGTCAGAATTTGTTGAAGCTGACGCAGTACTTCAACTGTATCCATTTTGCAGGCGGCTACCCGGTTGAACCCGTGGACCTGCATGCCTCCACCCGCCATCTGGATGTTCTCTATGACAAGCTGACGCTGACCGACAAAGTCATGCATGCCTATTCGCTCGGCAAGGAGCGGGTCGAGGATGTGATGGAAATGGTGCGGATTGCGGGCGGATTGAGCGAGGCCGAGTTCGAGGCCAAGCCGCATATGTACACCAATATCAATTCCACCTCGCCGCTCAAACATGACGAGCCGATGATCGACGGGTCTTTGCGTCTCATCCGGCGTGGCCAGCCTGTAGTGGTGTCGCCCTTTACGCTGGCGGGGGCGATGGCGCCGGTAACGATGGCGGGGGCGGTCGCACAGTCCCTGGCGGAATCTCTCTGTGCAATTGCGTTGTTTCAATATGTCCGTCCCGGCGCCCCTTGCGCCATTGGCACGTTCACGTCGAATGTTGATATGAAATCCGGCGCGCCTGCCTTTGGCACGCCGGAATACATGCGGGCGACCCAGATGACAGGTCAGATGGCGCGCTTCTATAACCTGCCGCTGCGCTCCTCCGGGGTCTGCGCCGCGAATGTCCCCGATGGCCAAGCGATGTGGGAGACATCAAATTCGCTCTGGGCGGCGGTGCAATCCGGCACCCATATGGTCTATCACGCCGCTGGCTGGCTGGAGGGCGGGCTGATCGCAAGCCCGGAAAAATTCATTATGGACTGCGAAGTGCTGCAGATGATCCAGCGATATATGGATCCGTCGATCAACGCGACCGGAGTGGATGAAATCGCGCTGGATGCGATCCGCGAGGTCGGCAACGAGGGGCATTTCTTTGGCATCCAGCACACCCAGGATCGCTATGCCACCGCGTTCTATCAGCCGTTTCTGAGCGATTGGCGCAACTACGAAGCCTGGGAGGCGGCGGGCAGTGTCTGGACCGCGGAACGCGCCAACAAGATGTTCAAGGATATTCTGGCCGAATATCAGGAACCTGAAATGGATCCGGCCATCCGCGAGGAACTTGCTGCCTTTGTCGCCCGTCGCAAGGCCGAGGGCGGCGCCCCTACAGATTTTTAACTTTCTGTCTTGCGCTGCCTTTGTTCGGTAACTTTCCTAACGAATTGACCCGCCGCGCTCACAAATTGTTGGAGCGCGGGAGGTTTTGCACTATGGTGCCCACGTTACGAGCAACACGGAAACGATAGGGAACGAGTAAAAACTCCCGCCTAGCAGGCGTATCAGGCGCTGAAAGCGGTGCTGGGAGAGTAAAACGAGCGATTCGCGACGTCAGGATGATTGAGTTCATGGGCCCGGTCCCATTGGCTCTTGTTCTGTATTTTCGGTGGCCGGACGGGATGGCATGCACACCTGCGTGACGCCGCCAGTGAATGCGTTATGAAGAATACGAAATTGTAAATATTCGGCCTTTCTTAAGCATGCGCGTTTAAGTCTGGTCCAAAGGTGAAATAGGGAAAGACCGTATGCACGGTTTGATCAACAGGGCCGTTCAGGCGTTTGTCACCAGTACCTATGGGGCAAAACGTTGGGATGAAATCATGGATGCGAGCGAGCTTGGGTTTGCCGAGTTCGAAGCCATGCTTGTGTACCCGGAAGATCAATCCATGCGGATGCTGCGCGCGGTGGAGCGCCGCCTGGAGCGTCCGTTGCCGGAAATTCTGGAAGACGTCGGCACGTTTCTTGTCTCGAACCCGCAGGTCGAGGCACTGCGACGGCTCTTGCGGTTTGGCGGCGTCAACTATGTCGATTTCCTGCACTCTCTGGACGATCTGCCGGATCGCGCCCGCTTGGCTGTTTCTGACCTGCATTTGCCGGGGCTGGAATTGATCGAACAGGCGCCTGGTCAGTTCGATCTGCTCTGTCATCCCGGCGTCCCCGGCTATGCACAGGTCATGACCGGCGTTCTGCGGGCAATGGCCGATGACTATGGTGCCCTGGTCATTCTCGATCAAACCGGAACGCAGGACGGGGCGGATGTGATTTCCATCACGTTGATCGAGAGCGAGTTCTCCGAAGGCCGGAGCTTTGATCTGGGGGCGCATCCACTATGATGAGTTTTGATGACCTGAAGGCTTTGGCCAATCAAATCTGCCCCTTGCATGTGATCATCAACGCCGAGGGCAAGATCGTCAGCTTCGGTCCCACATTGCAAAAACTCAGCAGCGGAGCCAGCTGGGCTGACCAGCCCTTCTTTGACATCTTCGAATTGCAGCGGCCCCGCTGGGTCAAGTCGATCGCCGACCTGTTGGAAACCACCGGCAGCAAGCTGCATTTCCAGCTTCGTTCGGAACCGCATACCCGCATGAAAGGGGTGCTGGTGCCACTGCCGGAGGGGCGGGGGGCCTTTATCAACCTGTCTTTTGGGATCTCTGTCCTGGATGCCGTCCGCGACTTCAACCTGACGAGCCAGGACTTCTCGCCCACGGATCTGACCATCGAGATGCTCTATCTCGTGGAAGCAAAATCCGCCGCGATGGAAGCGTCGCGGCAGCTGAACCTGCGGCTTCAGGGGGCAAAGATCGCCGCGGAAGAGCAGGCCTTTACCGACACGCTGACCGGTTTGAAAAACCGTCGGGCGATGGATCATGTGTTGAACCGCCTGATCACAAGCGGCCGCGATTTTGCGCTCATGCATGTGGATCTCGACTTCTTTAAACAGGTCAACGACACTTTTGGCCATGCGGCGGGGGATGCTGTGTTGCAGCGGGTTGCCGCCATCATGGTGGAATGCACCCGCAAGTCCGACACCGTTGCCCGGGTCGGCGGCGATGAATTTGTCCTCATCTTCGAAGGGTTGATGGATCGCGACCGCCTCAATGAGCTCGCCAATCGGTTGATCTCCCGGTTGGAGGAACCGATCATGTATGGGGCCGAAACCTGCAAGATCTCGGCCTCGGTCGGCACATCGCTGTCGTCGTCCATGCTGGCACCGGATGCGGCGCAGCTGCTGCACCAGGCCGATGTGGCGCTTTATGCGGCCAAACGGGCGGGACGGGCGCAGCATATGTTCTACGCGCCCCAGCAAGAGGCGCAAATGATGGAACAGGACAGCAAAACTGCGTGAGCTGATGCTTGGTCCTGCTAGCTTTTCTGTCCTTGGCAGGCAGGCAGGGTGAGGCTGGGGCGCTGGATGGCGCTGCCCTGCCGCCCGCGCCCGATGGGGCCCATCTGATCAACCGACCCTGTCAGGGGGCAGGCGCGGTCTGTGACTCATCTCCTTCAGCTGGGTCAGCACGGCTGTGACGGGTCAAAGTGGTCTGGCGAAAATGATTGATAGTGGCGCTTTGTACCGTGCTGCCTGATCGGTATCACCGCGATGGAGAACACCACCAAGCGGAGCGATTTCATGTCTCAAACCCGTCCAGAGATCGAGGTTCAGACCCTCGCCAGCGTCTGCCCTTTGGACTGCCCGGACACCTGCAGCCTGAGTGTTGAGGTCGCCGATGGACGTGTGCTGGCGGTCCGGGGCTCTGATGCCAATCCTTATACTGCAGGGGTGGTCTGCAACAAGGTGGCGCGGGCCTATCCGGATTTCGTGCACGGGGCCGCGCGTCTGACCCATCCGCTTCGCCGTAGCGGTCCACGGGGCTCTGGCCAGTACGAACAGATCAGCTGGGATGTGGCGCTGGATGCGGTTCATGCCGGGCTGCAGGCCTCCATCGACCGCTATGGCGCGCAATCTGTCCTGCCGCTGAACTATGCCGGCCCGCATGGGGAACTGGCCGGCGGGTCGCTGGACAGGCGGTTTTTCTACCGGCTGGGGGCGACACGGATGGACCGGGGGCCGCTGTGTGGCGGTGTCCGCGGATTGGCCTACGAGAGCCTTTATGGAAACGTTCCCGGCATGCCGCCGGAGCAGGCGGTTCTGTCCGATCTGATTCTGGTCTGGGGCAACAATGTCTCGGTTTCGAACCTGCACTTCACCCGGGTGATCAAGGCGGCCCGCGCCAAAGGCGCGCGGCTGGTGGTCATTGATCCCAAGCGGATCAAAATCGCACAACAGGCGGATCTGTATCTGCAAGTGCGTCCCGGCACTGACGTGGTTCTGGCGCAGGGCCTCGCATCCGAACTGGAACGCCGGGCGGCTTTCGATCTGGAGTTTATCGGGCAGTGGACCGTCGGCGTTGAGGCCTATATGGCCGAGGCGCGCACCTACTCGCTGGCTGCCACGGCGGATATCTGCGGCGTGGCCGAGGCGGATCTGCGGCAGCTGGTCGATTGGTTGCAGACGGCCAAGAACATGGCGACCTCGACCGGAAACGGGATGGAGCGTGGACGTTCGGGTGGCTCGGGCCTGCGCGCGGCGATGGCGCTGAATGCTCTGCTGGGGCAGCACGGTCGTCCGGGCGCGGGGGTGATTGCGAAATCCGGGCTGGCCGCGCCAAAGACGCGGGCCCGGTTGCAGGGCGATCATCTGATTGATCCCGGCACGCGGGTGGTCAATATCCTTGATGTCGCGCGGCTGATGCTGGACCGCAAGCAGGCGACCCCGGTGGGGGCCGTGATGATCTACAATCACAACCCGGTTGCCACGCATCCGGATCAGACCCGGATGATCGAGGCGCTGAGCCAGGAAGAGCTGTTTGTAGTGGGGTGCGATGTGGTGATGACCGATAGCATGGCCTATTGCGACATCATCCTGCCCGCAGCCAGCCATTTTGAACATGACGAGATCTTTGCCGCCTACGGTCAGAACTATGTTCAACGGGCCGAGCCGGTGATTGCCACGGTGGGGGAAAGCCTGCCCAACACCGAAATTTTTCGTCGCTTGGCGGCCCGTTTTGGTTTCACCGAAGACGCCCACCAGGCCAGCGATATCGCATTGATGGATGACGCCATGGATGCCAGCCATCCTCAGTTCGCGGGCCGTCGGCCGAGCGAGATGGGGACCGACCGCGCGTTGGAAATGCAGGCAGCGGAAGGCGCGGCGCTGGTTCTGTGCGATACCGTTCGCCCGGCGACCAAGTCCGGCCGTATCGAGTTGTTCAGCGACGCGCTTCAGGAGAGGTTCGGATTCGGCGTGCCGCGTTATGACCCGGCGCGGCAGGATCTCCCCCTGGTTCTGATCACGCCAAGTTCGGAAAAGCGCATCAATTCGATCTTTGGCAGCGCCCCGTTGTCAGAGGGGCCTGAACATCTCGAGGTGCATCCCAGGGACGCCGCTGCGCGTGGCCTGAAAGACGGAGCCTTGGTCGAAATTCGCAACGCTCGCGGTGCGGTGACATTCGTGCTGCGGATTTCAGACGCGATGCAGCCCGGCGTGGTCTATGCGCCCAAAGGGGCCTGGCGGAAAACATCTCGCACCGGTTTGACGGCGAATGCTTTGATCTCATCCAGCCTGCGCACCGATATCGGGGACGGGGCCTGCTACAACGAGACATTCGTCGAACTTTTGGCCTGTCCTGTTGATCCGGCCTCCGCTTAGGCGGGGGCGGCAGATGGTTGCATCCGATTTGGTCTGGTCGTAGCTTTGCCCGCGAAGAAACGTACCAAGGCCAATTCCGTGATGCTTGCCCCTGCGGGAGTTCTGCTGGACCGCAATTCCGAGCTGCCGATCTTTGAACAGATCTGCGCGGCGATCCGCAGCCGTATTCGCTCTGGCGGGCTGGGCTCGGGCGCGCGCCTGCCCGCGACCCGGGCGCTGGCGGCAGATCTGGGGGTGGCGCGGGCAACCGTGGTCACCGCCTATGAACAACTGGTAGCCGAAGGATATCTCGCGGCGCGGCGCGGGTCCGGCTACCGGGTGTGCGCCATGGGCGAGGTGGAGCTGCCGCCCGATGTGCGTCCGCCGCCGGTGCAGGAGCTTACGGTGCAGGGCCCGTTGCTGCTCGAGGCGGGAGAGCCCGATATGCGGCTGTTCCCGCATGGCGCCTGGGCGAAATGTGTGTCCCGGCTCTGTCGGACGCGTCCGACGGATCTGTTGACCGGCTGCGGTCCCTTTGGCCATCCGCAGTTGCGCCAGGCGATTGCCGCCCATGTGCGGGACTGGCGTGGGATTGCGGCCCGCCCCGAGCAGGTGTTTGTCACCTCCGGCGCCACCGAGGCGCTCGATCTCTGCCTGTCTGCGCTGGCCTCCGGCAGCGGCACCATTGGGGTCGAGGATCCGGGGTTCCCGCCGATCCGCCAGTTCGCCGAGGCCCAGGGCCATCTGATCCGCGATCTCTGCCTGGATGATCAGGGCGCGGAGGTCCCGACCGTCGGCGATGGGACAGATGTGGTGGCATTGACCCCCTCGCACCAATATCCTTTGGGCGGCGCGATGAGCGCCGGGCGACGGCAAAGCTTTGTCGCCTGGGCGGCCCAGTCGCAGGGATGGATCATCGAAGACGACTATGATTCCGAATTCCGTTATGCAGGGCGGCCGATCCCAGCGCTGGCGAGCGTCGATAGCCAGGGACGCACCGTCTATATCGGCAGCTTTTCAAAGATTTTCTCGAACGGTTTGCGTCTGGGCTATATTGTCGCGCCGGACAGGCTGGTTGAACAGATGCGGCGCACCATCCTCCGCAAGGGGGCCCGGGCCAGCGCAATGCCACAGGCCGCCCTTGCGGATTTCATGCTGCAGGGCGAGTTCTATCGCCATCTGCGCCGGGTGCGCCGTGTCTATGCCGAACGGCACCGCACCCTGATCGAACGGCTGGGACGTGATTTTGCGGATGTGGGCGAGGTTGTCGATCATCATGCCGGCATGCAGGTGGTGCTGCATCTGCGGCCAGGGTTGAGTGACAGCAAGATCGCAGCAGAGGCCCGGAAAAATGGCGTTGGCGTAGATGCATTGTCGAGCTTCAGCCGTCGCGCCGGGGCCTTTAACGGCGCGGTTCTCGGGGCCTGTCTCAATGATCTGGATGAACAGCAGGACGCGTTGCAACGCCTGCGACGGGTCATTTCCTCAACAGAGTAATCCCCGCCGCAAGCGCGGTCTTGACGTATGTGAGTGGTGGATTGCGCCAGCGTATAAAAAAAATTGGCAGCCCGTAGGGGAATCGAACCCCTCTTTCCAGGTTGAAAACCTGGCGTCCTAACCGATAGACGAACGGGCCGCGCTGCGCGTGAGGGGGTGTTTACTCAGTCCCCCATGGCTACGCAAGAGGGAAACGGCAGAAAGTTCAAAGTTTTTGCGACAGGCCCAAGGGATTTCAAAAACGCTTTTAAAACAGCGCCATAAGCCAGTGCGTTTGCCAGACGCAACCCGAGCGGCGTCTTCGCCAAAGGCGAGACAACAGATCAAAAGCAGTATTGTGTTAGGAGGGTAAAGTGGCAGCCCGTAGGGGAATCGAACCCCTCTTTCCAGGTTGAAAACCTGGCGTCCTAACCGATAGACGAACGGGCCACGCGGTGTGAGCGCGTATCTAGGGTTTTGCGCTCCGCCCCGCAAGCGAAAAAGCGCTGTCCGGGAGAAATTTCTTATACACAGGCGAAAGCAGGCGCGAAACCGGCGGGCCTAGGCTTCGGCGGCATCTTCCAGACGCAATTGCGCGCTTTGCCGTCCGCCCCAGGTGTTGACCTCAAGCCGCCCCGCGACGTGAAAGCGCGCGCCGCCATGTTCCAGCAGCCGAGGCCCCAGTGCCGTGTCAAATGCGCCAAAGCTGATGGCGTCAATATTACCGCCCATCCCGTCGGCGAGGCTGACCTTGAGATGGGATTCGCCGACACGTTTGGCAAAGCGCACTGCCAGGTCCGGAAACCCATACCGCGGGGCAGGGGCGCCCGCCCCGAAGGGGCCGGCCTGTTCGATCTGTTCGATGAGGTCCACCGTCGCCGCGCCGGGCATCAACATGCCATCGAGCTTCAGATCGGAGGGACCGAGGTCCCCGGCGCCCTGTTTCTCCAACAGCTCGGACAGGCGTGCCATTGCCGGTTCCAGCTGGTCACGCGCAACCGTGAGACCGGCCGCCATGCGGTGGCCGCCGCCTTTGAGCAAATACCCGTCCTGGGCCATCCGCTGGATCGCAGCGCCGAGGTCAATGCCCGCAACGGAGCGGCCAGACCCCTTGCCTTCGTCGCCATCCAGCCCGATGACGACGGCGGGGCGTCCGGTTGCCTCTTTCAGGCGCGAGGCCACGATCCCGACAACGCCAGGATGCCAGCCCTCGCCCGCCGCCCAGACCAAGGGGGCATCAAAACCGCGTGCCTCTGCCTGTTCCAGGGCTGCGGCGCGAACGGCGTTTTCGATGTCACGCCGGTCGGTGTTGAGCTGATCCAGCCTCTCGGCAAGGGCGGCGGCCTCGTGCGGGTTCTCGCAGGCCAGCAGGCGGGCGCCCAGATCCGCCTGTCCAATGCGCCCACCAGCATTGATGCGGGGCCCCAGCAAGAAACCAAGGTGGTAGGTCGAGGGCGCGGAATCCATCCGGGACACATCGGCCAGCGCCACAAGGCCGACGCGCGCGCGTCTTGCCATGACCTTCAGCCCCTGCCGGACCAGCGCCCGGTTGGCGTCGATCAGCGGCGCCACATCAGCAACCGTTGCGAGCGCGACAAGATCCAGCAAGGCCATAAGGTCCGGCCCCATGCCCAAGCCTTTTTCGCGGGCCTGACGGCGCACGTCCACCAGCATCAGAAACACCACACCCGCCGCACAGAGATAGCCAAGATCGCCGGTCTCATCCTGTCGGTTCGGGTTCACAACGGCGACACAGTCGGGCAGCGTTTCTGCACCGAGGTGGTGATCCAGCACCACCACATCTGCGCCCTTGGCAGCTGCGATCGGCGCATGTGACAGGGTTCCGCAATCGACGCAGACGATCAGGTCGTGATCGCGGGCAAGGGCGGCCATCGCCTGCTCGTTGGGGCCATAGCCTTCGTCGATGCGGTCGGGAATATAAAGCGTCGCATCCCGGCCCATCTGACGCAGGTACACCAGCAGCAGGGCGGCAGAGGCGCCGCCATCGACGTCGTAGTCGGCAAAGATCGCGATCTTCTGCCGCGCCTCGATGGCTTGCAAGAACCGGGCGGCTGCGGCTTCCATATCCTTCAGGCGGCGGGGATCGGGCAGCAGTTCCTTAAGTTGCGGCGACAGAAATCCCATCGCTTCATGTGCGGGCACTCCGCGCCGCGCCAGCACCTGACAGACCGCAGCGGGCAGTCCGCTGTCTTGTGCCAGCTGTTCGCTGGCGCGCGCCTGATCAACACCGGGGCCAATCCAGCGGCGTCCCGTCAAAGAAGTCTCGACACCCAGAAAGCTCAAATTCCACGGCTCCGTTTCACAAACACAAGATCATAGGCAAAGGCCGGACCCGTCAGGACCCGGCCTCTCATTCCAATCAGATACTCAGGTCCGGGCAGCTGGCGCAGGTGCGGCCGCCTGGCGTATTACTGATGCGCGCTGAGCGGCGTGCGATAGGTCATCCGCCGCACCGAACCGGTTTTCGAGCGCATCAGCAGCGTCGTGGTCTCGACCCAACCGGGCTGGCGTTTGATGCTGGGCAGGAGCGAGCCGCCGGTGACGCCGGTCGCGGCAAAGATCACGTCCTGGGTGACCATCTCGTCGCGGGTGTAGATCCGGTCCAGATCGGTGATGCCGGCCTTGGCTGCGCGGCCTTTCTCGTCGTCGTTGCGGAACAGCAAACGGCCAAAGATCTGCCCGCCCATGCATTTCAGCGCCGCCGCGGCCAGAACGCCTTCGGGCGCGCCACCGGAGCCCATGTACATGTCGATACCGGTCAGCTCAGCTTCGGCGCAATGCATCACGCCGGCCACGTCGCCATCGGTGATCAGCCGGATCGAGGCGCCGGTTTCGCGCACTTCTGCGATCATCGCTTCGTGGCGCGGACGTTCCAGAATGCAGACGGTGATATCGGCAGGGGCGCAGCCCTTGGCGCGGGCCAGGGCCTCCACCCGTTCGCGCGGGGTCATGTCCAGCGTCACGACACCATCTGCATAGCCCGGACCGATTGCCAGCTTTTCCATATAGGTGTCCGGCGCGTGCAGCATGGAGCCACGCGGCCCCATGGCGATCACGGTCAGCGCGTTTGGCATGTCCTTGGCGGTCAGCGTGGTGCCTTCGAGCGGGTCGAGGGCGATGTCAACGCCGGGTCCATTTCCGGTGCCGACTTCTTCGCCGATGAACAGCATGGGCGCCTCGTCCCGTTCGCCTTCACCGATCACCACCACGCCGGCAATGTCCAGCAGGTTCAGCTGCTCGCGCATGGCGTTGACGGCCGCCTGGTCGGCGGCTTTTTCGTCGCCCCGCCCGATCAGGGGCGCTGAGGCCAGCGCGGCCTGTTCGGCGACCCGGGCCAGGCCCAGGGACAGCATACGATCATGGAAGGGGGCGTCGGCGGTCGTCGTGGTCATGCGAAAAATCCTATTTCAATCTCTGGCGTTGCCATCTGGCATATCCCGCCCTTGGCCACAGGGGCAAGGGTGGCGGCGCGATGGTGTCGCTAACGGGGTCCGTTTCATGCGCCTTCTGTCCTGTGTGGAGGCGCGGGATTGGTATAGGCGGGAATTGTCACAGTTCTTCGATGCGCAAGGCGACCGGCGCCCCTTCGACGACACCGGTGCCGTCAAGCCCGTCAAGCGCCTGTTCCAGCATGGAGGAGGTGCATTTGTGGGTCACGATCAGGACCGGCGCGATTGTGGTCGTGTGGTCGTACTGGCGCATCCGGTGGATCGACACCCCGGCATTGCCCAGAGCGGCCGCGACCTTGGCCATTGCGCCGGGTTTGTCCTGCAGGGACATCCGCACATAGTGCGCGGCGGGCAGGCCGGTCTGGGCCGATGGGGCCGGTTCCAGGGTTTCGGCAGGCTGGCCAAAGGTCGCGATCCGCAGGCCCCGGGCAATATCCAGCACATCCCCCATCACGGCGCTGGCTGTGGGGCCTTCGCCCGCGCCGGGACCACGCAGGACAACCTGATCAATGGAGTCGCCTTCGATCACCACCATATTGGTGCCCCCTTCCAGCTGGCCAAGGGGCGAATCCGCCGGCACCAGGCAGGGCGTCATCCGCTGCTCCAGCCCCCGCGCAGAGCGTTGCGCGACCCCGAGCAATTTGATGCGGTAGCCCATGTCGGCGGCATGGCGAATGTCTTCGATCGCGATGCGCTGGATGCCTTCCAGCTTAACATCGTCGAATGCAGGCCGGGTGCCAAACGCGATAGAGGCCAGCAGCGCCAGTTTGTGCCCGGCGTCGATCCCGCCCACATCCAGGGTGGGGTCGGCTTCGAGATAGCCCAGATCGTCTGCTTCCTTGAACACGGTCGCATAGGGCAGGCCGGAGGTCTCCATCCGCGTCAGGATATAGTTGCAGGTGCCGTTCATCACCCCCATGACGCGGGTGATCTCATTGCCTGCCAGCCCTTCGAGCAGTGACTTGATGACCGGTATGCCACCGGCGACGGCGGCCTCGAAACGAATGACGGACCCTTTGGATTCCGCCAGTTCAGCCAGCGCCTGTCCGTGAATGGCCAGCAGCGCCTTGTTGGCGGTGACCACATCCTTGCCCGCTGCAAGCGCGGCCTGGGTGGCGTCTTTGGCAGGCCCCTCATGGCCGCCCATCAGTTCGACAAACACATCGACATCGTCGCGGGTCGCCAGCGCAACCGGGTCGGTCTCCCAGGCGTAATCCTTGAGAGATACGCCACGGTCCTTGCTGGCGTCACGGGCGCAGACGGCGGAAATCACCACCGGGCGGCCCGTCCGCGCCTCCAGCAGGGCGGCATGCCGGCGGATGATTTTGACGACGCCAATGCCGACCGTGCCCAGACCTGCAATCCCCAATCGAAGTGGTTCAGTCATGGTGGGAGGTCCTTGTGAAATGAGATCTGTTGATTTGGGGAGGACTTAGCCGTTCAGGCCAGAGGGTGCAACGTTCCAAAGGGCAAAGGCGGCCGCTCAGGGCGTTCGACGGCGCAACGCTTCGGCTCTCTTGCGCAGCTGTGCGGCGCGGCTGTCCAGACTGTCGGACAGGGCGGCGCCGCCCTGCTGTGGCGACGGGTGGGCGGCAAGGGCGGTCCCAAGCGGCAGCAGGTCGGGATAGGGCTCGCCTGCCAGCTCTGGCGGCAGCCGATCCTCAAGCTGCGGAATTCGGGTGCAGGCGGTCAGGGCGACAAGTGTTCCAAGGGCCGCGCCACACAGGATACGGGCTGTCGGCAGACCGGTTTGCGACCGTCGCAGGGGCAAAGGGCGCGATGCGAAAAATTGCCAGACAGGAAGCCGGACATGAAAGGGGCGAGACATGATGACACTGGTCCTTGTTCTCGCCCTTGATGCACAAATGTGTCTGTTGGTACAAGACGTGGCAGGCATCTGAACAGATGGGTTTTATCTGAACATTTGTTCAGTTATTCATGTCTCCATGGCACGTACGCAAGGTTCTCATTCCGACATCACTGGCCCCCGCATCCGCGCGGCGGCGCAAGAGCTGTTTGCCCGACATGGCTTTGCGGCCGTATCGATGCGCCAGATTGCATCGCATGTCGGGTTACAGGCCGGGGCGCTTTATAACTATACCTCGGACAAGCAGAGCCTGCTGGTGGAACTGATGCAGGCGCATATGGAAGATCTGCTGACGGCCTGGGCCGCAGAGCCGAAGCCGGGCGATGTGATGGGCTGTCTGGAAGCCTTTGTGCGGTTTCACATCCGCTACAATCTGCAGCGCTCCGACGCGGTGTTTATCGCCTATATGGAGCTGCGCAATCTGACGCCGGACAATTTCCGCCAGATCGAAGCGCACCGGCGCGCCTATGAAGATCAGCTTGAAGGCGTACTGAAAGACGGTGTCGAGCAAGGTGTGTTCGATGTCCCGGACACCAAAATCGCGGCGCTGGCGGTCATTGCCATGCTGAATGGTGTGCTGACCTGGTATCGCGACAGCGGTCGGCTGTCGCTGGTCGAGGTGGAAACGATTTATTGGGACATGGTGCGCAAGGCGGTCGGCGTCTGAGCCGCAATTTGCGGTAATCCAAAGGAGCGCTTCCGCGCGCTCTTGATCTGCTGGGAGCCAAATGATGGCCTGCAGATCTGTGGTGCGGCGCGCGGGAGGCTTCAGGGGGCGATCGGGACCTGCGGGCGGGCTTGATACGCCGCTCGCAGGGAAAAGTGGGGGGCGGTTTTGCCGACCAGAGGGCGGGTTTGATACGCCGCTCACAGGGGAAAAGTGGGGACCGGTTTTGCCGATCAGTGAGCGGGCTTGATAAACGTCCCGTTGCGCAGTTCGGCAAAGGCTTTTTGCAGCTCCGCCTGCGTGTTCATCACGATCGGCCCATGCCAGGCGACGGGTTCCTGGATCGGCGCGCCGGAAATCAGCAGGAACCGGACACCTTCGGGGCCGGCCTGGACCGTGATTTCATCCCCGGTTCCAAAGCGCACCAAGGTGCGGTCCCCAGACATATCGCGGATGTTCACCTCTTGGCCCGCGACCTCTTTTTCCAGCAGGACCCCTTGCGGCGCGGAAGCATCGGCAAAGGCGGCCTGGCCCTCGAACACATAGGCAAAGGCACGGCGGTAGGTGTCAATGCGAAAGGTCTTTCGGATCCCGGCCGGCACGGCGATATCGAGATATTGCGGATCGGCGGCAATGCCGTCGACCGGGCCGCGCTTGCCCCAGAACTCGCCCACGATGACCTTGACGCGGGTGCCGTCGTCATCGGTTACCTCGGGGATCTCCTTGCCCTGAACATCCTGATAGCGGGGCGCGCACATTTTCTGGCTGCCGGGCAGGTTGCCCCAGAGCTGAAACCCATGCATCTGACCGTTGATATTGCCGGTTGGCATTTCCTGGTGAAGGATGCCGGACCCGGCCGTCATCCACTGCACGTCGCCCGCGCCCAGCTGGCCGGTGTTGCCCAGACTGTCGCCATGTTCGACAGAGCCAGCCAGCACGTAGGTGATGGTCTCGATGCCGCGATGCGGATGCCAGGGAAACCCCTGAGCGTAGAGCTCGGGGTGGTCGTTGCGAAAGTCGTCGAACAGCAGGAACGGGTCGAGCTCACTTGGGTCCTGAAATCCAAAGGCGCGGTGCAAATGGACCCCTGCGCCTTCCATGGTTGGCTGGGCGGCACGGGTTTCGAGGATCGGACGCAGTGACATTCGGGCTCTCCTGATGAGATGGTGACAGTCCAAAGATAGGGGTTTCGGGCCGAAACGATAGTCTGTGTTCGCTCACGGCCTCTGTGCATTCCTGCAGAGATGTCTGCGATCGGGGGAGGCGTCCCGGCCCCGGCGATGGCGGAGGGCCGGGCAAGGACATCCGGGCAAAAAGGGGTGTTCGTGACGGTGGTTTTTCGCTACCTCTGCCGGACAAGTTCGAGGGAGAGCAATCCATGACCAGCCCAAACGGCGCTGACGAAATTCTGACCATCATCGAGGCTTCACCGGCGCGCCGGATGATGGGGGTCGCGATGTTGGTGGGGCTGGGGGGGCTGACGCTGTACCTGGCGATGACGAGCGCACCTGGTTTCATCTGGCAGCTGTTCTTGCTGGCGGTGTCCGGTGGCGCGATCTGGATCGGGTATCGCATGTGGCAGGCCACCTCGCTGCGGCTGGAGCTCACATCCGAAGCCCTGCGCTGCTCTGACGGCGAAGTGCTGGTGCGGATCGCGGATCTGGAAGCGCTTGATCGGGGCGCCTTTGCCTTCAAGCCGTCCAACGGGTTCCTGATGCGCAGCACAGTGGCGGGCCCGCGCCGCTGGTATCCGGGTCTTTGGTGGCGCATGGGGCGGCGGATCGGCGTCGGTGGGGTGACCGCTGGATCGCAGACCAAGACCGCCAGCGAAATCATGTCCGCCCTGATGCTACAGCGCGACGCCGGCTAAGGCGGTCCTCCGGGTGGCTTGACGCAGCCAGTGGCGGGTCTTATGCAGCGATGAGGGTCGCAGACACCCGCCACCCGCTGGCACAACGCCTTGGTGAAGCTCTGCAGGCAGATATGTCTTGGAACATCCTCCACGCCTCTCGCGCGGATGGCAATGCGGGTCCCATCCTTTCCTTGCGCGGGCATTGCAAGAGGAGTTCGGGGATATGACTCACCCCGCTGAGAAGACCGAGAATACCTTCACCACAGGACCCATGGGTCCGATCTATGCCAGAACCGCGCTGCCGATCATCTTTGTGATGGGTATGAATGGCTGCCTAACGGTCGCGGATGCGCTGTTCCTGGGGCATTACGTCGGCCCCGCCGCCCTGGCGGCCGTCACCCTGATGTTTCCGGCCTATATGCTGATCGTCGCCCTCTCGACGCTGGTGGGCACGGGCATGTCGAGCCGCATCGCGCGCCACCTTGGGGCCGGGCAACTGGCTCAGGCAGGCGCGGATTTTGCCGGTGCGCATGGCCTGGCGCTTGCTCTCGGGGCTGTGCTGATGGGGCTTTTCGCGCTGTTTGGCGAGACCGTCACGAGCCTGGCGGCAGGCGGCAATGCGACGCTTGCGGAGATGGGATATACCTACCTTCGCATCACGGTCGGCTGTGCGCCGCTGCTGTTTGTGCTGACGGTCAATTCGGACGCGTTGCGCAATGAGGGGCGGGCGGGGCTGATGGCCCTGATGAGCCTTGTGGTCTCGCTGGCGAATATCCTGTTCAACTATGTCCTGATTGCGCAGGCGGGGCTGGGTGTTGCTGGTTCCGCGCTGGGCACCGCGCTGGCACAGGTGCTGGCCCTGTCGCTGATCCTGGGGTTTCGTTTCCTGGGCGAGCCCCCCCTGAAACCCGCCGCGCTGCTGCAGCACAGTCTCTTGCAGGGGTGGGGGCGACTCCTCGCGCTTGGTGCGCCACAAAGCCTGGGGTTTGTCGGGTTGGCGCTTAGCTCTGGCGCCACCATGTTCGCCCTGCAATGGGTCGACACCCCGGCCTATGCCCAAACGGTGTCGGCCTATGGGGTGATCACCCGGGTGATGACATTCGCCTATTTGCCGCTTCTGGGGCTGAGCTTTGCCATGCAGACTATCACCGGGAATGTCTATGGCGCCGGGCAGCCGCAGCGGGTGCGAAAAAGCCTGCATATCGCGTTAGCGGTATCGCTGGTCTATTGCCTCACTATGCAGCTTGGGATGACGCTTGCTGCCGACCGGATCGGCGGCTGGTTTGTCACCGATCCGCCTGTGATCGCCGAAGTGGCGCGGATTCTGCCGGTCATCGTGGCGCTGTTCTGTCTGTCCGGACCATTGATGCTGATCGGAATGCACTTTCAGGCTTTGGGGGACGCGTCCCGCGCAGCACTTCTCGGGCTGGCAAAAACCTATATCTTTGCCATTCCGCTGACCTTTGCGCTGGCGGCGCATTGGGGCGAAGGCGGGATCTGGTGGGCCGGGCCGATGGCGGAGGGGTTCTTGCTTGTCTTGACCATTGCCGTTCTGTGGCAATGGAGCGCCAGCGGGCGACGGGTCGGCCGGGTTTCCGCGATGCCGGAGCCGAAGCCATGAGCCCTCCATCGCCGCTGCCCGGTCTGCGCGAGGCAAAAGCGCGGGCGCGTCGCTTGCGTCAGGATGTGGCGGCGGATGGCGCCTCCCTGTCGCACGGCGCGGCGTTGGAGCGGGTCGCAAAGAGCCTTGGCTTTCGGGATTGGAACGCCTGTTCGGCTGTTCTGTCGCGGCAGGACAGCGCCGCCACGACACCTGACCCGGCGCGCCCGGTTGGTCCCTTGCCGCTTGCGGTCGGGGATCCGGTGCGCGGACATTACCTGAGACAGCCCTTTACCGCGCGGGTGGTGCGGATCGAGACCCTTGCCGCCGACCGCCCGAACTGGGTCCGGCTGGACCTGCAGCTGGACGAAGCGGTGGATGTTGTCCGCTCGACGCGGTTTTCCAATTTCCGGCGTCGGGTGGTGGGGGTGATCGGCCCAGACGGTATCAGCGCAGAACGGACCTCGGATGGCGCGCCGCATCTGGTGATCGAGTTGCCTTTGCAGCCAGCTTTGCCCGGCTGCAAGGGGGCTACATCACGGAGTCGTCGATTTCGTCATCGTGGACGGAGCCATCACTGAAGACCTCGCCCTCGAAGGCCACCCGAGACGCAAAGCGGGGGCGGGTGAACACCAGATTGTAGATGTTGCGGGTCGAAAAGCCGATGTTGAAGGCGGGTTCGACGTCGTTCCAGGTTTCGACCAGGATCACCCGTTCCTGATCCGGCATCGTGGGCAGGCTGTCCTTGATGTCGTTGATATTCCCGTCTGTCCAGACGTTCAGAAGATCGCCGCGCTCGACAGACCAATCCACATAATAGCTGTTGTCGGTGTCGTCCCAAAAGACCACCGACAGCCGCATCGACATGCCGGAATCCGACCGGACCAGCAGCTGGGCCAGGGCAAACATGCTGTCGACGTAGTCATCGTTGAGCGCGGTGGTTTCGCGCGAAATCAGGTCGGATACGGTATAGGCGGCCTTGGTGTTGATCGTTTCCTGGCGGAACAGATCGAACAGGGTGTAGGTCGCCGCAAAGATCCCAAGCAGAAACGGCAGGTAGATCGCCGTCTCGATCGAGACATTCCCGTCGTCACGCCGGCGAAAGCGGCGCAGACTAGTGCAAATTCCCTGTGCCTTCATCACTTCGGCTCCTGAACAAATGCGCTTGCGGCGTAAAGGCGGATACGTCCGTCGCCATCCTTCTGCATGCTGTCGGCCAGCCCCCAGTGCGGAAACAGCGGATCAAAGCTCATGCAGGCGCGCAGAAACATCAGATCGTTCGAGCCGCCGTTGCGGAAGGTGGTCACCGCATCGACTTCTTCGACCGAATTGACGCAGTCCGGCTCTGCCCCCACGCCGGTCCATTCAAACGGGTCGAGCTGGACCATCTCCAGCCTCAGGGAGGTTTCGCAATCGTCGATAAAACCGGACCGCGCGCAGATCGTATCGCGAATATCGTCATGTTGCATGTTGCCGCCGGTGCCGAGGCGGATGTCGCGCACGGTGGTGTCCATCGCCCGTTCCAGCATGATCTGGCGGACGGTGATGACACCCAGCTCGACCGAGGCAAAGAGCACCAGCAGCATCAGCGGGAACAGCACCGCGAATTCAATGGTGGCATTGCCCTCGTCGGCGGCGCGGAAGCGGCGCAAGCGGGTCACGAGCCGGGCCATGCAGCCGACGGGATTGTCCAGCGCGCCGCTCATTCTGTCAGCCTCAGCTGGCGGATCGCCGAGGCGATGGATTTGAAGGCGTCGGCGATCTCAAGCCCATCCACGTCATAGTAGTGGGAGTCGGAACTGGCACAGTCCTGCAGGACGCTTTGGCCACTGCTCGGAGCCTCAAACCCGATGGTGAAGACGATGATGCCCTGGGCCTTGGCCGCGTCACAGATGGCCTCTGTGCGGTTGTCCTTGGTGTTGGAGCCAACGTAGCTGTAGACGTCATAGTACCATTCGTCGCGGGCGTCGTAGTAGTTCATCCAGTCGTAAAACAGATAGTAAAAGATGTACTGAAGCGAGGTATCTGCAAAGAGATCTGCAAACTGCAACTCTTCGGAAGAGCCGCTTTCCGTCATGCGGGTTCGGGCCTCGCAACGACCATCGTCGTCCCATCGATAGCAATACCTTATGGATTCGTCCCCGTCACCAAACGGATGCGGCCCCCAGGTCCCGGAACCGGTATTCGGATCGTGCCAGAAATACTCCCGAGTATCCTGGTTATAGGTCGAATAGACGTTTTCCGATGCGTTGTACCAGACTTTGGACCCGCCCTCGCGCCGGTCGTCGTTCACGTAATACTGGCTGGTATTCTGACCATCGGTCATCAATACGATCACCTTGAGCGTTTCATGGTCGGAATAGGACACCGGACGATCGGCATATTGCGGGTCAATCTCCGGGTTCTCGCCCGCAGAGAGGCTGGCGACAATCGGCTGCATCGACGGGTCCAGCAGAGCGACGCCCCATTTCATGCCAAGGTCGATTGACGTGTTGTCGCTATGGTCGAAATCATCAATGTAGTCTTGCAGCGTGTCGACATCGTCTTCGAACAACAATGCCGTCCGCTCCGGGTTGTCGGAATGGGCGGCGCAGGTCGCGTCGTTCACCAGTCGCGAACTTCTGCGGTAATCCGAACTGCCCCAAATGGAAAAATGCATCGTGCGCTGGTATTCATCCACCTGGCTTATCGCGGTGGTGTTGAAATCGCTGCCTTCAAAGTTGATGCAGTGGGAATAGTCGTGCTCATTGCTGACCTGCATCAGGTCGAGCACGCTTTCCGGCATCGAAACTTGTGTCGAATACGGCACGATAGAGATCGTCATCTTGCCGTCTTCGGTGTTGTCATCCATGGTCTGGACGAATTCCTTGGCGGCGAGCTTGAGGTTCGGCAGCCGGTTGTTGTTGCGCATCGAACCGGAGACATCGAGGACCAGCGAGATTTCGACATTGCCGATGCTCTCTTCCGCCGTCGCGGAGGCCTGAAGCGGCAGCGACTTCTTGATCGGCTCGTTGTTCTTCCATTTGTCGTAGTCGACGATCTTCATCCAGTAGGTTTCAAAGTCGGCGTCGACCGTGGCGGTCACCTTCTTGGAGGTCGGGGTGACTTCGGCGTAGGGTTTCTTGTAATATTTCTCCAGCCCGGCCTTGGTCATATAGTCCAGAACGACGGCTTCGGGGTCCAGCGGTTGGTCGAGGTCGGCGGCGGCCAGCACGGCGCGGTCCAGCGTATACTGCAGCTCGGTGCGGTCCCGTTCCAGGCGGACCAGATCCATGCCGATCCCGCCCACGGCCAGCATGCACAACAAGGTCGCGATCATCGGTTTTTCCAGCACACCGCTCTCATCCGCCCGAAACCGCGCGCCCGCTCTGAACAGGCGACCGCTGACCTGCGGGCCACTGAATTGCGGGCCGGTGGACGATGGGGTCGTTCTGAAAGTGCCGTTCATATGTACTGTCTTTCCAGCGAGCCATTAAGCAAGGCAGGGACATGTGGAACATGCGCGCCACCTTTAGATTTGATTGACAAAGATGGCTGAACTGGGGCGCGAAATGGCCTGAAATCGCTCTTTTCGGGACAGTTTGACGTTAATCCTATCGTCCGAGGCGCCGGACGACTCAATCGGGGCAATGCGGCAATACCGTGGCGGAGCCCAGCCGCCGCCTCACAGTCAATAAGGCGTCAAAGTTCGCTCAAAGCCCATTTTTTGTGCATTTGCATGGGATAAAAGGTCGCGGCTCGTAACGTTCTCTGAATAGATGGGACCTACCATCATCACTTGAGTCTTATCAGGAGGACGGGACCAGCCCATGAGCAATCTCAAAGAACCGAGTTTTCGCGAAAGTGTGGACCTCATGTTCAACCGCGCCGTGGCGCTGATGGACCTGCCGCCCGGTCTCGAGGAAAAGATCCGCGTTTGCAATGCGACATATACGGTGCGCTTCGGGGTGCGATTGCGGGGGCAGATCCAGACCTTCACCGGTTATCGCTCCGTGCATTCCGAACATATGGAGCCGGTCAAAGGCGGCATTCGCTATGCGCTCGGCGTGCATCAGGACGAGGTCGAGGCGCTGGCCGCGCTGATGACCTACAAATGTGCGCTGGTTGAGGCCCCGTTTGGGGGCTCCAAGGGGGGGCTGTGCATTGATCCGCGTCTGTATGAAGAACATGAGCTGGAGTTGATCACCCGACGGTTTGCCTATGAACTGGCCAAACGCGATCTGATCAATCCGTCGCAGAACGTGCCGGCCCCTGATATGGGCACCGGCGAGCGCGAGATGGCGTGGATTGCCGATCAATACGCCCGTATGAACACCACCGACATCAACGCGCGGGCCTGTGTCACCGGGAAACCGCTGAACGCAGGCGGCATCGCCGGCCGTGTCGAGGCGACCGGTCGCGGCGTGCAATACGCGTTGCAGGAATTCTTCCGCTATGAGGAAGACAAGGCCAAGGCGGGGCTGTCCGGCACCCTCGATGGCAAGCGGGTGATCGTGCAGGGGCTTGGCAATGTGGGCTACCACGCCGCCAAATTCCTGTCCGAAGAGGACGGCTGCAAAATCATCGGTGTGATCGAACGCGATGGTGGTCTGATGGACGAAAACGGCCTCGACATCGAGGACCTGCACAACTGGATCGCCAAACATGGCGGTGTGAACGGCTACCCGTCCGGCAAATACGTCAAGGATGGCGCCAAGTTCCTTGAAGAAGACTGCGACATTCTTGTCCCGGCGGCCCTTGAGGGGGTCATCAACCTGGAAAACGCGGACCGCGTCAAAGCCAAGCTGATCATCGAGGCGGCAAATGGCCCGGTGACCGCCGGCGCGGATGAGATCCTGCGCAAAAAGGGCACGGTGATCATACCGGACATGTTTGCCAATGCGGGCGGTGTAACCGTGTCCTACTTCGAGTGGGTCAAGAATCTCTCCCATATCCGCTTTGGCCGGATGCAGCGCCGCCAGGAAGAGGCGCGCCACCAGCTCGTCGTCGATCAATTCGAGGCCCTGTCTGAAAGCATGGGCAAAAGCTGGTCGCTGGATCCCAAGTTCAAGGAAAAATACCTCAAGGGTGCGGGCGAGCTGGAACTGGTGCGCTCGGGTCTGGATGACACGATGCGCACGGCCTATCAGTCCATGCGCGCGGTCTGGCACGAGCGCGACGATGTTACGGATCTGCGCACCGCCGCCTATCTGGTGTCGATCGACAAGGTGGCAAGCAGCTACCGCGCCAAGGGGCTTTAGTCCGACACGCCTTAAACTAGGGCCCTCCGCTTGGCGGGGGGCTCAGCCCTATTTCACCGCCTCTGTTGCGATGCAGGCTTTTGTGACAACGGTCTGGTAGCAGCCTGGCAGCAGTCTGGTGCTCCCCAGCATTGGCGGGTGATCGGGATCTTGCGGGTGGCAGCCGTGACGGCGGGCGCCGGGTCTGGCCCGACAACCGGCGGGGCCAGAGGCGCAGCCCTGCAACCTATCGAGAGGCATGATGGCACGATTTCAGTTCGACACCGTGGTGCTTGAGGTGCCCGACACTCTGCTGACCACGAGCATCGCAGAAAAGATGGCAACCGGGGGGTATGAGCGCAGCGAGGCGCGGGCGGCCGCGATGCGGGTCAGACCCGGACATCGGGTGTTGGAACTGGGCAGCGGCGTTGGCTATATCAGTTCGCTATGCGCGCAGATCACCGACCCGGCCAATATTGTCACGGTGGAGGCCAACCCGGAGGTGCTCGGGGTGATCCGACGCAACCTCGACCTGAACAATGCGGCTGCGGTGACGCTGATCCACGGGGCTGTGGTCGGGCGTGACTTCGCCGAAGAAAGCGTGCTGTTTCGGATCGGTCGCGCTTTTTGGGGGTCGTCCATGGCCGAGGATACCGCCTCCGGGGATGCGGTCGTCGAAGTGCCGGCACTGTCCCTGTGCGAACTGCTGGCCACACACCGGCCCAATGTTGTCATCATGGATATCGAGGGCGCGGAGCAATATCTTTTTGATTGGAAGTGGCCGCGACACGTGCGCCAGCTGATCATGGAGTTGCACCCTTCCAAATATTCCAGCCGGACCGTGAAGAAGATGGTGGACTGCATGTCCCAGAGTGGCCTCACCTATGATCCGGGCTGTTCGCGTGGGACGTTGCTCGGGTTTCGGCGCGCCTCCGGCGATTGAGACCGGCCCGGGCACCCACCGCCGGGATGGCAGCGGTTTCGCGAAGGCGGTCCAAACAAGACCTGCGAAGGTCGCAAACAGCACTAGACATGTTTGCCCAGTTCGTGGCCTTCTGCACAAAATGTCGCCCAGATTTATCTGCCGGGGGCTAGGAGCCGCGCGGCAAACCCGCTAGCACTGGGCGCAAGACGTTCGACCGCGCGTCCAAAAGGCGCGACGAGATGACACCGTTTGGGGAGAAGGCCATGGGGATTTCTGGGCGATTTTCTGGCTGGCGCGTGCTGAAAGAGGGGCTGACCGGCAACAAGGGCTGGACGCCGCATTGGCGCGACCCGGAACCGAAACGCGAATATGACGTGGTGATTGTCGGTGGCGGCGGTCATGGTCTTGCCACGGCCTATTACCTTGCCCGCGAACATGGGCTGCGCAATATCGCGGTGCTGGAAAAGGGCTATCTGGGCGGCGGCAATGTCGGGCGCAACACGACCATCGTGCGCGCCAACTACTATCTGCCCGGCAATTCGGAATTCTATTCGCATTCTCTGCGGCTGTGGGAAGGTCTGGAACAGGATCTGAACTACAACGCGATGATGTCCCAGCGCGGTATCCTCAACGTGTTTCACAATGATGGGCAACGGGATGCAACGATCCGCCGCGCCAATGCGATCATCAACCAGGGCGATGACGCGGAGATCCTCTATCGCGATCAGCTGCGCCAGATGGTGCCATTCCTGAACTATGACAACAATCGCTTTCCCATCATGGGGGCGTTGCTGCAGCGCCGGGCAGGGACCGCGCGTCATGATGCGGTCGCCTGGGGCTATGCGCGCGGTGCGGATCAGTTCGGCGTCGATCTGATCCAGAACTGCGAAGTGACCGGCATTGATGTCGCGGGCGGGCGTGTGGTTGGGGTGCAGACCGCGCGGGGACCGATCAAGGCCAAAAAGGTGGCGCTGGCCGCCGCAGGGCGATCCGGCCAGGTGGCGGCACTGGCGGGGCTGACCCTGCCAATCGAAAGCCATGTGTTGCAGGCCTTTGTGACCGAGGGGCTGAAACCGGTGATCGACCATGTGATCACCTTTGCCGAGGGGCATCTGTATATCAGCCAGTCCGATAAGGGCGGTCTGGTCTTTGGCAGCTATCTGGATTTCTACAGTTCTTATGCGGCCAGGGGAAATCTGGCGATGCAGGAACACACGATGGAGGCGATTGCGGCCATGGTTCCCGCGGTCACCAAGGCGCGGTTGTTGCGCAGTTGGGGCGGGATCATGGACATGACGCCGGATGGGTCACCGATCATTGATCACACGCCCATCGCGGGGCTCTATCTGAATGCAGGCTGGTGCTACGGCGGGTTCAAGGCGACGCCGGCCTCTGGCCATTGCTTTGCGCATCTGATTGCGACTGACCGTCCACATGCGGCGGCCACCGGGTTCAAACTGGACCGGTTTCGCACCGGGCGGGGCTTGATGGACGAGGAGGGCACCGGTGCGCAACATAATCTGCATTGAGCGCGCGGCGCGGGCCGGGGGAGCCTCCGGCGGAGGTATTTTCAAAAAGATGAAGGGGCCTGGGTCATGAGGATTGCCTGTCCGCTTTGTGGTGCGCGGGATCGTCGCGAATTCACCTATCGGGGGGCGGCCCTGCCGGTGCCGGCCTTGGATGCAGGCGCGGAGGCCTGGTCTGTTCATGTGCATCTGCGCGAGAACCCGGCCGGACCGTTGGAGGAGCTGTGGCAGCATGAATTGGGCTGCGGGGCCTGGCTGAAGGTCCGGCGGGACACCGTCACCCATGCGATGCTGGGTGTGGTGCTGGCGGAAGACGCCGGTCTGGCAGCGCGCGACGGGGAGGGCCCGGCATGAGGATCTCGGGCAAAGGGCTGATCTCTGGCGGGCGCAGGGTCAATTTTTCGTTCAACGGCGTGTCCTATATGGGGCAAGAGGGCGACACATTGGCCTCGGCCCTGCTCGCGAATGGGGTGCATCTGGTGGGGCGGTCGTTCAAGTACCATCGCCCGCGCGGCATTCTGACCGCGGGCTCTGAAGAGCCGAACGCCCTGGTGTCTGTGGGCAAGGGCGCGGCGCAGGATCCCAATATCCGCGCCACGCAACAGGAGGTCTTCGAGGGGCTGGTGGCCAGGAGCCAGAATTGCTGGCCTTCGGTGGGGCATGATGTCATGGCGCTCAATGACCTTGCCGCGCCCTTTTTGGGGGCTGGGTTCTACTACAAGACCTTCATGTGGCCTGCGCCCCTGTGGGAGAAGCTCTATGAGCCGGTCATTCGTCGCGCGGCGGGGCTAGGGGCCTTGTCCGGCTCGGCCAATACGGAGCCCTATGAGAAGGCGTTTGCCTTTTGCGACCTGCTGGTGATCGGCTCCGGGCCGGCGGGGCTGATGGCGGCGCTGACCGCCGGGCGCGCGGGCGCCGATGTGATCCTGGCCGAGGACGACAGCCGCATGGGCGGGCGTCTTCTGGCAGAGATGGAAGAGATCGACGACAAGCCGGCCCATGTCTGGGTGGCGGAGGTGCTGGCGGAGCTGGCCGGTCTGGACAACGTGCGCCTGATGACCCGCACGGCGGTGACGGGGGCGTTCGATCAGGGCACATATTCCGCGTTGGAACGGGTCTCGCATCATCTGCCGCCGAGCCAATCCCTGAAGACCGCGCATCGTCCGCGGGAGTGTTTCTGGCGGATCGCTGCCAGGGCGACGGTGCTGGCGGCCGGTGCGATCGAGCGGCCTGTTGCCTTTCGCAACAATGACCGTCCCGGGATCATGACCGCGGGTGCGGTGCGGGCCTATCTCAACCGGTGGGGGGTGGCGCCGGGCGAGCGGATCACCCTGTTTGCCAATAACGACGATGCCCATCGGACCGCGCGCGATCTGGTGGCTGCCGGGGTGCATATCGCCGCCGTCATCGACAGCCGTCATGATGCCCCGGACGGGCGTGATTTTTCGGTCATCAAGGGGGCGGTGGTCTGCAATACCTCCGGTCGCAAGCGGCTGGAAACGATTACCCTGCGCAACGTCAGCGGCGAGGAGAAAATCCAGACCGATTGTCTGGCGATGTCGGGCGGCTGGAACCCGTCGGTGCATCTGACCTGTCACATGAATGCGCGGCCGGTTTGGAACCGCGACATCGCGGCCTTTGTGCCCAGGGCCGGTGCGGTGCCGGGGATGGTCGTGGCGGGTGCCGCAAACGGTTCGTTGTCCACCCATGCTGCGCTGGCCGAAGGGGCCGGGGCCGCCGTTGCCGCGCTTGGCCAGCTGGGCATCACCGCTGAGGCACCAGCCTTGCCGAGGGCCTGCGACGCGCCGTACCGGATCAGCCCGCTTTGGGCGGTGCCGGGCAAGGGGCGGGCCTGGCTCGATTTTCAGAACGACGTAACGGTCAAGGACGTGGCGCAGGCGGCGCAGGAGAACTTTCGCTCGGTCGAGCATATGAAACGCTATACCACCCAGGGCATGGCGACCGATCAGGGAAAGAACTCCAATGTCGCAGCGCTCGCCGTGCTTGCGGATGCCACCGGGCGCAGCATTGCGGAAACGGGTGTCACCACGTTTCGCCCGCCATTTGTCCCCACGACGATCGCCGCGATGGGGGCCGGGGCCGCCGGGCAGGGGTTCAAGCCGCAGCGCTACCTGACGTCGCATCGGACAAGCCTGAAACGCGGCGCTGCCAATACAGAGGTCGGGCTGTGGTATCGCGCCAGCTACTTTGCCAAAGAGGGAGAGACCACCTGGCGGCAATCTTGTGACCGCGAGGTGATGATGGTGCGCAACGCGGTCGGGGTCTGTGATGTCTCCACCCTGGGCAAGATCGACATCAAGGGGCCAGACGCGGCCAAGCTCCTGGATCTGATCTATACCAACCTGTTCTCGACGCTCAAAATCGGGCGCGTGCGCTATGGTCTGATGCTGCGTGAGGACGGGTTTGTCATGGATGATGGCACCACCGCGCGGCTGGGGCAGGATCACTACGTGATGACCACCACCACCGCCGCCGCGGGGCAGGTGATGGCCCATCTTGAGTATCTCAGCCAGGTGGCTCGCCCGGATCTCGACGTGCGCTTTACCTCGGTGACCGATCAGTGGGCGCAATTTGCCGTTGCCGGCCCCAAGGCGCGGGCGCTGATCGATGCGCTGGTCGCGGAAGAGATCAATGGCGAGACCTATCCGTTTATGGCCTGTGGCGCGATTACGGTGGGCGGGGTGGCGGGCCGGTTGTTCCGCATTTCCTTTTCGGGCGAACACGCCTATGAGATTGCGGTGCCCGCCCGCTATGGCGAAGCCTTGTTCGATCTTCTGGTGACACGGGCCGAGGCCGAAGGTGGCGGCGCCTATGGGATGGAGGCGCTCAATGTTCTGCGCATCGAGAAGGGCTTCATCACCCATGCCGAGATAAACGGCACGGTCACCGCCTTTGACCTTGGGATGCAGGGCATGATTTCAAAGAAAAAATCCTGTTGGGGCAAGGTCTTGTCAGAACGCGACGGGCTGATGGACGAGGACCGTATGCGACTGGTCGGCCTGAAACCCAAAGGTGCAGCGCAGGAGCTGAGCGCGGGAGCGCATCTGTTTGAGCCAGACATGACGGTGGAGCGGGTGAACGACCTGGGCTATGTGACCTCTGTCGGGTTTTCACCGACACTGGGGCATATGATCGGGCTGGCGATGCTGTCTGCGGGACCGGACCGGCTGGGGGATACTGTCCGGCTGGTGGACCACACGCGGGGCGTTGATACGCTGTGCGAAGTGGTGGATCCGGTGTTCTTTGATCCAGAGGGAGGGCGCGTGCGTGGCTGATGTTTTGAAGGATCTGACCGCAACATCTCCCTGTGCGGGACTGCTGCCGGTGACCATCGGTGGGCTGACCCTGAGCGAGGCTGTGCAGCTGCCGATGACGCTGATGGCCCCGTTCAAGGGGCAGGAGGCCGCCCTGAGCCACGCGTTGGAGGCGGCCCATGGCATGAGCTTTCCGGCGCCGAACCGGGCAACGGGCAAGGCCGGGGCGCGGGCGGTCTGGTTTGGCCGGGCACAGGCCTTGTTGATCGGGCCCGTACCCGATCCCGCTCTGGCCGCCCATGCGGCGTTGACTGACCTGAGCGATGGCTGGGCCGTTGTTCGGCTGGAGGGCGAGCGGGCCGAAGATGTGCTGGCCCGGCTGGTGCCGGTCGATGTCCGCATCAGGGTGTTCAAACGCGGCCATACCGCGCGCACCGAGCTGAAGCATATGATGGCCTCTGTCACGCGTGTCGGAACAAAGTCGTTTCAAATCATGGTGTTCCGGTCGTTCGCGGCGACGCTTGTTCACGATCTCAAAACAGCCATGGAAGGTCTGGCGGCACGGGGCTAGATTGACAGGGATCACGAAACTGATTCCGGAGCCAATCCATGATCCGCAAGATCCTCGCCGCTGCCCTTGTCGTGGCGCCTCTGTCTGCGACGCCCAGCCTGTCTGCCGACGCGCTTGGCAAGGAAGAGAGCTGCAAATACCAGGGCCAGGTGATGGCCGCCGTGCAACAGGCGCGTCTCGATAAAGTGCCACTTGATCAGGTCGGTGAAACGATCACCGCAGCCGCGCCGGAGTGGCCGGAGAACTTCTCTGCCGCCATTCCGCAACTGGCGCAGCATGTCTACCAGATGAAACGTCGCGATCTGAAAGACCACGATCTTGGCGCGGTCTTCGAGGCGCAGTGCATCGAGAACTGGGATCAGATCCAGTCGATGAAGAACGACCTTGTCGGCAACTGAACGCGTCAGCTGAACGGAACACCACATGTCTTTGCCTCCCGGCTTTCTGGACGAACTTCGCACCCGCGTCAGCCTGTCTGACGTCGTCGGGCGCAAAGTCATGTGGGACCAGCGCAAGAGCCAGCCGGGCAAGGGCGATCTGTGGTCGCCCTGTCCCTTTCATCACGAGAAAACCGCGTCTTTTCATGTCGATGATCGCAAGGGATTTTATTATTGCTTTGGCTGTCACGCCAAGGGCGATGCGCTGAAATTCGTGCAGGAGACGGAAAATGTCTCCTTCATGGAAGCGGTGGAAATCCTCGCGGGCGAGGCCGGGCTGGAGATGCCGAAACGCGACCCGAAGGCGGCCGAGAAACAGGACCATCGCAGCCAGCTGGCCGAGGTGATGGAGCTTGCGGTGCGGTTCTTTCGTCTGCAGCTCAAGACCCAGGCCGCGACCGAGGCGCGCGCCTATCTGGCGCGACGCGGTCTCGGTGGCGAGGCGCTGGAGCGCTGGGAAATCGGCTTCGCGCCGGAGGGCTGGCAAATTCTGTGGGATGCGCTCAAGGGCAAGGGCGTTGCGGACGAGCTGATCCTCGGAGCGGGCCTGGCCAAGCCCTCCAACAAAGGGTCAAAGCCCTTTGACACCTTCCGCAACCGGATCATGTTCCCGATCCGCGACGCGCGGGGGCGCGCCATCGCCTTTGGTGGGCGGGCGATGGATCCAAAGGACAATGCCAAATACCTGAACTCGCCCGAGACCGAGCTGTTCGACAAGGGGCGCAATCTCTACAACCACGGCCCCGCGCGGGCGGCGGCCGGCCGGGGCACGCCTTTGGTCGTGGCCGAAGGGTATATGGATGTGATCGCCCTGTCCGAGGCGGGATTCGCCTCCTCGGTGGCGCCGCTGGGCACGGCGGTGACGGACACTCAGCTGCAGCTTTTGTGGCGGATTTCGGATGAACCGATCATCGCGCTGGATGGCGATACCGCCGGGGTGCGCGCTGCGATGCGGCTGATCGACATGGCGCTGCCGCTGCTGGAGGCGGGCAAATCGCTGCGGTTCGCGGTGATGCCGGAGGGCAAGGATCCGGACGATCTGATCCGCGCCGAAGGTCCGGGTGCAGTGCAAACCCTGTTGGATCAGGCGATCCCGATGGTGCGGTTGTTGTGGCAGCGCGAGACCGAGGGACGGGTCTTTGACAGCCCGGAACGCAAGGCGGCGCTCGACAAGACCCTGCGCGAAAAGATCAAGCTGATCCGCGACCCCTCCATCCGCCAGCACTATGCCGAGGATATCAAGGAGCTGCGCTACCAACTGTTTCGCGGCAACCGGGGCGGCCAGAGCGGACCCGGCGGGCGCGGACAGGGGGGCTCCGGCTATGGCCAGCGGGGCGGTGGTTACCAATCACGCTCCCGAAATCAGGGCGGGTTTCGCGATGGCGGCCGGGCGCCATGGGGCCTGCCGCCCACGCCGCGCGCCACCACGCGGTCGTCCATCGTGGCGTCGAATGAGGGGCAGGATTTCGCCCGCATGCGCGAGGCGGTGATCCTGGCCACCGCCGTCACCACGCCGACAGTGATCCCGGAGTTCGAGATCAACCTGGAGCGGATGCAATGCGTGGATGCGGAGCATGCCCATCTGCGCGACCTTCTGTTGCGCCATGGCATTGATGCACCGGAGCGGCTGCGCGATGAAATTGCACATGCGCTGGGCCCGGATGCCCTTGAAAACCTCCTGTCGCTGCGCCATGTGGCAATAAGTCCCTGCGTGCGCAAACCGGGTGATCTTGAGATGGCAGGCCTGACCCTGACCGAAGAGTTCGCAAAACTGGAAAGCATTGCAGGGCTCAGCGCCGAACTGGCAGAGGCCGAGGAGGATCTGGACGGTCTGGCGGACGAGGCCCTGACCTGGCGCCTGCGTCAGGCGGCCGAAGCACGCAACCGGGCGGTACGAAGCGAGAATGAGGACAAGGCAACCTATGATGTGGGCGAAAACGGGGCGCGTCTCAATCGGGACGAGCGCGACGCTTTTGGAGCTTTGCTCGACCGAATCGGCTTCACCGAAAAATAACTGAGCAAAGACGCCTTTAACGCGCCCAACTGTGGCCGCAGCGCCGCGAAAGGGCGTTTTGCTAAAGAAGCGCAAAGAAAAATTGGGTAAACGGGGTGACGAATCACAAGACCGCTCTAAAGATTCGCTCCACCCGAATCGCCCGCAGCCCCTTAGAGGAGCATTGAATGGCCGCCAAAGATACTGACGACCGCAAGCCTGACGACCAGGACGCCGAAATCTCGCTCGATATGAGCCAGGCGCAAGTCAAGAAGATGATCGCCGAAGCCCGCGAGAAGGGCTACATTACCTACGATCAGCTCAATCAGGTTCTCCCGCCGGATCAGGTCTCTTCCGAACAGATCGAGGACGTGATGTCCATGTTGTCGGAAATGGGCATCAACATCATCGAGGACGAAGAGGCTGAGGAGGAGGAGAACAAAGGCTCCACCGAACTCGTTTCCGCAGAAACCAACCGTGAGGTTTCGGTCTCCGGGGCGCAGGCTGAGAAGCTGGACCGGACCGATGACCCGGTGCGTATGTACCTGCGCGAGATGGGCTCTGTCGAGCTGTTGTCCCGCGAAGGCGAGATCGCGATTGCCAAGCGGATCGAGGCCGGCCGCAACACGATGATCCTGGGGCTCTGCGAGAGCCCGCTGACCTTCCAGGCGATTACCATCTGGCATGACGAACTGCTGTCCGAAGACATCCTGCTGCGGGACGTCATCGACCTGGAAGCCACCTTTGGCAACCAGATGGACGAAGAGGGCGGCGTTGGCGAACCGGTGGTAGATCCCTCGGCGGTGAACGCGGCCAAGTCGGAAAAAGACAAGGACGACAGCCCGGAACTGGACGCGGACGGCAATCCGATCCTCAACAACGACGACGACGATGACGAGGACGATCAGGCCAATATGTCCCTCGCCGCGATGGAAGCGGCGCTGAAGGACCGGGTGCTTGAAACGCTGGAGCGGATTTCCAACGATTTTGCGATGCTGTCGGAAATGCAGGATCTGCGGATTTCGGCAACGCTGAACGAAGACGGATCGTTTTCCGCCTCGGACGAAGCCAAGTACCAGCAGCTGCGCTCTGAAATCGTGGAGCTGGTGAACGGGCTGCATCTGCACAACAACCGGATCGAAGCGTTGATTGACCAACTTTATGGGATCAACCGCCGGGTGATGCAGATCGACAGCGCCATGGTGAAGCTCGCCGACCAGGCCCGCATCAACCGCAAGGAATTCGTCGACGCCTATCGGGGCCGGGAACTGGATCCGAACTGGCTCTCTGACATGGGGGACAAGCCGGGTCGCGGCTGGCAGATGTTCATCGAACGCTCCACCGAGAAGGTCGAAGAACTGCGCGCGGATATGGCGCAGGTCGGCCAGTACGTCGGCCTGGATATTTCGGAATTCCGCCGTATCGTGCAACAGGTGCAGAAGGGCGAAAAAGAAGCCCGCCAGGCCAAGAAAGAAATGGTCGAGGCGAACCTGCGTCTGGTGATCTCCATCGCCAAGAAATACACCAACCGTGGTCTGCAGTTCCTCGATCTGATCCAGGAAGGCAACATCGGCCTGATGAAGGCGGTGGATAAATTCGAATACCGGCGCGGCTATAAATTCTCAACCTATGCGACCTGGTGGATCCGGCAGGCGATCACCCGCTCTATCGCGGATCAGGCGCGCACCATCCGTATCCCTGTCCACATGATCGAGACGATCAACAAGCTGGTCCGTACCGGGCGTCAGATGCTGCACGAGATCGGCCGCGAGCCGACGCCGGAAGAGCTGGCCGAAAAGCTGCAGATGCCGTTGGAGAAGGTCCGCAAGGTGATGAAAATCGCCAAGGAGCCTATCTCGCTCGAGACCCCGATCGGGGACGAGGAAGACAGCCAGCTGGGCGATTTCATCGAGGACAAGAATGCCGTGCTGCCCTTGGACAGCGCCATTCAGGAGAACCTCAAGGAAACCACCACCCGCGTGCTGGCGTCGCTCACCCCGCGTGAGGAGCGGGTTCTGCGGATGCGGTTTGGCATCGGCATGAACACCGACCACACGTTGGAAGAGGTCGGCCAACAGTTTTCGGTGACGCGCGAGCGGATCCGCCAGATCGAGGCAAAGGCCCTGCGCAAGCTCAAGCACCCGAGCCGCAGCCGCAAGCTGCGCAGCTTCCTCGACCAGTAACCCACGCGGGCCTTGCCCTGCCGCCGCAGGTGGGGGCGGGGGATGCGATCAAACAACTCGGGCGTTCCAATTGCAATTGGGGCGCCCGTTTTCTGTTTGCGACCTTTGCCCGACAGGCGGTTTTACCTGCGGGGAAAGGCTGACGCTTGATCTCCGTCCGGCAGAGAAATTAACCATTCGTTAACTATTTCAACCCGCCAGCGATTGAATAAAGATTTCGGTGAATTATCATTACTCGTGGTGAGTGAAGGTAATTTGACCGGGATGCCCGGTTGGGGGTGGAGATGACTGGACAACGCAATGACGCAACACATGCGCTGAGTGTGCTTGATGAAAAACTCGAGGCTCTGGATACGATGACCGAGGTCAACTCGTTTCTGGTGTCGGCCCTGCGCGAACACGAAGCGGTGCTGAAACAAATGAGCGCCGAGGAAACGCGCGACATGTTGCGGCGCAAGGCCCGTGCGGTCTATCGCGCCGAGGGCGGTCAGAAGCCCAATCCGAAGGCGCTGGAGCTGCTGGAGAAAACCCTGGGCAAGGGACCTTCGGCCGAGATCATCCCCTTTCCGACCCGCCGCCGCTAAGCGGGCAGGGCCAAAAGGCGGATCTGGCCGCACGTTGGCCCCTGTCAATCCGGGGCGGTCGGTGACTTGTTTCGGGCCGCTGCAGGGTCTACATGAGCTGTAGACGCTGAAAGGATGCCAAACATGTTGCCCTCTAATTTGACCTTCCGCGCCGCATGGTCCGCATTGGCGGGGCTGCTGGTTGTGGCGGGATGCGGGGCCCCTCTGACAACAGGCCAGGCTCCGGACTTTTACGCCACCCAGGCGCAGGCGCGGATCTATGCGCTGGATGCCACCAGTTTCGAAGTGGTGCCGCCGATTGGCGCCGAGGGCGCGGCCTATTGGTGTGCCGCCGCCGATTTCGCCCGGCACAGGCTGGGGGCCGGGTGGTCGCAGGACATCTACGTGCAGAAGGGCCGTGCGGACAGTGTGGTCAACGGACGGATCGAAACGGTGACCTTCACCCTGGACCCGACAGCGCGGGCAGAGCCGCTGACCCTGATCCGGCGCGCTTATGGCTTTAAGCCCGGCGACCGGTTCAGTCTTTCGACGGCAGAAGGGTTCTGTCGGGAGCTTGAACCGCTGCCGTTTCTTTAGGGTCGATAGCGCCCATGTATCAGCACGAATTCAGCGTTACGACCGACGGGCCGGGGCTTTACGAGGTCACGCGCCCGCTCTGTGCCTGGCTCAAACAGACAGGCGCATCGTCCGGTCTGCTGACGCTTTTTGTGCGCCACACTTCGTGTTCGCTTTTGATCCAGGAAAACGCCGACCCGGAGGTGCAGGGTGACCTTCAGGCGTTTTTCTCCCGCCTGGTGCCGCCATCGAGCGATCCCTCGATGTCCTATCTGCGGCACACCTATGAGGGCCCTGACGATATGCCGGCCCATATCAAGGCCGCAATGATGCCCGTCAGCCTGTCGATCCCGGTTGCGGATGGGGTGCCGGTCTTGGGCACCTGGCAAGGGATCTATGTGTTTGAACATCGCGAGGCAGCGCATCAGCGTCGGATCTTTGCCCATTTTAACTAGGCGGCCCCTAGGCGGCCACCGCGCGTCTCCAAGGTCTTGGGGTTGCAATTCACCTCTACCCAAATCCTAGCCGCTCCCCTATAGTTGTGGATAAATGCGCAATTCAGCGCACAAGAAGAAATTGTGTCAGACAAGGGAGCCGGCGGATGCGCTGCCCGTTTTGTGGAAGTGTCGATACCCAGGTCAAGGACTCTCGTCCGGCCGAGGATCATGTCTCGATCCGGCGGCGGCGGTTTTGCCCGGCCTGTGGCGGGCGGTTCACCACCTACGAACGGGTGCAGCTGCGCGATCTCGTGGTGATCAAAACCAACGGCAAGCGCGAGGATTTCGACCGCGACAAGCTCGAACGGTCCATCCGGATTTCGATGCAGAAACGCCCGGTCGATCCGGAACGGATTGATCAGATGATCTCGGGCATCGTGCGCCGTCTGGAAAGCATGGGCGAGACGGATATCCCCTCCAAGACCATCGGCGAAATTGTCATGGAAGCGCTGGCGCGGATCGACACGGTTGCCTATGTTCGCTTTGCAAGCGTCTACAAGAATTTCCAGGCCGCCGATGATTTCGAAGATTTCGTGCACGAGTTGCGTCCGCCGACCCAGCCCGACGCCTGAGATCCCGCCGCCTCTCTGGGGCTGTGTCGACTGGGGAAAGGTCCGATCGAATGACCCTGCGTGATGATCGTCGCTACATGGCGCTGGCGCTGTCCCTTGGGCGGCGCGGGCAGGGGCGAACCTGGCCCAATCCGGCGGTCGGATGTGTTCTGGTCAAACAGGGTCGTATCGTGGGGCGCGGCTGGACCCAGCCCGGCGGGCGGCCCCATGCCGAAACCATGGCGCTGGCGCAGGCGGGGGCAGAGGCCGCAGGGGCCACAGCTTACGTCAGCCTGGAACCCTGTGCCCATACCGGTCAGACGCCCCCCTGTGCCGAGGCACTGATCCGCGCGCGCGTCGCCCGCGTGGTTGCCGCGCTTGAGGACAGCGACCCAAGGGTCAGCGGGCAAGGTTTTGCGATGCTGCGGGCGGCGGGTATCGTGGTGGACACCGGCCTGCGGGCGCAAGAAGCGGGGTTCGACCACGAAGGATTTTTCCTCAGGACCGAGCAGGGCCGTCCCTTTGTGACGCTGAAACTTGCATCCAGCTTTGATGGACGCATCGCCACCGGATCGGGCCAGAGCAAATGGATCACCGGGCCCGAGGCGCGGCGATACGTGCATGCGATGCGGGCGCGCCATGATGCGGTGATGGTCGGCGCGGGCACGGCGCGGGCGGACAATCCCTCGCTGACGGTGCGGGACCTCGGCATCGACGACCAGCCCGCCCGGGTGGTGGTCTCGCGCCATCTGGACCTGCCCTTGATGAGCGCGCTGGCCCGCACGGCGCGGGATGTGCCGCTTTATCTGTGCCATGGAACCGGCGCCGACAGCGACCGGCTTCGGGCCTGGGCTGAGGTCGGGGCCCGGTTGTTGCCCTGCAGCGCGCTGGGAACGCAGCTGGACCCGCACGATGTCTTGCAGCAGCTTGGCCAGGTCGGGCTGACGCGGGTGTTCTGCGAAGGCGGCAGCGCCCTGGCGGCGAGCCTGCTGGCCCATGATCTGGTGGATGAACTGGTCGGCTTCCATGCCGGTCTGGCCATCGGGGCTGAGGGGCTGCCCTCTATTGGCGCGCTTGGGATCGGGCTCTTGGACGAAGCCCCCCGTTTTGCCCTGGTCGAGGCGCGCGCGCTCGGGCCCGATATCCTGCACCGATGGCGACGTCCGCAGGATTGCCCTGCGCGCTGAGGGGGGATTGAATTAGGACAGCAACACTGACTTATTGTTTCGCGCGCGAAACAATGGGTCAGAACTGCTGCGCCAACTTGTGGGGGTGTTGCAGGGCGCGCGCCACATTTACCCGCCCAAAATACGCCGAATATCCGAAAATTGCCGGAGCGATCCCCGGAGCTGACGTGATCAGCAGGGGCCGCGTGCCCCGGCCTGCGAGACGGAGCCGCGTTGCGCCCTCAGCGCCACAAATGGGCGGCGGATGCAAACAGGCCCTGCAGCTTGGCCAGGCTGCGCAAGGCCGGTCCCTGGCGGGGGAGAACGCCGCTGACGAGCCGTTCGACAGCGATTTCCGGCGGGCAGGCCAGGCCGGAGATGGGGTCGAAATACCGGGGGTAATCAATCAAGGCCGCATGCGCCAATCCCAAAATCCCCGGGCTGGCGTCGCGCCAATGGGGCGCCTGCAGGCGGTCCTGCGTCAGCCCCCAGCCCGCATAGAAGGGCAGGCCGACGCAAGTGACCGGCACCCGGCGCAACAGCGCTTCGAACCCCAGCAGCGAGGTCATGGTCCAGACCTCGTCCACGGAATCGATCAAGGCTGCGGGATTGGCATTCTCGGCGATCACATCGGCCCAGGTCAGGGCATCGGTGGCGCTGATCTTGCCTTTGCGCAGGCCCGCCTCGACATCGGGGTGGGGCTTGTAGATGACCACGGATCTGGGGCGCGCCGCCCGTACGGCCTGCAACAGTTTCATATTGGTGTTGATCTTGCCCGCGCCGAGGCGAATGGAGGCATCGTCCTCGACCTGACCGGGCACCAGGATGCGGTGTCCCTTGGGCAGCTCTGGCAAGTCGCCGCCAAGGTTGTACTTCGTCACCTCATGTTTGATCAGCCGCATCACCAGCGCCTCGACACGGCGTTCCTGTTGCGGCGTCAGGGTGGCGCGGTCGCGGATCAGTTCGTCCAGATCGCTTTGGCGGGTCGGATCGTAATAGATCCCCTGCCGATCCAGCACCAGCGACAGGGGGGGCACCAGTTCGGCGCCAAGCCCGCGTGAGCGCAAAAAGCCGTCTTCCAGGTTCCAGGCGCCGGCGTGGTCTTCGGTGGCCTTGCCGGCCCAGACCATCCAGTTCTTGCCGCTTTTCTTGGCCGAGGCGGCATTCTCGGTAAAGCTCATGGCGGTGCGGCTGCCAAAAAACGCCTGCAGCGGTTTGCGCTTCCAGAGGCGAATTTCAGACGCAGCCCATCCGGCCCGATCCTCGCGCCAGGCGCGGACCTTGGCCTCCAGCGCATCAATCACCTGCTCCAACGCGCACAGGCGGTCGTTATAGGGGTCATACCAGGTGGGATAGAGGATCATCGCCGCGGCAAACAGCTGCGCGCGGGTCAGTTTGCGATTGCGCCCTGCCGGGGGGAATTCATCCTCCGTCAGGCCCCAGCCGGCATAGAAAGGCTGGCCAAAAACCCGTGGTTTGTGGCCGGCCAGGATCGCCTCGAACCCCATTTGGGAGGACACAGTATAGACCGCAATCGCCCCGTCCAGCAGCAGATGTGGCGACACGGGCGCGTCATAGAGCGCCACCCGGTCGGAGACATCGCGGGCGCTGAAATACCCGGGCCGATGGCCCCGCGCGGTTTCAGGATGGGTCTTGATGAGCACCTTTGCACCGGGGTTTTCCTCCTGTGCAAAGGCCAGCATTTCCTGAAAGCGGCCCTGATCGGCGCCGGCAAAGGGGATCGAGGCCTTGACCGAGGCATCGCCGCGCAATTGGTCGATCACTAGCACATAGCCCGGCTCCGGCACGGGGGCATCGGGGTGAAAGCCGTTGTATTTGCTCAGATGCGCGTCCTGCAGCCGGGCGATGGCATCGCGGGCGCGCCGCATCAGGTTGCTGTCGTCCAGAGGGTCGGTTTTCAGCAGGGTAACCAGATCGCTGGACAGATGCGGGTCGAAATGAACGCCGGTGCGGTCGATCAGCAACCCCAGGGGCGGCTCTCCGGCGCGTCCGGGATAAACCGACCGCAAAAAGGCGTCTTCGATGCGCAGCAAGGGGGCCTGATGCCGTTCGGCCATGGCCTTGCCCCGGTGGGCGGTCGGGGAGTCGCCCCAGATACCGATCAGATCGCCACTGCGGGGACGGCCCAGACGAATGTCGTAGCCAGCCAGTTCGAGAATGCGACGCACCCGCTTTTGCGTCAGAAAGCCGCCGTTGTACACAAAAAGCCGGGAGCGGTCGCTCCCGGGTTTTGTCGTGTCCGCCTGCGGCGAAGGCCTGCGCAACATGTTGTCTAAATCACCCGCCAAACAGTGTGTCGGCGCTCGCGGCGGTCGACAGCGGCGTGAACAGCAGGTTGAGCGATTTGGTCCACTGCGTGTAGGGCGCTTCGGTCACATAGACGGTGTCGCCATCGCGAATAACGAAATCGCGGGCGATAAACAGTCCATTGGGCTGGGTGAGGTTCAGCACGTAAATCATCCGCTGGGCGCCAATCAAGTCGTCGCGACCCAGCACCTGGTTGGAGATTTCGGCGGCCTCGTTGCGGAACACAAAGACGCCGGTCGGGTCGGATGCCATCGCAAGAAGGCCCCCGACGCGCGCAATCGCTTCCAGCGCCGACAGGTTCTGGCTCTCGAAGGGCACGCGCGCCTGGGCGGCGGTGGCGCCAAGCGCGGTAAAGGCGCGGGTGTCGGTCTCCACCAGGATCTTGTCACCATTGCGCAGGGCAATATCGAGCTGCGGATAGTCATAGAGATCCTGGAACCAGACAGTTCCGCTCTGATCGCCGCGGATCACGGTCACCTGGGCAATTTCCGGTTCGATCACCACGCCGCCCGCCCGGGCCAGCATCGTGGACAAGGTCCGGGTTGGCCGCTCGATCGGATAGACGCCCTGGCCGCCGACGGCCCCGGTCAGGCTGACGGTCGCACCGTCCCCGGCGAGGCGGCGCACCTGCACCTGTGGATCCGGGGTCTGGTCTTCGAGCTTGGCGGTGATTGCTTCGCGCAGCTGGTCCGGGGTGTTGCCGGCGGCGCGGACGCGCCCGGCATAGGGCACAAAGATGAAACCGGCCCCATCGACCTGCACTTCTTCGAGCAGGGTCGCATTGGCGCCGGCACTGGCCAACAGGCCGTCATCGACGTTTTCCCAGATGGTCAGCCCGAGGATGTCACCGGGTCGGATGATGTCTGACGTCAGCACCGATGCATTGGTGAACGCGTCGGAAAATCCAAGAGCGGGCACAACGGCCGTGGCGCGGGCGACACGGTCATTGACGGATACAACAAAGGCATCGCCCTGTTTCTGGACGGAACCTGCAAAGATCTGGCGCTTGTTCGGGCCTGCCTTGGGCAGCCCGCAAGATGCCGCGAGGGCGACCGCAGCCAACAAGGCCACGGGGCGCGCCCATCGAAAATGCATGGGTTTCACTGCTCGGTCTCCTCGACCTATTATTATTTTGCCTCAAGTTTTGTATGCAAAATAGCCGAGTGTCCCACAAAAATCCAGAGATCTGTTCGTTTGAGTTCAGGTCACGGCGCGCAAGTGTTGCCGTGGCGCTGCTGTGCCTGTCAGAAAGGCATCATAGGGGTCGTCTTCTGCCAGCATCATGTCGACCACCTGACGCAACAATTGCCGCCGTCCGGAGCGCGAATAGAACCCGCCCGGAAGCTGTGAGGTTTCCAGCAGATAGCGGCGATATTGTTTGTAGGCGCGACCGTCAGGGCGGGCAGGCGCGGCAAAAAAGTCGGCCAGGGGCTGGGTCGAGACGAAATCCGGCTTGTCGTAGACCGCCTTGCCAAACACCTTGAGCGGCAATCCGCGCCACAGAACCTGCTGTCCGGCGGTGGAGTTCACGGTGACCGCGGTGCGGGCCTCGTTCAGCAATTGTGCCAGCTTGCCGCCGCGCACGTAGTGGATGCGATCGGCCACATCATGCGCCCGGGCCAGCCGGTTGATTTCCCGGCGCAGTGGCACGCGGCCATCCTCCAGCGGATGTGCCTTGAACACCAGATGATGATGGAGCGGCGCGCTGGCGGCAAATTCGGTAATCACCGTGTCGAGAAAATCCGTCATGGTGGAAAAAGGGGAATGGCTCTGGAAGGCGCTGTCATGTTCCAGCTGCAGCAGCGCCAGATGATAGGGAAACCCGCCATTGCGAATGCGCGCCGTCGCGATCCTGCGGTCGAGCGCATGGAGTGGCATCATCAAGAGCCGGCGCAGGTAGAGCTGAAATTCCTTGGTGACCGAGAGCGAGCGATGGGGGCGGAAGCTGCGATAGCGCCGGTTCCAGAACATCACGAACCAGTGATAGAGCGCGCCGTAGACCACATGCTGGCGGGTGTCGCCCCAATGGGCCGGGGGCAGGGGCATGTCCAGTTCGCTGCGCGCCAGCGCCTGTTCCATCGCGGCCACCGGCATGTCCATCAGCCGCGAATGGCCGTTGGACCCGCCCCGTTCGTAGGTGACCCAATAGGGCCGCAAATACCCCTCCTCAAAGACGTGAACGGTGATTTTGCGGCGTCGCGCGATCTCGACCGCCTGCGCATGGATCGGGCGGGTGTCGCCATAGAGCACGATATCGGTGATGGCGTGGCGTTCCAGCAGCGTCTCAAGATGGGCGGGCCAGTCGTCAAGCGTGCCATTGAAGGGCAGGTAGCTTGTCCGGTCGCGCCAGAAGGCGGCATCGCCGGCGTTGAAGCCGACCCGGCGCACAGTGCAGCCCGCAGACCGCAGGATTTTGCCAAGTGCCGAGAAAAACGGGCCGTGCGGCCCCTGCAGGAACAGAAAGCTGCGCGTATCTGCAGGGCGTGAGGGCATCTGTCGCGGGCTCCTTTGGGGATGCGCTGAAGGCGCTGAATGGCGTGGCAAGGTTGACGAGACGTAGCGCCATTCTAGGGCAAAACTATGACCAGATGCTTGTAAGCGGCAACCCACCTCTTGAGCCTGGCGCCGACAGGGGCTAGCTCTTGGCGGATGGCGGGCCTTGATGGCAAGCCCATGCGAAGGAGACGGCCCATGTTCACCGGTATTGTCACCGATGTCGGCACTATCATCGAGCTGGAGCAGCAGGGCGACCTGCGGGCCCGCATCCAGACCGTGTATGACACCAGCCGCATTGATATGGGGGCCTCGATCGCGTCTGACGGGGTCTGCCTGACGGTGGTGGGTCTGGGGCCGGATTGGTACGATGTGCAGATCTCGGCCGAGACGGTGTCAAAGACCAACCTCGCGACCTGGGCGGTGGGCAAACGGGTCAATCTGGAACGGGCGCTCAAGGTCGGCGACGAGCTGGGCGGCCATATCGTGTCGGGCCACGTTGACGGGGTGGCGGAGGTCGTGAGCCTGCGGGACGAGGGCGACAGCACCCGCGTGACCCTGCGCGCGCCAGAGGCATTGGCGCGGTTTGTGGCCCCCAAGGGCTCGGTTGCGCTGAACGGCACCTCGCTGACCGTGAACGAGGTTGAAGGCTGCGACTTCGGCATCAACTTCATTCCGCACACCAAGGAGGTCACGACCTGGGGCGATGTCAGACTGGGCGACCGGGTGAACCTGGAGATTGATACGCTGGCCCGCTACGTGGCGCGTCTGCAGGAGATGCAGTGATGGTCGAGACCAAACAGACCGCCGCGGGTCTGGGGCATAACGGCGGGCCAAGCATGGAGCCGGGACTGGTCTGGCGCACCCATGCCTGGCGCTCGGCGCAAAAGAAACTGATGCCCAACACCATCCCCAAACTGGTGCTGCAAATGCGCCTGCAACGGGCGGCGGAGCTTGGCATGGACTACAAAACCTATGCCAAGGTGCGTCAGACCTCCGGTCAGGATGTGTTGGGGTTGTTGTTTTCCTCCAACGCGCTGCGGCTGTTTGGCAGCCCGCAGCTGCCAGCACCGGAAGCCGCCGTGCTGGAGCGCATTGTACGGGCCGGTCGGCTGGCGTTGGTGCATCGCCCGCAGGATCCCGCGCGCGTGTCCGAGGCCAACCCGGCGCTGGACAAGGTGGCACAGGCGCCCTTCTTTACCGAGGGCTGGGGCCAGATCCGGGACCGGGTGCAGGGGATCATGCGCCAGCGCGGGCTGCCGGGGGCGTCTGTCGTGGTGATCGGCGCGGCTCCGCTCGAACAGGAGTGGAGCACGGCAGGGCGCGCGGCGGCCTATCTTTGCGCGTCAGAGTATTTCAGCGGTCAGGCCGGCCGCTGACACCGCGCCACTGCGTCACGACCGCGCGAGACCACCGTGCGGGGACACGGAGGGGCACTGGGGACAGGGGAAAACCGGCAAACCGGCAGCGCGGCTTTGTTCTCGGGGGGGCTGCCCCTCGGGATGGTTGCACTGATATGGCGTGAGATTGCCGGGTCTGTGCGGTTTCGCACATTGGGCGTGCTGGGGAATTGCCTCGAATTTGCCGGGCACGGCCCTGCAATTGCCGCTTGCGGGCTGGTATTCGCGCCTGACGTGGTCTATCTCGGCTGGCACACCACAGGCGCAGGAGGGAGGGTCCGACTGCGCCCCCCTGAGCGAAAGGCCTGCCGCCCATGAGCTATGAAACGCCCGGTCCTGTCGAAGCCGAACTGCGCGATGCCATCAGCCCGATCGAGGATATCATCGAGGATGCCCGCAAGGGTAAGATGTATATCCTCGTCGATCATGAAGATCGCGAGAACGAAGGCGACCTGATCATCGCGGCGGAATTTGCCGATGCGGCTGCGATCAATTTCATGGCCACCCACGGGCGGGGCCTGATTTGCCTGCCGATGACGGCCGAGCGGATCGACCGGCTGGGCCTGCCGATGATGGCGGTGAACAATTCCTCACGTCACGAGACCGCCTTTACCGTCTCCATCGAGGCGCGCGAAGGGGTTTCGACCGGGATCTCTGCCGGGGATCGGGCGCTGACGGTGGCAGCTGCGATCAACGAGCAGAACACGATGACGGCAATTGCCACGCCCGGTCACGTATTCCCACTGCGCGCCAAGCGGGGCGGCGTGCTGGTCCGGGCTGGCCACACCGAAGCGGCGGTCGATATCTCGCGTCTGGCGGGGCTGAACCCGTCAGCGGTGATCTGCGAGATCATGAAAGAGGATGGCACCATGGCGCGGCTGCCGGATCTGGTGGCATTCGCCAAGACCCATGACATGAAGATCGGGACGATTTCGGACCTGATCTCCTATCGGACAAAGAACGACAATCTTGTGGATGAGACCGGTCATTCCACTGTGACCTCGGAATACGGCGGCGATTGGGACATGCGGCTGTTCACCGACCAGACCCATGGCGTGGAGCATGTCGTCTTGATCAAGGGCGACATTACGACACCTGAACCTGTGTTGACGCGGACCCATGCGCTGCACGAAGCCTCTGACCTGCTGGGGCTGGGGCCAAAGCCTGCGGGCGAATTGCCCCGCGCGATGGAGCTGATCGCGGCCGAGGGCCGGGGGATCGTTTGTCTGTTCCGCCAGCCACGCAATGCGCTTTACGCGGCCGAGGACGACGGGCCGCGCACCATCAAGCAAACCGGGCTTGGCGCGCAAATTCTGAATAAACTCGGCGTCGAAGAGCTGATCCTGCTCACCGACTCGCCGCAAACCAAGTACCTAGGGCTGGATGCCTATGGGCTGTCGATTGTCGGCACCCGCCCGATTCTGACCTCTGAAACCTGAAGGAGCCCTGCGCTATGGCCGGACAAGAAACCCATTACATCCTGCCGCGGCCGGAGTTTGACAAGCCGGTGAAGCTTTTGATCGTGGTGTCGCCTTACTACAAGGACATTGCCGACAATATGGTGGCCGGGGCCGTCGCGGAAATCGAGGCGGTGGGCGGCAGCTATGAGCTGATCGAAGTGCCCGGAGCGCTGGAAATTCCCACCGCCATCGGCATTTCGGACCGGGCCGCGAATTTCGACGGGTTCGTGGCGCTGGGCTGCGTGATCCGGGGTGAGACCACGCATTACGATACGGTCTGCAACGATTCCAGCCGGGCGCTGCAGCTTCTCGGATTGCAGGGGCTGTGCATCGGCAATGGGATCCTGACGGTGGAGAACCGCGATCAGGCGGTTGTCCGGGCCGACCCACAGGGCCAGAACAAGGGGGGCGGCGCTGCGGCTGCGGCCTTGCATCTGATCGCACTGGCGCGTAAGTGGGGCGCCCAGACCAAGGGAGTCGGCTTCAAGCCGTCCTCCGACTCCTATCGGCTCGCTTAATCTCAAAAACGGATCAACCTCGCATGACCTCGAAAGACGCCTCTCAACCGGTTCAGAAACCGGGCAAGAACAAGACGCAGGCCCGCTCTGCCGCGCGTCTTTACGCGGTGCAGGCCCTGTTCCAGATGGAACAAAGCGACCAGTCCTTTGACAAGGTGATCGTGGAATTCGAAGATCACCGGTTTGGCGCCGTCTATGACGAGGACGAATATGCCGAAGGGGATCCGAAGCTGTTCCGCAAGCTGGTGCGCGAAGCGGTGAACCATCAGGCCAAGATCGACCAGATGACCGACCGGGCCCTGGTGGCGAAATGGCCGATCGCGCGCATTGACCCGACGCTGCGGGCGCTGTTCCGGGCCTCCGGTGCGGAACTCCTGGAGAGCGATACCCCGGTCAAGGTCGTCATCAACGAATTCGTCGATATCGCGCGGGCCTTCTTTCCCGAAGGCAAAGAGCCGAGCTTTGTCAACGGGGTGCTCGATCATATGGCGCGCGAGGCGCGGCCCGAGGCCTTTTGATCGCGGCGGATCTGGACGGGCTGCTATCTGACGGAAGCCCAAGGCCGTTTTGGACAATTTCACAGGCGCGTTGCAGTGGCGGCGCGCCTTTTTTGATGCGGTCCCGACGGGACGCGCGGCCGTGCGATGACGCCGCGCGATCCGGCTGCGCGGCTATGCGTACGCACAAATTTTAGTCGAAATTTGCGTTGACGCGCGAAACCTGTCAGCCTGACGTCACGACCGGTCCTGTCCTTGCGGCACGGGCCGGTCGACCCGGAAACAAATCGCCCGCAGGGGCTGGCAGACACAGGAGGGGACGTGTTTCACAACTATAGGGCGCCGACAGATCCGGCGCATGAGGTCGCGTTGCTGAGGCGGGCTGAATTGGTTCAGGCCGACGTGGCAGACCTACGTGGCAGACCGACGCGGCAAAACTGGTCGCTATCGACAGGGGGGCCGGGGACAGGCGGCCGAAGACAGGGCACGGGAGACAGTCGGCGCACTGGCCCACGCCTCGGGGCGTCGAACGACGTTTGGGCCGCAAACCGCGTGTATGTCGCCGCAGATCGTCCCGCTTCGACACGTTTCCACCGTGAATATTGATTGACGACCTGAAACCTTTAAATGAAAGGCGGCAGAAATGACCGACCCTACGACGGAAACGTCCGACGGCATTCCAAGTCCGGACGGCGCTGCGCATATCATCGATACCAATTACGAAATCGGGCAGGACAATGTGGAAGGGAATGTCGGGCCATTTGGGTTTGATATTCACAACCCGGTGTTCGCGATCTCCGGCCTCGCCATCGTGGCCTTTGTCTTTTACACGCTCGCGTTGCCCGAGCAATCGAACGATGTTTTCAAATGGCTGTTCAGCTTTGTGACCAAGGGGTTCGACTGGTTCTTCCTTGGCGCGGCGAACATCTTTGTTCTCTTCTGTCTGTTTCTCATCGTTTCGCCGCTCGGCAAAGTGCGCCTTGGGGGCACAGAAGCGGTGCCGGATTATTCCTATATCGGCTGGTTCGCGATGTTGTTCGCGGCCGGCATGGGCATTGGCCTGATGTTCTATGGCGTGTCCGAACCGCTGAGCCATTTTGCCTCCTCGATGGGCGGCACGGCGACCGAGGGCGGGCTGCGCACGGACTGGGCCCCCTTGGGGGCGGCGTCTGGTGACGAGGCGGCGGCGATGCGGCTTGGCATGGCGGCCACGATCTTTCACTGGGGGCTGCACCCTTGGGCGATCTATGCTGTTGTGGCACTGGCGCTGGCGCTGTTCAGCTACAACAAGGGCCTGCCGCTGACGATCCGGTCCGCCTTTTATCCGATCTTTGGCGATGCGGTCTGGGGCTGGGTCGGTCACGTGATTGATATCCTTGCGGTCTTTGCCACGTTGTTCGGGCTTGCGACCTCGCTGGGGTTTGGCGCAACCCAGGCGAGCGCTGGCCTGAACGAGCTGTTTGGCCTGCCGTTGGGGTCGACCACCGAAGTGCTTTTGATTTCCGGGATTACGGCCATCGCGCTGGTGTCGGTCCTGCGGGGTCTTGATGGCGGGGTAAAGATCCTGTCGGAGATCAACATGGGGCTTGCCTTCGTGTTGCTGATCTTTGTGCTGCTGGTGGGGCCGACGGTGTTTTTGCTGTCGCTGTTCTGGGATTCGCTGCTGGCCTATGTTCAGTATCTGCCGGCGCTGTCGAACCCGGTGGGCCGTGAGGATGTGAACTTCAGCCAGGGCTGGACCTCGTTCTACTGGGCCTGGTGGATCTCCTGGTCGCCCTTCGTCGGCATGTTCATCGCCCGCGTCAGCCGGGGGCGGACCGTGCGGGAATTCATCATCTGCGTGCTGTTGATCCCGTCGATGGTCTGCGTGCTCTGGATGAGTGTGTTTGGGGGGACTGCGATCTATCAGGTGGTCAGCGATGGCTACACCGTTGCGCAGGAGGCGGCGCTGGAACTGCAATTGTTCAAGATGCTGGATGTCTTGCCGCTGGCGGGGATCACGTCGCTGGTCGGGATCGTTCTGGTGATCGTGTTCTTCGTCACCTCGTCCGACTCCGGCTCCCTGGTGATCGACACCATCACTGCGGGCGGCAAGGTCGACGCACCGGTGCCGCAGCGGGCCTTCTGGTGCATCTTCGAGGGGGCGGTCGCGATTGTGCTGCTGCTGAGCGCGGGCGGCTTGAACTCACTGCAGTCGATGGTGATTTCGACCGGCCTGCCGTTCACGGTCGTGCTGCTGGTGATGTGCTACGCGATCCTGCGCGGCCTGATGAGCGAGAAGCGACACGCCTGATCTTTTTTGGCGCGTTGCCATGACACCCAGATTGCGGCGCCTCCCTGAAAAGGGGGGGCGCCGTTTTTGTGGCGGGTGGCCGAGGCCGGTCAGGTCTTTTGATTCTGGCCCAGCAGCGCCTCCAGCTGCGCGCGCGTGATGTCATCCAGCCGGTCCAGATGCACGGTCAGGCTTTTGCCATCGGTGCTGGTCTCGGTCGGGGGCAGGGGGCCATTGCGGCCCGGCGCAATCGCATAAGGGTGCACATCGCGCGAGATGCCTTTGAACTGCATCGGGGGCATCGGTTCGGCCACCACAAAGTCGCGCACATGGGCATAGGTCTCATGGCTCATCACGATGCCGCCGGGTTCGGCCGCCGCTTCAAGCCGCGCGGCCAGGTTCGCCTCGGCGCCAATGATGGTGTAATCCATCCGCGCCTCAGAGCCGAAATTCCCCACGTTGCAATAGCCGGTGTTGATGCCGATGCGGGCGCGGAACGGGCGGTCGATGCCACGGGCGCGCCATTCCTGCTCCAGCTGGCCAAGCCGCTCTTGCATTTCCAGCGCCATGCGGACGCAGGCACGGGCATCCTCGACCGCTCCCAAGGTTTCCGGGTCGCCAAAGAAGGCCACGATGGCATCGCCGATGAATTTGTCGATGGTGGCGCCGTGTTTGGCGGCAATGGTGGACATTTCGGTGAAGTATTCGTTCAGCAGAGCGGTCAGTTCCTCGGGCTGCAGGGTCTCGGCGGTCTGGGTGAAATCCTTGATGTCGGAAAAGAACACCGTCAGCTTTTTACGCTCGGTCGAAATGGAGGCGTCCTTCTCCCCGGAAAAGATAGACCGATAGACCTGCGGCGACAGATACCGCGAAATCTTCATCGAGATGCCGGCGAGGAATTCATTGTTGGAGGCAAGTTCCTCGCTGATTTTCTTGAACCGGTTGGCCAGACGCAATTGGTGGAGCGCAAAGACGACGCCAAAGGTGCCCGCAACGATCATATAGGCCAGCAGGTGGCTAAAGGACATCAGGCTGACGGCCACGGGCTGACTGATGCTATAGGATTGAACCCCGCGAATATCCCCCACCTGCCAATCGGTTTTCGGGCTGCCGGGGTGGCTGTTGTGACAGGCGACGCAGGCCTCTTCCATGATCACGGGGGTGACCATCGTGACATGGTGCGACCGCCAGTCAGCGGCTTCCCCCCGAAAGAACATGTAGTGATCCGTGGCGCCATTGCGGTAGCGGTCCAGCGCCGTTGTCTCTGCCTCGGTCAGCAGTTTCTGATCGCGTCCGTCGAACGGATAATCCGACGCAAACCGATAGGACACATCCAGCCCGTGGGCCGCGATCTCGTCGCCAAGCTCGATCGACATGGTGGCTGGAATAGGTATCGCGCCGTCGAGGTCGTGGTAATCATGGGTGGCGATCGTTGGGGTGTCAGGATCAATGCGCGCAATGACGTTGCGCGCGTAATATCCGCGAACCGTGTCGAGCACCGCATCCAGCGCCTGCCCCTGACGGCGCAGCGATTGATCGGTAATCGCCATCATGTCGAGCCAGACCACCACAGGCAGCGTCAGAATTGCCAGCGCGATGCCCCAGTTGATCAGATGGGGCTGGTTCACGAGGAAGCGGCCGATACGGCGTGTGAGTGTCATGGAGCTCTGTTTTCCCTTCAGGCTTGCCTTGGTTTGCCGCGGATCCGGCCCTCGCTATCGGCTATCTGCCTTATTCTACGTCACAGGGCGAGAAAATCGTCGCTGCAATCTCACTGAAACTGGAATTTAATCGGGGTCAGGCTATCTTTGAAAAATGCTGTCAGGGAGGACGCGATGTTGGGGATGGGAAAGCTGTATCGGCGCCGGGTGCTTTGGCTGGCAAATGCAGTCGGTCGCTTCGGGGCCGCGGTTCTGCGCTGGGGGCGGGAAAGCCACCCTGTGGCGTCGGGCCAGATTGGCACGCAGCAATTGCAGCCGGCCTATGCCAATGCGAAGATCAAGTCCGGGCGGCAGCCCAGGATCCGCCGAGATTGATCGCGATCTGCCTGCGTGGCAATTTCTCCTGAGTGACAGCGATCAGCGGCGCAGATCAGCGCCATGGTCAGGCGCAGCCGTGGCCTGAACGCCCGCGCGTTTGACATGCGCACCAGCATCACACGTCAACCCGCATCGCGCGACCGAGTGCGACCAGATCCGAACAGTCACACTGTCCCACCGCTGCCAAACGGCAGCAGCCTAGAGCTGTGGTTCATGGAAAGCGGCGGGAACCACCAGTCAACCGTGTGGCTTTGATTCCCGAGGACCTGTATGTACAGGTGGGCGCCAGGTAAACGGACCAGGGTCCGCACAGAGCCAGCTCCCTCGGAATTGCTTAAGGCCACTGGAATGCTGCCGGTCACGAGAAGGGCAGAACCCGCCTGCAACAACACTTAGTGCGCGTATGCCCCGGGCACAAGGGGCGCTGGATCGCAGCAGGGTTGATTTTTGTTCACGAATTGTTCACCATGGCGGTATGATCCAGTTCGATCCTGAAAAGAATGAGTTTGCGGATGAGTGCGACCCCGATGCATCCCTGCGCGCGGATGGCTCCGGCCCGGTGCTGCAGCCGGGGCAGCGGCTGGCGCGTGGGGTGGCTCGTTACCTGCGCTCGATCGGATTTGCCTCGGTGGAGGAATTCGTTCCGGACCGGGGGCTGCGGGTTGACGTCATGGCGCTTGGCCCAAAGGGAGAGCTTTGGGTGATCGAATGCAAATCCAGCCGGGCCGATTTTCAGAGTGATGGAAAATGGCACCATTATCTGGGCTGGTGCGATCGTTATTTCTGGGCGGTGGATATGGCGTTTCCCACAGAGCTCTTGCCGGAGGAGACGGGTTTGATCCTGGCAGATGCTTATGACGCCGAAGTTGTTCGTATGGCACCCGAGGACAAGCTGCCCCCCGCACGTCGGAAGAAACTGATCCAGAAATTCGCGATGGACGCCGCGCGACGTTTGCAACAGATGCGGGATCCGCGACCGGGACGTGACGGTCTGCTTTTCGACGGAGGCGCTGCGCAAACCCAGGTTCAGACCGGCTCAGACTAGGCGCTCTGTCGCCTGTCAGCAGGGCGTGCCGACAGGGGTACAGGGTGGGGATCAGGCAATAAGATCCATCGTCGCCTTGGCTGGAGGTACGATATAGATAATATCGTTGTGCCCATCGAGCTGCAGCGCAATGATCTGCTGTTTCTGTTGCGTTTCAGCAGCTTCTTCGCTGGCGTCCCGTGCAAAGGGCTCTGCCATGGCCAATAGCGGATCTTTGCGCGCTGAAAGGGTCGATGTCTCTGCCAGCTTTGGGGTTTCGACCTGGGTTGTGTCCCGCGCGGCGTGCAGGGTTTCCGCTGGCGTAATCCGTTCCGGCGAAGGCGCTGTTGCGGGGTCTTTCTCCAGATCGCCGGTCAGGCCGACCTGTGTGGTCGTAATCAGATCTGCCGATTGCTCGGGGTTTTCCGGTCGCAACTGGGCATAGGCCTTGCGGGCCAGGGCGATCAGATCCTGGCTCGCGCGTTGCTGGTCTTCGGTGAGTGGCAGATTGACGACCACATTGGCCGATTTTCCTTGATCCGACGTCGTGGTGGTTTGCAGGACAGACGTGCCCAGAGGCATCTGCTCTTGCGCGCGCTCAGACGCAACGTCCGCATCTGACAGGCCAACGATCATGACCCCTTCGTCCATCACGTAGATTACCCTTGGTTCGCGCGCGACCGCGGCATCAACCGCCACCTCGGGCTGCGCCATCGGTGAGGCCGAGCGTAAAGCCGCCGGGGATTCTGCCGCCGACGGGGGGACGTCTGGCGTACTGCCGGACTGCTGCATCGCCGTACCGGAAGGGTATACCGCGAGGGCATCCATGTCCGCGTCCGGTCTGGCGGGCAATGACGTTTGAAGCTGGAGAAAGCTGAGAACCTTCTCCATCCGGTTTACGGTGTCGGATATTCTGTTGATCGCGGATTGCCAGCCTGGCTCTGGCGGCTTGGTGACCCGATCAATCAGCTGCTCACGCGCTCGACGGGCTTGAGTGACGTGGTTTTGTAGCTGGTTCGCGGTCAGGCTGTCAGAGGTGGACAGAGAGAGCGCAGCAGCATGTGGGTCATTCGCCGAGGCAATTGCACTGGGCAGATTCACCGAGATCCCCAATGGGGGGGTAGTGTAATGATACATAACAAACGCTCCAAGTAGAGACTTGACGTCCCTTAATCATTTGGAGACCGAGGTTAACACCAGCCTAATTCAAGTAAATGGAACGCCTCAAATTGAACAGGTTTTGCCGCTCTGCCATGGTCGTTAGCCAATTAACCGGCGCCTCTTGCGGTAACTTTACGAAAGCGGCTCAAGGATCCGGTAACACTTGTGGCGCAAGACAACCGGCCAGCAGCTGTGGCTGCAATATCTGCCTTAAGCGCGTTCTGCCTCAGGGGGCGACAGCGCGAGCCGCCTGTGCCGCTGCCCGGATTTCATCAGCGATTTCATCAGCTTCTTCCGGTTCGAAGTCCATTGGGATTTCGACTCCGTCGGCCTCGATGAAAATGCGAACCATGCCAACATCGGTGGGGCCGATTTGCATGTTCGCCTCGACGTCACGTTCGGTATTGATCCCCATTGCCTTGCTCCTTCGCACAGGATTGCGGTGAGCATCTCTGCTAGACCGCAGTTACTTAAAATGCAAGATGCTGACCACATCTGAGGGGTGTGAGCGGCCGGCACAGGCCTGTTTCGGGATGTGAACCAAGGCGTGGATAGGGCGAATCACGCCGTCAACCCCGCTGCGAACCCGTTGCCGGCAGCAGGCCGATCCCATCACAGGTCGGCGCAACAGGAGGACAAAGCTCCGCAACACGGAGATTTTCAGCCCTCGATGAAAAACTTGTAACAAGGCCTCTTGCACTCCGAAATTCTGTGCTATAAACGCCCCCTCAGTGCCGCCTTAGCTCAGTTGGTTAGAGCGCTTGATTGTGGATCAAGAGGTCCCTGGTTCGAGACCAGGAGGTGGTACCATTCTTCCGATCTTAAGTATTTGAAGTCTGTGATCCCAGCGGCGTTTGGTGGTCGCGGCGCTGTCGGTGCTTTGCCGCTGCCAGGGCAGCATGTGGGCCAATCTATCGGCAATTGGCGCAATCAGGCCGACCGCGATCCCTCACGGTTGAACGCGCGGCATAGACCCTGCGATCACATAGACGCGCGACATTCCGGGGCGGAACGGACTACTCTCCAGCAGTCTGCGTGCCTGTTGTCGATGTGGTGGTGCCATCGCTGTCGGAGGTGCCGACCGCCAGAAGCACGGTGGTTGCCACTGCAACGACGCTTAGCCCGGTGCCCGCCAGGCCACCGGTTCCAAGGCCGGATCCACTGGAGCCTGAGGTGGAATTCGAACTCGAAGAATTTGGCGTCTTTTGTCGGCAGGTTGCCTGAAGCAGCCCGCCTGGCAGATAGTTGGCAGAGATCAAATCGCCGGATCCACAAACCAGACGCGCCCGCGCCTCTGCGGTGGCAGAGCCTTGCGCGACAGCTGATGCGCTGGGCAGGGCGAGGAGAAGGCAAAGAACAAGGGTATTTGGCTTGGCGGAAAAGGACATCGGAAACTCGTTTATAAAATGCCAACGAAAGAACGCTTCTGGCGCAGTATAGACATAGAACCGGAGGTTTTTCGATGCTTTTTGTGAAGGTCACCAGGACGTGAGCGAAATCTGACCAGTTTTGCAGCCCGACCGGCGGGCCGATGCCAGCTCTGCGTGCTTCTTGTCGGAGCGGGCCGTGCAAACCCATCGCCGGAATCGCGGACGGCCGGTCGCGAGGTCGGGTGGCGCGCACGCGGGTTTCTTCGGTTGCGCACGTTTGCAGGCTTCGCAGCCGCCGCTTCCTGGGGTAGTTTAGGGCAAATGTGATTTTCATTTTTCAGTTGGAGAGGTTGTTATGAAACGGACGGTGGCGGCAATTGGGGCGGCATTTCTTGTCGCTGGTGGGCCCATGGCGCAGGCACAGGTGGTTTTCACCGTTGTGGTGCCCTCAGGCCAATTCGGCTCAACGCAGTTTCTGACTGAAATTCTTGGCAGCCTTGCGACGATCAAGGCCTTCTGCGGCGGGCTGAGTGATACCAGCTATCGTGTGGATTGCCTTGCGGAGCGGCTGAACGCGGTCTCGGCTGAGATGCCCGAGGGCACAGATTACGATGAGGTGCGCGCCGTTCTGACCGACACGTCGATGAAGCTGGAACAGCTCGCGCGGGGCAATCAGGATCGGGGCAAGAAGCGAATTAACGTGGCAACCGAAAGCGCCGGTGCGACCGCGCGCCCGCTGGTGGCGGTGGATGACGCGCGGCTTGCGGCTGTCAACCAGCAGGCCGAAGCGATCCTCGAAGAAGCTCGCACGGTGCTGTTGCGCAGCACAGGATCGAAACAGCGCCAGTCGCAATACACCCGCATCGCGCAGGCCATCGATTCAAGCAAGGTACTGCTGCGCTCCTGACGCGCATTTTGGTCCGGAACCAACGGGACCGGCTGCTCGGGCACAGGCTGCGCTCAGTGGATGGTGACCTCTTGCCGGATGTCGCCGGTTTCGCCATCAAGGATCAGGATGCGGTCGTCCGTCGTGACCACGGCGATCCAACCGGGGCCGAAGGTCACAGCCCGCGCTGTCGCCCCATCGGGCAAGGAAATCTGCTGTGGCAGCAGCGGGGTCGTTTTTCCGTCCGACAAACGGATGACAAGCAAGGCGATTACCACTAGAACCCCGCCCACCATGATCACGGTCAACGTGGTCACGAGGCGCCGCAGGAAACGCAGCTGCGCCGGTTCGTCTTGTGTCTCAGGCTCGGAAGGAAGTGTCATGGCCAGCCGCCGCATAGAATTTGTGATCGCGGGAAACCCGCCTAAGCGGCTTGATAAAGCGATTGCGCGCGATGTGCCAGAGGCGGCCACGCTGTCGCGCACCCGTCTGGCCCGGTTGATCGAGGACGGTGGCGTCCAGATTGATGGCGCCGTGGTGACGGATGCCAAGGCAAAAGTTGCCGAAGGGGCATTGGTCGTGATCCAAGTGGAAGAGGCCGAAGAGAGCCACATCGGCCCGGAAGACATCCCTCTGGACGTGGTGTTCGAGGATGCCGATCTGATCGTGATCAACAAGCCGGCCGGCATGGTTGTCCACCCCGCTCCCGGTAGCCCCTCGGGCACCCTGGTCAACGCGCTCTTGCACCATTGTGGCGATGATCTTTCTGGGGTTGGCGGCGTGAAGCGCCCCGGCATCGTGCATCGCATCGACAAGGAGACCTCAGGTCTGCTGGTGGTTGCGAAATCCGACGTTGCCCATCAGGGGCTGGCGGCCCAGTTCGAGCGGCACACGGTCGAACGATACTATCGCGCCCTGTGTTACGGCACGCCGGATGGCAACGATCCCCGTCTGCGGGGGATTCGGGGGGCGAGCTTTGAGCCGGGACATATCCTCAAGATCACCACTCAGCTGGCCCGCCACAAGACCGATCGCCAGCGTCAGGCGGTCCTGTTTGAAGGCGGGCGCCATGCCATTACACGGGCCCGCATCGTCGAAGCCTTTGGCACGCCTGGCGTCGTCGCCCTGGTGGAGTGCTGGCTGGAGACCGGTCGCACCCATCAGATCCGGGTGCATATGGCGCATGTTGGCCATGGGCTGGTCGGTGACCCGACCTATGGCAGCAAGCGCAAGCTGTCGCCAAAATCGCTGAGTGCGGAGGGGCGCGCTGCGGTGGATGGCTTTGCGCGGCAGGCGCTGCATGCGGCCGTTCTTGGGTTTGATCATCCGGTGACCGGTGCCGCGCTGCGGTTCGAAGCGCCGATTCCCCAGGATATGCAACGTCTCATGGATGCGCTCCGTCGACCGATCACCTGATAGACTGCGGCCCCTCTTGTCCCTCTGATGGCAGGGGGGGGCGGCTGGGCGTCGTCCTTCAGCCCCGAAAAGCCGAAATTTCGGGTGGGGGCAGTTTGAGGGCGCCGCGCCGCACATCTGGCCTGTTTTTCTGCTGCAATTGGCAAGCCGTGGCCAAATCTTGCCAGTTCCTGCGAAATCTATTGAACAAATCGGCGCTAAAATGCGTTGAAATACAGAGTGTTGAAAAGAAACCGAGTATTTTCGGCACCTTTTGTGACGCATTTCACAGAGGGCGGCGGGATCGCTTTGTATAACACTTGCCAAGGGGTCGCTTGAAAAAGCCAAATGAGAGACCCAAATAGGGCTGATGTTAAGCCCTTATACATTGGAAAGGGACAGATCTTATGGCGAATTTTGCAAACCTGCCCGCACCGACTCCCGAAGGCGGGTTGAATCGTTACCTGCAGGAAATCCGCAAGTTTCCCCTGCTGGAACCGGAAGAAGAATACATGCTGGCCAAGCGCTGGGTGGAAGAGCAGGACACCGAAGCGGCCCATAAGATGGTGACCTCGCACCTGCGGCTGGCTGCCAAGATCGCCATGGGGTACCGCGGCTATGGGTTGCCGCAGGCCGAAGTGATTTCCGAAGCCAACGTGGGCCTCATGCAGGCGGTGAAGCGGTTCGACCCCGAAAAAGGCTTCCGTCTTGCCACCTATGCGATGTGGTGGATCCGCGCGTCCATTCAGGAATATATCTTGCGGTCCTGGTCGCTGGTAAAGCTCGGCACCACCTCCGCGCAAAAGAAACTGTTCTTCAACCTGCGCAAGGCCAAGGCCCGTATCGGTGCCCTTGAGGACGGTGATTTGCGTCCGGAGGTCGTGAAGAAGATTGCCACAGATCTGGGCGTGACCGAGGACGAGGTGATTTCGATGAACCGCCGCATGTCGGGCGGCGATGCGTCGCTGAATGCGATGGTTGGCAGCGATGGTGACAGCAGCATGCAATGGCAGGACTGGCTCGAAGATGAGAGCGCAGACCAGGCCGGCGATTACGAGGCGCAGGATGAACTCCAGGCGCGCCGCGAGTTGCTCGCTGAGGCGATGACCGTGTTGAATGACCGTGAAAAAGACATTCTGACCCAGCGTCGTCTGGCAGAGCGTGCCAAGACGCTGGAAGATCTCAGCGTGCAGTATGATGTCAGCCGCGAACGTATCCGGCAGATCGAAGTGCGTGCGTTTGAGAAGCTGCAAAAGAAAATGCGGGAACTTGCGGCGGGCAAGGGCATGTTGCAGACGGTCTGACCTGCGTCACGTCAAACACCCTCCCTCAGAACATAGAAGAAAAGGGTCACCAGCCGGTGGCCCTTTTTGCGATCTACCCAGCCCCACAGCGCCAGTGCGATGGGCGCACCAACAGGCAGCCAGCGGCATAGTGCTCCTGACGGGGAGCGTCCGTGCGCGGCGCGTTCTTAAAACGGTCGATTGTGAGGGGAGATACCTGCGGGCGAGCTGCGAAAAACGGAGCGGGCTGCTGGGGGATCCTGCGTTGGCTGGCTGGATGGCCGATGCGCTGGCTTGGCTGGCGATCTTGCTGGGATCCATATGGACCTGGCTGGAGAGCGAGCTGCTGGCTGCATGGTGTCTGGCGTGCTGCAGTTGAGACCTGTTTAGCCACAGTATCGCCGGAGGTCAATAAAAAAGTGAACTAAATCAATTAGTTGACCAATGTTGTCGGGTATCTAATCCGACTGTTATGCTCAGGATTGGCCGGTCCTCGCCCGATCCTGTTGGATAAACCGGCTGCAACACGGGCAACACGTCTGCCGCAGGCCGAGGGCCCGCGCGAACGAGGTTTGCGTCATGGCGAGGCTGGGACTACTGTGCGACCAAAATGTACCCGCATCGAAATCGAAGGAGAAAGCCTATGTCTAAACCCGTCCGTTGGGGGATTCTCGGGGCTGCCAAATTTGCCCGTGAACAGATGGGACCGGCGATCCACGCGGCGCATGGCGCCGAGCTGGCTGCCCTTGCGACGTCGAGCCCGCAAAAGGCCGCACCGTTCCTGGCTTTTGCACCGGGGCTGGAGGTTTTTGACAGCTACGAGGCGCTTCTGGCCGATCCGTCCATTGATGCGGTCTACATTCCGCTGCCGAACCATCTGCATGTAGAATGGGCGCTCAAGGCGATGGATGCAGGCAAGCATGTCCTGGTGGAAAAGCCCGCGACACTCAAGGAAGCGGAGTTTGACGAGCTGATCGCAAAGCGAGATGCGACGGGCGTCCTGGCCGCCGAGGCCTATATGATTGTCCAGCATCCGCAATGGCAAAGGGCGCGCGAACTGGTGCAGTCTGGCGCCCTGGGAACCCTGCGTCATGTCTCGGGGAAGTTCTCTTATGACAACCGTCAAGAGATGGAAAACATCCGCAACCGCCCCGAAACCGGTGGTGGGGCGCTGCGTGATATTGGCGTGTATGTGCTCGGGTCTACTCGTTTTGTAACCGGAGAAGAGCCGGTCGATTTCAGCGCACAGATTTCTTGGGAAAACGGTGTTGATGTCCTGACGAACATACAGGCGCAGTTTCCGGGTTTTCTCTATACGGCATATGTCAGCACGCGCATGCAGCCCTGGCAGGAAATGGTGTTCCATGGCGACAAGGGCGTGCTGCGCCTGACCGCCCCGTTCAATCCGCGCGTTTTTGGCGAGGCGAGGCTGGAGCTGCACCAATCCTCTGGCGTGGATGCGGTTCCGGGGCAGGTGCTGGTCGAACGCTTTCCACAGGCCGATCATTACAAACTGCAGGTCGAAGCATTTGGGGCAAGCCTGCGGGACGGCACCGCCTATAGCTGCCCACTGGAGTTTTCGCGCGGAACCCAGGCGATGATCGACCGCATTTTCGAGGTGGCGACCGAGCTCTAGGGAGATCTTGGAGAGGCGGAAAAGGGGGGCTAGCCTATGGGCGGCGGGCCGCCTGGGACGGGTGCGACCTGTTACAGGGGTCGCCGCATGACCAGTTGAGGCCCCCCTATGCCGCTGTCAAACAGTTCACCTGTCCGGGCAAAATCGGCGGTCAGATAGCTGCGGATCGCAACTTGGTTGCGGATGTTCACGGTCAGGATCAGAGCCATGGCTGCAGGGTAGTTGTCGCGCAGCAGCGCTGGCAGCGCCCGGAGCGCGGCTGTCCCGATGCCCATGTTCTGACGGTCCCTGTTGATCATAAAAGCGCGCAGACCCAGATCACCGTCGCGGGCAAAGGCGTAGGTCTGTGGGTATTTGTGATCTATCTTGAAAAAACCGACCGCATCCCCCGAGACGGACACCGCGTAAAAATCCAGCCCCGCCTCGTCAGAGGCAAAGGCCATATCGACGGTGCCGCAATAGACAATTTGCTCGGGCGCCACTTCGATATGGCGCACCAGAGCGTAGTCGGATTTTTGCAGCCGAAGAAAGCTGATGTCATGCGTCTTAGTCATTGGTCGGCTATGTTGCATAGAAAAGGCCCGCCGTCACCTCGGGCGGGCCAATATATGCCGTTTTTCGAAGCTGTGCGCTGAACGTCCTGCAGAAGGTCGTCGACAATCCGCGCTGGTGCTCAGTCTTCCATCGCTTCCAATTCGTCGATCAACCCGGAGATCATGCTCAGCCCCTTGTCCCAGAACGCGGGGTCGGAGGCATCAAGACCGAAGGGCGCAAGGAGCTCCTTGTGGTGCTTGGAGCCGCCGGCCTTGAGCATCTCGAAGTATTTCTCCTCGAACCCTTCGGCCCCTTCGGCATAGACGGAATAGAGCGCATTCACCAACCCGTCGCCAAAGGCGTAGGCATAGACGTAGAAGGGCGAATGCACGAAGTGCGGGATGTAGGCCCAGAACGTCTCGTAGCCTTCCATGAAATCAAACGCTTCGCCCAGGGATTCGGCCTGAACGCTCATCCAGAGCGCGTTGATGTCATCGGGCGTCAGCTCGCCGTCTGCGCGGGCGGCGTGCAATTTGCATTCAAAGTCATAAAACGCGATCTGGCGGACGACCGTGTTGATCATGTCCTCCACCTTGCCGGCGAGCAGCACCTTGCGTTCTTCCTTGGTCGTGGCCTTTTCCAGCATCTTGCGGAATGTCAGCATTTCGCCGAACACCGATGCGGTTTCCGCCAGCGTCAGCGGGGTCGACGACAGCATCTCGCCCTGATCGGCGGCCAACACCTGATGGACACCATGACCCAGCTCATGCGCCAGGGTCATCACATCGCGCGGTTTGCCGAGATAGTTGAGCATCACGTAGGGGTGCACATCCGTGACCGTGGGGTGGGCAAAAGCACCGGGCGCCTTGCCGGGCTTGACGCCGGCGTCGATCCAGCCCTTGTCGAAGAACGGCTGTGCCAGGGTCCCCATGCGCGGGTCAAAGGCGGCATAGGCCTCCATCACCGTGTCGCGCGCTTCGTCCCAATCGACAATTCGCGTCGTTTCCATCGGCAGGGGGGCGTTGCGGTCCCAGACCTGCATGCGATCCAGGCCAAGCCACTTGCGCTTCAGTTCGTAATAGCGGTGGCTGAGCTTGGGGTAGGCGGCGACAACCGCCTCGCGCAGGGCCTCGACCACTTCGGGTTCGACATGGTTCGACAGGTGCCGCCCCATTTGCGGGCTTGGCATGCCCCGCCAGCGGTCGATGATTTCTTTTTCTTTGGCTTGCGTGTTGTGAACACGGGCAAAAATCTTGATGTTTTCGGCAAAGACACGGGCCAGTTCGCGGGCGGCGGCTTCGCGCTTTGAACGATCCTGTTCGGTCAGAAAATTCAGTGTCGCCTCGATGCCCAGCTCGTCGCCGTCCAGTTCGAACGTCAGCCCGGCGATTGTCTCGTCAAAGAGCTTCTCCCAGGCGTCGCCGACGATGCCGAGGTCGTGCATGAAGCGTTCCAACTCGTCCGAGAGCTGGTAGGGTTTCATCGCACGGATCCGGTCAAACACCGGCTTGTAGCGTGCGAGGTCGGTATTGGCGTCGAACAGCGCATCAAGACGACCATCGTCGATGCGATTGATCTCTAGCGTGAAAAAGACCAGAGGGGTCGTGAAGACAGTGATTTTTTCCTGTGCATCAGAAAGGAATTTTGCGCGATCAGCGTCAGTGGTCAGCTGATAATAGCGCAGCCCGGCATAGGACATGATGCGTCCGGCGATACTGTTGATCTTTTCGTTGCGCAAAACGCAGGCGAGCAGGCCATCGGCATCCAGATCGGCGAGCTTGCCCTCGTAGTCCGCAGCAAAGGCGGCGCATTCGCCCTGCAGCCAGTCGAGATCCCGTTTCAGTTCCGGCGCGTCATCCGACGCATAGAGATCGCTCAGGTCCCATTCAGGCAGCTTGCCAAGCCCACCCGCATCGGAAGAACTCGGATTGGCATCGTATACGGGGAAGGGAAGTTGGAACATTGGGGGCGCCTCCGTCTGGTGTCATCTTGTGCGCGGGCGATGTGAAGGACAGGCCGGAACGGAATGTGGAACAGGTCGACATTCGTTTCCGGCGGTCCGGCCGCCTGCGGTTCCCCAAACACTTAGGCCTCGCTGGCGGGCGGCACAAGCGCCCAGAGGTGTTTCGCTTCGGGCAGAGCCCGAAGCGACCGGCGCCGCGCGCGCCCGTACCGGGCGCGCGCGGCGCCGGGCCCAACCCGAAACGATCCCGACAGGGGATCGGGCGAGGGGCGGGAGCCTCCGCCCCGGTTCTGCCAAAGGCCGTCCCCGGTTGTTGTGGTCGGCGAAGGGGGCGTCTGTCTGTTATCTGGCGTGGGAAAAATGGGTGGCGATGGCGTCGGCCACCCGGTTGCGCGTTTCCGGTCTTTCGATCAGAATTTCATGTTGCGCGCCCGCCACGATTTCCAATCGGCCGTTGGGCCAGCGGGCCATGCGGTCGTGGATGGGCGCGGTTGCAACGATATCTTCGCGGTCACCCAGAAACGTGATGCATGGCACATCGGGAGAGGCCGAGGCGGCCAGGGCGGCGCATTCCACCATTGCCGCGCCAAGCCATTGGATCGTCGGCCCACCCAGCACCAGATCGGGTTGTGCATCCATCTGCATCTGCAAAAACGCGTACATCTCCGGGTCGGTGGTCAGCAAATTGCCCTCGAAGGGCGCGATCTGCACGTATTGCTCGATCTTGGTGGTCGGAACCAGCCTGTGGTTGAGGCCGAGCTGGGTGCGGAACCGGCCCAGCAGGCGCGCCAGTGGGCGCAGCGCAAAAGGGATGCGGATGCCCCACATCGGCGCCGTGAACACGCAGGCCTCGACAGGCAGCCCGTTCATCAAGGCGCGCAGGGCAATCGCGCCGCCCATGGAGTGGCCCAGCACGAACCAGGGCTTTGGCAGCTTGAGCGCTTCGGCATGGGCCTGCAGTGCAGCAACATCGCGCTGGAATGCGTCAAAATGGTCCACATGCCCCAAGCGCCGGTCAGACAGCGCCCGGTCCGCCAGACCCTGACCGCGCCAATCGACGGTCAGAACGCAATAGCCACGGGCGACCATATCTTTCGCAAAGGGGCCATATTTTTCGATGTATTCGGTGCGGCCGGGAAACAGGAAAATCGTCCCCGCAGGTGCGGTCCCGTGACCTGCGGACCCGGCCTGTGGGGGGGGCCAATGGCCTGCCCGGATGCGCAGGCCATCGGAGGTGGTCAGCCAATGGGCCGCGCCGCCCTCCGGTCCCTGCGCGATGTCGGCATGGAAAGGAGCGGCGCTGTCGGCGGTCATTGGCTGATCCTTCATCGTGATCGGGCCGTTGCCTAGGCCAGAACCTGAGCGAGCTTCATTGCGACGCCCATGTCACCGTCAATCGTCAGTTTGCCACCCATGAAAGCGGACGTCGGGTTCAGCTCGCCGGACAGAATTTCCTGAAAGGTTTCTGCGTCAGCGGTCATGGTCACATCGGTTTCCTCGTCCGCGACGCGTGCACCATTGCCGTCCAGCACAATCGTGCCTTCGCCGGTGATGTCAAATTTGGCAGACCCGTCGAACCCACCGTCCATCTTTTCGTTCAGCTGGGCTGCGGCCTGTTCCAGTGTGTCGCTCATGTTCATTGTCCTACCTAGAGTTTCATGCGGTGCGCATAAAAATGTGAAGCTTTTGTCCCGGGGGCTGGATTTCGCACCCGTAGTGGTTACCTTTTCAAGTATGGGCGCTCCTTGCACGAATCTCAAAGCTATCGTGGCGGCAATTGCAACCGTCATTCTTGTTACACTCCCGCTGGGCGCTGTGGCACAGGACCTGTCCGCGACCGATTTTTCGGATCTGAGCGAGGCAGAACTGTTGGCACAGCTGGAGGCAGGCGACCCGGACCAGGCCGCCGCGCTGGACCGGGAGCTGCAAGCCTTGTGGAGCAAGAGCGGTTCGGCGGCGATGGATCTGTTGTTGCGGCGCGGCCGGGACGCAATGGCGCGGCGGGACTGGGGCGCGGCGCTGGATCATCTGACCGCGCTGACAGACCATGCGCCAGAGTTCTCCGAGGGCTGGTCAGAACGGGCCCAGGCCCAGTTTCACGCGGACCGCTTTGGCCCTGCGGTGGCGGATCTTGAACGGGCCTTGGCGCTCAACCCCAATGATTACAATGCGATTTTTGCGCTTGGCCAGGTGTTTGAATACTTTGATGATCCCGATCGCGCCTACGCCGCCTATGCGCGTGCCAAGGCTATACATCCCCACCATGAGGAAGTAACCAAGGCGCTGGATCGCCTGTCCATCACGGTGGACGGCACATCTTTGTGATCCCCTGAAATTGATCCCCTGGCCCCGGCGCAAGCCTGGCCCAGCGGGCGCGTGGAGACTGATGCAATGACAGCTGCATCCCGGGTCGTGGCCGTTCTTGGCCCGACGAATACAGGCAAGACGCATTACGCGATCGACCGTATGCTTGGGTATCGCACCGGGATCATGGGGTTTCCACTGCGGCTTTTGGCGCGGGAAATTTATGACAAGATCGTGCGATTGCGGGGCCCTTCGGTGGTGGCATTGGTCACCGGCGAAGAGCGGATCGTACCGCCGCGGGCCCAATACTGGATCTGCACGGTCGAAGCGATGCCCGAGGGCATGGGCTGTGATTTCCTTGCCATCGACGAGATACAGCTCTGCGCCGACCCCGAACGCGGCCATGTCTTTACCGACCGGTTGTTGCGGGCGCGGGGCCTGAAGGAGACGCTGTTTCTTGGTGCGGATACCATGCGCGGCCCGATCCGGGCGCTGGTTCCGGGAGTGGAGTTCGTGCGCCGGGACCGGATGTCGGATCTGGTCTATTCCGGATCGCGCAAGATCAGCCGCATGCCCGGACGCACCGCCATCGTGGGCTTCAGCATCGACAATGTCTATGCCATCGCCGAGCTGATACGGCGTCAGAAAGGCGGCGCAGCGGTTGTGATGGGCGCGCTCAGCCCGCGCACCCGCAATGCCCAGGTGGCGCTTTATCAGAACGGCGACGTGGACTATCTGGTTGCCACCGATGCGATCGGCATGGGGCTCAACCTGGACGTGGACCACGTGGCGTTCTCCTCCACGGCTAAATTCGATGGCCGTCGGATGCGCCCGCTGGCCCCAAACGAGCTGGCCCAGATCGCGGGCCGGGCAGGGCGTGGCATGAGCCATGGATCCTTTGGGGTGACGGGCGATGCGCGGCCGCTGGAAGAGGGCGTCGCCGAAGCGATCATGGAACATCGCTTTACGCCGCTCAAGAAATTGAACTGGCGGTCGGCGGATCTGCAGTTCGGCACCACCGATGCGCTGATCAAAACGCTCGAATCAAGCCCGACGGACGAGGTTCTGACCAAGGCGCGAGAGGCCGATGACCTGCGCGTGCTGAAAGCGCTGTCCCAGGACGCCGATATTCGCGACCGGATCACGGATGCGAGCAAAGTCCGCCTGTTGTGGGATGTTTGCCGCATTCCCGACTTTCGTGGAACCAGCCATTCCGAGCATTCTTCTTTGCTCAGCGGGATTTTCGGCTATCTTGAAGACGGCGGAGTGGTGCCGGATGACTGGTTTGCCCGTCAAATCCGTCGCCTTGACCGGACTGAAGGTGATATTGACACATTGTCGAAACGCTTGGCGTTTATTCGCACATGGACCTATGTCGCTCAGCGAAACGGGTGGTTGCGTGACGAAAGTCATTGGCGGGACGTGACCCGCACTATAGAAGACAGATTGTCCGACGCCTTGCATACGCGTCTGACGCAACGATTTGTGGACCGGCGCACATCCGTTTTGATGCGGCGGCTCAAACAGAAGGAGGCCCTATTGGCCGAAGTAAATGACCAGGGTGAAGTGACCGTCGAAGGTGAATTCGTCGGGAAACTCGAAGGCTTCCGGTTTTCGCCGGACAAATCCGCACAAGGTGCAGAAGCAAAAGCGCTGAAGTCCGCGTCTTTGCAGGCACTGGCGCCGCATTTCCATCTGCGCGCGGACCGGTTCTATAACGCACCCGATACCGAAATCGACTATACCGAACAGGGCGGCCTGATGTGGGGCGAACATGCGGTTGGCAAATTGGTGGCCGGCGCAGATCCGCTGAACCCGCGGATCGAGGTTTTTGTCGATGATGCGGCTGGCGCGGATGTCGCCCAAAAGGTCGAACGCAGACTGCAGCATTTCATTGCCCGCAAGGTTCAGGCGCTCTTTGAGCCGATGATCAACCTGCAGAAGGATGAAACGCTGTCGGGTCTGGCGCGCGGCTTTGCCTTCCGGATGGTTGAGGCCCTGGGCATTCTGCCGCGTGCCTCTGTCATGCAGGAAGTCAAGGATCTCGACCAGGAGGCCCGTGGCGCGTTGCGCAAGCATGGTATCCGCTTTGGTCAGTTCACCATTTTCATGCCGCTCTTGCTGAAACCAGCGCCGACACGCCTGCGTCTGGTGTTGTGGGGACTGGCAAATGGGTTGCAGGAATTTCCCGAGGCACCGCCGCCGGGTCTGGTGACCGTCCCAACGCCTGTTGGCGCGCCGGAGGGCTATGACACGATGGCCGGCTATCGCGCTGCCGGGCAGCGGATGATCCGCATCGACATGCTGGAACGTCTGGCCGATCTGTTGCGGGCCGAGGACAGCCGGGGCGGCTTTGAAGCGAAACCGGACATGCTGTCGATTACCGGCATGACGCTGGAGCAATTTGCCGATCTGATGCAAGGGCTCGGCTACAAGGCCGAGAAGGGCGAACGGGTCAAGGTAAAGGCCGTGGACGCCGTTGTCACCGAAACGGGCAAGGCCGCTGCTGCGGATACCCCGGTCATGGACGCCGCCGCCGAGGTCGAAAACACACCGGCCGCCACTCCTGTCGAGGGCGAGGTGGAACCCGCGCCGGCCGATGTGCCTGCTGGCACCGAAGAGATCGTCGATGATGGTGTCGCCCCGATCGCCGAAGAGCCAGCTGACGCAGTCGCCGCGGCACCGATCGCAGAGACGGATGATGGTGAAACCCCGATTGGCGAGGCCGCGGACGCTGCTGTCGACGCCCCGGAAACGGAGGTTTTCTATTCCTTTACGTGGGGTCGTCAGGCCCGTCAGGGTGGCCATGCGCGTGGTCAGCGCCGTGGTGGTGAGAGCCGCGGTGAAGGACGCGGCCAGGGCGAAAGCCGCGGCGCAAACGCCGAGGCAAACAACGGCAATCGCGGCAAACCCCGCAGCGGCGGCAAACCTCAGGGGAAGCCTGGTGCCAAGAAGGGTGGTCGCAACGACCGCGATCAGAACAAGGGCGCAAAAACCTATTCCTCGCGTCCGCCCAAAAAGGAAAAGCCAATCGATCCGGACAATCCTTTTGCGGCAGCTTTGATGGGGTTGAAGCAAGGCGACTGATGTTGGCATGAGTGATCACGCGGGCAAGATCCGGATCGACAAGTGGCTGTGGCATGCGCGGTTTTTCAAAACCCGCTCTTTGGCAGCAAAGCAGGTCGGCGCCGGACATGTCCGCGTGAATGGCTCCAAGGCGACAAAACCCTCTCAGAATGTGGCCGTTGGTGACGTTCTGACCTTTACCCAGGCGGATCGGGTGCGCGTGGTCCGCCTGATTTCCGTGTCAGAACGACGCGGACCCGCTGCTGAGGCGCAGACACTTTACTTTGATATGACAGAGAAGCAGGACAAACCTCCTGCAAATCCGAAATACGAAGGAAAAGGTCGCCCTGACAAGAAATCACGCAGAGCGCTTGGTCTTACTCGTCTCCACGAAGACTATTGACGGCTTGAAGCCTGCGCACTTGTGGATTAGCTAAACCCAAACACCAAAACGGGACGCCAGCCAAGATGACCTACGTCGTTACGGAAAACTGCATCGCTTGCAAATACACCGACTGTGTCGAAGTATGCCCGGTTGACTGTTTCTACGAGGGCGAGAACACCTTGGTGATCCACCCCGATGAATGCATCGACTGTGGCGTCTGCGAACCGGAATGTCCGGCTGATGCGATCCGACCAGATACCGAGGCGGATATGGACAAATGGGTGGAGTTCAATCGCAAGTACTCTGAAATGTGGCCCGTTATCGTGACCAAGAAGGATCCGATGCCAGGCTATGAAGCGCGCGATGGCGAAGAAGGCAAGATGGAGAAGTATTTCTCCGAAGCACCGGGCGAAGGGGGCTGAAACAGGCCTCTACACGGTAAAACTTGCGCGAAACAGCTATGAAACGAGCGTTTGCGCGTCAGTTTGACGCGCGCGCCATCTTTCGTGGCGCGCGTTTTTATGTTATGTTCCGTCTATGTAATGAAGTCGTAGAATACCGCCTGCCGTGATGACTGCGCGATTCGTGGGTCTCTTGGTGGGATTGCTGCACCAATGTATCATCCAGCGGGGCTCAACAGATTGAGGCTCGTTGGTTGTTTTGGTTCTGCACACTCGGCGTGGTTGCCGTGTCATCGCGAGGAAAGACCTGTATGACCAAATCGAAGAAGCTCGAGTTCCGCCCGAACGAATACGTCGTCTATCCAGCCCATGGGGTTGGCCAGATCATCTCGATCGAGGAGCAGGAAGTTGCCGGCTACAAGCTGGAGCTATTCGTGATCACCTTTGAAAAAGACAAGATGACCCTGCGTGTTCCGACCCACAAGGCTATCGACATCGGCATGCGCTCATTGTCCTCTCCGGATGTGATCGATCAGGCCATGAAGACCCTGAAAGGCAAAGCCAAAGTGAAGCGGGCGATGTGGTCCCGCCGCGCGCAGGAATACGAGCAGAAGATCAATTCCGGCGATCTGATCTCTATTGCGGAAGTGGTCCGTGATCTGCATCGCACCGACGATCAGCGCGAACAGAGCTATTCCGAGCGTCAGCTTTATGAAGCTGCGCTGGAACGGCTGACGCGCGAGGTTGCAGCGGTGTCCGGTGGCGATGAAATCTCCGCCGCGAAGCAGGTGGATGAGGTTCTGACCTCCCGCGTTGCTGCCTGACATCAGACTGTGCATCTTGACCAAAAGCGGCCGTCCCCTGAGGGCGGCCGTTTTTCTGTGCCGGGTTTGCGGATCGATGTGCGGGGGCGCTTCAGAGACACGCCAGCAGAACGAGCGCGGCGAATATCTCTGAAATTTGCTGTGTCGTGCCAAGGACATCCCCGGTCTGGCCACCGATCTTGGCCCGTGCCAGCCACCCGATGCCAAAGCAAAGGGGGCACAGGACCGCTGCCATGACGAGGGCGGGCCAGCCGACCGCGCCAAGGCTCATCCCCAACGCCAGCAGAAGACCGAGACAAACCCGCTGCGGTGCCGGTTTGCCGACAGATTTAGAAAGCCCGTCTGCTCTGGCGTGCGGCAATACGATCATCAGGACCGGCATTGTGGCCCGGCTCAGGACGGCCAGTGCTACAGGCGCCCAGATCGCGCCCACGGACAACAGCGCAGCAAGCAAGCTCCACCGTAGCCCAACCGAAAGGACCAGTGACAAGACACCATAGGTGCCAATCTGGCTGTCTTTCATGATTTCCAGGCGACGGTCACGGTCAAATCCCCCCCAGAACCCATCGGCTGTGTCGGCAAGCCCGTCTTCGTGCAGCGCGCCCGTCATCAAAACCTGCAAGGCGATCGCCAGCCCCGCTGCCACGGTCGGCGGCCACCAAATCAGGGCCAGCCCCGCCGCGCCCGTCGCGACCCCGCCAAGAAGCACCCCAGCCACCGGAAAGGCCCAGACCGCGCGTGCCTGCCGGACAAAGGCGGATTGCGGTAGCCCGGGCAAGGGCAGCCGGGTCAGCAGGAGCAACGCCAGCAGTATATCCGTTGCGATGGTGTCGCTTTTTCGCATCTTGGTGCCTCTGGCAGGGCTTCTCGGAGGGGGGCAGGCGGGATAAAGAGGGTCTGATACCGCTTTACCCTTGCGGTGCTATCCGACGCAACGAGGCTTTTCATGCTGCCAGATCTTTTGACCCTGTCATCCTTCCGCACCGCATTGACCGAGGCGCCCGCGCCCGACAAGACGGCGCGGGCAGCCTGCGAAGCGCGCAATGGACAGTTGACCAAGCCCCCTGGAGCCCTGGGACGACTGGAAGACGCGGCGATCTGGTACGGCAGCTGGCGCGGCACCGACACGCCGCAGATCCTGGCACCTCAGGTGATTGTTTTTGCGGGAAATCATGGCGTCACCCGCCGTGGCGTGTCCGCGTTTCCGGCAGAGGTAACCGGCCAGATGGTCGCCAATTTCAACGCAGGCGGCGCGGCGATCAACCAATTGGCCAAATTGGCCGGGGCACGCATGGATGTGCACGCCTTGGAACTGGATCGCCCGACAGCCGATTTCACCGCAGGCCCCGCCATGACCGAAGACGACCTGCTGTCGGCCCTGCGCACCGGCTGGGGCGCGGTCGATCCGGATGCGGATGTTCTTGTGGTTGGCGAAATGGGGATTGGCAACACCACCTCTGCCGCTGCGATCTGCCTGGCGTTGTTTGGCGGCTCGGCAAGCGATTGGACCGGGCGCGGAACGGGTGTCACCGATGATGCGCTGATGCTGAAGACGCAAGTCGTCGCCGAAGGGGTAGATCGTCACGCCGCGGCCCGTGATGGTCTGGAGATCCTGCGGTGCCTCGGCGGTCGCGAAGTGGCGGCGATGGCCGGGGCGATTGGCGCGGCCCGTGCGCTGGCCATCCCTGTCGTGCTGGATGGGTTCATCTGTTGCGCCGCTGCCGCCTGTCTGGCTGCGGTTTCAGATGGCGCGCTGGATCACACCATCGCCGGCCATCAAAGCGCCGAGGGCGCCCACGGTGCCCTGCTGGAAAAACTTGGCAAGACACCGCTCCTGTCGCTTGGTTTGCGCCTTGGCGAAGGGTCGGGCGCGGCGCTGGCACTTCAGGTGCTGAAGGGGGCGGTGGCCTGCCATAGTGGCATGATGACATTTGCCGAGGCTGGCGTTTCAGCGGGCTAGGCTTGGGCGCGCGCACCGGCCCTGTGGGTGGCCAGCCCACAGCGCACGGCATCATGTCAGTCGGTTTTCTGCGAGTGTTCCGCGGCCAAGGACAAAAGCGCCGTTTCCAGGTCCTTCTCCAGCTCCTTGGCGCGTTTGATATAGGCCGGGTTTTCGCTGGCGGGGGTGCCGGGGATCCAATGTGCGGCAAGCTCACGCACCGTATGGCGGTCGTGCGCGTAAAACGTCTGCTCTGCCCGGGCGGCTTCGTATTCGCTCAGGCCGATGTTTTCCAGAACGTAGCGGCCGGCGCGTAGGGAGCTGTCGAACATTTCCCGAACGATGTCGTCGGCGCCGGCCTTGTAGAGTTCGAACACGTGGTTGCGGTCATAGGCGCGGGCCACGATGTGCACGTCTGGATAGTGGCGCCGGGCATAGGCCACCAGCTTTGTTGCCTTGGCGGTGTCATCCAGTGCCACGACGAGCACTTTGGCTTTTGCTATGCCGGCGGCCTTCAGCAGCTCTGGGCGGGTCGGGTCGCCGAGAAAGCTCTTTACGCCAAACCGTCGCATCAGTTGCACCGCCTTCATGTCGCTGTCCAAAAGGACCGTCTTAAACCCGCTGGCATTGACGAGGCGATTGACGATCTGGCCGAAGCGGCCAATTCCGGCGATGATGACTGTGCCTTTTTCGTCGATTTCATCCGGTGCCTGTTCAACCTGTGGATCCTTCATCCGGTTCGACAGCACTTCGTAAAGGATGAACAGAAGAGGCGTGATCAGCATGGAAATCGCAATCACGAGCAACAGCTTTTCGGACAGGTCCGGTGTGATGACATTGAGCTGCAGCGAAAATGCAAGAAGAACAAAGCCGAACTCACCGGCCTGCGCCAGACCAAGCGTAAACAGCCAATGGTTCCGCCTTTTCAAACCGAAGGCCTTGCCGACGAAATACAGCACCGTGCCTTTGGCAAAGATCACGAGGAGGGCGAGGCCGATCACATCACCCGGTTCCGCCAAAAACAGGCGATAGTTGATCCCGGCGCCAACGGTGATGAAAAACAGCCCAAGCAGCAGCCCCTTGAACGGTTCAAGATCGCTCTCGAGTTCGTGGCGGAATTCACTGTTGGCCAGGACCACACCCGCCAGGAACGCGCCAAGGGCAGGAGAGAGCCCGACGAGTGTCATCAGAAACGAAATCCCTACCACAATCAGCAAGGCGAGCGCTGTGTACATCTCGCGCAGGTTGGAGGCGTGGATGAAGCGAAAGACCGGTCGTGTCAAATAGACGCCCGCGAGGATGACAAAGGCGACAGCCGCGACGGTCATCAGTGTCACCGCCCAGCCGGGCAGCCCATCGACCAGTGACAGCGAGTGGTGGGCCGCGTCATGGGCATCGGCACCGCGCTGGATCGAGCCGTCGGTTGACAGGCGCACGGGGCTTTGGGTTGCGAGAAGCGGCAGCAATGCGAGGATGGGAATGACCGCAATGTCTTGAGTCAGCAGAACCGAGAAGCTCGCGCGCCCGCCGTCGGTGCGGGAAAGACCTTTTTCGGAGAGGGTTTGCAAGACGATGGCGGTCGACGAGAGTGCCAGTGCCAACCCCACTGCAAGCCCGACTTGCCAGGTTTGCCCGAAGGCGACGGCGGCGGCGGCCAGCAGCGCGGTGGAGCCAACAACCTGTAATCCCCCCAGCCCGATCAGGTGATGCCGCATGCCCCAAAGTGCCCGCGGTTCGAGTTCGAGCCCGATCAGAAAGAGCATCATGACGACGCCGAATTCAGCAAAATGCTGAAGCTCTGTTGTCTCTGAGCCGACCAGCCCAAGGACCGGACCGATGAGAATGCCAGCAGCCAGGTAGCCGAGAACGGACCCCAACCCCAGCCTTGCGGCGATGGGCACGGCGATGACCGCCGCTGCGAGATAGATCGACGCTTGAGAGAGAAAACTGTCCATGAGATGATACTGCCAGTATTCGGTGACTTGGCAAAGACATAGGACGCGTTTCCGCGCCAAGATCCAGTTGCGTCATAAAATTCTATCACCGTGTTCAACCGGCATCATAGATGCAGCTAGACGGTTTGGTCAGATAAATGACCACCGACGTCCGGGACAGCGGGCGGAAGGGTCGCAAAATTCGAAATGAGGGGGCATTGGTGGTCTGTGTTTCCGGCACGGCGATATCTGAATTGAACGCGGCAGGGGCACGGTTGGAACGAACCTCAGCCTGAGAACTACGCAGGCTGAACCAAACGCAGGCTGAGCTGAGCAATACGCAGGCTGTGCCAAAGTCAGACGGAACAGGGCTTAGAGGAAACGAAACTCAGCCTGACAAAGTTCAAATCTATCAGAGGGAGCGTCGACCGATAGGGACCCATAGGGAGGGCTGACTGACAACGCCCGCTGCGACTGGTGGGGCTGCTGTAGAATTCCTGCTGCCTTAATCGCCGTTTTGGGGGCCGCCGAGGAAGACGAAACATCTTGGCTTGGCTGACGAGGGTGCCGGAAGCGGATGCGCTGCGGTCGGGACGCTCTCCAACGGGACGCTTGGCTGCGTGCTCGCCCAGTCGGGCGTCTGGTCCCCTTTGGCGGGGACCGAGACCCGTTATTTCTCGAGCGAGCGGATTTCTTCGCCGAGCTTTGCGATATGCTCCAGCCGTTCGGAAATCCGCTCCTGGAAGGCGCCAAGTTGATCAATGATGTCCGAAAGTGTTTCGCCCGAGGAGGGGAGGCGGGCGCTTTCAATCTTACACAACACCCGGGTCGAGCTGAGACCGAGGAAATGGCGATGCATCACCTGGCACGCATTGATGATCCGAACCGCTTCGATATCGACCTCCGCCATGCCTTTGTTGGCGAAACCAGCTTGTTCTTCGACAAGGTCAGCCAAGAGCGCGCGTTCCTTTTCCATGTCGACGTTGCCAAGACTGCGACGTTCTTTCTGCAGCTGGACATCGCATTCCTTCAGGATCCGCGTCATCCCGGCAATAAACAGGCTTGAGTTGACCGAATGTTTCACGGTGGCGAAATTTGTATTCTCGCCCATAACATTGCGCTCGAACCAGTCCGACATTTCCCGCGACATGGCGCCGTAGTTCTGAGACAGGACGGTGACGGGGCCGCCCGATGGTTCAATCCGCGACGCAATAACCCGCAGATTGTGAGGGATTGTGTGCATCGCTTCGAAATCTTTGACCAGACCGTGGGTTTCGTCCAGAAGCTTCTCGGCATTTCGCAACATATTGCGCAGTTCGGAAATCTCTGGATCTGGTTTGCGGCCAAGCCCCTCGTCGCGGGCGATCAATTCTTCAGCAAGGGCATGTGCCGCAAAATGCTGGTAATCGTCGAAGCCTTTTTCGTGCACCCAATCTTCCATGATCTTCATGCTGTCGGTTGGGGAAAGCCCGTCCTCTTTTTCGGCCTTGGCCATCTTGGCATAGAGGGTCTGAATCTCACCAAACAGCGCGCTTGAAGGTTTGATGCGGGCGGACAGGTAGCCGCCTTCGCAAGGGACGACAGCGGCAAAGACCCAATAGTGCAGGTTATCCTTGGACTTGTTCTTGACGTAGGCCCCGATGGTGCTGCCACTCTTGAGAATGTCCCAGAACAGTTGGAACACCCCGCGTGGCGTGTCCGGGTGGCGGATCAGCTTGTGCGGCGCGCCAAGAATCTCTTCCCAGCTATGATGCGCGACACGTTGAAAGACATAGTTACAGGCTTGAATGACGCCCCGGTCATCGGTCCGGGAGAAGAAGACTTCGTTCAGCTCAAAAGGAGCTGCGCCGCTGCTCGGGCGTGTTTCTATACGGCGGTCGACAAATGACACGAGGGCGATTCCATCTGATGATAAATTTCTCCTAACCCTAGGCGACCAGTGGTTCACGCATCCTTAAACCGGTAAAGGGCTATCAGCTTTTAACTGTGCCATCACGATTTGGCTGTGCACCCGTCCGACGGCCGGATGGGGCAGGATGATTTCGTGCAATAGCGTGTTAAGCTCCTGAAGATCATGGCAAAAAACACGCAGCAAATAATCGGCGTCTCCGGTCATCGTCCAAGCGGAAGTGATTTCCGGACGGCTTGATACAAGTCGTGCAAAACTGGCGGCATTTTCCGGCCCATGGCTGTTCAAATGGACCTGAACAAAACACTGCACCGCCAAACCGAGCTTTGTCGGATCCAGTCTGGCAACATACCGTTGGATGTAGCCATCGGCTTCGAGCCGTTGACGGCGCCGCCCAGCCTGGCTCGGGGACAGGTTGAGCGCCTCGCCCAGTTCCTGAGCCGTGGACTGGGCGGAGGTCTGGAGATGGGCCAGCAGTTTGATGTCTGTCGAATCCAGCATGCGCGAACCTTTCACTATTTCACTGAATGATGCGTAAGTTCCGCGTTATTGAACAGGTGTATCTGTGATTTCGCGCATTTTGTGCGCGCGTGATGCGGTAAGCTGAGCGAAATGAGATCCAGCACGCAGGAGATACGCATGGGACCGTTTCCGCACGACGCACCAAAATCTGTGATCAGCGCTGAGAACCCGGCCGGTACGGATGGCTTTGAGTTTGTCGAATTTGCCAGCCCGAACCCCGAGGAACTGCGTACGCTCTTTGGCAAAATGGGCTACGAGCTGGTCGGGCGGCACAAGTCAAAACCGGGGGTCGAACTTTGGCAACAGGGCGACATCACCTATATTCTGAACGCCGAAAAAGGCAGCTTTGCCGAACGCTTTGTTGAGGAGCACGGCCCCTGTGCGCCGTCCATGGGGTGGCGCGTTGTCGACGCCAAACAAGCCTTTGATCACGCCGTTTCAATGGGCGCGGAGCCTTACCACGGCGCGGACAAGACGCTTGATGTTCCGGCCATTAAGGGGATCGGCGGCTCCCTCATCTACTTTATTGATCAGTACTATGACACCTCGCCCTACAATCAGGAGTTCGAGTGGCTGAAGCAGTCCAAGCCGCGCGGGGTGGGGTTCTATTACCTGGATCACCTGACCCACAACGTGTTCAAGGGGAACATGGACAAGTGGTTCAACTTCTACGGTAAGCTGTTCAATTTCAAGGAAATCCGCTTTTTTGACATCCAGGGCAAGTTCACCGGGCTGTTCAGCCGGGCGCTGACCTCACCCTGTGGCCGCATTCGGATTCCGATCAACGAAGATCGTGGCGAGACCGGTCAGATCGTTGCCTATCTGAAGAAATACAACGGCGAAGGCATCCAGCATATCGCTGTCGGCGCGCGTGATATTTACGAGGCGACGGATGAGATCTCTGACCGTGGGATCCAGTTCATGCCTGCGCCGCCCGACGCCTATTACGACATGAGCCATGAGCGCGTGACGGGCCATGACGAGCCTCTGGACCGGATGAAGAAACACGGCATCCTGATCGACGGAGAGGGCGTCGTGGAGGGCGGTGAAACGCGGATCCTGCTGCAGATCTTCTCCAAGACTGTCATTGGACCGATCTTCTTTGAATTCATCCAACGCAAGGGCGACGATGGATTTGGCGAGGGCAACTTCAAGGCGCTGTTTGAATCGATCGAACAGGAACAGATCAACAATGGCGAAATCTCCGCCGCTGAATGATCGGTGTCTTGACTGACGACCAGAGAGCCGGGGCACATGTCCCGGCTTTTTGCTGTCAACCGGATTGCGCAGGCGCGTTTTTACCTGTTTCGATGGCGGTTGTCCAGTCCGTCAACATTTCCACTAAGAAATTGGTTTGCCTCAACCTTTTGGCATGGTGAGCGTTTGATTGCGGCCGCCCTTTTGGTATTGCAGCTGCCCCTCACCGATGGCGACAATGCGACCGCCGTCGATCCGGTCACCCACTTTGACCTTGACGTACCGGCCTGAAGGCAAACGGACGAGTGCGCGCCGTTCCGCCGGTGTTCCGTAGACGCCGATCAGATTGACGTGGCGCAGATTGAGCGCCCGTTCGACTGTGGCCTGACGGGCAACCGAAGCAGAGGAGGGGATGGAGGGGCTGACCGTCACCGGCGCCACCGAGGCCGTCGCCTGAGGCGCATCGTTCTGGGTGCTGCGCTGGGCGCGATCGACGAGATTTGCGAAATTCGCCGGACGGGCGCGTGGTTTGACCGCGCGGGCGACGGCAAGGGCGGTCGCTGGCTGGCTCTCTTCTTCTTCCGTCTTGAGGCTTGCGGGGCGGATCTTTGGCCGTTTGGAAAGCAGCTCAGAGCGGATCACCCCGCCCAATTGCGCCCGCTCTGTCTGCTCCTGCAGATCGTCCGGTCGGGTGCGGGGGCGGATCAGGCTCAACTGTGCAACGCGGTCCGCAGCATCCGCGGCCTCTTGCTGGCGAACTTCAGGTCTGTCCGGCGTGGGCGGGGGAGACAGGGCGGGGCGGCCTGAATAGACCATGATGCCGTCTGGATTTAACGTGCCTTCGGGTGACGCCACCACCAGCCCACGGTCATCAAGGTCGAACTGCCGTCCAGCTTCGGTGGGGCTCGAAATCGCGTCGAAGGGCGCGTCGGTGTCCAGACCGGCCTGAGGCGGGAGTGCAATGGCATCCTGCGACAGTTCCGTATTGTCGATGGACGCGACGTAGACATCGTCAAGCCCGATCAGCGGTGGCAGCTCCGCAACTTCGGGGACCTGCTGCCAGACCCCTGTCGCCGCGTATTGAGCAGCTTCCTCAAGCGCGCCGATATCGTTGTGAAGACCGTGATCCATCCCGACCGTTCCGGCGTCATCGCCGGGCACCACGCCATCGGCCAGCGCCTCGGGATCAAGGCCGGGTTCGTCATTGGGCAGGCTGGCGCGTTCAAACGCGTCATCATCCGTCAGCGATGGGCTGAACGGACCGGGCGTCGCGCCACCCGCGCTGAGGCTCCGTGGGGCGGGCAACGACGCAATAACAAGGTCTTGACCACCCAGCGGCACGGTTTCGTCGACGATAGGTGCACCGAGTGCCTCAAGCACGGCAGCGTCGGTCACCGTCAGGCTGTCGGGATCTCTTTGCAGGTCCAGAGGCCGGTCCGACGACAGATTGCCAAGTTCAAACTCGGACCCGGTTTCGCCAGACCCGGCGAAAGGCGTGCGCGCGGGCGCTCCTGTCTGAGCGACCTGCTGGTCCGGTCCCGGCGTGAGCGGCGATGTGCTGATGGCAGCGCCAGGCGCTGCGAAACGATCCGCGCTGAGCGCGACTGTCGCCTCGGGTTGGGCATGGGTCAGAACCGGTGTGGCAATCGGATCTTCGGCCTCGACCAGATCGGCGCGTTCCAGATCCGACCACAAGACCGGCAATTCCTGAACCAAGGCCCAGGCACCAAGCGCAGAGAGGGTCGCCAGAGCGGCAGCGGCCAGTCCGATCCGCGCAGGCCGCAGCCGCAGCGGGCGCGCTTGTGGCATCTGGCTTATGTCACCTGCGCTGTCGCGCGGGGATCTTGATGCGACGGCGGGGCCCCGTCTCGGCGGGGCCGAGGTCGTATGTGACAGCGCCGGCGAGGGAATGGACAGGTTTGGGGCAGGGGGCAACGCCGACGGGCCCGCGGGGGCGCGGACGTTCAGATGGTTGCCCATTGGCGTGGCCGCGAGCACAGCCCCATGCGAGACATCGGCGATGCCAGACCCGTCAGCCGGGTTCAGGTCGCTGGTCGGCGCGTCGGGGGTTTTGCTGCGGCGCGAGCTGAAGGTGACGATGGGTTCGGCGACCACCTCGCTGTCCTCGCCGTTGCTGTCCTGCGCGCTCTTGCCGTCGTCTGGCGCTGCGGTGTCAATTTGCGGATTGTCAGCTGGCAAGGGCGGGGCCGTCGGCAGAG
>NZ_LPUY01000080.1 GCF_001518015.1 Tritonibacter horizontis
TCGTCAGGCTCATAACCTGAAGGTCGTAGGTTCAAATCCTACTCCCGCAACCAAATAACGCGTACCCTCGCAAATACCCAAGCCCGCCCCCAAGGCGGGCTTTGTTATGTTCAGCATATCCAATAGCTTGCCACCTACCTCAAGCGCGTGATGCTTCGCCTCTGCGCCCCAGGTCACGTGTGACGTGCTCCCCTGAAATGTCCGCGTTTTGAAGGTAACCTGTTCTCCAAGCGAGGAGACAGACGATGCGGAAAAGCCGTTTCAGCGAAGAGCAGATCAGTGGCATCCTGAAGGAGCACCAAGCCGGAAATGGGGGCGAAGGAACTGTCCCGGAAGCACAGCATCAGCGATGGCACTTTCTACAAATGGCATTCGAAGTATGGCAGCATGGAAGTGTCCGAGGCCAAGAGGCTGAAGGCTCTGGAGGTCGAGAACGCCAAGCCCAAGAAGATGTTGGCCGAGCACATGCCTGATGTGGCAATTGGCGGCCCGGTCATAGGGCTAAAAGCGATGGGTTAACGGCACAGGAATGTTTGTCTGCGATACAGCGGGTAAGTGGTTTTATAGAATCTCCTAGCGAGGTGGAGGTGTTTGACGTGCCCAAGTTGGTCCGGGCTTTGGTTCAAGCTGTTGGCAATCGCACGTATTTGCCGACGTGGATTGCCTTGCTCGTCGTGATCACCGCCCTGCTGTTTGCCGAGGCGCAGAACAGAACTATTCACATGCAGCGGGTTCGGGCGGATGTCCTGAATGAGGCGGGCCTGATCCGGTCCCGTCTTGAGGGGTACCTGAACGCTGATATTCAGCTCGTCAAAGGGCTTGTGGCCGTTTTGACTGCGCATCCTGAGATGACACAGGACCGGTTTAGCGAAATCGCTTCTTATGCCATCGAGAATAAATCAGAAATACTGAATATCGCGGTGGCGCCTAATCTAGTCGTCGAGATGGTGCATCCCTACGAGGCGAACAAAGCGGTTCTGGGTCTCGACTATAAGGAAAACGATGCACAGCGCGAGGCGGCGCTTCGGATGCGCGACAGTGGCGAGATGGTTCTGGCGGGGCCTGTGAACCTTGTCCAGGGGGGGATCGGGTTCATCGGGCGGTTCCCGATTTTTGTCGGTCACGGGGCCGAGCGTCAGTTCTGGGGCATGGTTTCAGCTGTTATCGATGCGGCGGCCCTGTACCGTGCGGCCGGCGTGATCGGTGAGGAGATGACGCTGGACATTGCTCTGACCGGGCGAGACGGCACCGGGGGGCAGGGGGGATTGTTTTTTGGTGATGCGGAGATCTACACCCAGCAGCCAATCATGATGGATATTGCTCTGCCGACAGGCGGTTGGCAGATGGCAGCCATCCCCAAGGGGGGCTGGCCCGAACAGCCCCCGAACCTGTTGCAACTGCGGCTGATCCTGATTGTCGCCGGGATCCTGATCGTGGTGCCGACGTTTATTGCCTCGCATCTTTCTGCGATCCGACGACGCACCATTCGGACGCTGCGGAAACGGGAACAGGAGCTCGAACACAAACAGGTTGAACTGGAGCAGCTTTCGACGGTTGCGCAAAACGCCTCGGACAGCATCGTGCTGACGGATGCGAATGCCCAAATCATATGGGCGAACGAGGCCTTTTCGCGCATGACCAGCTACACGCTGGCCGAGGCGATGGGCAAATCGCCGGCTCAATTGCTGAACGGTCCGGAAACGGACATGGATACGGTCCGCGCGATTGCTGAACATTTGAAGCAGGGCAAACGCTACCGCACCGAGATCCTGAACTACACCAAAACCGGTGAGATGATCTGGGTCGACACCCATTTGGTTCCGGTGCTTGACGACGCCGGCGACGTGCGCATGGTGATCGGCATCGAACGGGACGTTACCCAGTCAAAACGCCACGCGGCCGAACTGGCGGAGGCCAAACGTGCAGCAGAACAGGCGGACCGGGCCAAGTCAGAGTTTCTCGCCAATATGAGCCACGAGATCCGGACGCCGATGAACGGTATTATCGGCATGTCGGATCTCCTGGCTGAGGCGGATTTGCCGAGTGAAGAGCAACAGCAAGTCGAAATCATCCGGACCTCCTCCAAGGCTTTGCTGAAGATCATCAACGACATCCTGGACTTGTCGCGCCTGGAATCGGGCAAGCTCACGCTTTCGGAAATTGATTTCGACCTGGAACAATGCATTGAAAGCGCCGTGGATGTTCTGCGGCCGGTTGCGCGAGAAAAAGGTCTGAAGCTGAACGTGACCTACGGTGACAACCTGCCACAACAGGTCCGTGCGGACGACGGGCGGCTGCGTCAGGTGCTGGTGAACTTGATCGGCAATGCGGTGAAATTCACTGCCAAGGGACGCGTCGATGTACGGGTGCTGCGGTCGGTGGGGGATCCGTACAACATCACGGTCGACGTTGAAGACACCGGGATCGGGCTGACCAGAGAGCAAAGAGACAATATTTTCGAACGGTTTTCGCAGGCGGATGCCGCGACGACGCGCGCTTTTGGGGGCACGGGGCTGGGCCTGACGATCTCGCGTTACCTCGCCGAACAGATGGGCGGTGGCATTGTTGTCCATTCGGCACATGGGCAGGGCAGCTGTTTTTCCCTGCAGGTTCAATTCAAGGCCGCCATTGGCGAGCGAGAGCGTCCGGACGGGGTGGAAGTCGCCGATCTGGCCCGGTTGCAGGGCCGCCGTGTCCTTTTGGCCGAGGACAACCGCACCAATCGGCTGCTGATCCGAAAATACCTGTCAGGATTGGCGATCGAACTGATCGAGGCGCAGAACGGGGTCGAGGCGATCGACCTCTGTGCCGCCTACGACCCCGATTTGGTCTTGATGGATATGTCGATGCCAGAGATGGACGGTATCTCTGCCACCCGCGCAATTCGGACGCTGTCAATCCCGCAGCCCCCCATCATCGCACTGACCGCGAATGCCTATGCCAGTGACCGGGAGGCCTGCCTTGCGGCTGGGATGAATTCCTTTTTGTCGAAACCGATCAACAAGAAACAGCTGTTGAGCTGCATGGCTTCTGTCATTGCCGACAGCGAGGAGGAGCGCAACGCGGCCTCTGCCTGACCGCTTGAGGCGATGCATGGGGCGCGAGAAGTCTGGGCCAAACCTTGGGTCTGCGCCCCCCCTGGGATGTCAGGCAGCAGGCGGGGCGGGGGCGGTCTGGCGGGCCGCCTGGGGCAGAACAAAAACGCCGGCGTTCTGCGGGACAACGCTTGTTCTCAGCGGGCAGCCGTAGACTTGCGACAGTCTGCTGTCTGTCAGGATCTCCGGGACCGGACCCGCGCCAGCCGATTGACCCGCGTGCATGATTTGAACCCGGTCGGCGTACATCGCCGTCAGGTTCAGGTCATGCATCACCGCGATCACGCCGCCGCCGTTCTGTGCGAAACGACGGGTGATTTCCATAACCGTCAGTTGATGGGCGATGTCGAGGCTGGAGACGGGCTCGTCGAGGAACAGCCAACAGGGACGCCCCTCGCGCAGCGGACGCCAAACTTGTGCCAGAACGCGGGCCAGTTGTACGCGCTGTTGCTCGCCGCCCGAGAGTTCCTGATAGAACCGGCCGGCGTAGCCGTCCAGATCCACCTGTGCGAGGGCTTCGAAAGGGAGATCCGGATGATTGGCATCCGGTCCGGCAGCCAGGCCGAGCCGCACCACTTCCAATACGGTAAAGGGGAAGGCCAGCACCGTCGCCTGCGGCAGCACGCCGCGCAGGCTGGCCAGCTCCCAGGGGCGGTAGGATGTCAGTGTCTGCCCGTTCAGCAAGACCTCACCGGAGGCTGGCTGTTCTCCGACCAGAACCTTGAGCAGCGAGGATTTCCCCGATCCGTTGGGACCGACAATGGCCGTTACCTCTCCGGCCTGGGCGGTGAGGCTGACATCCCGGAGGATGGATTTTTGCCCCAGAGTCAGGTTGATGTGGGTTGCTTGCAACGTCATTGATCCACCAGCCCCCGTCGTTTCAGCAAAATCCAAAGAAAGACCGGCGCGCCGAGTACGGCCGTCACGATCCCGATCGGCAACTCGGCCGGCGCAATCAGGGTGCGGCTGATCAGATCCGCGCCCAATAGCAGTGTCGCGCCCAGAAGGGCTGCATTGGGCAATAGCGTGCCATGGTCGGGGCCGGTTGCCAGTCGCAGGACATGCGGCACCACAATGCCGACGAAGCCGATGCCACCGGTGGCCGCGACGGCGACGCCGGTGGCCGCCGCGACGGAAAAGATCGCGGCGTTTTTCATGCGTTGCACCGGGATGCCCATATGGGCTGCTGCCGCCTCGCCCAGGGCGAGGCAGTTCAGACCATGTGCCAACCAGGTTGCTCCGGCGATGGACAGCACGATGACCGGACCGGCGATCAGAGATTTCTCCCAGGTGGCCCCGGCCAGCGATCCCATCTGCCAGAAGGTCAGATCCCGAAGCTGCTGGTCGTCCGCCATATAGATCAGGACGCCGGACACCGCCCCGGCCAACGCACCAAGGGCGATCCCGGCGAGCAACATGGTCGCGACCGAGGTGCGCCCGCCGCGGGTGGACACCCGATAGAGGATCAATGTGCTGCCCCAGCCCCCCAAGAAGGCCGCAGCCGGGGTGACATAGGCGCCAAAGAACTCTTGCAGGGCAACGGGCAGAAACCCGCCCAGAACAATCGACAGGATCGCCCCAAGGCCGGCCCCCGCGCCGACACCGACAAGGCCCGGATCCGCCAGAGGGTTGCGAAACAACCCCTGCATCACCGCGCCGGACACTGCCAATGCGGCCCCGACCAGCGTACACAGCACCACCCTCGGCAATCGGATATCCCAAAGGACAACACGTTCCATCATGTCGAGCGGTGTGCCGCTGGCCAGTTTCGCCAAGGCGCCCCAAAGCGAGGTCCCCGACGCCCCAAGCGCAAGGTTGATCACGATGGCCAGGGCCAGCAGACAGACCAGAACCAGGCTCAGCTTGCGGGCCTGTCGGCGGCGGTCGGGGATCTCGGCGCGCGATGCGCCCATGCTGCGATCCGTCTCGGTCAGTGCCACCATGGATCAGAGCGCCCCGTAAAGAGACTGCGCCAGCGTCAGGGCGGCCTGTGCGGTGCGGGGGCCGAACCCAAGCAGATAAAGCCCGTTCATCCGCACCACCGCGCCGGTTTTTGCCGCCGGGGTGGTGACAAGGGCCGGCATCGACAGCAGCTCGGTGTTTGAGGCCCCATGATCACCGCCACGATCCATCATCAGGATCACATCCGGTGCCGCCTGCGAGATCGCCTCGTCGGTCATCAGCTTGTAGCCTTCGAATTCCGAAAGCGCATTGGTGCCGCCGGCCATCCGGATGATGCCATCGGCCGCTGTGCCGGTGCCAGATGCCATGACGCGGCCACCGCGTGTGGATAGAATGAACAGAACCCGTTTGCGATCGTCTTGTCGGACCGAGGCAACCTTTGCCGCCACCTCGGTCAGTTCTGCCGCCACTTTGTCACGCAGCGCCCGCGCCGCATCGGGCCGTTCTATGGCAGTGCCGACAGCGTCGATTTTCGCGAGGATTCCGTCGCCGGTATAGGCGTCGGGTACTTCGACAAAGGGGATTTCGGCCTGGGTCAGCACATCTAGGGTTTCGACGGGACCGGCGCCGGCCTCCGCGATGATCAGGTCTGGATTGACCGACAGCACGCCTTCGGGGGCGAGGGCACGAATGTAGCCCACATCCGGCAAGTCCAGCGCCGGTTCGGGATAGCTGGAGGTGGTATCGCGGGCGACCAGCTTGTCCCCCGCGCCAAGCGCATAGATGATTTCGGTGACAGAGCCACCGATGGACAGGACCCGCTCTGCTGCTTGGACCGGGAGGGTGGCGACCACAAATGCGCCGGCGGCGAGGAGTGTGAAGGAGGGGTGCCGCATCAGACCAAGGCCTCGACCGGGCTATGCGGCAGCGCCGCGACGACCTCTTCCCAGGCGGGGCGGCTGTCTTGTGCGTCGGTCTTGCGCCCGAAAATCTGCAAAATGATGCTGCCCTCGGCATCAAACGCCTCGACAGAGACGGCAGGCCCGCGTTGGGTCGGCTTGGTCACCGCGTAGACTTCGGCGATGTGGTCGAGCCGCAGGTGCAGGTTGAACCGTGGGTCCATCACATTTTGCCAGGGCCCCATCGCCCGCAGGTGTTCGATCGGGCCGCCATGGATCTGGATGCAGCCCTTGTTGCCGACAAAGATCATGATTTCGGTTCCGGTGCCTGCCACCGCCTGCAGGGCCGCATCGACCGCGCCGGTTTCAAGCGGTTGCACGAAGGGTTCGCCGACGTGGCGATAGGCGCCAAGACGGTTCATGCGCAGCTTTGATGTGAGCCGCATGAACTGGTGGGTATCGGTCATGCGGGCCCATTCGGTGCGCAGCACATCCAGCTTTTCAAGGTTGGCCTTGGGGGCTTCGGGCGGCTTGCGCTCGGCCACGGTCTGTTGATCAGAGAGATCGCCGGTGGCGAGGGTGGCAACCACCTCGGCCCAGGCGTCATGGTTGGAGGTTTCGCGCAGGTGGATCTTGTGGACCGCGTCACCGGCGGCGTCAAAAACCTGAATGGAACGTTTGAATCCGGTTTCGGTTTCGCTCTCCAGGGCAAAGGCGCTGGTCCAATGCGACGGGAACAGACGCAGGTCGATTTCTGGTTGCAGGATCATCGCGGCATGGGGGCCGGAGCGGTAGTTGCCATAGTGACCCACCCGTTCGTGCACGCAGGAGGCGTTGCGGGTCAGCGCCATGACCTCGCCCAGGCGTTCGATCTGAGGCATCAGCTGATCGGGATGCGCGGCAACCCGCGTCACGCCCTGACCCACCTGCGAGGCGACAAGCTGTGCCTCCGAGATGTCATGGCTATCGCAAAAATCGCGAGCGCGAGCGGTGGAATTTTCTGCGCGCAGCGCACGGATTTCTTCCGGAGAAGTCACTTTGTCCTGGGCCATCAGGGTCCTCGAATTTCATGTTTGAGACAACTGCTGGCTTGCGACCCGGAGGGGAATGGCAGGCTGACGACCGGCGGTGGAGTATCCAAATGCTCGGCGGGATATTTCTTGACAGAATTAATAAATTAAATTAGGCGCCGCAAGAGAGAACACCCGAGCAGGCCAAACTATTCGGGTCAACACCAACGCCAGATACCAAGCCAGCCCCAAGGCGAGCATGCGGTACCAGCCTGCATCGAACTATTGGGGACATCATGAAAATCAATACATTGCGCAGGGCGCTTCTTTGCTCTGCTTCAGCTGCGGCGCTTGCCGTGACCGCCGGCGCCGGCTTTGCCCAGGACCTGGTGGATGAGGATGGGTTCCTCGGCTATCTGGTCCTCGGCAACAACAAGCGCGACGTGCAGACCGCAACGGCCGTCCCGGAAACCGTGATCAACGCCGAAGAAATCCAGGATCGCCAGGCCGGTAGCGTTGCCGAGCTGATCGATTCTGTCCCCGGTGTGACGCTGGTCAACGCGGGCACGCCGACGGGGGCGGGCATCAATATTCGCGGTTTTGGCGCGGATGGCACCTATGGGTCCAACCAAAAGGTTCAGATCCAGCTTGATGGGGCGTCGACCGGGTCCGAGGAACTCTACCGGATCGGGACGCAGCTATATACCGATCCCTCGCTGTTTCGCGAGGTGTCGGTGATCCGGGGCACCGTTGGTTCCTATGAGTACGGGTCCGGCATCATCGGCGGCGTTGTGCAGCTTGAAACCATTGACGCGGCCGATCTGACCGAGGGCGAAATTGGCCTCTCCGGGCGCCAGACGTTTGAGTACTATGGCAACGCCAACACGCGCATTTCGTCGACCATTCTTGGCTGGCAGCCGAGCGAGAATCTGGAATTCCTGCTGAACTATACCTACCGGGAACAGGGCAATTATTCGGATGGTGACGGCAATGAGATCAGCAACACCGGCTACAAACTGCCCTCATACCTGGCGAAGGCGAAATACAGTTTTGGCAACAACGCCAATCAGTCTTTGACCTTCTCAACCACGCATACCACGTCGGACGAGCAGGACGTTCCCTATGATGCGTTTGCCGGAACCGGTTTTTTTGGCAATGTGGATCGATATATCGAGACGACGACGACCAGCCTGAAATATGCCTATACACCGATTGGCAACGATCTGATCGACCTGACCGCAACGCTGTCCTATGCGGATCAATTCATCGAACAGGATGAGGTCGGCAACACGGGCTCGACCTTGCTGAACGCGGATCACCGCTATGAAACCACCAAGCTGACAGTCAAAAACACCGCGCTGTTCGACGCTTTTGGCCTGAGCCATTCCTTGCGCGCGGGCGGCGAGATTATCCGCAAGGAGCGCCTTGATGCTTCTTCAGCGCCGGGTGGTACGGACAAGCGGTTTGCCCTTTTTGCCATCGACGAGATGGATTTCGGCAATGGTCTGACGCTGACACCGGCGATGCGGTTTGAAACGCAGGACATCGAATCCAGCTCGGATGGCACCTATGTGTCGCAGGGCGAACGCTTCGACAACAGCGAACTGATGGGGGGGATCTCCGCGCGCTATGCCTTTGGCAATGGGGTCGCTGTGTTTGGCTCTGTGGCGTATACCGCCGGGCTGCCGATCCTCGACGATTTCGACTACGAAACCTATGCCACCTATATGACCCAGAGCGAAAAATCCGTGACCTATGAGCTGGGCGCCTCCTATGACCGCGAAGGGCTGTGGTCCGGGGACGATCAGCTCCGGGCCAAGGTCAATCTCTGGATGACCCGCCTGTGGGATTACACCTCCTCGACGGATTATCAGACCGTGGACCGGGTCAGCACCGAAGGGGTCGAAATCGAAGCCTCCTACAGCCATGGGTCGGGCACCTATGTGGATATGAACGCCAACCTGTCGAGCGGCGAATGGTCCTATGTCGATGGCACCACGGCGGATTATACCCGCATGCCTGCAAACAGTCTTGGCCTGACGGTCGGCAAGAAGTTCAATGACAAGCTGGACATGTCCTGGGAAGCGGTGATGACCAAGAATGTCAACGCCACCCCCGGCTATGCGGTACACAACCTGCGCGCCACCTATCCGATCGACACCTCCATGCTGAAAGAGGCCGAGATCCGGCTCGGGATCGAGAACCTGTTCGACAAGCAGTACACACCGCATCTGGCAACGCGTCCAGCGGCCGGGCGGAACATCAAACTGTCGCTGGCGGCGGCGTTCTGAACGCGAGGAGACACCCATGAAATACACCAGCCAGGTTCACCTACTCGCCCCAATCGCATGTGTTCTGACCTTCCTCGGGGGAATGGATGCGGTTGGGGCCGAGGACACCCCGCCACCGTTGGGCGTTGAGATTGAACTCAATGCGCTCGCAGATCAGGGGGGCGCGTGTCGCCTCTCTTTTCTGGCGCAGAACACCCACGATATGGATATCGAAGAGGCAGTCTTTGAGACCGTGCTTTTTGACCAATCCGGCGGGGTGATGATGCTCACCCTGTTTGATTTCCAAGCGCTCCCGACAGGGCGCCCCCGCGTGCGCCAGTTTGATCTGGCGGATGTGCAATGCGCGGCGGTTGGCCGGGTGCTGATCAACGGGGCCAGCCGGTGCCGGAGCGGCGGTCAAGACAGCCAGATCTGCACCGAGGCGCTGGGGCTCAGCAGCCGCACCAAGGTCGAGTTGCTGGGATGATAGATCTGACGACGATCCTGCCTGCGGCCCTGGCGTCGCTTGACGAAATCCTGACCGTCGGGGGGCCGGTTGTCGCGCTCCTGCTCGGGCTGTCAATCGTCAGTTTTGCAACCGTCTTTTACAAGATCTGGCAATTCCGGCGGGCGGGCGTTGGGCGCCATCGCCAGATCGAGAGGGCGCTGGTGGCCTATGAACGCGGCGATGCAAAGGCCGCCGGGGCGTTTCTGACCGAAAGCCGCAGCTACCTGACGCCGACCCTGGGCCGCGCGATCCGCGGTGGCGGCGCCCCTGCGGCGCTGTCAGACCGCTGCGATGCCGAGGCAGAGAGCCTTTTTCTGCGGCTGGAAACCGGGCTTGGGTTTCTTGATCTCGTGGCGCAACTGGCACCGCTCATCGGGTTGTTTGGCACTGTGCTGGGGATGATCGAGGCGTTTCAGGGCTTGCAGGCGGCCGGCACGTCGGTTGATCCCACTGTGCTGGCGGGCGGCATCTGGGTGGCGCTGCTGACCACGGCAGCCGGTCTGGCGGTCGCGATGCCTGTGGCGGCGGTTCAGAGCTGGCTGAGCGGACTGGTCGAACGCGATCGGGTCTTTGCCAACCGTGCCCTGCGAACGGTTTTTTCGCCGGACATCGCGGCGGATGGGGCGCACCCCTTGGCCAAACACGAGGCCGCCTGATGGCTTTGCGCCTGGCCAAGCGCCGGTCCCGTCGCCTGTCGATGACCTCGCTCATCGACGTGATCTTCCTGTTGTTGTTGTTTTTCATGCTGTCATCGACCTTCTCGCGGTACGGGTCGGTTGATTTGATGGCGGCGGAGGCCGGACAGGCAGCCGCCGCGACCACGCAACAGCGCCCCGTGTTCCTGAAAATCGGGCTGGACCAGCTGTCTTTGAATGGCGACGTTCTGGCCCTGGCCGATCTTGCCTCCCGGCTGACAAGCTTTGCGCCGGAGCAGGACAGCGGTGGCGTTCAGGTTCTGTTGAACCTCGAACCGGATGTCACCTCGCAACGGTTGGTGGATGTGCTGGCGGTCCTGCGCCGCCATGCGGCGTTTTCCGTGACAGTGCTGGGCTAGATCATGCTGGTGCGCCGCTCCAAACCCCACAGCAAACGCGAACCCACGATTGCCTTGATCAACGTGGTTTTCCTGATGCTTGTCTTTTTCATGGTGGCCGGCTCGCTGGCACCGACGATGGACCCGCGGGTCAGGCTGGTTCAGGCCTCCGATCTCGACTCCAGCCCGCCCCCGGACGCATTGGTCATCCGCGCGGATGGCAGTCTCAGCTTTCGCGGGGCGGAGCTGACGTCGCCACAGGCCTATGTGCGGATTGTGCGCGAAGAGGATGCGGATTTTGCGGCGCGGCTGGTGCCGGACAGGGACCTGCCGGCCACCCGGTTGATTGCGGTCGCGAAAGAGTTGCGCCGGCTCGGGGCCTCTCGCATCACGTTATTGTCGGAACGGAGTCTGCAATGATCCCTCGCTCGCCGCTGGTCGCTGTGCTTGCTGTTGGACTTGCGCTGGCCGCACATGCCGCGCTGCTGGTCGAGACGGATCAATCGACCGTCGAGATAGATGGCGGTGGCTCTGTCGCGCCCGCCGCGCTTGGCAACAGTTTCGCCGATCTGACACAGGGCATCCAAAGCCCGGTCGCAACCGATGACGCAGACGGGACGGTCCAGCAAGAGGCCCCCGTCGTCACTCCGGTGCAGCCCACAGAGCAGGCTCATCAGGCGATAGAGCCGCCGCCCAGTGTCGTGCAGCAGGTCGAGGTCGTGCAGCAGCTCGAGCCGGACCAGAACGCCAGAGCGCCCTCCGGTCCTGCGGCCATCAGCCCGGCACCGGTGGTCCGGGCGGAGGTGGTTGCGGTTTCCGAGGCGCCGCAGGTCACACCGGTCGAAACTGCTGCGGCCACGCCGAGTGCGGTGATACCCGTTGCGCCGCCCCCGACGGCAGCACAGGACCCGGTCGCACAGGCGCGTGTTCAGGCGCATGTTCAGGCCAGTGTTCAGACCAATCATCAGGCCAGCCCCCCGGTTGAGGCGCGTGCGGATCTGGCGCCGCAGCACAGTCCGCGCCCGGCGACGCGCCCCGAACGCCCAAAACCCCGGGAAAGGCAGGCAGAGGTCAAACCGGTTGTGCGCGCGGCCCCCGTCCAGCCGCCATCGGTGTCAGCGCCCGCGCGCGGCAACAGCAACCGAAATGCCCGGGCAGGGGCGGAGACCGGTGACGACGATCAGCCCGCGGCGCAGGCGGCCAGTGCTCAACCGGCCAAGGCATCCGGCGAAGGCAACGCGGCGACGGCAAATTACGCGGGCAAAGTCATGCGTCAGATCCATCGTCAACGCAAAGCCCGGACCTCGCTGAGCGGGGTCACCTATGTCCATTTCGTGATTGGGCCGGCGGGCGACCTGACCTCCTTGCGGATCGCCAAAAGCTCGGGCGCGGCGGCGCTGGACAAACTGGCGCTGACCCAGGTTCAGCGCGCATCGCCCTTTCCCCGCCCTCCGGCCGGGGCGCGCAGGGATTTTACCATCGGGATCAAGAGCGACTGATCGCAGGTCCGGGCGTTGCGTGAAACGGCTCTTTTGGCGGGCGTTCCCCCGGATGCGGATGTCACGACGAAGAAATGTAATTGAAATGGCTGTCACATGCCGACAGTCTGCCCCCAGGTAATCGGGGAACAAGATGGCGTCTCAACATATCGTAGTTGTCGGTGCGGGCATCGTCGGTGCGGCCAGTGCAATCTGGCTGCGCCGGGCGGGATTTGATGTAACGCTGGTGGATAAGGGCACGCCGGGCATGGGGGCATCCTACGGCAACGCCTGTCTTCTTGCGCGTTGTGCAATTGTGCCGGTCACGACGCCGGGGCTGATGCTCAAGGGGCCAAAATACCTGCTCGACCCGAATTTCCCCTTGTTCATGCGGTGGTCCTACCTGCCGCGCCTGCTGCCATGGCTGGCGACCTACATGAAACATGCCAATGACGCGGACACCCGGCGCATTGCCAGGGGAATAACGACGATTGTCGGCGACAGTGTTGAGCAGCACAAGGCGCTGACCGATGGCACGCCGACTGCGCGCTGGATCAAGGACAGTGACTACAGCTTTGTGTACCGGGATCGTGCCGCTTTTGAGGCGGATGCCTACACCTGGGAGCTGCGCCGCGAGGCGGGGTTTCTGCCTGAGATCATCGAAGGGGCCGCGGTGCGTGACCGTGAACCGATGCTGTCAAAGGACATGCGGCTTTTGGCGGTGAACAAGGATCACGGCTATATTCTCAACCCCGGCAACTACGTCAAAGATCTGGTGGCACAGCTTCAGGCCATGGGCGGGCGGTTTCTTCAGGCCGACGTGAAGGATTTCGACCTGATGGGCGGGCAGATCACTGCTGTCGACACCGACAAGGGGCGGCTGTCCTGTGACAAGGCGGTGCTGTCCGCCGGGGTCTGGTCGGCTGCGTTGATGGCCAAACTGGGCCTTGAGGTGCCGCTTGAGGCAGAGCGCGGGTATCACATCGTGTTCAAGAACCCGAGCCAGCTACCCAACAACCCGATGATGCTGAGCGAGGGCAAATTCGTGGCGACCCCGATGGATCAGGGGCTGCGCTGCGCCGGGGTTGTGGAGTTTGGCGGCCTCAATCCCGAGAAATCCAAAAAGCCGCTGGACTTTTTGCGGCGGACGGTCGCCCGGACTTTCCCGGATCTGACCTATGAGGCCGAAGAGGAATGGCTGGGGTTCCGTCCCGCCCCAACCGACAGTTTGCCGCTGATCGGTGAAGTGCGCGGCAGCGGCGTCTACACCGCCTTTGGACATCACCACATAGGCTTGACAGGGGGGCCGAAGACAGGCCGACTGGTGGCCGACATGATTGCGGGCAACTGGCCCAACGCGGATACGAGCGCCTTTGATCCGATGCGCTTTGCCAAACGATAAAACCAAAAACAATCAACATGGGAGACTTGAAATGACCAGAATGACATTGAGCACCACGGTTGCAGGCGCGGTTTTTGCTCTGGCCTCGGGGGGCGCACTGGCCGACAGCTGGGACATGCCGATGGCCTATGCGGCCTCTAATTTTCACACCGAGATGGGCGTGGCCTTTGCAGACAAGGTGCGGGACTATACCAAGGGTGAGATCGACATCACCGTTCATCCCGGCGGCTCCCTGTTCAAGGGGGGCGAGATCAAACGCGCCATCCAGACCGGTCAGGCGCCCATTGGCGAACGGTTCATGTCCGCCCATGCCAACGAGCTGCCGCTTCTGGGCTGGGACAACCTGCCATTCCTGGCGACCTCTTATGCGGCCAATGACAAACTCTGGTCCATCGCCAAGGACAAGGTCAACGCGCAGCTGGCCGATCAGAACCTGGTGACGCTTTATACCTGCCCGTGGCCGGGGCAGGGGTTCTATTTCAACAAGGAAGTCTCCTCTTCCGAGGATACCCAAGGGGTGAAGTTCCGCTCCTACAACACCGCGACGGCCACCTTTGCCGAAGAGCTGGGCATGATCCCGGTGCAGGTCGAAGCGGCAGAGCTGAGCCAGGCTCTTGCGACGGGCGTTGCGGAGGCGTTCATTTCTTCCGGCTCCACCGGCTATGATCGCAAGGTCTGGGAACAGCTCAGCCATTACTACAAGGTCAATGCCTGGCTGCCGCGCAACTATGTGATGGTGAACAAACAGATCTGGGACGGGCTGGATGGTGACACCCAGGCCGCAATCCAAACCGCAGCCGATGAAACCGGCGCCGCCTGCGCGGCCAAATCCGAAGAGCTGGCAAACTGGTATTATGAACAACTCGAAGCCAACGGCATGACCGTCGCCGATGCAGGCCTAGAGTTCCTCGCAGAGCTGGAAGCCATCGGTGCCAAGATGACCGAAGACTGGCGCGCCGCGGCCGGCCCCGACGGCGAAGCGATCCTCGACGCCTTCAAGGCTGAATGATGCCTTGACGTCCGTCCCGCAGGGGGAAAGGCCCGGACCGGGCGCGCCTCCCCCTGCGGCCCCTACGAACAAGCTCCAAAGGACAAGATATGCGTGACTGGCAGCCAGTTCTGGGCTTGCCCCTCTGGGTCTGGCTCTTTGTGGCCCCGACGGCCCTGATGGGACTGTGTCTTCTGCGGCCGGACCTGATGCGACGGTGGCTGCCGCCGCTCTGGCGGGTGCTGGATCGGATCTATACCGGGGCGGGGGTGGTCGCCGCCTGCTTCATGGTGTTGATCCTGCTGCTGATCGTCGGGCAGATGGGCGCGCGCTGGGCGTCGCTGACCTTTCCGGGATCGACAGAATATGCCGGTTACGCGATGGCGGCGACGTCCTTTTTCGGGCTGGCCTACACGCTGACCCATGGCGGCCATATCCGGGTGTCGATTTTTCTCAATCTGGGCGGGCGCTATCATTTCTGGCTGGATGCCGCTGCGATGCTGGTGTCGGCCATTACGGCGACCTATTTCGCCCGCTATGCGATCAAGACAAATGTTCTGTCGAAATTGTTGAATGATCGCACGCAGGGGCAGGATTTTGCGCCGGAATGGCTGCTGACCGCTGTGTCGATGTTTGCCACCTGGCCGTGGAACTGGCCGGCACTTTGGGCCGAGAGCGGCAGCGGTTGGGTCTATACCCCGATCTGGCTGCCGCAGGTGCCGATGTCGATTGGAACCGTGCTTCTGGCTGTCGCCCTTTGGGATTATCTCGGCCGCATGCTGGTGACGGGGGCGTCGCAGATCAAAGGGGAGGCGGTCGAATGATCGAGATCTATACCACCTTGATCTTTCTCTTTGTCCTGTTTGCCCTGCTTGGCGGTTCCGTCTGGATCGGTCTGGCGCTGATGGGGGTCGCCTGGGTCGGAATGGAGCTGTTCACGGTGCGCCCGGCGGGGGACGCCATGATCACGACCATCTGGACGGGGGCTTCCAGCTGGACGCTCACCGCTTTGCCGCTTTTTATCTGGATGGGTGAAATCCTCTATCGCACCCGATTATCCGAGGACATGTTTCGCGGTCTTGCCCCCTGGATGCGGTTCCTGCCCGGGGGGCTGCTGCACACCAATATCGCAGGTTGTACGATCTTTGCGGCCGTTTCCGGCTCCTCTGCAGCGACCTTGAATATGGTCGGCAAGATGTCGATCCCGGAGCTGCGCGCCCGTGGCTACCCGGAGTTCATGATTATCGGGACCCTGGCCGGAGCCGCCACCCTCGGGCTGATGATCCCGCCCTCGCTCACGCTGATCGTCTATGGCGTCAGCATCAATGAAAGCATCACCAAGCTGTTCATGGCCGGTGTGTTCCCCGGTCTGGTGCTGGCCGGTTTGTTCATGCTTTATATCATCGCCTGGCATTACCTTGGAAAAGGGCCGCGCCCAACGCCGGAGCCGCATATGTCGCTGCGACAGCGGATCGCGGAGAGCCGCTTTCTGGTGCCGCTCTTCGGCTTGGTCTTTGTGGTGATCGGGTCCATGTACATGGGGTTTGCTACAGCGACCGAGGCGGCAGCGGTGGGGGTCCTTGGCGCGCTGGGCCTGTCGCTGGTGCAGGGAAGCCTGAGTTGGTCCACCTTTGTCGAAAGCCTGCTGGGCGCGACGCGCACCTCTGCGATGATCGCCTTCATCCTCATGGGCGCGGCTTTTCTGTCGCTGTCGATGGGGTTCACCGGCCTGCCACGGGCCTTGGCGGGTTTGATCGACAGTTTCGATCTGTCGCCCATCGCGCTGATCGCAGTGCTGACGGTCTTCTACCTGATCCTTGGCATGTTCATGGATGGCCTGTCCTCCGTCGTGCTGACCATGGCGATTGTCGAGCCGATGATCCGACAGGCCGGGATTGACGTCATCTGGTTCGGTATTTTTCTGGTGGTCGTCATCGAGACAGCCCAGGTCACGCCACCGATCGGTTTCAACCTGTTCGTATTGCAAAGCATGACCCGCCACGAGATCTCCTATATTGCAAAAACTGCAATCCCAATGGTGGGGCTGATGCTGCTGATGGTGGTGATCCTGGTGCTGTGGCCCGAGCTGGCAACCTGGCTGCCGGATAACATCCGACGCCCGTAAACAGCGCCCACCGACCAGTGCGCGCCGGGGATCGCAGGGGGGCGGCCGGCCATCAGGAGCAGGGGGAGTTGACAGGGTGCGCCGCTGAAAGCTCTCTGTTGGCTTTCCGGCATCGGGCAGATTGTCGGGTTTTTAGTAAATTGCCGAAGAAAAACCGGGATTTTCGGGCTCAAACAACGCAAAACCTGCATGTTTCTGCCGCAAAGCTTTCATAAACCGCCTAGAGTTTCATCCAAAATTAAGAGGCGATCACACAAAGTAAGGCTTGTTTGAAACAGGAGCCTTGTTTTGTCTGTCACGTTCAGTCCGGTTTTCAAGTCGCAGATCGAACCCGATTTTCGTCAGGGACGGTCAACATCCGACTCCGTGATAAGGCCGAATATGCGCTCTCGACTTCCTATGTCAAGCCTTCCCGTCACCGGATCCTGTGGTGCGCGCTGCACTCTTTGTGATCTCTCATCTGTTAGGGTGAAATGATGTCCGATACTGCTGCAACCAAAACGTCACGCCCTCGCCGCCGCGGCCTCCTGCGAAGTATTGGGGCCAAAATGGCTCTGATCCTGCTGTTGATGGCGGGATCATTCGGCTTGTTTGGGTTTGTGATGAACAAGGTTCTTGTCGAAATTGAAAACGACATGAGCCTGCTTGCAGGGGAACGGTTGCCGGCCTTGCGGGTTGCCGGGGGGATCTCGGGCACCGCCGGGCACACCAAGGACAACATGATTTCGCTGATGATGGCCAGCGATCTTGCTGCAATCGACGCCGCGCAGGCCAAGGTGACGGAAACAGCCGCCTCCCTGGATGCCCAGATCGCCGATCTGGATACAGAGCTGCAAGCCGACTTCATGGCCAAATCGCAAGCGGCCGCCGCGGCCCTGACAGATCTGGCCTCTGCCCGCCGGACCGTTCTGGAAAGCGATCAACGCATTCAGGAACGGGTGACGGAGCTGAGTGAAATCAGCGGCCAGCTGGGCGTGATCATGACAGAGCTGTCTCAGACCGCATCTGTGGAGCTGAACAAGGGCGCGGTCGCCACCTACAACGCGATTGACTCCTCGTTGAAGAAACTGGTCGAGGTCGACTTTGGCCAGCTGCAACTGCTCTTGGAAGCGCGCGCCGAATTGAACCTTCTGGCCGGGACCGCCATCGCCTTTGGCGGGACCAAGGATCCGGAAACCCTGGCGCGGCTGACCGAACTCTCCGAGAGCTCCGACGCCCGCATCCACGAGATCGCGAATGCGCTCGAAGCGGACGCTCCGGAGTTGATTGATGTCGAAATTTTGCGCCAGGCCTCGTTTGTCTTGCAATCGGTCATTGCGCAGAGCCTCTTTCCCTCTGAAAGCCTGCGCCGCTCTGCGATGACGTCGCGCGAAGAAACCGATGCCGTCCTGGCAGAGGCGGTCGCTGGACGGATCGTGGCACTGGAAGCCGCTGCAGAAAAAGCCAGCAGCGAGAATGGCGAGGCGCTACGCCAACTGATGTCCAATCAGGTCGGCTTTTTGAACAGCCTGATGGAAATCAGCACCTGGGTGAGCAGTTTCCAGGGGGCCGCCCTTGATGTGTTGAGTGCACGAGACGAAGCGGTCGTCAGGACAGCTGCGCTCAGCCTGGAAGATGCCAGCATAAACCTGGCCGCATATGAAGATTTCAAGGATGCGCGCGTTGGTGGGCTGCTCAAGCAACTTGCGTCGCTCACGGATACCGACAATGGCCTTGCAGCGCAGAAGATCAATGCGCTCAATGCACAGGCCGCGGCAAACGAGGCGACCCGCACCACCGAAAGCTCGGTGCAGCAGATCACCAATCAGACCGACGAACTCGCCTTTAGCACCCTGGCGGCGATTGGAACCATGGCCACCAGCATCACCGATGTTGTCGCCGAGGCGGAGCGCAATATGATGGCGACCCTTGCCCTCTCTGCGTCGGTCTTTGTGCTTGCCCTGTTCCTGATCCACTTGTTGGTCTTGCGTCCGCTCAACCGCATCAGCGCCACGACAGAGCGTCTTGCCGATGGCGACCGAAGCCCGATTACCGGCTTTGATCGGGCCAGTACCGAAATCTTCCGGATCGCCCGTTCTCTTTCGATCTTCCGTGACGGCATTGTCGAGAAGGAAGAGATGGAGAGGTTGGCAGAAGAAGAACGCAGCCAGCGGGTCATGGCCCAGGAACATGCGGTCTCTGCCCTTGGTGCCGGCATGTCGCGCCTGTCCGAAGGCGACCTTACCGCCCGCATCGAAGATGAACTTGCGGAAGGATACGAGCAGCTTCGCGCTGATTTCAACCGCACCTTGGACACTTTGAACGAAACCGTGAGCCAGGTGGTCGATTCCTCCAGTTCGATCAGCAACGGGGCGTCCGAAATCAGCCAGGCCTCGCTGGATCTGTCGCATCGTACCGAAAGCCAGGCCGCGACCCTGGAACAAACCGCGGCGGCGCTGGACCAGATGACCGCCAGTGTGAAATCTGCAGCCGAAGGCGCCCGGAACGTGGAACGCACCACCAACGAGGCCCGCAGCGAAGCGGAAACCAGCGGCGAGATCGTGCGCAATGCGGTCTCCGCGATGACTGAAATCGAGCAAAGCTCCAGCAAGATTTCCCAGATCATCAGCGTCATTGATGACATCGCGTTTCAGACCAACCTGCTGGCGCTGAACGCCGGGGTCGAGGCGGCGCGCGCAGGCGAAGCCGGGCGCGGGTTCGCCGTGGTTGCCAGCGAAGTGCGCGGCCTTGCGCAACGCTCCTCGGATGCCGCTCATGAGATCAAGACCCTCATCAGCGACAGTTCGAAACAGGTCGAGCGTGGCGTCGATCTGGTGGGCAAGGCTGGTGATGCGTTGGAATCCATTCTGAAACGGGTCGGCGATATTTCCGAGCTGATCTCCAATATCGCGACGGGTGCACAGGAACAGTCGACGGGTCTCTACGAGATCAACACCGGCATGAGCCAGCTGGATCAGGTGACCCAGCAGAATGCGGCCATGGTTGAAGAGGCGACGGCCGCCGGGCAATTGCTGAACTCGGATGCTCAGAAACTGGGTGAACTGGTTGCGCGTTTTCAGACCGCCAAAGCGGCGGCAGGCCGGGAGGCGCCTCCCGCGACGGCGGAACCGGTCGCGCCGGCCCCGACAAGCTGGGGCGATGAAGACAACAGCGACTGGGATGTCGAAGCCTCCGCAGCTCCGGTTGCCGAGACCGATTGGTCCGACTTCAATTGGGATGACGACGCGCCGGCCACCGGTACGTCCTGACCCGACGCAAACAGTCCAAACATAGGGCCAGAGATACGGCCCGTCAGCCCCAACCGGACTCCTGTTCCGGTTGGGTTTTTTGTATGTGCGGGCAGGTGTTCGCGACGCAAGCAATTCCGCAATGAAAGACTAAATTCCGCATATTGAAATTTTTGGTGGTATCTTTAAGGTCATGGGGGAATCGTATCCATGTCGTGGAAGGAGGAGCCGCCCCGTGCCAGATCCCGTTTCCCTAGAGGTCGTTGATGGTATCGCCATCGTCGCAATTGCCAACCCGCCCGTCAACGCGCTGAGCCAGGCCGTTCGGGCCGGACTCGCCGGGGTCTTTGCCGCGATCGAGGCGCGGGACGACGTCCGGGCCGTTGTCATTTACGGTTCGGACCGGACCTTCATCGCAGGGGCTGACATCCGTGAATTCGGCAAGCCGCCCCTGGAGCCGTTCCTGCCTGATGTCATCAACCAGATCGAAGCCTGTCGTTTGCCTGTCATCGCGTCGTTGCATGGCACTGCGCTGGGCGGCGGGCTTGAGGTGGCCATGGGGGCGCATTTCCGCGTTGCAGACCCGGCGGCCCGGTTTGGCCTGCCGGAGGTCACTTTGGGCATATTGCCTGGGGCAGGTGGGACGCAGCGCCTGCCACGGCTGGCGGGGGCTGAGGTGGCGCTTGACCTGATCACCACCGGGCGGCAGATCGGCGCGGAGGAAGCGCTCGCCATTGGTCTGATCGACAAGATTGCCGCCGCTGGCGATCCCCGCACCGTGGGCGTTGCCTATGCGCAGGACCTGGTCCGCCAGGGGGCGGCGCCGCGCCGGTCCAGTGCGCTGCCGGTTCAGGCGGTCGCGCCGGACGTCTTTGAACAGGCCCGCACCAGGGTGGCGCAAAAATCGCGCGGACAGTTGGCCCCCTTGAATTGCATCAAGGCGGTCGAAGGTGCCATGCGCTTGCCATTCCTGGAGGGGCTCGCCAATGAGCGGGCCTTGTTTACAGAGCTGATGGGCAGTGACCAGAGGTCAGCCCTGATCCACGCATTCTTTGCCGAACGTCAGGTTGCGAAGGTTCCGGATATCAAAGGTGTCACCGCTCGGCCCATTGAAAAAATCGGTGTGATCGGCGGAGGCACGATGGGCGCGGGGATCGCGGTGGCGGCGCTGCTGTCTGGCCTGAAGGTGACATTGATCGAGCGCGAACCAGAAGCGGTGGCACGGGCAAAGGCCAATGTGACAAAGACGCTTGAGGGATCCGTCAAACGCGGCAAACTCGCGCAGACGAAATTCGATGACATCATGGCCACGACCTTTTCCGCCAGCGATGACTACAGCCAGCTCGTTGATGCGGATCTGGTGATCGAAGCGGTTTTTGAGAGCATGGAGGTGAAAAAGGACGTCTTTACCCGGCTTGATGCGATCTGCAAACCCGGCGCGGTTCTGGCCACAAACACCTCCTATCTCGATATCAACGAAATCGCGGCAATGACCTCGCGCCCGCAGGATGTGATCGGCCTGCATTTCTTCTCTCCGGCCCATGTGATGCGCCTGCTGGAGATCGTCGTGGCCGACAAGACAGCGCCTGAGGTCACCGCGACCGGTTTCGAGCTGGCCAAACGGCTGAAAAAAGTTGCGGTGCGGGCGGGCGTTTGCGACGGGTTCATCGGCAATCGCATCCTCAGTCACTACCGCAAGGCCGTGGATGGCGCGGTTTTGGCCGGGGCAAGCCCGTTCGACGTTGATCGCGCCCTGGTGGACTTTGGCCTTGCCATGGGGCCCTTTGCGGTCAGCGATCTGGCGGGGCTGGATATCGGTTGGGCGACGCGCAAACGCCTCGCCCCGACCCGCGACCCGCGCGAGGTCTATGCCGCATTCTCCGACCGTTTGTGCGAGGCGGGCCATTTCGGTCGCAAAACCGGCAAGGGCTACTATGTCTACAAAGAGGACGGCCCGTGCCCGAATGAAGACGTCCTGACCCATGTTGCTGATGATCGCGCGGCAAAGGGGATCACCCCGCGCGCGATGTCCGATGACGAGATCGTCGACCGCTACATGGCGGCCATGGTCAATGAGGCGGCGCGCGTCGTCGAGGAAGGCATCGCATTGCGGCCGCTCGACGTCGATGTGACCCTGTTGAATGGCTACGGCTTTCCACGCTGGCGGGGCGGGCCGATGCAATACGCCGACACCGTCGGGCTTGAAAAAATACTTGCGGATGTGGCGCGTTTCGCGCGCGAGGATGATTTTCTCTGGCAGCCCGCGCCGCTTTTGCAACGCCTGGTCGCGGAGGGGAAGACCTTTGGAGACCTCAACGATGCCTGATCGCTCCCGAGAGGTTTTCTGACCATGAAACAAGCTGTTATCGTCTCTACCGCGCGCACGGGACTGGCAAAATCCTATCGCGGCGCCTTCAACGACACCCATGGTGCGCGCATGGCCGGGCATGCGATTGAACATGCGGTTGCGCGCGCCGGTGTCGATCCGGCGCTGATCGAGGATGCCTTTGTCGGTTGTGGCTATCCCGAGGGGTGGACCGGCGGCAATATTGCGCGTCAGGCGGTTCTGCGGGCCGGGTTGCCGGTTTCGGTTGCGGCGGCGACCGTCAACCGGTTTTGCGCCTCCGGCCTGCAGGCGGTCGCGATGGCCGCCCATGCGGTGTCAGTCGAGGGCGCGCCGGCCGCCATTGCGGCCGGGGTCGAAAGCATCAGCCAGATGCCCCCGACCCGGGCGCCCCAGCGTCGCGATGACTGGTTGGAAGCGCATATTCCCTCGGTTTACATGACCATGATCGAAACGGCCGACATCGTGGCGGACCGGTATGGCATCAGCCGCGATGCGCAGGATGCCCTGGCGCTGGAAAGCCAAAAGCGCACGGCAGCGGCCCAGGCCGCAGGCCTGATGCAGGACGAGATCGTGCCGATCACGGTCACTCAAAAGATCACCGACCGGGAAACCAAGGAGGTCTCGTTCAAGGAGGTCACCTTTGCGATGGACGATTGCAACCGCCCCAATACCACCCGCGACGGTCTGGCCGGGCTGACCCCGGTGCGCGGTGAGGGCAATTTTGTCACCGCGGGCAATGCGTCGCAGCTGTCGGACGGGGCGGCGGCTCTGGTGGTGATGGAGGCGGATTTGGCCGCGCAGCAGGGGTTGACCCCGCTTGGCGCGTTCAAGGGGTTCGCAACTGCGGGCTGCGCGCCGGATGAAATGGGGATCGGACCGGTCTACGCGGTGCCTCGTTTGCTGGAACGACACGGGCTGAAAACCTCTGACATTGATCTTTGGGAGCTGAACGAAGCCTTTGCATCGCAGGCGATCTATTGCTGCAATCAGCTGGAGATCGACCCGGCGATTTGCAACGTCAACGGCGGTGCCATTTCCATCGGCCATCCCTTTGGCATGACCGGGGCGCGCATGTCGGGCCACCTGCTGCGAGAGGGCAAGCGGCGCGGGGCGAAACTGGGGGTTGTCACCATGTGCATTGGTGGCGGTCAGGGCGCCGCCGCCTTGTTTGAAATTTTCTGATCGGAGCGCAGCATGGATCTGAGCTACACCGCTGAACAACAGGCCTTTCGTGCCGAAGTCCGCGCCTTTCTCGCCGAGGCGCTGCCGAAGCGCCTGAGCGAGAAGGTTCGACTGGGCAAGCGTCTCAACAAGGCAGAGATCGAGGAATGGCACGCGATCCTCAACGCACGGGGCTGGCTGGCGCCGAACTGGCCTGCGGAATTCGGCGGTGCGGAGTGGGATGCGGTCGAGCGCCAGATTTTTGAGGAAGAGGCCTGTCTGGCCCATGCGCCGCGTGTCGTGCCGTTTGGCCTCATGATGCTGGCGCCGGTGCTTTTGGCCTTCGGCAGTGAGGCGCAGAAACGTCATTATCTGCCACGGATTCTGAGCGGCGAGGACTGGTGGTGCCAGGGGTATTCAGAGCCCGGCGCGGGATCCGATCTGGCCAGCGTCAAGACCCGTGCCGTGCGTGATGGCGATGAATACGTCGTCAACGGGCAGAAAACCTGGACCACGCTGGGGCAATATGCCAATTGGATTTTCTGCCTCGTGCGCACCGATACGGACTGCAAGCCGCAGCAGGGTATTTCCTTTCTGTTGATCGATATGACCAGTCCCGGCGTCACCGTACGGCCGATTACGCTGATCGACGGCGAGGCAGAGGTGAACGAGGTCTTCTTTGACAACGTCCGGGTGCCGACCGAAAATCTGGTCGGCACGGAAAACCAGGGCTGGACCTACGCCAAATACCTGCTGACCCACGAACGGACCAATATCGCTGGCGTGGGGTTTTCCAACGCCGCGCTTGCGACGTTGAAACAGGTTGCCGCCAATACCCTGTCCGGTGGGCGGCCGCTGGCGCAGAACCCCCACTTTGCGGCGCGAATGGCGCAGGTGGAAATCGACCTGATGGCGATGCGCACCACAAACCTGCGGGTGGTCTCGGCAGCGGCAAAAGGCCAGGCGCCCGGTGCCGAAAGCTCGATGTTGAAAATCAAGGGCACCCAGATCCGCCAGGAACTGACATCGCTGTTGCGCCGGGCGACCGGACCAGACGCGATGCCCTTCCTGCCCGATTACCTTGAGGGTGGCGACAACCAGATGTCCGGTTTGCCGGATCATGCGCCGACCGCCGCACCGAGCTATTTCAATATGCGCAAGCTTTCGATCTTTGGCGGGTCGAACGAAATCCAGCGCGGCATTATCAGCAAGGCCATTCTGGAACTCTAAGGGGAAACCGACGCGATGGATTTCACACTCACCGAAGACCGCGCAATGTTGCAGGATATGTTGCGTCGCTTTTTTGCCGACACCTACGGCCATGAGAAACGCCGCGCTGTATTGGCAGAGGGCAGGCCCTTTGACAGCGCGGTCTGGGCGCAACTGGCAGAGCTGGGCATTCTTGGGGCGCTGTTTTCAGAGGCCCAGGGCGGCTTTGCCGGGGCGGGGTTTGATATTGCGCTGGTGTTCGAGGAACTCGGCCGTGCCGGCGCGATAGAGCCCTTGTTGTCATCGGCCATTCTTGGCGGTGGCCTGGTTGCGGCGCTGGGCACTGCCGATCAGCAGGCGCTGCTCGCGCAGGTGATCAGTGGTGAGACCCGACTGGCCTTTGCCCATTCGGAACCCGGCAGCCGCTATGACCTTGAGAACGTGTCGCTGAACGCGGTAGGCGGCGACCAGATAACCCTGACCGGAACCAAGACGCATGTGCTGGGCGGGGCCGAGGCTGAGACCGTGATCCTGTCCGCCCGTGAGGCAGGCCTGCCCGGAGACAAGGCAGGGATTTCACTGTTTCTGGTCCCAAGACAGGCTGCGGGGCTGCGCGTAGAACAGCATGTCACCGTCGATGGGTTTTCTGCGGCAACCCTGACGCTGGACGGTGTCACGGTGCCTGCCTCGGCGCGTTTGGGCGCGGCAGGCGCAGCCTTCGACGCGATTGAGGACATCACCGCCCGCGCCACCCTGGCCGTTTGCGCCGAAGCTCTCGGCGCGATGGAAAGCGCCAAGGCGATGACCATCACCTATCTCAAGGAACGCCAGCAATTTGGCCGCCCCATCGGAAAGTTTCAGGCCCTGCAGCACCGGATGGCCGATCTTTTGATGGAGGTCGAACAAGCGCGGTCTGCTGTCGTCAACCTGGCCGGTCATCTGGATGCCCCGCGCGCGGTGCGCGAACGCCATGTCAGCGCAACCAAGAACCTGATTGGCCGGGTGGGCGCCATGGTGGCCGAGGAAACGGTGCAGCTGCACGGCGGGATCGGCATGACGGATGAATATGCGCTGTCGCATTTCACCCGGCGCATCGTGATGATTGACCACCTCTTTGGCGATGTGGATCATCATCTGGAGCGGTTTATACAACTTGGTCTGGAGGCCGACTGAAGTGGCGTCGCTTTTTCGCAGCACATCGGGGGACGGCTATGTGGTTCTGTGGAACTGCAATGGCGCCCGCCGCAACGCACTTAGCCCGGAGTATTACGCGGGCCTCATTTCCGGATTGGAGGCCGCCTCTGCCGATCAGAGCTGTGCCGCCGTTGTGCTGGCCGGCGAGGGCAATTTCTTTTGCGCGGGGGGGGATTTGACTCAGCTCAAGGCGCGCCGCGTCATGTCGGAACCGGAGCGGCGCGCCAACATCGAAAAACTGCACGATGTGATCCGCGCCATTCGCGGGTGTCGCAAACCGGTGATCGCAGCGGTGGAGGGCGGTGCCGCCGGGGCGGGCGTGTCCCTTGCGATGGCCTGCGACATGATCGTCGCCGGGGTCGGCGCGCGGTTCACGCTGGCCTATGTCAAGGCAGGGCTGGTGCCGGATGGCGGCGCGACCTGGTCCCTGTCGCGTGTCTTGCCCCGCGCGACGCTGGCGCAGATGGCGATGCTGGGGCGACCGCTCAGCAGCGAACGTCTGCACGCGCTGGGGGTCGTCAGTGATCTGGTCCCCGACGGGCAGGTGCTGGAAACCGCTAACGGTCTGGCCACCGAAATCGCGCGCGGACCAGAGCGCGCCATCGCCGACATCAAACAGCTGCTGAACGACGCCGAACAATCCGCATCGTTGGAAGATCAACTGACCCGCGAACGGGACGCGATGGCACAGGCTCTGGGGGGCGAGGAGGCCCGCACCGGAATCTCGGCCTTTTTGAACAAGGAACAACCCGTCTTTCGCTAAGCGCGGATGGCGTCGTGCCGGATGACATCACACAGGCACCAGGGGAGAGGAGCCATGACCGACGAGATCGTCGCCAACAGAGTGCACGACTTGCTGGATCGCGCGGCGCGCGACCGGGGGGATGCGGTCGCAGTGATCGATTCCTGCGACAGGCAAATGAGCTGGGCGCAGATCGCAGCTGCCAGTCACGAGGCTGCCGACATCCTGACCGAGGCCGGGGTGCGCCCCGGTGATCGTGTCATTCTTGTGTTTGAGAACTGCGCTTCGGTGCCTGTTTTCTTTTTTGCCTGCAGTCGGCTTGATGCTTCTGCGGTGGTGGTGAACGCCCGCCTGTCAGAGGCGGAGCTGACACGGATCACGGCCCACAGTGACCCATCCGCCTTGGTTTTTGCAACCGATGCTTCCGAGCCGGCCCGCACGCAGGCAGAGCGTCTGGGCGCCCGGACCGCAACAGGGATGTTCGGCACGGTTGCGGTTGTGTCCCGGACGGGCGCGGCACCAGAAGCGGTTTTTGACGCCGCAGAAGAACAGGTTGCCGTGATGCTTTATACCTCCGGCACCACCGGCACGCCCAAGGCGGCAATGCTCACCCATCGCAATTTGATCGCGGCCTCCCAGGCGACCGCAGAGGTGCGCGGTATTGCGGCAGAGGATGTGTGTTTCCTGGCGCTGCCGCTGTCGCATATCTTTGGGCTGGTCACCCTGATGGCCGTCACCCGAACCCAGGGGCGGATGCGATTGGAGGCCCGGTTCCAGGTGGACCGGCTCTACCAGGCCCTGCAGGAGGATGTGACCTTTCTCCCGGCGGTGCCGCAGATGCATGCCCATTTGTTCCATTACGCCCGCGCCAATGGCAAGCCGCGCTATACCCGGGGGCTGTTGCGGTTTGTCTCCTCGGGCGGCGCGCCGCTCGATCCCGCCTGGAAGCGCGAGGCGGAGGCCTTTTACGGGGTTGCGCTGCAGAATGGCTATGGGCTGACCGAGGCCGCGGCCGGGGTCTGCGCCACCCGCAACAGCTTTGGCGACCCGGATATTTCGGTCGGCAATCCGATGGGGGTCTGTACCTTCCGGCTCGATATGGAGGCAAAAGGCGCCAACCCCGCCGAGGGCATCGGCGAGATCCTGGTTGGCGGCCCTCAAGTCATGAAGGGCTATTTCCGCGACCCTGAGCAGACCGCGCAGGCCTTTACCCAGGACGGGTATTTCCGGACCGGCGACCTTGGGCGCTATGACGCGGCCGGCAAGATGCATATCGTGGGCCGGTCCAAGGAGCTGATTATCCGTTCAGGTTTCAATGTCTACCCGGTGGAGGTGGAGGCAACGCTGACGGACCATCCGGCGGTGATTGTCGCAGGCGTCGTCGGCCGTGCGGTTGCGGGCAATGAAGAGGTTCTGGCCTTTGTCAAAGTGGGGGCGGAAACCGAGGTATCAGAAGCTGAATTGAAGGCTTTCGCCGCCGAACGGCTGTCGCCCTACAAACGGCCCTCGCGAATCATTATTGCCCGCGATCTGCCGGCCGCCCCGACCGGCAAGATCCTGAAGGCAAAGCTGATCGAAACCTTCGCCGCGCAGTTGGAGGGACCGGAGCTGGTATGACTGGCCAGGGCAATGACGGTGCAAGCTGCGAATAAATAACAGTTAAATACGTCCGGTCTCGCACGGCGCACGGATCGGGACAGGCCAGACGCAGGGGAGAGGAGTGAGGAGAGGAGTGGCAGACGGCGGCAGGTGAAATTTTTATTGCGGAATTTTATTCCGCATATTGGAATGAAGGGAGATCCCAATGACTGGAGGAGGCATTCGGATGAACATGCTCAAGACACTATTGGCCACAGCGGCCCTGACCCTTGGCACTGGCGCGATGGCGCTGGCCGAGACAACGATTTTTTATGGCCACGCAGGCCCGCCACGCGGCACGGTGCCGGCGGCGCTGAACTGGGTCAACGACCGGTTGGCAGAGCTCACCGACGGCGAGGTCAAAATGGACATCCAATGGGGCGGCGCCTTGTTCAAGGCCCCGTCGGCGGTGCAGTCCATCGGCGATGGCGTGGCCGATGCGGGCTCGATCATCTCGGCCTATTTCCCCAAGGAGATGGCAGGCTATGCGCTCGCCGATCTGCCCCTGGGCGGTCCCGACCCCTGGGTCGGCATGCGCGCCACCGACCGGATGATGCGGCTGCCTGAGATGACAGAACATCTGGCGGCCCAGAACCTTGTCTACGTCGGCACCTTTACCGCATCGGATGTGAACGTGGCCTGCAAGGGCGGCGAGATTAACTCCATCGCCGATATCGCGGGCAAGAAAGTGCGCGGCGCCGGGGTCTATGGCAAGGTCTTTGGCGAACTGGGCGCGACCATGGTGAACCTTTCGGTCTACGAGGCCTATCAGGGGCTCGACACCGGGTTGATCGACTGCACGCAGGGCTATTCCTACATCATTCCGGCGCTGAAATGGCACGAACAGATCGACAGCTATACCGTGCTGAACTGGGGCCAGATCGGCGGCTACGGAATGTTTTTCAACAAGCAGATCTTTGACAGCTATCCCGATGAGGTCAAAGCCGCCCTGGTGCAGGTGGGCGAAGAGCTGCCCGACAAATTCGCGCAGATCGTGATCGGGGCCAATGAGAAGGCCATCACCACCCTGCGGGAAGGTGGCTATGACCGTCCAATCAAGCTGATCGAGGCCGGTGGCGCCGAGGCCGAGGCGCTGAATGCCGCAGCGCAGCCCTTTATTGCCGAGTGGAAAGAGACCGCCCAGTCGGTTGGGCTCGACCCCGAAGCCCTGATGAAGGTCTACGGCGATGCGGTGGTGGAATACACCGCAGATCTTGAGGCCAATGGCTATCCCTGGTTGCGGAACTAAGCGGCCTGGGCGGCCGGAGCCCCGGCCGCCCTTCAGGACAGAACCAGCCACATAACGCGAATGCAGGCCCGATCCGTCCCGGATGGGGCAGGGGCCTGCAGGTCACACCATCGCCATCAGGGCAGGGAGGGCGCTCATGCTGAACCGGATCGAACGGATTTTTGTGGATGTGGCTGCGATGGCCATCATCCTTCTCGGGCTGCTGATCTTTGTTGATGTCGTGGCGCTCAATGTCTTTGCCGCGCCGGTGCCCGATACGATCATCATCGTGCGCGAACTGATGGTGATCGCCATCGTGTTGCCACTGGCCGCCGCGACCCTGAAACGGGCGCATATTGCGGTGGAATTCGTGACCAACTTTTTGCCGGCGCGGGTGGTCAACTGGTTCGTGGTCTTTGGCAGTCTGTTTGCCCTGCTGGCGCTTAGCCCGCTGGTTTATGCAGGGACCAAGGATCTGATCCATCAATGGACCACCGGCAGCGTCTTTTATGGTGACCTCGGGCTGCCTCAATGGCCGGGGCGACTGGCCTTTGTCATGGGGGTCGGGCTGACCTGGCTGCGCCTTCTGGTGATGCTGTTTCAGGACAGCCTGACGGCCCTCAGAGGCGGAGAAATTGAATTCGGCGGTCACTAGGATCGCGCGATCCGGGGCCGCGCGCGTGCGGGCGAAACACAAAATCTCAGCAAGAGATGGACGAACAGGGACAATATCATGGATCCGGCAACTATCGGACTGGTCGCTTTTGGCGTCATGCTCATTCTACTGGCCATGCGGGTGCCCATCGCCTTTGCGCTGATGGGCGTTGCAACGCTTGCGGCCTTCGCGATCTTTGCGTTTCGCACCGGAACCTTCATGCCAGAGCGCGCCCTGCGGGCGACCGCATCCATCGTGTTTTCAAATTCCTTCGACCTGATCCACAGTTTCGATCTGTCGATGATCCCGCTCTTTGTCGTGCTCGGCAATATCGCCTATCGCGCCGGGATCACCACGGCGGTCTACAATTCGGCCCGCGTCTGGCTGCAACAGTTGCGCGGTGGGGTCGCCATGGCCTCCATCGTGGGCTGTGGCGGGTTTTCGGCGATCACTGGGTCTTCAATCGCCTGTGCCTCGACCATGGGGCGCATCTGCACGCCCGAGATGTTGCGGATGGGCTATGACAAGCGGCTGGCCACGGCCAGCGTTGCCGCCGGGGGCACCATGGGGTCGCTGATCCCGCCCAGCGTGCTGTTCATCGTCTATGCGATCTTCACCGAAACCTCGGTGTCAAAGCTCTTTCTGGCGGGGATTCTGCCCGGCCTGCTGACGCTGATCGGTTTTGTCATCGTGGTGCTGATCTGGTCCGCGATTGATCCCAAGGTGGCTCCGGTCGCCGCCGAACGCGCCAGCCGCGCAGAGCGGCTGCGCGCCGCGCTGGAGGCCTGGCCCGCCGTTTTGATCTTTCTCATCGTGGTGGTTGGCATCTACGGTGGTTTTTTCACCGCAACCGCCGCCGCTGCCGTGGCGGTCGTTGCCACCACGGCCATCGGGTTTGCCCAACGCCGCCTGTCCCTGCGTGATCTCTGGCTGGCGGTACGCGAAACCTGCATCCAGTCCACCTCGATCTTTATTGTCGCGGCTGCGGCCAAGATCTTTGTGGCGGCCATCGCACTGACCGGGCTGGCCCCGGCGCTGGTGCAGACCGTGTCCGAGGCGCAGCTGTCCTTTCCGGTCCTGTTGCTGTGCATCTGCGCGGTCTATCTGGCGCTGGGCATGTTCCTCGATCCGATCGGGATCATGGTGCTGACCCTGCCACTGGCGGTGCCCATGGTCGAGGCCTACGGCATGAACCTCATCTGGTTTGGTGTCGTGGTGGTGAAGCTGCTGGAGATCGGCCTGATCACGCCACCGGTGGGCCTCAACGTGTTTGTCCTTTCCAACGTGGTGGGCAAGGCGGCGCCGATTGGCGCGATCTTTGCCGGCATCTGGCGGTTTCTGTGCGCGGATGTGATTGTTCTGGGGCTGATCCTGGCCTTCCCGGCGATTTCGCTGGTGCTGTCGGAAGCGGTGCAATGAAGGTTCTTTTCTTTGCGGCGGAAAATTCGGTATGATGGCGCCTCCGAATGCGGCAATGGGACGGAAGACAATGCGCGATCTGGAGCAGGACCGGCGATATGCCAACACGCTGGCCCGAGGTCTGCGCATCCTTCGGGCGTTTCGTCCCTCCGACAACGGGCTGGGCAACCTGGAGATTTCGGAACGTACCGGTATTCCGCGCTCGACCGTGTCGCGGTTGACCTTCACGCTATGTGCCCTCGGCTACCTCACCCATGGCCGTCACTTCGACAAATACCGGCTGGGCCCGGCGGCGCTTGCGCTGGGCAATATCGCGTCGGCGGCATTTGGCTTCGTCACGGTGGCCTCGCCTTTGATGCAACGGCTTGCGAATGAGGTGAACGCCCTGGTTGGCGTCTCGATCCAGGACGATGGCAACATGTTGATCGTCAAGACCTGGCGGCCCGAGGAATCCCATACCATCTGGCTCGATGTGGGCTATCGGATGCCGGTGCTGACGTCCTCCTCCGGCATTGCCTATCTCGGGGCGTTGTCGCGCGAAGAACGGGAAAAGCTGGAAACCCTGCTGCCGGAGGATGCGGCTGCGGACTGCGCCGAGGTCTGGGACCGCGAAAGGGTGCAACTGCGCCGCGACGGCTATGCCTTTGTGCAGGGGCAGGCGCGGTATTCGCAGTCGATCAACGCGGTGGCGACCCCGTTCCACCCGTCGGAAATCGGTGAACCGGTGTCGTTCTTCTGCGGGGCAAACGTCGATGATCTCAGCGACGCCCGCATCCACAGCCAGGTTGGTCCGGCGCTGGTGCGGGCCGTCACCAGCCTCAAGGCGTTGACCGGGCAGGCGGTCTCGGCGGTTGCGTCCGGGTAACGATGCGGCCCGTTGTCAAACCGTTGACATGAAGCGCGCGTAGACCCGGACGGTACGAAGACCAGAGGACACCACCCGCCATGGCTATTTTCCGCCCCGACCCAATGCGCTTTTTGACCGGCACAAGTTCCGACACCGCCCGGCCAGGGGCGATCACGGAACCGGGCCAGGGCGGCAAATTCACCCCCGTGGGGGAGGTGCTGCCCTTTCCCGGCAATACGATCCTGTGTCACATCGACCCCACCAGTGACGCACATGCGGCGCTTTGCGAGATGCAGGACGACCTGCGGCAGAGCGATTTCGGTGCCTTGTTCACCTATTTGCCAGCGGCCAGTCTGCATATGACGGTCTTTCAGGGCATCTCGCCGGACGAACGCAACTGGCCCGAGGGGCTGCCGCAGGATGCGTCTCGGGATGAGGTCACGGCGGCGTTTGTGGACCGCCTGTCGGGGCAGGACCTGCCAGAGCGACGCTCTGTCGCCGCCCGCGGGCTTTATGCCGGGCATTCCGTCACCCTCGACGGTGTCGATGCCATCGAAGAGGCGCGGCTGCGCACGACCCGCATGTCCCTGCGCGACCTGACAGGGTTGCGTCACGATCACTTCGACACCTACACTTTTCACAGTACCCTTGGTTACCTGCTGCGCTGGCTGGACGCGTCGGAGGCGACCGATCTGATCGCCTTTTCCGATGAGACCTTTGCCCGCTACGCGGACCGGCTTGCGCGGATTGAGCTTGGCCCGCTGGAATTGTGCAATTTTGAAACGATGCATTATTTCGAACCGGTGGCGCTTCTGTCACGCCGCGCTGCGTTCTAACGTATTGTTTGCGCTAACGCTTGTGCTGCGCACCGTCCCGCGCAAGACTTGATCCGATGACTTGCGAACAGTCGCAAAGCGGGGCGCAATGGCGTTGCAGGGCTTGACCTGCGCACCGCAAGGCTGTTTGACCTTTGGCAAATGACAACCTGAGTATCGGCAACGCGCCCCCATCAGAGCGCGGGGTCTGGAGGGGCTAAGATGTGGAATCTCATCGCCGACGTCGGCGGCACCAATATGCGGTTGGCCGCTGTGAACGCCGAGGGCGAAATCCTCGAGCAAGCCCGCTATGACACCAAGGGTGCGCTCAATCTCGAACAGGCCTGTGCCGATTTTGCAGATCATCGCGGCGGCGCGCCCGGACGGGCGGTGATTGCCGCCGCTGGTGTGGTGCGGGGTGGGTCGGTGCAGTTGACCAATGCGCATCAGAGCTTTTCGGAACGTGGCATCGCCTCCGCGCTCAAAATCGAACGGGCCAAGGTGCTGAACGATTTCGAGGCCGCCGCCTGGTCGCTGGCCTCTGTCGGCGCGGGCGATGTGACCGTGCTGCAAGGCGCGGCGGTCTTTCCCAAAGAACCCTGCCTGATCATCGGCCCCGGCACCGGTCTTGGCGTCGGCGCGCTGGTCTGGGCCAATGGCGAACCCTGCGTGGTGCCGGGCGAGGGCGGCCATGTTGCCCTGGGTCCCCGCACCCCGGACGAGGTCGCGATTTTCGAGGCCCTGCGCGAGGAATGGCCCGAGGTCGGCATGGGGCCGGGCCTCGTGGTCGAAGCGGAGGCGATCCTGTCGGGCACCGGCCTGCCGTATTTCTATCGCGCCGTGGCCCGCAGTATGGATCTGACGGCGCCGCTGACCACTGGTGCAGAAATTTTTACCTCTGCCAAGGCGCGGCTCGACACCGCAGCGATGCGCGCGGTTGCGCTCTTTGCGCAGTACCTCGGGGGGGTCGCGGGTGACCTCGGCCTCGTCTTCGCGGCCAAGGGCGGTGTGTTTGTGACCGGCGGTGTGGCCGCCGCCAATCCCTGGATCTTTGACAAGGCCTTTGTCGATGCGTTCAACGCCGGCGGGCGCCATACCTCCTGGCGCGAAGAGCTGCCGCTGCATCTCTACAACCAGCCGAACTTTGGCCTGATCGGGGCGCGCAACTACCTGTTGGCGCGCTGACCGACCCGCTGCACCGGCAGCTCTGCAACAGACACGGCCGCCCCGGCAGGAGCGGCCGTTTGCATGTTCATCCCGCCAGGTCAGAGCAGTTCGGCAATCTCCACCGCCCGGTGCTCCGTCATGGAAATCTGCGCGGCCATGCCCATCAGCACCGCCATCTTGCCATCCTCCAGGCTGACCTCGGCGGTGTCGCGCGCGCCGCGCACAAGCTCAAGGAACCCTTTGTGCTGATAAAAGGTTGACCCGTTGTGATCGCCGGCCTCCAGGATCGTCGGATCAACCGGAATGTCGCGCACCTCCGGCCCCTTGGGGTCACGGGGCGACACGATGACCTGCGGCACCGGGGGCGCGCCCAGATGGGCGGGCCAGAACCGGCCGGGTCCGGGCACCAGGGCCTCGATCTTGCCCTTTGGCCCCACGGCAGAGATTTCCTCCTGATAACGGGCGCCCTCGGCAAACATGCACAATTCCAGCATTGCCCGGGTGCCATTGGCGAAATCGACGATCACATACCCGTTGTCGAGGATGTCAGGCGTCTCGCCCGCGTAGCGTTCGCCCAGATGATTCACGTCCTGCCCGCCAGAGGCAAGCACCCGCAGCGGTTCCGATTTCAGGGTCAGCCGCATCAGGTCAAAGAAGTGGCAGCATTTTTCAACAAACGTACCGCCGGTGTAGCGGTTGAAGCGGTTCCAGTCGCCCACCTTTTCGAGAAAGGGAAACCGATGTTCGCGGATGGTCAGCATGCGAATGCCACCCGTTGCCGCATCGGCATCGCGCAACAGGGTCGCGACGGGCGGCATATAGCGGTATTCCATCGCCACCCAGACCGGCGCGGGATAGCTGGCGCGAAACGCGTCCAGCCTTGAAACATGGGCAGGGTCGGTGAACAGGGGTTTTTCCACCAGCACCGGCAAGGGCCGGGTTGCAGCCAGGGTCTCCAGCTGTTCGATGTGACGATAGTTGGGGCTGGCGATCAGCAGACAATCGAGCCCCTCGACCGCCAGCAGGTCCGCAATGCTGTCGACCAGCTGCGCGCCGGGCGCAAAGGTCAGGCTCTCGGCGGCCATGGCGGCGTCCGGCTCGAAAATCGCGCCGACGCGGGTGCCCTCCAGCAGCGCGATATTGCGCAGGTGTTCCTGCCCCATCATGCCGCAGCCGATGACGCCATAGGTGATGATTTTTGACACGGGTCTCTCCCTTAAATCAGGCGCTGTACATAGAGCGCTTTGTCTGTGTCGAACCAGGTTCTGGAAAACTCCACCGGGGCGGCCTCCTGCGCCCAGCTGAAGCGTTCGATGTAGCCGGTGAGCGTGTCCGGCCGCAGACCAAACGTGTCAGGCGCCCAGTGCGGCACATGTCCGATGGAAACGCGATCCTCGGCCCGCGCGATCAGCAGGCCGAGTTGCATCTGGTAGGTGCGGTAGAGCGAATCCGACATCTGTTCAGGCCGGATGGTGCCCGCAGCGCCGTCCAGCCAGATCTCCTCCACCGCGACAGGCTGACGGTTCAGGAACCGCAGTCTGCGAAACCGTGTGCCATGCGTCGCCGCCCCGAAAGAAGGCAGGTCAGCGGGCTTTTCCATCGCGGCAATGTCGAGGATATCAGCCGTTGGCAGGCCGCCCCCGGTGGTCAGCTCGAGGCGAAACATACTATAGACGCTCTGGGCATGGTGGTTGGCACGGATGTAGTTTCCGGACCCTTGGATGCGCTCCAGCATCCCCTTTTTCTCTAGCTCCAGCAATGACTTGCGCAGGGTGCGCACAGTGGTTCCATGGCTGCGCGCCAGATCGCGTTCCGGCGGCAGACGTTGCCCGTCCACCAGCCGCCCGGCTGCGATTTCGCGGATCAGGAATTCGCTGATCTGCATGTAGATCGGCAACGCCGTCGGGGTGTCGCGATCGAGGTCATGTATCGGGGTCATGGTCACACTCTGGGCACGGAAGGGGCGAGGCAGAAAAAATTGATGCACCATTGATGTACTTTAATTCTGCTGCTACGCAAGAGGAAATTCGATTGCTCTCAGGAGACAGAAATGACCGTCGTTCCCATCACGTCCCCCGATCTGGACGCTGCCGAAGTGTCCTGGTTTTCGGCGCTGTGTTCTGATGATTATCAGTTTCTCGGGGTGCCCGACGGGGATCTGCGGTCGTCCTGGGCGCATTGCTCGGAGATCGTGAAAACCGCCGAGTCACAGGGTTTTCGCAACATCTTGTGCCCGTCCTCCTATCAGGTCGGGCAGGATACGCTGTCCTTCGTGGCGGGCTGCGCGCCGATCACCTCCCGCATCAACATGCTCGCGGCGGTGCGCTGTGGCGAGATGCAGCCGATCATGCTGGCCCGCACGCTGGCGACGCTGGATCACATGTTGGAGGGGCGGCTGACGGTCAATATCATCTCCTCCGATTTTCCCGGGGAGAAGGCCGAAAGCGGCTATCGCTATCAGCGCTCCCGCGAGGTGGTGGAGATCCTGAAACAGGCCTGGACCCGCGATGAAATCAACTATGAAGGCGAGGTGTACAGCTTCAAGGGGCTGACCACCGATCCGGTGCGTCCCTATCAAACCGGTGGGCCGCTTTTGTATTTCGGCGGCTATTCCCCCGCCGCGCTGGAGCTTTGCGGTCAGCATTGCGACGTCTATCTGATGTGGCCGGAAAAGATCGAAGAGCTGCAAGGCCGCATGCAGGCTGTGCACAGCGTGGCGGAAAAATACAATCGCACCCTCGATTACGGTCTGCGCGTGCACACCATCGTCCGCGACACCGAAGCCGAGGCGCGCGAATACGCCGACTATATCGTCTCCAAACTGGATGACGAGCAGGGCCGGGCCATCCGCGAACGGGCGCTGGATGCCAGCTCGCTTGGGGTCAGCCACCAGTCAAAGAACCGCGAGATCGCCGATGATGACGGCTTTATCGAGCCGAACCTGTGGACCGGCGTGGGCCGGGCGCGCTCGGGCTGCGGCGCGGCGCTGGTTGGCTCCACCGATCAGGTGATGAGCAAGCTGGAAGCCTATCAGAAAATGGGCATCCGCGCCTTCATCCTGTCGGGCTATCCGCATATCGAAGAGGCAAGGCACTTTGGGGCCCGCATTCTGCCAAACATGAAAACCTGCTCGCTGCCTCAGGCCTATGGCCGGGTTCCGGCGAGCGCGCCAGAAACACCGCTCGGTGTAGGAGTTCGCCGCTGATGGACCGTATCAAACTCAACGATACCCTGGAATTTTCCCGCCTGATCTACGGCATGTGGCGGATTGGCGACGACGCCGATACTTCCGTCAAACATGTCGAGGCAAAGATCAACGCCTGTCTCGAACAGGGCATCACCACCTTCGATCAGGCCGACATCTATGGCAGCTACGCCGCCGAGGGCATTCTGGGCGCCGCGCTCAAGGCGAACCCGAGCCTGCGCGACCAGATGGAGATCGTGACGAAATGCGATATCGTCGCGCCCATCGGGATGCACAGCGACAAGCCGGGCAAATATTACGACACCTCCCGCGCCTATATCGAGGGCGCGGTGGACCGGTCGCTGACGGAAATGGCGATCGAGCAGATCGACCTTCTGCTGATCCACCGGCCGGACCCCTTGATGGACCACCATGAAACCGGCGCGGCGCTGGACGGGTTGATCGCCTCTGGCAAGGTCAGGGCCGTGGGCGTGTCGAACTTCCGTCCCTGGGACTGGACGTTGCTGCAATCGGCGATGGACACCAGACTTGTCACCAACCAGATCGAGATGTCGCTGTCAGAGCTTGCGCCCTTTACCAATGGCGATCTGGCGTTTCACCAGCAGAATGCGCAGGCGGTGATGGCCTGGTCGCCCCTGGGCGGCGGCAGCCTGATGACCGGGCAGGGGGCGCTCGCCAGCTGTCTGGATGAGATCGCCAGTGCACAGGGCGTGGACCGCGCCGCGGTCGCCGTGGCGTTCCTGTTGCGTCACCCGGCGACCATTCTGCCGGTTCTGGGCACCAACACCCTGTCGCGCATCCAGGCGATTTCGGACGCGCTGAAGGTCGAATTGGACCGCCCCACATGGTTCCGGCTCTATCAGGCCGGTCTGGGCCAGGAGGTGCCATGACATGGGCCTGCAGATGAGCAAACAGACCCAACGGGCCTTTGTGCCGGACGAGAGCAACACCCGGCTCTTGCGCGATGCCTTTGGCCGGTTCGCCACCGGGGTCACCATCGTGACCGCGCAGACGCCCGAGGGCGTGGTGGCGATCACGGCCAGCAGTTTTTCGTCCGTTTCGCTGACCCCGGCGATGGTGCTGTGGTCGCCGGATCGCAACTCGCGTCGCTTTCCCTATTTCGAGCGGGCCGAACATTACGCGATCCATGTCCTGGCAGCGGATCAGGAGGATCTCTGCTTCAAGGTGGCAAAGGACGCCGGCGGCCTGCGCGGGCTGGATCTGGGGCAGAATGCCGAAGGGGTGCCGGTGCTGGAGGGCTGCCTGGCGCGATTCGAATGCACCCGCCGCGCGGTTTACGACGGAGGAGACCACGCCATTGTGCTGGGCGTCGTGAACCGGGCTGAAATGCGGGAAGAAGGCGAAGCGCTCGCCTTTTTCAAAGGACAATTAGGCCGTATCTGCGCGCATTGATCGGCGCGTCGCAGCCCACCGGCCGCAGGTTCGGTGGGCGATGTTCTGGGAGGAACAACATGAACGCATTGATGGCGGTGGTGACACCGCTGTACTGGCTCAACGCCGGCCTGTTGCGCTTTGGGCGCTGGCTGGGCTGCGCCGCCGTCGCGGTGATGGTGTCAGTGATCCTGGTCCAGGTGTTTTGCCGCTATGTGCTCAACAACGCCTTGCCCTGGCCGGACGAGGCGGCGCGGTTCTGCATGCTCTGGATGACCGGGCTGATGGCGCCCACCGCCTTTCGGCAGGGCGGATTTGTGGCCATCGACACGCTGTCGTCGATGCTGCCGGCCCGGATCGGTGATCTTTTGTCGCTCTGCCTGTTGGCGCTCAGCTTGCTGGTGCTGATCTGCGCCGTCCGGATCGGCTATGGCGAGGTCACCGGGATTGGCGGCCGCTTTACCACGGCCTCGCTCTACCTGCCGACATCGCTGAGTTTTGACAGCTGGTTTCGCCTGCCGCGCAGCTGGATGATGCTGTCGCTGCTGGTTGGGCTGGCGCTGCTGATCCTGGTCAATATCGAACTGATCCTGCGCCGTGTGGTCGCTGTGCTGGGCGGCGGCGACCGTCTGCCCACCCTTGAATTTGCCGTGACAAAAGGGGCCGAGTGATGCTGATCTGGTTCTTGCCACTGTTTCTCGTCTTCCTGATGATCGGCCTGCCGGTGTTTTTTGGCCTTTTGGCGGCCCCGGGTCTTCTGTTGTGGCTGAACGGGCAGGAGCGTGACATCACGCTGCTGTATCGCAACCTTTACAACGGGATGGACAGTTTCCCGCTGATGGCGATCCCGTTCTTCATGCTTGCGGGCGAGCTGATGAACAAGGGCGGCATCACCCTGCGGCTGGTCGAATTCTCGCAGGCGCTGATGGGCCATCTGCGTGGCGGGCTTGCCCATGTCAACGTGCTGTCGTCGATGCTGTTTGCAGGGCTGTCCGGCTCGGCGGTGGCGGATACCTCGGCCTTGGGCTCCATGCTGATCCCGGCGATGGAAAAACAGGGCTACACGCGCAAATTCGCCGCCGCGATCACCGCTGCAAGCTCGGTGATCGGCCCAATCATCCCGCCATCGGGGATCATGATCATCTACGCCTATGTGATGGGGGAAAGCGTCGCGGCGCTGTTCCTGGCGGGGCTGGTCCCCGGCATTCTGGTGGGCGTCGGTCTGATGCTGATGGTCAAGGTGATGGCGGATCGCTACGATTTTCCGGTTGCCTCGCGCCGCTACAGCTGGGGCGAACGCGGTCAGGCCAGCCTCAAGGCGTTCTTTCCGCTGATGACCCCGGTGATCATCCTCGGCGGTATTCTTGTGGGGGTCTTCACCCCGACCGAGGCCGCCGCCGTTGCTGTCGCCTATGCGCTGATCATCGGCTTTTTCGTCCTGCGCACGCTGCACCTGCGCGAGCTGCCCGATATCCTGACCCGTGCGGGCATCACCTCTTCGGTGGTGCTGTTGCTGGTGGGGGCGGCGATGTCGTTCAAAACCGTGGTCTCGCTCAGCCATGCGCCAGAGCAGCTGGCCGAATTCATCCTGACGCTGACGGAAAACCCGCTGCTGTTGCTGTTCCTGATCAACCTGTTGCTGTTCGCGGTGGGCATGTTCCTGGACGCAGGCCCGGCGATCATCATCCTTGGCCCGATCCTCGGTCCCGTCTTTGTCGGGCTGGGCGTCGACAGCATCCATTTTGCCATCATCATGTGCGTGAACCTCACCGTGGGGCTGGCAACACCGCCGATGGGGCTGGTGCTGTTTGTGGCCTCTGCCGTCTCGGGCGAACGGGTGACGACGATCTCCCGCGCCATCCTGCCGTTTCTGGCCGTCGAAGTGGCGGTGATCTTTCTGATCACCTTCGTTCCGGCCATTTCCATGACGATCCCGCGCCTGACCGGGTTCGCCAATTGAGTTGACCAAGAAGAAGAGCACTAGGGAGGAAACCACATGCTCAAGACAGTCCTGAAAACCGCCGCGGTTGCGGCCCTTCTGGCCTCCAGCGCGCTGTCGGCCGCGGCGGCCGATTACACCATCCGCGCCACCGCCAATTCCAATGAAAACGACGAGGACTACGATGGTCTCGTGGTGTTCAAGAACTACGTCGAGGCCGCCTCCAACGGCGCGATCGAGGTCGAACTGTTCATCGGCACCCAGCTGTGTTCCAACGGTGCGGAATGCCTGCAGGGCGTCGCGGATGGCTCCATCGACGTCTATATCTCCACCTCCGGCGGCGCGGCGGGGCTGTTCCCTTACGTGCAGGTGCTGGATCTGCCCTATCTGATGGCCGATGACCGCGTGGCGGAACATGTGCTGTCGGGCGATTTCACCCGCACCATCCGCGACATGGCGCTGGCGGATTCCGGCGATACGATCCGCCTGATGACCATCGGCAACACCGGCGGCTGGCGCAACTTTGCCAATACCAAGCGCCGGGTGGCAGAGCCGGCCGACATGGAAGGCCTGAAAATCCGCACCGTGGTCGCCGCCCTGCCGCAGGAGCTGGTCAAGGCCCTGGGCGCATCACCCACCCCGATCCCATGGCCGGAACTGTTCACCTCGTTCCAGACCGGCGTGGTCGAAGGGTCCAAGAACGGCATCACCGACATCATGGGCATGAAATTCCCGGACGCCGGCCTGCAATACATCACCCTCGACGGGCACGCCTATATGGGTGCGCTGTGGTGGATGTCGAATGAGACCTTCCTGGATATGCCCGAAGACATGCGCCAGGTTGTCGTTGACGGGTTCTATGCGCTGCAACAGGCCACCTTTGCCTCGCCCAAGCGCAAATCAATCGCGGCCTACGAGGAATTCGTCGCCGGGGGCGGTGACCTGTATGTGCCGACACCGGAACAGAAAACCGCCTTCAAAGAGGCCGCTGCCCCGGTTTATGACTGGTTCAAATCCAATGTGACCAAAGGGGACGAAGCCTTTGCCGCGCTGACCGAAGCCGTCGCTGCCGCCGAGGCAGATATCTCTGCCGCCCGGGCCAAGGATCTCAACTGATCTGCGGGTTGCCCTGGCTGCGGGCGGGGTGTTGCGCCGGATGACGGTGACACCATCGGAGGGGAGGCGGGCAGAGGCCGCGCCTCCCCTCACCGCGTTTTGGCGCTGGCCTGTCTGCAGAAATCCTCCAGCCGGGACGGCGGTGACGGATTTGCGGTTTATCAGGGCCGCAGCCGCACATAGGGTCGGGGCAGACCCTCGCGACAGGAGCGCCCATGATACTGCACTGCGTCTTTTGCAACCTGCGCGCTGACGCCCCGCCCGCAGCCGTAACGACGGTTCTGGAGCAGCTGCGCCGCTTCAGCCTGTCGCTGTATGGGGTTGTGGCCTTTGACGCCGGTCCGAACCGGGATTTCGAGATGAAATCCCAGCAGGTCGACACGGGGTTCGTGATCCGATTCGAGACGGCGGCGGCGCTGGAGGCCTATGCGGTACATCCAACCCACCGCAGCCTCGGCCGCGAGCTGGCCGCCCTCTGCACCGGTGGTGGCGATGGCATCGTGGTCTATGATCTGGAGGTCGACTGAAGGCGGCTTGATCTTCCGCGACAGAAGATCAACCCTGCGCCCAGACCCCGTTCCCTGCCAGCAGGAGCCTCGCGCCGCGACATGACCGACACCGCGCCCCCCCAGCCGCCATCGCCGACGCCGCAGATCTTTACCTACCGTGGTCAACCCGTGATCCGCGACGCGGACCTTGCGGCCCTGTTTGACTACACCACCGGCAATCTCAACAAACTGGTGAACAACAACGCCGACCGCTTTGGCGAAGAATTCGTCTTTCGCCTGACGCAAGAGGAATTCGCCGACTTGAAACGCCAGCTTGGAAGATCAAGCCAGCATGGCGGGCTGCGGCATCCGCCGTTGATGTATACCGAACATGGCGCCGTGATGGCCGCGACGCTGATGCGCTCGCCCCGCGCCGCCGAAGCGTCGCGTTTCGTGGTCAAGACCTTCGTCGCCGCCCGTCGCAGCCTGCTTGCCAGGGCCAAGGGGCAGAATTTTCCACCAAGCCTGCCGATCAATGAGCTGGTCCCCCTGGCCGGCGCGGACCGCAGCGGGCTGGTGGCCAAACTCGACACCGCGCTGGGCCGGGTGCTGGATGCGATCGCCGATCCGCAACAGGAAACCACCGTGCGGGACGAGGCCCGCGCCATCGCGCTTGAAGGGCTGTCCGCGATCAAGGCGCATCTCAGGAAGCAGGATATCGCCAATGAAAAGACCCTGGCGGAGGTGCAAAAACTCCTCAAGGAGGCAGAGGCAATCGACGCCGAAATCGCAACCCGTCAGATCGAGAACAACCATCGCCAGCTGGCCTATCTGGCCAAGCAGTTGCGGATCGTGATCGAAGTGCAGCGCTATCTGGAACAGGGCAACATGGAAAACCTGCTGGCGGTGCTCAAGGATCTGGGTGGGTGATCGAGGGGGCTCCGGTGACCCGGCGGAGCGCCTTCGGCGCACAGGATCAGGCGCTGGCGCGCCGGCCGGCGCCTGGTCTGGAACGTCTTGAAATTATTGCGGAAGCGGCGGGTCGCGGCCTTTGGGGGCAGGGCGCTCGGCGCGATGCGACCAGCGGGCGCGCCGCAGATCCGAGCGCCATGGCGGGGGTGACGGCAGGGACCGATCAGCCCTGACGCAGCATCAGGCTGGCGGCGACCTGTTCCAGATGGCGGCGCATGGCCTGCCGGGCGGCCGCCGGGGCACTGGCGCAGATGGCATTGGCGATGGTCCCGTGCTGTATGGAATTCTCGGCGATTTCATCCGGGCCAAGGGCGCTTTGACGGGCATGGGTCCAGTCGGTCGCCTGGCGCAGGCTGCGAATTTCCTCGAACAGGGTCAGAAAGACCGGGTTGCAGGCCATTTCGGCGATTTTGTAGTGGAAAATGTCGTCGGCCCGCTCATAGCCCGCCAGATCGGGCGCGCGCAGGGTGTCTTCCATCAGGCGCAGCAACAGCGCCTTGTCCTCTGCGCCGCCGCGCTCGGCGGCATGGGCGGCGACGGCGGGTTCCAGTTCCAGCCGCACCTCCATCAGATGGCGGGGCGACACCCGGCGGGCCAGTACGCCAAGCCGCCCCATCGCCTGGGCGGGTGGCGGTTTCAGAAAGGTGCCCTGCCCATGTCGGCGAAAGATCAAACCCTCGCGGGCGAGATCATCGAGAATGCCGCGCAGCCGGCTGCGCGACACCGACAACCGCTGGGCCAGAACGCGTTCGGGCAGGAGCCTGTCGGCCTCGGCCAGATCGCCGCTCAGGATTGCGGCGCGCAGGTCCTCTGCGGAGCGTTCGGGTGCGGTCATAGCCACCCCGCTTGCTGGGCCAGATCGGCGAACATGCGCAGCGACGTGATCATCAGGAACACGCCGAAACAGAGCTTTAGCGCCCGGCGCGGGATGGCATGGGCCAGTTTGACCCCGACCCGCGCGAAAGTGGTCGACAGAGGAATGATCACAGCCGCCAGCAGCAGATTGACATAGCCCAGCGACAGGGGCGGCAAGCCCTCGGCGCCAAATCCGGTCGCCATGTAGATCAGCGCACCGGGCAGGCCGATGATGAAGCCGATCGCGGCCGATGTGCCGACGGCTTTGCGGATGTCATAGCCAAGAAAGCTCAGCACCGGCACGCAGACCGTTCCACCGCCGATGCCCATCATCGCCGAGACCGCGCCGGCAAAGGTCCCGAGCCCCGCCCAGACCGGTTTGGAAAAGGATTTCGGCTCTGGCATGTCCTTTGGTTTGCGCAGGATCATGTCCAGCGCCACGGCCATGGCCACGGTGGCAAAGACCACCAGCAGCACATTGCCCGAAACCAGCCCGCCGAGGATGCCACCGATCACCACGCCGATCAGGATCGACGGCGCCCAGAGTTTCAGCAAGGCGGCGTCGATGGCGCCCTTCTTGTAGTGGCCATAGCCGGACGACAGCGAGGTAAACACGATGGTGGCCAGCGAGGTGCCCACCGCCACCTGCATGGTCAGGGCCGGGTCCATACCGGTCAGCGACAGCGCGAAATAAAGCGCAGGCACGATGACGATGCCGCCGCCGACGCCCAGCAGACCGGCCAATATGCCGCCCAGCACGCCCGCCGCAGCCGCGACCCCGAGAAGGGGAAGCAATGTTTCAAGTTCCAGCATGTTTGATCGTCCCGGTGCTTTGGCCCGCATGCGGGCCGGAGAGATTGATCTCTGCCAACTAGACCAATTTTGAATTGGTTTCCAGCCTTCTGTCAAGGCCAGGGTCGCGCAACGGGTGCGGGGGGGGGCGGCAGATTGACCGGAGGATCAGGAAATCGGGGAAAATCCGGAATGGCTGTCCAGAAGATATTGCGCGATCAGCGGCTTGGCCGCGGCGCCCAAGGCCGAGGCATTGGCCCCGATCCGCCCCTCCTGCACATCCGGCAGCACCAGACCGCGCGAATCCAGCTGCGGCAGTTCGGCCCGCACCCGTGCCACCAGCCGCGCCCGCAGAGGGCTGGGCATTGCGCCATCAATCACCACCGCCTGAAAATCGATGACGGCACAGGTGGCCAGTGCGGCACGGGCCAGGGCGACGGCGGTCTCTTCCAGCCAGGGGGCGACCTGAGCCTCGATGCGGCTCCAGTCCTGCGGGTGTTGCCACAGCACGCTGGGGTCGATATCGGCCGCCAGCAGTCGCCGTTCCAGCACCCGGATCGAGGCGGTGTCCAGCAGCCGTGCCTCCTGTCCGTCCACCCCGCGCGAGGGCAGCGGACCCAGGGCGCCGGCATTGCCCCGGCTGCCTTCGTAGACGGAATTGTTCAGTACCACGCCGCCGCCAAGGAAAGACGCGATGAAGAAATAGACGCAATCGCGCCAGGCCCGGCTGCCGCCAAACATATGCTCCGCCCGGCAGGCGGCCGTGGCGTCGTTGATGACAAAGGTCCGCAGGTCGCTGAAGCGGGCGATCTCTTCTGCCGGGTCCAGCTCGCGCCAGGCCTCAAGGCTGGCCTTGGGGGCGCCGACCTGTTCGTGCCAGCGCCACAGGTCAAATGGCGTCGCCAGGCCGATGCCACAGATCCGGTCGCGCTGGTCTGCGGTCAGATCAGCTTCGATTTCGGCCAGGCTGCGCTGGATGAACCCAAAGATTTCCTGCGGTTGCGGATAGGCATAGCGCAGGCGACGCTGGGCCCGGATGGTGCCGCAAAAGTCGGTCAGCAACAGGTCGGCGCTGCGCCGCCCCATTTTGACGCCAAAGGAAAACAACCCCTCTGGATTGATGCCCATCGGCACCGACGGCTTGCCGACGCGCCCCTTCTGGCTTTCGCCGCGGACAATCAGCCCGTCCTGTTCCAGCTTGCGCAGAATGACCGAAACGGTCTGCGACGACAGCCCGGTGCGGCGGGCCATTTCGCTGCCCGGCATTGCGCCCTCCTGGTGCAGGACAGACAGCATGAGCCGTTCGTTATAGGCGCGCACTTCGCTCTGGTTGGCGCCGCTGGCATGGGTTTGGATCTGTGACATGCGCGCTCTATGTGGGTGTCGGGGCTCTGAGGCAAGAGCCTGCCGGTTTCACATTAATAAATCAAGTTGAGTTATTTATTGACAGGTTTCCGGGAATCGCGGCTAACTACGGGCAGGCGGCGCATCGCTTCGGACCAACAAAGCCGGGCGCCGCAGTTCAAAATCAGTGTTCTTTGGGAGGAGATCGTGATGAAATTTTTGTTGAAAACCCTTGCCGGTATTGCCCTGACAGCAGGCGTGGCCCAGGCCGACGAGACCGTGACCGCTTGCCTGATCACCAAGACCGACACCAATCCTTTTTTTGTAAAGATGAAAGAAGGCGCCACCGCCAAGGCCGAGGAACTGGGCATGGAGCTCAAGACCTTTGCCGGCAAGATTGACGGCGACCATGAAACACAGGTTGCGGCGATCGAGACCTGTATCGCGGACGGGGCAAAGGGCATCCTGCTGACCGCCTCCGACACGTCCTCCATCGTGCCTGCGGTGCAGCAGGCGCGGGATGCAGGGCTGGTGGTGATCGCGCTCGACACGCCCCTCAGCCCCATTGATGCGGCGGATGCCACCTTTGCCACCGACAACTTTCTGGCCGGCGAGCTGATCGGCCAATGGGCTGCGGCGGCGCTGGGGGAGGAGGCGGCAAATGCCAAGATCGCCATGCTTGACCTCGGCGTCAGCCAGCCGACCGTTGGAGTGCTGCGCGATCAGGGCTTCCTCAAGGGCTTTGGCATCGAACTCGGCGATCCCAACAAATGGGGGGACGAGGACGACCCGCGTATCGTCGGCAATGATGTCACCGCCGGCAACGAAGAAGGCGGCCGCAAGGCGATGGAAAACCTGCTGGCCAAGGACCCGATGATCAACGTGGTCTATACCATCAACGAACCTGCCGCGGCCGGTGCTTATGAGGCGCTGAAATCCTTCGGGCGCGAAAACGATGTGCTGATCGTGTCAGTCGATGGCGGCTGCCCCGGTGTCCAGAACGTCAAGGACGGCGTCATTGGCGCGACCTCGCAGCAATACCCGCTGCTGATGGCGTCACTGGGTGTCGAGGCGATCAAGAAATGGGCCGATGAAGGCGTGAAGCCGGAAGCAACACCGGGCAAGGATTTCTTTGACACCGGCGTGGCATTGGTGACCGACAAACCGGTCGAGGGTGTGGACAGCATCGACACCACCGAGGGCACCAACCTCTGCTGGGGCTAAGGCCGGGCACCGCACCGTCTGATCCAGTGTTGTAGCGGGGGGCGGACCATTGGGCCGCCCCTTCGCACTCCCACGCCAACCTTTGAAAAAACAGACCATCCCCGCGCAAGGCGGGCGATTTGGAGAAGCGTCATGTCTACCCCACAGAGCTACGAGGCCGCGGCGGCATCCAGCCCGGACCAGGTGGCCGAGTTCGATCAGGGCCACCAGAGTTTTATCCAGCGGCTCCAGCACGCGCTGCACGTCACCCCCTCGCTGGTGCCGCTGATCGTTTTGATCCTGTCCGTCGTGATTTTTGGCCTGTTGCTGGGGTCGAAATTCTTCTCGCCCTTCGCGCTGACGCTGATCCTGCAACAGGTTGGCATCGTCGGTATCGTGGCCTGCGCCCAATCGCTGGTGATCCTGACCGCCGGCATCGACCTGTCGGTCGGCGCCATCATGGTGCTGTCTTCGGTGGTGATGGGGCAGTTTACCTTTCGCTACGGCCTGCCGCCTGCCATCGGCGTGACCTGCGGGCTGATCTGCGGCACCGCCTGCGGCTTTGTGAATGGCTGGTTGGTGGCGCGGATGAAACTGCCGCCCTTTATCGTGACGCTGGGCATGTGGCAGATCGTGCTCGCGGGCAACTTCCTCTATTCCGCCAATGAAACCATCCGCAGCCAGGACATCGCCGCCGAAGCGCCGCTGCTGCAGTTCTTTGGCGAGAAATTCAAAATCGGCGGGGCCGTCTTTACCTATGGGGTGATCTTCATGGTCCTGCTGGTGGTGTTCCTGGCCTATGTGCTGCGTCACACCGCCTGGGGGCGACATGTCTATGCGGTGGGCGATGACAAGGACGCGGCAGAGTTGTCAGGTGTCAACACCGACAAGGTGTTGATTTCAGTCTATATGCTGTCAGGCCTGATCTGCGCTTTTGCCGGATGGGCCCTGATCGGGCGGATCGGTTCCGTCTCGCCCACCTCCGGCCAGCTGGCCAATATTGAATCGATCACAGCGGTGGTGATCGGGGGCATCTCGCTCTTTGGCGGGCGCGGCTCTGTGCTTGGCACCTTCTTTGGGGCGCTGATCGTGGGGGTCTTTACCCTTGGACTGCGCCTGCTCGGGGCGGATGCGCAATGGACCTATCTCCTCATCGGTGCGCTGATCATCGCCGCCGTCGCCGTGGACCAGTGGATCAGAAAGGTATCGGTATGACCCAACCCATCCTGAAAGCGCGCAATCTGGTCAAGCGGTATGGCCGCGTGACGGCGCTGGACCATTGCGATTTCGAACTGATGCCGGGTGAAATCCTGGCGGTGATCGGCGACAACGGGGCGGGCAAATCTACCCTGATCAAGGCGCTCTCCGGCGCGGTGATCCCGGACGAGGGCACGGTGGAGCTGGACGGCAAACCGATCCGCTTCCAATCGCCGATAGACGCGCGGGAGGCCGGGATCGAGACCGTGTACCAGACCCTCGCCATGTCGCCGGCGCTGTCGATTGCCGACAATATGTTCATGGGGCGCGAGCTGCGCAAACCGGGCTGGCGCGGCCAGATCCTGCGCCAGCTCGACCGCGCCCGGATGGAGGCGATGGCGCGTGAAAAGCTCAATGAACTGGGGCTGATGACGATCCAGAACATCAACCAGGCGGTGGAAACCCTGTCCGGCGGTCAACGTCAGGGCGTTGCCGTGGCCCGTGCGGCGGCCTTTGGCTCCAAGGTGATCATCCTGGACGAGCCGACCGCCGCGCTTGGCGTCAAGGAAAGCCGCCGGGTGCTGGAGCTGATCCAGGACGTGCGGTCGCGTGGCATTCCGATCATCCTGATCAGCCACAACATGCCGCATGTTTTTGAGGTCGCGGACCGCATCCATGTGCATCGTCTGGGCAAACGTCTGTGCGTGATCGACCCGAAACAGCACGAGATGTCGGATGCCGTCGCCTATATGACCGGGGCAAAGGACCCCGATCCGGCGCTGAACGCCGCATGACAGGGGGGACGATTGCGCCCCTCTGCGCGGCGGTTCTTGACCGGCTCGACCTCGCCGCGCCGGGGCGGCGTCTGGTGGCCCTTTCGGGGGCGCCGGGCAGCGGTAAATCGACCCTGTCGGTGCCGCTGGCGGCCGCGCTGACCGCGCAAGGGCTGCCCGCCACCGTGGTGCCGATGGACGGGTTCCACCTGGACAACGCCCTGTTGGCCGAGCGCGGGCTGCTGGCACGCAAGGGCGCACCGGAGAGCTTTGACCTGGGTGGGTTCGCGCGGCTTTGCCGGGCGCTGCGAACCGAGGAACAGGTGATCTATCCGCAGTTCGACCGGGCGCGGGATCTGGCGATTGCGGGCGCCGGCGCGGTCGACCCGGCGTGCCGGGTCGTGATCATCGAGGGCAACTATCTGTTGTTCGACGAAACGGGCTGGCGGGATCTGGCGGCCCTGTGGGACCTGTCGATCCGTCTCGACATTCCCATGGCAGAGCTGGAGACCCGGCTGGTCGCGCGGTGGTGCGCCCATGGTCTGGATCGCAGCGCCGCCGAGGCGCGGGCGCGGGGCAATGATCTGGCCAATGCGGCGCGCATTGATGCGGCCAGACTGCCGGCCGATCTGATCTGGTCCGGCCAGGCCGCAGCAGCCTGAGCGCGGCCCTCGACAGAGGGCGGCGCGGGCGCGAGATTTGAAACCACAATCGGCCAGCCGGTCCGCGACCGCGCTTGCGCCGCATTTCGACACGAAGGAGATCTGATTTTGAAACGTTCGGCCGTGAATGAGATCCTGGACCAGAGCTGGTCCTTCATGAAGGGGCACGGGGTGCATCTGCCGCCCTTTGCCCATTGGACACCGGACCAGATGCGCGCGCCCGAGGCCGCCGAGGTGCGTGCGCGGGGCCTCGGGTGGGACATCACCGACTACGGTCAGGGGCGCTTTGACGAAATGGGTTTGTTCCTGTTCACCGCCCGCAATGGCAGCCACGAGGATCTGACCAGCGGTCGCGGCATGCTCTACGCCGAGAAAATCATGATCTCGCGCCGCGACCAGCTGTCGCCGATGCATCGCCACAACATCAAGGCCGAGGACATCATCAACCGTGGCGGTGGCACGCTGGTGATCGAGCTGTTTGCCCCGGATCCCGCCGGTGGCATTGATCGAGAGGCGGAGGTGACGGTGCCGACCGACGGGCTTGCCCGCACCCTGCCGGCGGGGGGAAAGCTGCGGCTGGAACCCGGTGAAAGCGTAACCCTGATGCCGGGGATCTGGCACGCCTTCTGGGCCGAGGGGGGCGATTGCCTGATCGGTGAGGTCTCGACGGTGAACGACGACCGGACGGACAATGTTTTTGAGATGAAGATCGGCCGGTTCAGCCAGATCGAGGAAGACGTCGCGCCTGCGCATCTGTTGGTGTCGGACTACTGAGCGGATCGCGCTCGGATGATCCATGCAGGAGGGGCGCTGCCGCTCCTGCAGCCTGCGCAATTTGCCCAGAACATTTACCCAGACAACTGACCCAGACAACTGACCCGGAAAATTGACCCGGACGAATAGTCTACCCTGAGACGGACACCGGCTGCGCGCGGGTCAGGGCGATGGCGCGGGCGGTGACCAGCGGCGGCGAGGTCAGGATCGGCAGATCAAAGCCCTGCAGCTGCGGCGCGGCACCCTGCATCGACGCCTGGGCCAGCAGCAGGCAGGCCGGTCGCCCGTTGGCGGCGATCTCCGCATCGATGGCGCGGGCAATTTCCGTCGCATAGCCCGCCATGTCGCCGGCCTCGAACTGGGGCCAGGCGTCGGCGCAAAACACCGGGCGCGGCGCAATGGGCGTGGCCTGTGCCTGCGCGACCTCCGTCAGCAGCGCCAGGGTCGGCGCGCGGGTGGATTGGAGGCAAAAGGCCACCAGAATGTCCGGGGCAAAGGTCAGCGCGGTCTCCATCAGGGGACGGTCGATGCGCAGAACATGGGGCAGGTCACCAGCGCATTGATCCACCAGCGGGCCGAGGGTGGAACAGGTGCAGACAACGGCGCGATGCCCGGCAGCAAGGTCCCGCAACAGCGCGGTGGTCTCAGGTGCAACCGTTGCCAGCCCGTGGCGGCGCGCGCGCGCCAGGAGGTCGGGGCGGACCAGCTGTTGCACCGGGCCGCGATAGCCCGCCTCAGCCACAAGACGGTCGAAGGTCGCGCGGTGCAGCTCTGCGGTATGCAGGAAGGCAAGGCTCATGTGGTGCCGGCGTCTTCCAGCAGATGCGGATCGGTCGCAGGCCGGGACTGTGTTGCGGGATGTGTCGCGGACTGATTGGCGGACGGCCCCGCGGACGGACCAGCGGACTGACCAGCGGACTGGGCGACGGGGGAGGGGGCGGGCCGGACTGCGGGCGCCGAGGGGCCGGCGGTCTCGAGAAAGGCCCGGACGTCCCTCAGGGTGCGCAGGACATAGACCTGTTTCGATGGGGCGGCCGCTGCCAGCAGATCGGCCATGGCCCGGCGCGAGCGATGCCGACTGCGCCAGATGTAGCGGTAAAACCCGAGACTGAATTGCTCCGGGCAGCCATCGGGCATATCGGGACGGCTGCGCCCCCAATAGACCAGCGAGCGCCGGATCACCCGCCAGAACCGCAACCCAAGCGGCACATCAAGCCAGATCACCGTATCCGCGCGGCGCAGACGTTCGGGCCAGCTGGCGGAATGGCCGCCTTCGAAAATCCAGGTCGGTCGGGCGTGGACCTCTGCACAAAGCCGGGTTTTCTCCTGGCGTGCACGTTCGCGCCATCCGGGCATCCAGTGAATATGATCTATATGCACCACCGGCAATCCGGTGCGGGCGCCAAGTTTACGGGCCAGGGTCGATTTGCCCGAGCCCGGCTGGCCGAGGATCATGACACGCTGCATTGCGGGCTCCACCCGAAAGAGCTGAAGGGAAAGGACGTCGAGAAAAAAGCTAGCACCCCAGGCCGAGCGGGAGCAAGTGAATTTGCCGGACCCGATAGGTCAGCCTTTCTGACCCAATGTTTCGCGCGCGAAACAATAGGTCAGTAGATCTGATATAATATATTGATTTTATTAATTATTACCTCCAATTGGCAAAGCCGCCGTACGCTGGGTTGGCAACGGCTCATCCCGGGACCAGCGGTGGGAAGCTGTCTGTCAGCAAGGGTCTGGACGGGCGCCAGCCGGTGGCCGTTTGCAGGCGGGCAGCGCTGAGTTGCTGGTCCAGCATCGGCCCCAACGCCCAGTGCCCCGCGCGGGACAGAACATCTTGGCGCGGGGGGCAGAACAGGCGCCCGTCGTGCCCCCGCGCCCGGGCCAGGGTGGCGGCGATCTGGCCCACCGGCACGCCGGTTTCGGCCACGGCGTTGAAGTCGCCACATAATTCGGGCTGCTCGACAAGCAGACGATAGGCGACGGCAAGGTCATCGCGGTGCACCAGCGGCCAGCGGGTCTCCGGGTTGCCCCAGATTTCGATCGGGCGGTCGGCGTCGATGTCGGCCAGCATGCGGTCAAAGACGCCCCCCGTCGTGTGATAGACCATGCCGGGATGGATCACGGCCACCGACAGGGCCGCGGCGTCGCGCAACAGGGCCGCGTGGTCCAGCATCCAGGCAAAGGCGGGCAGGGGGGCAAAGGGGGTGGTCTCGTCGGCAATCCGGTCACCGGTGTCGCCATAGAGCCAGCAGCCCCCGGTATAGATCAGCCGCAGGGGCCGGGCCCGTCGCGCGGCGGCAGTGCGGATCGTGTCCACAACGATGCGGTCGGCCCGTGCCATATCGGCATCAAATGTGGCTGCGGCCTGGATGACGGCGTCCTGTGCCTCCAGGGCCTGCGCCCAGTCATCGGGTCGGCGCATGTCGCCGCGTTGGACACTGGCGCCAAGGTCGGACACAAAGCGGGCGGCCGTGTCAGAGCGGCACAGGCCGGTGACGTCGTGACCTGCAGCAAGCAGATCGCGCAGGATGGCGCAGCCGATGGAGCCGGTGGCGCCAAGAAGAAAAATTCGCATGGGTGGGGTCTCCGGTTGGCAAAAGGTCTGTCCCCCGTTGTCGCGGCTCAACCGGGGTTGAGGTCAAGACTTTGTTTCGGGGGGCCTCACCCGGCCTGCCGGATGCGGTTTGCGGCCAAAAACAAGGGGCACCCGGAGGCGCCCCTTGTTGGATCGTGCAGGTCCGGCGGGATCAGGCGAAATAGACGCCGGCCTCGGCCATGGGAAGCTCTGCCACCAGATCCGCGCCGTCCGACAGCGCCGCGAGCGCATTGGCCAGCGCCGGGGCCGAGGGCGGGGTGCCGGGCTCGCCGATGCCGGTGGGGGCGATGGTGGAGGCGACGATATGGGTCTCGATCTCCTTGATGTCAGAGATCCGCAGCGGTTCGTAGTCGGGGAAGTTCGACTGTTCCACGGCCCCACCGTCCAGGGTGATCTGGTCGCGCATGGCGTGACCGATGCCATAGCCGATGCCGCCTTCGACCTGGGCCTTGATCACATCCGGGTTGATGGCGATGCCGCAATCAACCGCGGCGGTGACTTTTTCGATGACGATGCCATCCTCCGGGGTGCCGGAAATCTCCACCACCTCGGCGACATAAGAGCCGAAGGATTTATGCACCGCGATGCCCTGGGTGTGGCCTGCGGGCGCACGGCCCCAGTTGGCCTTTTCGGCGGCAAGCTTCAGAACACCGGCCTTGCGGGCCTGATCCTCAGTGCCGTCGGCCAGATGGGCTAGGCGGAACGCGACCGGATCCTGCCCGGCGGCGCGGGCCACCAGATCCATCATGGTTTCCATCACATAGGCGGTATGGGTGTGACCCACCGACCGCCACCAGAGCACCGAGGTCGCCTTTTGCGTATCGGTCAGCCCCAGCGACATGCCGGGAATGCTGTAGGGGCTGTCGGCGATGCCCTCGACGGTGGAATGGTCGATGCCGTCATGCACCATCATCGGCTCGAACGGGGTGCCTTTGGCGATGGACTGTCCCGCGACCTGATGGTCCCAGCCGACGATCTTGCCGCTTTGGTCAAGACCCACGCGGACCTTGTGGCCGGTGGCGGGGCGGTAGTAGCCGCCGCGAATGTCGTCCTCGCGGGTCCAGACCAGTTTCACCGGCCGGGCGCGGTCGGTCATCACAAAGGCCAGCGCCGCCTCGACCTGGTAATCCGCATCCGGGGTCGCGCGCCGCCCGAAGGAGCCCCCCGCCAGCATGGTGTTGATCCGGATCTTTTCTGCCGGAAGGCCAAAGATCTGCTGATAGGCCATATGCGGCCCCGTCGGCATCTGTGCCCCGTCGTGCAGCACGATGTCCCCCTCGGCCGTCTGTTCGATGGTGCAGTTCAGCGGTTCCATCGGCGCATGGGCCAGGAGCGGGAAGTAGAAGGTCTTCTCCAGCACCGTGTCGGCCCCATCCACCGTGGCCTTCACCGCGGCGCGGTCGGCTTTGTTGACGTTATAGGTCGGCTCGGTGTTGAGGGCGGTCATGATCTCGTCCCGGATCTCCTGGCTGGAGCGGGATTCGGCGGCTGACATGTCCCAGTCGACCTCCAGCGCCTCGCGGGCCTGGATCGCGGCCCAGGTGTTTTCCGCATAGACCGCAACGCCATGCCGGGTCGGCAGGGTCTGCGCCATGAGAAAGCCCTTGATCTCCTGCGCGGCGCTGTCGTCAAAGCTGGTGACCAGGCCGCCACGCTGGGGCGTGCGTTTGATCATCACCACCATCTGGTTGGGCAGCTGCACATCCATGGCGAACATCGCGGTGCCATTGACCTTGTCGGGGCTGTCCAGCCGGCGGGTGGCCGGATTGCCGATGATCTTCCACTGTGCGGGGTCGCGCAGGGGCGGGTTTTCCGGCACCGTGCGGCGGGCGGCTGCGGCGACGAACGCGCCCAGCGGGGCGCTCTGGCCGGCCCCGGTGACCTGGCCGTCAACAATGTCGAGGGTGCCGGCATCAACCGCCCAGGCCTCGGCCGCGGCCTCGACCAGCATCTGGCGGGCGGTGGCCCCTGCGGTGCGGTACTGCTGCCAGGAGTTGGCGATGGCGGTGGAGCCGCCGGTGCCCTGGAAGGGGCCAAAGAACAGGTTGTTGTAAAGCTGCGGATCGGAGGGCGCGAATTCAAAACCGATCTGCGCCATCGTGACCCCGACTTCTTCGGCGATGATGGTGCTGAGACCGGTGCTGGGGCCCTGGCCCATTTCAAAGTGTTTGATGATGGCAAAGACCTTGCCGGTCTCGTCGATCTTGACAAATGGGGTCAGCATGGCCTCGGCAGAGGGGCTGGCGGCGAGGGCGCCACGGGCGTTGACCCCGATGAACAGGACGGTGCCTGCGGCGGCGGCGGAGGTCAGGAACCCGCGGCGGGATGTGGTCAGGGACATGGCTTCAGGCCTCCATGATTTCGGATGCGCGCAAGACGGCGGCGCGGATGCGTTGATAGGTGGCGCAGCGGCAGGCGTTGCCCCACATGTAGCTGTCGACCTCGTCGGCTGTGGGCTTTGGCGTGTCGCGCAGCAGGCCGACGGCGGACATGATCTGGCCCGACTGGCAATAGCCGCATTGCACCACGTCCAGCTCCATCCAGGCCTGTTGGACAGCGGCGCCGATCTTGTCGTCCTGCATGGCCTCGATCGTGGTGATCTCGGCCCCTTCGATGTCGTCGATATAGGTCTGGCAGGAGCGCACGGGTTCGCGGTCCAGATGCACGGTGCAGGCCCCGCAGGAGGCGACGCCGCAGCCGAACTTGGTGCCCGTCATCTTGAGGTCATCGCGGATCACCCAGAGGAGGGGCGTTCCCGGTTCGGCATCGACCGTCTTGGTCTCACCATTGATTTTCAGTGTATAGCGCATCGCTGACGTCTCCTGTTGAGTGGCGACCCCTCCGCTTTGGGGGCCCGTGCCTTGCAGGTCGGTGGGACGGTTGGTGGCGGGTCAGACGCGCGCGGCCGTCCTGTGACCTTTCAATAGGTAGGGAGGCTGGCGCCGGGATCAAAACCAATTGGTGCCAAACTTCATGCAGATGCCGCCAGCTGGTCGAGAGGGGGGCGCTTTTTACGGAACGGGGCTGGGGTTTCGCCTCAGGCTGCGCCTGACGCGACCGGCGCGGCGCGGGCTCGAAG
>NZ_LPUY01000081.1 GCF_001518015.1 Tritonibacter horizontis
CCAAGACGGACATTGGCGCGGGAGGCGCGGATTTCGCGGAAATCCTGTGGTGGCGGGGGCGGCGGTGGCGGGTTGAAACCGGGCCAGAACCGGGGTGTCGGCCTGTGTTTCCGCGGGGCGGATTTCCATGCGCGGGGCGGTTCCGGCTGGCGGCAGGCCACTGGCCACAAGAGGGGGTTTCGGCGGGCTGGGAGGCGTGAAATCCGCCCCACCGCTCAATTCATAAAACGCCAGCGCCAGACCCGCAAAAGACACTATGACCAACCGCGACATCACGCGCACTCCTTACAATCAAGATCTCGTCAGTTCAAAATCGAAACCGCCGGGCGACACCAAATGGCCCGCGACATAAACACATCCCGACAGGCCAACCCGGCGCGCGTTGGAACTGGAACGCGCATTGTACAACAAGTGTTCCACGCAACGATCCGGCGGGAATCGCCTGTCGCGAGATCATTACTCTGGAATATTAACATAAACCGAGGGGAGAGACGGCGATTTCCTCCCCCGAGGATCGAAGTGACAGCGGTGGCGGGCGTGAAAACAGGGGCAGCATGGCCACGGCGGAAATCTCATCGAATGAAAAGGCGTGAAGGCCGCTTGCCGCCCGACGAGGTGCACAGTATCAGGATTTCATGACCGAATTGGTAGATGACCCCACTCCCCCCGACGCGCCGCAACAAGGCGAGATTCTCGAACCGCTGCGCCGTGCGATTGGCGAACGGTATCTGACCTATGCGCTGAGCACGATCATGCATCGCGCCCTGCCGGATGCGCGCGATGGGCTGAAGCCGGTGCACCGGCGTATTCTCTATGCGATGAGCAGGCTGCGGCTGTCCTCGACCGGTGGATTTTTGAAATCCGCCAAGATCTCTGGCGACACGATGGGGGATTTCCACCCCCACGGTGACGCGGCGATCTATGACGCGATGGCGCGACTGGCGCAGGATTTCGCGGTGCGCTATCCGCTGGTCGACGGTCAGGGCAACTTTGGCAATATCGACGGCGATAACCCGGCGGCCTCGCGTTATACCGAAGCGCGCATGACCTTCATCGCCGAGGCGATGCTGGAAGGTCTGGCCGAAGACGCGGTTGATTTCCGCGACAATTATGATGGCCGTCTGCAGGAACCCAGTGTTCTGCCGGCGACCTTTCCCAATATCCTCGCGAACGGGTCATCGGGCATTGCGGTCGGCATGGCGACCAATATCCCGCCGCATAACATTGCCGAGCTGATCGACGCCTGTATTCACCTGATCAAATCGCCCAACGCGGGCGATGACACGTTGCTGCAATATGTGCCGGGCCCGGATTTCCCGACCGGCGGCGTGATCGTCGAACCACCAGAAAACATCGCACAGGCCTATCGCACCGGGCGTGGATCGTTTCGGCTGCGCGCAACCTACGAGATCGAAGACCTGGGGCGCGGTCAGTGGCAGATCGTTGTCACCGAGATCCCCTATCAGGTGCAGAAATCCAAGCTGATCGAAAAGATCGCAGAGCTGATCCAGACCAAGAAAGTCCCGATCCTCGCTGATGTGCGCGACGAGAGCGCGGAAGACATTCGCGTCATCCTGGAGCCGAAGTCCAAGAATGTGGACCCGGACCTGCTGATGGGGCTGATGTATCGCAACTCTGACCTGGAGGTGCGGTTCTCGCTCAATATGAACGTGCTGATCGACGGGGTCACGCCCAAGGTCTGTTCGATGAAAGAGGTGCTGCGCGCCTTTCTCGATCATCGCCGGGATGTGCTCGGGCGGCGCGCGCGCCACCGGATGGCCAAGATCGACCACCGGCTGGAGGTGCTCGACGGGTTCATCATTGCATTCCTGAACCTCGACCGGGTGATCGACATCATCCGCTATGACGATGATCCCAAGGCGGCGCTGATGCGCGAGGACTGGGACAAGGAACACCCGCGCGCGCTGGACGAGAAAGACTATGTCACCCCGGCGGCAGGGGCGGGCGAATTGACCGAGGTTCAGTCCGAAGCGATCCTGAACATGCGTCTGCGCAGTTTGCGCAAGCTGGAAGAGATCGAGCTGACCCGCGAGCGCGACGCGCTGCGGGCGGAGCACGACGGTCTGGCCGAGCTGCTGGCGTCAGAAGAGCTGCAGTGGAAAAAGATCACCGAACAGCTGCGCGAGACGAAAAAGCAGTTCGGCAAGAACTACGCCGGTGGCGCCCGCCGCACCCGGTTTGCCGAGGCGGGCGAGGTCGAAGATGTGCCGATCGAGGCCATGATCGACCGCGAACCGATCACCGTGGTGTGCAGCCAGATGGGCTGGATCCGCGCCATGACCGGGCATATCGACCTCGCCCGCGAGCTGAAATTCAAGGACGGTGACGGCCCCCGTTTTGTGTTTCATGCGGAAACCACCGACCGGCTGCTGGCGTTCGGCTCGAACGGGCGGTTCTATACCCTGTCGGCGGCCAATCTGCCCGGCGGGCGCGGCATGGGGGAACCCCTGCGCCTGATGGTCGATCTGCCCAACGAGGTGGAGATCGTCGATCTGTTCATCCACGACCCCGAACGCCGCCTTCTGGTGGCCTCGGATGCGGGCAACGGGTTTGTCTGCGCGGAAAAGGAAATCGTGGCCCAGACCCGTGGCGGCAAACAGGTGCTGAACGTCAAGGATGACGAACGCGCCCGGATCTGCATCCCGGTACAGGGCGATCACGTGGCGGTGGTGTCTGAGAATGGCAAGTTCCTGGTCTTTTCCATCGAGGAAATGCCGGAACTGACCCGTGGCAAGGGCGTGCGGTTGCAAAAGTACAATATGGCGCGCGGGCGTCAGGGCGCGCTGGAACTGGACGGCGGCCTTGCGGATGTGACCACCTTCAATTGGGACGAAGGTCTGCAATGGGAAATGGGGGGCGGCAAGACCCGCACCGAATCCGACCTCAGCCCATGGCTGGGCAAGCGGGCCGGTATCGGGAAACGTCCGCCTCATGGCTTCCCCAAATCCTACAAGTTCAAGTAACGGCAGGAATTTGCCCACAGGACCCGGAATATGTGGCCCCTGCGCAACCGCGCGGGGGTTCGCCTTTGTGCGGGTTTACCCCGGACAAAGTCCCGGTTTATCACTTGACGACCCAGATCGGGCCCTCGGGCCTGGATTGATCGCACATAACAAGAGAGACCTCATGATCCGCATGTTTGCCCTGGTGGCCCTCAGTGTTCTGGTGGCAGCCTGTACCGCCCCCACCCCCGAAGACGAGTTGCGGGATCTCGGGGCGTTCAGTCTCGGGCACAACATCGTGGTGGCCCCCAAGGTTCAGACCGTGCCGGGGTCGCGCGCGGTGGCGCCGGAGGAATGGGTCGACCTGCTGACCAATGAGGTCGCGGCGCGGTTCTCCCGCTATGAGGGGGCGCAGCTCTATCACTTTGGCATCAGCGTCGAGGGGTTCTTTGTCGCGCCGGGTGGCGTGCCGCTGGTGCTCAGCCCGAAGTCGGTTCTGGCCCTCAAGGTCACCGTCTGGGATGATGCCCAGAACAAGAAGCTGAACGCCGAACCGCGAACGTTCACCGTGTTTGAGACCACCTCGGGCGAGAGCTTCCTTCTGGGATCGGGCAATACCCGTACCCGTGAGGAACAGATGAAAGGTCTGGCCCGCAATGCGGTGCGCGAGATTGAAATCTGGATGGCGGAGCAACATCTGGAAAATGGCTGGTTCGACCCACAGGATCAACCTGCGTCGGGGGCGCCAGCAGAGGCGCAGACCCCGGCTCCGGTCGGCCAATAGCCGATTTGTCAAGAACGAACCGCTTGATTTTTGCGCGTAAACCCAATAAGCCGCGCGCGCAGAGGAAACGGGTCCATCACGACCCCCGAATTTCAAAAGGGCGCCTAAGGAATGGCTAAGGAAAAGTTTGAACGTAATAAGCCGCACGTCAACATCGGCACGATTG
>NZ_LPUY01000082.1 GCF_001518015.1 Tritonibacter horizontis
CCGCCCGTTCCCGTCGCCCTGCCCCCAGAGGCGGCGCCGACCGAGGCCCTGCCCGACGCCGCGCTGCCCACGTCTCCGCTCGCGGATGCCGCCCCGGCGATCCATGCCGCGCCCCTGTCGCAGGTCTCCGGAACGCCCGCCTCGATCCGGGCCGATCTGGCCTTTCCCGCCGGAACCGCCACGACGGTCGATCCGCAGTCGCTGGCCGCCTTTCGCCAGTTTCAGGACCCCGGCACCGAAGGCGCGGCGCTGCGGGATGGTCTGGCCGGGCTGCTCGCCACCCTGCCCTGCGCGCGGGTGCAGCTTTCCTTTGATCCCGATACCGCGACGCTGGAGCTGAGAGGCCATTTACCGGCCAATTCGATGCGCGCCCCCGTTCTCGCCGCGCTTCAGGCCGAGATGGGTCAGGATATTGTTCTTGCAGATGAAATGCGGCTCTTGCCACAGCCGCAATGCGGCGCACTGGCGGGAATTTCCGAAGTCGGCCTGCCGCAAAGCACGGACCAGATCACCAATCCGCTGCTGGTGGGCGAGGATGCCCACGCGCGGGTGCTCAGCTATGCCGGGGGCGAGCAGCTGTTCTTTGACCTGACCGCGCCGGATTACCCGGCTTATGTCTATGTGGATTACTTCGATGCCGGCGGGGCGGTGTTGCACCTGATGCCGAACACTCATGTGCCGCTGTCACGGGCCGCCCCGAAATCGCGCCTGAGGGTCGGCGCGCAAGAGGCCACGGATCCGGGCCTGATGATCACCGTCGGGCCGCCCTATGGGCAGGAGATCGCGGTCGCCTTTGCCGCCTCGCATCCGCTGTTTGCCGACGACGCGCCCCGCCCGCTGCAGGAACCTGCCGCGCCCTATCTGGCGGCGCTGAAAGCCGCCGTCGCAGCCGCCCGCAGCCGGCATCCGGATTTCAAAGGCGAATGGGTCTATTTTCTGGTCACGACACAGGCGCCCTGATCCTCAACAGCAGATCATCAGCAGAAGACCCTCAGCTGGATCTCGGCACCCCGAAACCGGTCTGGCAGATTGGCGGTCTGGCCGACTGGTCCCCACGGGACAGGCGCGGCGCTGGCGCGCCTAGCTGCAGTCGCCCGCGGCCCAGCTGCGCAGGGCCTGTTTCATAACACCGCCAAAGGGATGCTGCTTGGACAAGGAGCGTTGCAAATCCGCCGTCAGATAGGTCTGGGCCTGGGTGCAAAGCGCGTCGCGCGTCCAGTTGTGGCAATTGCTGCAGGATTGTTCACGCCAGTATTCCTCTGGCAAACCGGCCACGGGGGGGAACATCGGTGATTGCGTCACCAGCTCCTCCAGCGTCAGTCCATTGACCTGTTCCAGTTCCGAATCCAGCTTGCTGGCAAAGGTGATCGGCCCGCTTTCGATTTGCGTGCTCAGCGGCGTATCCATCAGGCTGGCCACGATATTTGGCGCGGCGGCCAGATCGGTGTCTTCTTCGCCGCCCGCCAGCCGGGCCGCCAGTTCCAGTTCCGCCAGCTCGACATAGCGCCCGTCGGGAAAGGCCTGCAAATAGGCCTTGAGCGCGGCAGTCCCCGGCTCGTTATGGGCCACCTCGAAAATCGCGGTCTCGTCTGTCATTGTCCCTGCCGCATGCTGGGAGGTCTCGCCGGAGGCCCCGTACGACAGCTCTTCCAGCAGGGCGCGGGCTTCGGGCGCAAAGGCGCTGTTGCCATAGGCGCGCAGGAACAGCATCACCTGCACCACGTCGCGGCTGGATTGCGCCATGCTCCACAATTCCCGCTCCGCAATTGCGGCATCGGACCCGGCCAGCAGGGTGCTTTCAACCCGATTGAAGACAAAATCATTGACCAGCGAAGAACTGTCCCAGGGGGTCTGGCGGCCGTTGGTCTCGTCGATGACGGACCGGCGGACCTGTTTCAGCACCTGTTCAATGGGCTCGTTCGGACGGGTGATTTCACGCGCCAGCGCATCGGTAAACGGGCTGTTGCCCTCCGCCCCGTCCAGCGCCACCGCCCCCGGTGCCGTGGCATAGGCCAGGAAGGTCCCGGTGGGGGCCTGCATCTCGGCCAGGCCATTGTCGTTCAGTTCTGCAACGCTGACGAAGGGGTTGTTGCGGCAGGCATCGAGGATCACGATATTGGTGGCATTGCGGGCCGAAGCCATCTGACGCAGCACCGATTGGGCCTCGACCGCGACCAGGTCCAGATCCGCCGCATCGCTCAGCGTCACGTCGACCGGCAGCAGGTAGTTGTTGCCAAAGCTCTGCACCCCGTGACCGGCATAGTAAAACAGCCCCACGGCGTTTTCATCCTTGGCCCGCAGGGTGCGGCCGAACTGGGCAATCGCGCGTTTCAACTCGACCTGGGTGGCGTCGGTCAGCAGCGTCACCTCGAAATCCAGCTCCTCCAGCGTGCGCGCCAGGAGCTGGGCGTCATGCACCGGGTTGTCCAGCGAAGTCACCGCACCATAGGCCGAATTGCCAACCACCAGCGCCATGCGATCCTCGGCACGGGCCATCCCGACGGAGAGGCCGGCATACAGGGTCAGGCAGAGCGCCACCATCAGACCGCGCCAGATCAGTTCGCGCCAGATAGCCAGGTTGCTCAGAACAGGTCTCACAATCTTAATCCCGATTCGTTGTAATAGCCCCAAACGCCAGTTTTTGCGGGCTTGGTCGACAGGTGCAGGCCGATATTAGCCGCACTCTCTCAACGTCTAATTTACATGTCTTTGCAATTCGATACCACAGGCAAGCGAACGGTCCCGTTTCTGGACCGGCTGAAAATGCTACACTGGCGGGGGACGCAGAATCTTACTGCTATATTCAGAAGGACGGCGAGGGATGCTGAAACGACTTTACTATTTGATTTTACTTGTTTTTTTATACTTTCCACTGACCGTTTCCGCCAATCCGTTCGAGGGCGGCTGGCAGTTGCAAACCGGGCAATCCACCATCGGTTTCCTTTCGGTCAAAAAAGGAACAATCGCGGAATACAGTGGATTTGCATCATTTTCCGGACAAATCGACCCGACCGGCGCGGCAGAAATCGTCATCGCCATGGATTCGGTCGACACCAAGATCGACCTGCGCAACGTTCGCATGCGTTTTCTCTTCTTTGAAACCTTCAAACATGGCGAGGCCCGGATCAAGGCGACCATTCCGCCCGAACTGGTCGCCGATCTGCCGAGCCATACCCGCAAGACGGTTGACCTGTCGGTATCGCTGACCCTGCACGGGATCGAAACCAACCTGACCGCGCCCGTTGCCGTCACCCTGATGGACAACAACACGGTCAACGTTTCAACCGTTCAGCCGATCATCCTGTCGCTTGCGGATTTTGACCTGCTCGGCGGCCTTGCCAAGCTGGAAGAAGCCGCCAATGTCACCATCACCCCGGTTGGCATCGTCAGCCTGGATCTGTATTTTCAGCGCAACGGCAGCCAGGGTGATCGCGCCGTCACGCCCGCGCCCGCCATCGTGGCATCCGCCACCACCGGCAGCAGCACCGCGCTGGAAACCACCGGCACCTTCAGCCGCGATGAATGCGAAGGCCGCTTTGACATCCTGTCGCAAAGCCGCAGCCTGAACTTTCCGCCGAACACCGCAGAAATCACCCAGGATGCCCAGGGCTTTCTCGATGTGCTGGCGGATGTGGTCAACCGCTGCCCCGACATGAAGGTCGAGGTCGGCGGCCATACCGACGCCTGGGGCAAATCCAGCTGGAACCTGGAGCTGAGCCGCCAGCGGGCTGTTGCCGTGGCGAAATACCTCATCACCAAAGGCGCGAGCCAATCGCGGCTGATCCCGGTCGGATATGGCGAGACCTCGCCGCTGGTGGACAATGACACCCTTGAAAACCGCGCCAAGAACCGGCGCATCGAATTCAAGGTCCTGAACTGATCGCACGGCCCCGCCCCATTACCGGGGCGGGGCTTTGTCCTAGTCTTCCTGATCGAGATAGCCCGCAATCAGGCTGAGCAATGCATCGGCCTGTTCCGCGTCCAGATCACGCCCTCTGAGGTCGATCCGCAGGGCCCGCGGCCCAACCTCGGCGCTGAGGTCACCGCCGCCCGCCAGCGACCGCGTGGGCAGTTGCGTCACCTGACGCGGACGCCCGCCACGGGTCTTTTCTTTCGCTGCAGGCTCCAGCCCCTTCAACGCGTCCTCCAGCAATCGCGCCTCGGCCCGCGCATCCTCCGGGTTGATCGCCGCCAAGGCCTTGCGCAAGGCGCCCTGCCCGCCTGATCGCAGAGCGGTTGCCAGCTTCAGCCCGACCTTCTCCGACATCTGATTGGGATAGTGCAGCAGGTCGCCCAGCCCTTCGTGTACGGCGGCAAAGCTGCGCACCTTGGACCGTTTCGCCTTGGACGCGGCGGCAAAGAGCACCTCGACCGCCTCCTCGACCGAAGCCATCACCCCCTGCCCCGCCACCAGCACCGCGATGCGGCCCCGCTCGTAGGGCGACAGATTGGCGCGCAGTTCGTTTTCTTCGACCATGGCAACATAGGCCGCCGCGCTTTCGGTGCCCTTGCGCAGAAAGGCCGGGATCTCCTCGAACCCCTCCATGCTGCGATTGAGCCGCCCAAAGGCCTCCAGCCTGCGAAACCCCGACACCAGACCGTAGCCACCGGCGTCCAGCGCCACGACCTCCACCGGGCTGCGCAGGCCATTGGCCCGGATCGAGGCAATAAGCTCTTGCAGCTCTTCCTCTTCGATCTGCATCCGGTCGCGGCGCAGGTGGTCCCGGTCGATCTGCACCAAAGGCACCATGACCACGGCCTGCCCGGCCTCCTCCGCCTCGCGCCAGCGCACGGCATCGGCCTTGTCGCGGGCCTGCTCCACCCGGTCGGTGACCGTCGTCATGCCATGTAGCTGCGCCGCCTCGGCTGAGACCTTGGCAATCGGGGGGGCGCTGGCCAGCGGGCTTGCCGGTTCGGCGTCAAAAGGGTTGATCCCCGGTTTCGCGGCGAAACCTTCCTCGATCTTTTCGATTTCCGCGGCGTCGGGGGCGATCAGTCGTCTGCGTTTTGCCATGTTACTCTGCCCCTTCCATCTGGACGTCGCGCCACCAGCTGCCGATGAGCAATTCTTTGAATTCGGCATAGGTCCGGTCAAAGGTTTCGCGACCGCGTACGTAGGTATCGCGGTTGAAGTCGCGATAATCTGCTTCATAAATGCCATTCACCTGTTCTCCCGCCTGGCCCACAAGGGCCGTGACATCCTGACGGTAGGCATTCATGAAGTCGCCAAAGTAGGCCTGGATCACATTCGCCATATCCGTCTGCTGACTGGCGTCAAAGCGCGTGATCAGCGCCCTTACTACATCCCATTCGAACTTAATTTCAGGCAAACCCGCCGCACGCTGCGCAACGTTTTCGCCTTCTTCGATCGAGGCGAAGGTGGAATAGAGCATATCAAAGAACCGCCCCGTGCTGTCAAATTCCAGGAAAGAGGCCCCAAGCGGCACCAGCAGGATATCGGCGGCGGCCAGCGCGTTGATGGTCAGGTAGCCAAGCGCCGGCGGCGTGTCGAGAAAGACGATGTCATAGTCATCCAGGATCCCGTCGTCCTGCAGGAAATTGTTGAGCGCGTCCCAAAGCGGCCAACTGCGCAGCCCCATGCGCCAGACCGGGATCTGGAATTCAGCCCAATAGAGGTTCAGCTGGGCGCCGATCAGGTCGATATTGGGCCAGTGGGTTTTCTGGATGACGTTTCGCGGCGAAACCTTCAACGCCTCGTTCAGGGTTTCATCCAGCGGCAGCTCTGCGTCACCCGCCGCCGCCCGGACCGCGTTTTCCGCCACCACCGACCGGGCGTAATCCTTGGCGATCATCGGAAAGATGGTGGACCATTCGTCCTCGACCCGACCGCCGAGGATCGAGGTCATCGAGCCCTGGGAATCCAGATCGATCACCAGCACCTTGTAGCCATCCAGGGCGGCGGACATCGCCAGATGCGCCGCGGTCGAGGTCTTGCCGACGCCGCCTTTGAAATTGGCCACCGCCGTCACCTTGGCCGGCGCGCCCTTGGGCCGGTAGGGCAGGTATTCCTTGGTCGAGACGCCTTCGCTTGCGAAATGCTGCCGCAGCAGCAGCACCTCTTCCAACGTGAACCATTTGGAGCCGCCTTCGCCTTCGCCCTGGGGCAAGTCCGGGTGAGATTTCAGCACCCGGCGCAGATGCTGTGGCGCGACCGGGATCAGATAGCGGGTGATTTCCCAGGTCGAAAATTTCCGCAACCGCTTTTCACCATCCGGGGCATAGCCGCGCCGGGCCAGGTCTTCGCGCCCCTTGCCACAGAGCGCCGCCGCCTTGGCAAAGCGGGTGGTCTGGATCGGATCAGGCAGTTTCTCGGCTGCTTTCTTCGGGTCCAGATTGAAATAGGGAGGTAACGTTGGAGATGTCATGTCGGTGCTCGATCTCTGTTCGTGTGTTATGTTTTTGGTTATATAGCACAGAATAGAGAACATCTTTGTCAAAGCATAGGCCGGAACAACCGCAGTAGAGGCGTTTTTCCCATGATTGCCTCGGGAACGCGGCGAAACGGGTCTGAGAGCCGCTGTTTCCTTTCTAATGTGTTAAATACGGGCAGCAAAACCTTTATGTATTTTCAGAGTCTTTAGAATCTTTGCGCTCAGATTAACATTGTATATCAATGATATAGTCTGGTTTGCGGACCTGTTCACAGGATGAATGGGACCCGTCTGCGGGATCAAAGGTACCCGGATACAGGACCAGAGGCACCAAAACACGGTCTGAAAGGTTCCGATTCTCGGGATGGAGCCCAAATCCGCAACGGTGCCGTGACGGGACCATAGCGCGCCAGAGCGGCCCTGTCAGGAGTCTACAGGCCCAGTTAGACACGAAACAGCCCCGTTAGAGCCTGCGCTGAAAATGCCGCCCTCGCAGTCTGCGCGCCTGGCAGGGGGCGTCCCGATTCGCAGCCTGCGGGGGGCTGCAAGGCGATCTCCCGAAGATGGGTACCTTTCACCGCCGCCGAGACGTCGGGCTGTTGGCATCGCAGGACCGGCGAAAGGAACCCGTATTGGATTGTCTCATGGGTGCCTTTTGTGGCAGTCTGAAACAAAAAAGAACGAGGCAGTTGATTCCATGGCAGTGCAGGCAATCAAAGCGGAGCGCCTGACCGGCGCGTTAAGTCGCGAAACGGTCAAAAAGAACGTGGCCGCAATTCACATCAGTGGCAAGCTGACGCTGCTGCAGCGCAAGCTGTCCAATGTGCTGTTGCTGAATGCCTATGACACGCTCACCTCGGCGCGCAGTCATACGATTGACGCCCGCACCCTGGCAATGATGGTCGGCTACAATTCCAACGACATCGACAGCCTGCGCGCCAGCTTGCGCGCCCTGGCCGAGACTGTCGCCGAATGGGATATGCTGGACGAGCAGGGGCATCAGGAATGGGGCGTCTCTGCCCTGTTGAGCTTTGCCAAGTTGAAGAACGGGGTCTGCGAATACGCCTATTCCCCGGCCCTGGCGCAGAAGCTGCACGATCCGAAGATCTATGCCCTGATCAACGTCAAGATCCAGCGCAACTTTACCTCCGGGCACGGGCTGGCGCTCTACGAGAATTGTTATCGCTTCGTGCGCACGGGCTCGACCGGTTGGTGGAGCCTCGATATTTTTCGCAAGCTGATGGGGGTCGATGGGTCGTCCTATTACGAGACGTTCAAGCACCTCAATGCCAAGATCATCAAACCGGCGGTGGCGGAGGTCAACAAAAGCTCTGATATCATCATCGAGCCGCAGACCCGCAAAAAGGGCCGTGCCGTGAGCGAGATCCGGTTTCTGATCCGCGAGAACCCGCAGATGGCAATGTTCCAGATCGACGACAGCGACGGGGTTCGCAACCTCGCGGTTTACAAGGCGCTGCGCGGGCAGGGGATCTCTGACCGGTTGGCGCGCCAGTGGATCACCGAACATGGGCCGGAGTATGTGCAGGAAAAGCTCGACTATGTGGCGGGGCAGGGGGCTGTGAAATCCCGCGCCGGTTACCTGCGCGCCGCGATCAAGGGCGATTATCTGGAGCCGGGCAGCAGCCCCTCCGCCGCCACGCCGCCGCTTGACCCGGACGCCCAGGCGCGTCTGGACACCGCCCGGGCCCGTCGTGACGCCGAAAAAGCCGCCGAGGCGGCTGCCTTTGAAGCGCGCACTGCGGAGCGCAAAGATCGCGCGCGTCACCTTGATACCGTCGAAACGCTGGTTTCGCGGCGAAACCCCACCCAACGAGACGCGGATCGCCGACAGTTTCTGTCCCGGCTCGACAGTGATCTGGACCGGGAGCATTTCCGGCAGCACGGCTGGCGGTCGGCATTGAATGCCAGTGCCATCATCGCCTTCTGGCAGGAACTGGAGCCGGACGCCTTTGAGGACACCGCCGGATAAACCCGGCCCCCTCATCGCGAAGGGCGCTTTCTTTTTATCGCACAGTTGTATAATAAGACGGGGCAGCTGCGGCCTGACGCTCTGCATGACCTGCGGCATCAAGAGAGTTTTGCGGATGAAAACCACGTCAATTACCAAACGTCTTGCGGGGCTGGGCGGCGCCAAATGGGATTTGCACCTGACCGCGCGGGCGCGGTTGGAGCGCGGCGAGGACATCATCGAGATGACCATCGGCGAGCCGGACGTGCCGCTGCCGCAACCACTGGCGCAGGCAGCGATCACCGCATTGCAGGCGGGCCGCACACAATATTCCAACGGTCGTGGCGAGGATGGCCTGCGGGCGGCCCTGGCAGAGGTCTATTCCACCCGGCGCGGACGGGGTTTTGAACCCGACAACATCCTGTGCTTTCCCGGCACCCAGACCGCGCTTTTTGCGGTGATGCAGGGGGTGGCGGAGACCGGCGACGAGGTGCTGGTGGGCGATCCGCTTTATGCCACCTACGAAGGCGTGATCCGGGCGACGGGCGCCGATATGGTCGCGGTGCCGCTGCGCGCCGAGCATGGGTTTCGCATGCAGGCGGGTGATGTCGCCGCGCGCATCACCCCAAAGACACGCGCCATCTTGTTGAATACACCCCACAATCCGACCGGCGCGATCCTGCGGCGGGCGGAGCTGGAGGCGATTGCCGCGCTGGCGCGGGCACATGATATCTGGGTGATCTCGGACGAGGTCTATGAGGAGCTGGTGTTTGACGGGGCGGAGTTCCTCTCGCCGCTGGCCCTGCCGGAGCTGGCGGATCGCTGCATTGCGGTGTCGTCCATCTCCAAGTCGCACGCGGCCCCGGGGATGCGCAGTGGCTGGGCGGTTGGGCCGACGTCTTTCATGGATGCCTTGCTGCCGGTTTCTGAAACCATGCTGTTTGGCAACCAGCCTTTCATTGCCGATATGACCGAGGCCGCCGTGCGCGCGGGGTCGTCGGTGGCGGCGGGCATGGCACAGCGCTATGGCGCGCGGGCCGACGGGATGGTCACCCGGCTGGAGACGGAAACGGTGCTGAAGGTGAACCGGCCCGAAGCCGGCATGTTCGCGCTGGTCGATGTCAGCGGGCTGGGGCTGGACGGGGACAGTTTCGCCTGGGCGCTGCTGGAGGAGACGGGCGTGGCGGTGATGCCGGGATCGTCCTTTGGCGAACATATGCGCAACTGGGTGCGGCTGGCGCTGACCATTGACGACGCCGACATGGCCCGCGCGCTGGACCGGATCTGCACCTTTGCACAGCGCAGGGCGGCGGTTTCGGCGCAGGATGCATAACCACAAAGTGGTGACTGTTGGTTGAAACCGGCGGCATTGGCGTTTTATGAGAGGTGACCTTGGGACGCACGCTCCCGATCTCTGAGGAGGTGCCGACATGACCGCAACCCAATCCACGCCTGACGGGCGGGCCGATCCGATGGCGGGTGAAATCTGCATTCTGGGCCTTGGCTATGTCGGGCTGCCGCTTGCCGTCGAATTTGGCCGGATCCGTCCTGTTGTCGGGTTCGACATCGACACCGGTCGGATCATGGAGCTGTCACAGGGGTTTGACCGCACTGGCGAGCTGGACACGGCAGAGCTGGCCCAGGCCCGCGGGCTGCGGCTGACCAGTGATCTGGGCGAAATCGCCGAGGCAACCACCTATATCGTGACGGTGCCGACGCCCATCGACCAGACCCGGCGCCCGGATCTGGGGCCCTTGCTGGCGGCGACCCGTACCGTGGGGCAGGTGCTGAAATCCGGCGATACGGTGATCTATGAATCCACCGTGTATCCCGGCGCCACCGAGGAAGACTGCGTGCCGCTGCTGGAGGCCCTGTCGGGCCTGCGGATGAATGTGGATTTCGGCGTCGGCTACAGCCCCGAACGGATCAATCCCGGTGACAAGACGCGGCGGTTGCCGGATATCGTCAAGGTGACGTCCGGGTCGTCGCCGGAGGTGGCCGCGCAGGTTGATGCGCTCTATGCCCAGATCGTCACTGCCGGCACCTACCGCGCCGAGAGCATTCGTGTCGCCGAAGCCGCCAAGGTGATCGAGAACAGCCAGCGGGATATCAATATCGCGCTGATCAACGAGCTGGCGATGATCTTCAACCGGATGGACATCGACACCGAAGCGGTGTTGAGGGCGGCCGGCACCAAGTGGAATTTCCTCAACTTCCGGCCCGGTCTTGTCGGCGGTCACTGCATCGGCGTTGATCCCTACTACCTGACCCACAAGGCGCAGCAGATGGGCTATCACCCGGAGATCCTGCTGTCGGGGCGGCGGCTCAATGATGGCATGGGGGCCTATGTGGCGCAGCAGATGATCAAGGCGATGCTGCAGCGCCGCGTGCAGGTGGTCGATGCGCGGGTGCTGGTCATGGGGCTGACATTCAAGGAAAACTGCCCCGATCTGCGCAACACCAGGGTGATTGACGTGATCACGGGGCTGCGGGAATTTGGCGTCACGGTGGATGTCTTTGACCCCTGCGCCGACCCGGACGAGGCGATGCGGGAATACGGGATCGAGCTGGTCTCCGCGCCGGGGCAGGGGGCCTATGACGGGGTGGTCGTGGCGGTCGGCCATGCGGCGTTTCACGCGCTTGGGGCTGAGGGCATCCGCGCCTTTGCCACGCCCAAGGGGCTGGTCTACGACCTGAAATATGTCCTGCCCGCCGACCAGTCGGATCTGCGGCTGTGAGCGGCGCGGCCCGCAGGCACATTGGGCGCGCCCTGGTATGAGTCTCTGTGTGATCCACACCGGCGGCACCATCGGCATGGGGCGCACGGCGACGGGGTTTGCGCCGCAAACGGGCGTGGTCGAGGCAGAGCTGGCGCGGTTGCAGACGGCGGGCGTGATCGGCACGGATGTGCGCCTGCGCGTGGCGGAGCCGCTGATCGACAGCGCCAATGCCACCCTGGCGGACTGGAACTGGATCATGGACCAAATCGCTGAGGCCGCTGTCGATTGCACCGGCGTTATCGTGACCCATGGCACCGACACGCTGGCCTTTACTGCGGCGGCGCTGGGTTTTGGCCTCCAGGGGCTGAACATCCCGGTGGTGCTGACCGGCTCCATGTTGCCGCTGACCGAAGTGGGCAGCGACGGGCCGCGTAACCTGGCAGAGGCGTTTGCTGCGGTTGAAACCCTCGGGCCGGGGATCTGGGTTCAGTTTGCCGGGGCGCAGTTGCACGGGTTGCGGGTGCGTAAATCACATTCGTCGGCCTTTGATGCCTTCAAGGATACGGCCACGGATGTTGCGCCGCTGCGGGTGGCGCCGACGCTTCGGGTTCAGCCCTATGAGCCGTCCTTTGCGGTGCTGGTTGTCGCGGTCGCGCCGGGCATGGCAACGGATCTGGTGACATTGGCGGCAGAGCGGGCCGATGGGATCGTGTTGCGCTGTTATGGCTCCGGTACGGTGCCCGAAAGCGCGGTGTTGCGGGCCGCCCTGTGCCGGGCACGGGATCGGGGGGTGCCGGTGCTGGCGGTCAGTCAATGCGCCGAGGGCGGGATTTCGCTTGGGACCTACGCGGCGGGCGCCATGCTGGCGGAAACCGGCGCCATCGACGGGCGCGACATGACAGTGGAGGCCGCCTATACAAAGCTGCTGCATGCGCTGTCGGCAACGCGCGATCCAGACGACCGGCGTCAGCTGCTTCAGACCCGGCTTGGCGGCGAATGGTCCGAATAACGTATTGATCTCGATATAAATATGTCCGGGCCACATGGGGCGGCCCGGACCATGTGGCGGTCAGGCGCGGCGGGCCTGTTCTGATCCTTCGGCCTGCGGCTGCCGGATCTCGCCGCTGTCGGTCACGGTGATGGTTTCCCCCTGTTCAAGCCCGTCGAGACCGGTCGCGCCAACCAGCATCAGGATGTCCTTTTCGCGGGCGACGATGGCCATATGGCTGAGCCAGCCGCCGACGGCGCTGACCACGGCGCCGGCCTGTTGCAACTGTGGCAGCCAGGCCGGGTTGACCATGTCGCAAAGGATGATGTCCCCCGGCGCAAACCCCACAAAGGCCGCCTCGCCAAAGCTGGCCTCGTCGGCGACGCGAAAGGCCCGGCCGGTTGCCTCACCGGAGCCGGCGACGCAGGTGCCATGCATGGGGCCGTCCGCAGCGGCGCCGATTGACCCGGCCGAGAGCTGTTCGCAATCCGCCAGACTGAGCTGGGTCTGCGTGGGCGCCGATTTGCGGGCCAACGCGTCATGGCTGCGGCGGGCGTCTGCGATCTGGCGCAGGTGCTCCGGTTTCGACCAATCGCCCTGCAACAGCTCCTCGATGGTGAGGTGAAACACCAGCTCGTCCAGGCCGCTCTCTGCCCCAAGCGCCACCAGCGCGCGGCGCAGTTCGGCCAAAAGCCGCATCGCCTCGTGTTTGGCGCGTTCCTTGAGGTCCTGATAGGCGACAGCGGTGTCGATCAGCTGGCGCAGTTCCGTCGGCAGGTCAGCGGGCATGACGGAGGGGCGCAGCGGTTTGACCTCTGGTTCCATGAGCGAAAACAACAGGCTGGGTGCCTCGGCATAGCGCGGCGTTGACAGTTCGTAGTCGAACATCGCCCGGTGCCCCATCCGCTGCAAGGCCATGGCCTGGGCCTCTTCCTCGGTGCCGTGACACTGCGCCAGGAGGCTGGCGGGCGTGTAGTGCAGATCCGCCTGCATCAGGTGGCTGCGCAGGGCCGGATCCCCCTGCGCGGCGCTGGTGGCTTCTTTCATCGCAAAGGCCGAGAGCAGGTTGATTTTTTCCGCCTCGACATAGATGCCGGTGACGAATTCCTGTTTCAGCCGGGAAATGGCGTCGAGGATCTTGGCGCGGGGCAGGGCCTCGAACCGGATCGCGCGCCAGTCTTCGACGGTGTCGTTCAGCGCTGGCAGCACCTCATGCGCGAAGCGGTCCAGCGTTGGTGTCAGCTGTTTTTTCAGCCGGATCGCCCGATTGCCGCTGAGGTCCATCGTCAGCTGCTGTTTCAGCCGGGTATCGACATAGGTTTTGCCGAACAGCCGGATCAGATGCGCGTTTGGCGCTTCTGGCAGCGTATAGGGCAGGCGCAAGGCACGGCAGGCCAGGTCGAGACTGCCGCCGGGGGCCCAGATCTGTGACATCAAAGAGAAGGACAGCGGGGTCGGGCGGGGCAGGACCTCGCTCATTTCGTCTTGTTCCAGCAGGGTGATCTGCGGGTCACAATTGTCCTCGGTCACGGTGGCAAAGAGCCGGCGCCATTCCTGGGCGCGGGCCTGATCTTCGGCACTGCCCACGGTGGTGGTGGTGATGTCGCGCGATTGCAGGATGTAGAATTGCCCCTCGGTCCAGGCCCATTCCACATCCTGAGGCGCGTCAAACAGGGTCTCGATCCGGCGCCCCAACGCGAGCAGGGCACGGGCGTCAAACGGGGCCTCGGCACCATGGGCGGCGGCGTCAAAACTGTAGCGCCCGAACCGCGCCGTCTTGGGGGTGGCGCGGCCGGAGACGAGATCCTCGCCCTTGCCCGCAACCCATTCCAGCAGCATCATGCCGGGTGCCTGCGGGTCCTGGGTAAAGAGCACCCCGGCATAGCTGGCCTCGATCATGTGCTGGATCAGGATATTGCCCGCCCCGGCGACATTCCGGGGCGCGGTGTCGTCGGTTCCGCCATAGCTCTGTGCGCGGGCGGAACCGAAGGAGGCCAGCACGGTTTCGATGGCTGAGGGCAGGGTGGGCCCGGTCACGTCGAGCACCGAGTCAAACACCCCGGCAAAGCTTTGATCGGCGCCGTCTTCCTGACTGGCAGAGGATCGCACAGCACAGGGGGTCGGACCAATCTGCCGCCAGAGCCGGGCCGCCATCTGCTGGCGTCGCTGCGGGGCGGCCTGTTCAAACTGCGCCAGGTAGCGGTCGGTCAGGACGATGCCATCGGGCACTGGAAAGCCGGCGTTGGCCAGTTGGGACAGGCGCAGCGCCTTGTTGCCCGCCTGGGCCAGTTGGGCGGTGTTGTCGAGCGTCACCACACCGCGGGGCAGCCGCGCCATATGGCGCAGGGTGACGGTGGCGCGGGCGAGTTTTCCCGACACGTAGAAATGCTGTAGCAACAACCCCGCAAGGCTGATGCTGAGATAGACATTCCCCGCCGTCGAAAGCCCCATGGTCAGCACAAACAAAAGCGGCACGCCAAGGCCCAGCCACAGGACGGCGCTGCGGCGATCGCGGGCCATGGCGCTGAACAGATAAACACCGCCCAGAGCGGAGGTCAGCAGGGCGGCCATATAGCTGGGATCGGGCGCGCCGAGGTCTGCCACCCAGAGAAAGGGTTCGGCAATGGCAGTTGCGGCGAATTCCGCCGATTGCAGACCAAGCATCATCAAGGGCAGGAACAGCAGCGCGGTCAGATTGCGCATCGGTGTCAGCCCGTGTTTGGCATAAAAGGCCTGGATGGCGCGGGATTTGCGCATCGGGTCGGCGGCGAGGCGCGATTTGACCGCCTGAAGTTCGGGTTTATGCATCCGCAGGGTGATCTGGTCGCGTTCGGATTTCAGCGCAATCGGCAGCACCATCAACCGCGAGACCAGCGCCAGCACAAACAGGCTGACCAGCAGGTGGGCCCGTTCGTGTCCCCACAGAAGCGCGGTGCCGATGGCCGCGACCGCCTTGGTCCAGACCGTCTTGTTCTGTTCCGCCAGCCAGGCGCTGACATGGGGTTTCGGCGGCGGCGCCACGAAATATTCCCACGGCAGCGTGTATCGACCGGCAAAGGGCAGACCGGCGCGGGTCAGTTCCAGCCCCAGAACCTGACCCATGAAACAGCTGCGCCGGTCATAGCAGGCGACGACCGTCGGCTTGTCCTCCAGCGCGGCGATGCGGCTGCGCAGATCCTCCGTGGTGATGGCGCGGATCGGGATGTTGATGGCCCCCGGCAAATGACCGGCCGCGAAATTCCCCGGATAGCGCGTGTCCACGATTTGCAGCGGGCCGGACTGAACCATCTTGGTAAAGGCGTCGGTGCTCAGCAGGCGGGACTTGTTTTCATAGTCTGGAATGGCGCGCAGGTCCGACAGGCTCTGGACCTCTGCATCAGAGAAGGGACGGGATTCCACGATCCATTTCTCGATACCGCCGGCGACAAAGCTGCAATCGATGCCCATCTTGGCCAGCTCTGCGCAGGTTTCCGAACTGCGGTTGCCGTTGTGACAGAACAGCACCACCCGTTCGCCGGGCGCTACCGGGACCGACTGTTGAAAATCTGGAAACCGCACATGGGTGGCGCCGGGCAGGGTGCCCATCTCATGTTCGGCCGTTTCGCGGATGTCGAAGAAGCGCACATCGTCGCTGGCCAGCAACGCGGCGGCCTGTGCTGTGGTGATGCCCTGCGGATGGGTTTCCTGCGCGGTGTAGCTGGTTTCCTTCAGCTTGGGATCTTTCAGCGTGGTGCCGTCGAATTGCGCGGGTCGGGACAGCGTGGCCTGCAGGCGCTGCAGCTCCTTGGTTTTGTGGCTCTGCCATTGCCAGTGATTTGCCGCCGCCAGCAGCGCGGCCACGGCCACAAGGCCGGCGATCAGCCGTACCGGATAGCGTCGCTGGCCAAAGGTGCCGGGTTTCAGCCCCAGCCGACCGGCGACCATGGCGCCAAAACCGGAGAGCAGCGCCACAACCAATGCGAGTATCTGCGACAGCGAAGAGACCGACCCCAGAACAAGTTCAGGCGACGGAATAGCCAGCGCGGGCGCAGCGTTTGTGAGGAAAAAGGTCATGCTTACCGATAAACAAAAGTAAATTTTAACAGACCGGGTGATACAAGTCGGCGTGTTTAGTGTAGTCACTAGGTGTCCTTCTGAACGGAAAGAATTCCCCGGCATTGGCTGCGAGGTCCTGACAAAGAAACGTCGTAATCCTTTCCAGATGGTTAATTTTTGCTAAGTGAGAAAAATTACCCCTTAGTTTTCAACAAGTTTTCGTCTTATCTTTGACATTGAAATGGTTGGAAGTGGGCACTGAACTCTTATGTCCAGCGATCTATCCGGCCGAAAAGGAGAGTTTGATGCCTGTGGCACGAGCAATTGACGTGGGTGAGGCCCAAAAAAGCGTCAGATTCATCAAAGTTTTGGCATTTGGGGCGCTGTTGGCTTTGGCGGCGCTTGGCCCTGGATCTCCGGCACGCGCGGAGATTGAGTTGGTCTTCGGCACCTATGCCGCCGACAAACCTTCGGCGACGGTGCGCAAATATCGCCCGTTCCTGACCTTCCTGGAGAATCGGATGGAGGCGTTGCTGGACGAAGAGGTGACGATTCGTCTGCGAATTTCCAAGGATTACGAAGGCAGCATCGCGGATCTGGCCAATGGTGTGGTCGATTTTGCGCGATTTGGCCCGGCCTCTTATATCCACGCGATGGATCAGAACGCCGGAATTTCGATCATTGCGATGGAATCCAAGAAGGGCGAAAAACGCTTTAAAGGGGTGATCGCGGTGCACCGCGACAGCGATATCCATCAGGTCGAGGACCTGGCGGGCCTGTCCTTTGCCTTTGGCGACGAGCTGTCGACGATCGGCCGCTACCTGTCGCAAACCTACCTGCTGGAAGCGAACATCGACGGGCAGGATCTTCACGGGTTTGAATATCTCGGCCGTCACGATCTGGTGGGCGAGGCGGTCGGAGCCGGCAAATTCAGCGCCGGGGCGTTGAAGGAAAGCACCTTCAAGGAACTGGTTGCCAAGGGCGTTCCCATTCGCAGCCTTGTGTCTTTTGACAATGTCACCAAACCCTGGCTGGCGCGTGCCGACCTTGATCCGCGGGTTCTCAACGCGATGCGACAGGTGATGCTTTCGTCCAAGAATGAAGAAATGGTGAAACGAGTCGCGAAAAACGGCTTTCTTGCCGGGACCGATTCCGATTATGATTTTGTTCGACAGGCGATGATACGGAGCCGCGACTTTTGAAGGTTCCCCTTCACAGACTTTTGCAACGCACGGGCATCCTGCCACAGATCATCGTTTCGATGTCGCTGGCTGCGCTGCTGGTTGTGGTGGCGGTCGGCGGAGTCGCGCGGCGGTATGAGGTGCAACGTGTCAGCGACCAGCTGAGCGAACAGGCCAATCTAACCGTTTCACTGCTGAGCGGGCTGCTGCTGGAGGCGATCATCGTCGAGGATGTGCCGGTTCTTGAAACCGGGCTGGTGGAGGCGATCACGCGGTACCCCAAGATCCTGTCGATCCACATTGAAAACGGCGAGGGCGAAGTGGTGGCGGAGGCCTCCAACGCCGTTGCCGCAGCCACCGAAGGCTATGTGATGTACCGCCGTCCCGTCGAATACGAGGGATTTGTCTTTGGGACCATGGTGGTGCAATGGTCGACCAAAGAAGGTCGGATCATGGTGATGGAAAAGGTGCGTCAGTCGATCACCTGGACCATCCTTGCCGTGGTCGCCATGTCCCTGCTGATGTTGTATCTGGTCTATCGGCTGGCGCTGAGCCCGCTGCAGGTGGTGCATGGGCGGATGTCCAATGCGGTGGCCGGGGGGCAGACCAAAGATTTCCAACTGCCCTGGTACGCCAGCCGGGAATATCAGGCGCTGGATGCCTCGGTTGCGGTGCTGGAAGACAGCCTGGCCCAGCGGGACGAACGCGAAGCGGCGCTGGAAGCGGCGCGCGAGCAGGCCGAGATTGCCAGTCGGGCCAAATCCGAATTCCTCGCCAATATGAGCCATGAGATCCGCACCCCGATGAACGGGGTCATCGGCATGGCCGAAGTTCTGCACGAAACCGAGCTGACGCCGGATCAGCAGATGTACGCCGAAACCATCGTGAAATCGGGGAGCGCATTGCTGACAATCATCAATGATATCCTGAATTTTTCGAAAATTGAGGCGGGCAAGCTGGAGCTGCACAAGTCGACCTTCAACCTGCGGACCGTGGTTGAGGAAGTGGTGATGCTGCTGGCGCCCAAGGCGGCAGAGAAATGGGTGCAGCTGACCCTGCGCTACGATCCGGATCTGCAGGAATTCTACGAAGGCGACGCGGGCCGGTTCCGTCAGATCGTTACCAATGTGGTGGGCAACGCGGTCAAGTTCACCGCGCAGGGGTCGGTCCATATTGATGTGTCCGGCAATCAGGCCGTCGGCAACGAGATGGCGCTTCGGATCTCGGTTGCGGATACCGGCATTGGTATCCCGGCAGAGAAACTCGACCAGATTTTTCACGCTTTTGAGCAGGCGGATGGGGCCGCGACGCGCAGTTTCGAGGGCACCGGGCTGGGGTTGGCCATTTCGACCCGGCTGCTGCACCTGATGCAAGGGCGTCTGCATGTGACCTCCAGAGAGGGGACCGGATCTGTCTTTACCATCGAGGTCAGCCTGCCGATCAGCGACCGGGCGCCGCTGGCCTTCACGCCGGATCAGCCGGTTGCCGGGCTGCATGCATTGGTGGTCGACGATCTGGAACTGAACCGCCGGATCCTGGGCGAGCGGCTTCGGTCCTGGGGGTTGCGGGTCACCGAGGCGGATTCGGCCGTGGAGGCGATGCTGCGTCTGGACGAGTTGAAAGACGCCGGGGAGCTGTGCGATCTGGTGTTCCTCGATTTCAACATGCCGGATTGTGACGGCTACGAACTGGCGATGCGCATCCGGGCGCTGCCCAATATCAAAAAGCTGCCGATTGTGGTGCTGTCCTCGGTTGATCCAGCCCTGTCGCAGACCATGCTGGCAGAGATCGGCGACTGTCATCAGGTGTTGAAGCCGGTGCGGGCGGATCAGTTGCGGCAGGTGGTGGGCCAGGCCCTGGGGGCAAGTGCGGCCGCCGATACGGCCGTGACCCCATCCGGTCAGGTCCTGCCGGGCGGACGGCGGCTGAGCCTGCTGATGGCCGAGGACAACCGCACCAACCAGGTGGTTGTGTCGCGCATGCTGGCCAATGAAAACGTTGAGATTTCCATCGCCACCAATGGCCAGGAGGCGATTGACATGTATCAGGCGCTGCGTCCCGATCTGGTGCTGATGGACATGATGATGCCGGTGAAGGACGGGCTGGAGGCGACAGAGGAAATCCGCCGCATTGAGGGGGCCATCGGCGCCACTCGGGTGCCGATTATCGCCCTGACCGCAAATGCCTTGCAGAGCCATGAAACCGCCTGTCGCGCGGTTGGCATGGATGATTTTCTGAGCAAACCAATCCGCAAGCAGGCGTTGTTGGAGACCCTGCACAAATGGGCGCTGGAAGCCGAGGCCAAGGATGTGACAGGGCGGCAGGAATTGGAGGCGTGACACCGGCGCCCCGGTGGTTGGGCTCCGCGTGTTCCGTCCAAGCTAGCTCGTCGACCGGCGCAAAAAGGTGATCAGGCTGGCCCCGAGAAACAGCCCCGTTCCCATCGCCACGATCGTCGGCCCGGTCGGGGTATCCAGCCGAAATGACATCAGCAATCCGCCCAATACCGAGAGCGTCCCAACCAGAGCGGCCATGACGGCCATCCGCTCGGGCGTGTTGGAAAAGGTGCGCGCAGTGGCGGCGGGGATCAGCAGCATGGCGGTGATCAACAGCACGCCAACCACCTTGATCGCGACGGCCACCACGATGGCCAGTGCCAGTGTCAGCACCAGTTGTTCGCGGTGTGGCGCGATGCCTGACGCGCGGGCCAGCTCCGGGTTGAGCGTGGCGGTCAGCAGCGACGACCAGCGCCACCAGAGGATGACCAGCACCAGCGCCGCCCCGATCCAGACCACCGCAATATCCGTGAGCGAGACCGCAAGAATATCACCAAACAGATAGGCCATCAGGTCGACGCGCACATCCCGCAGAAAGGACACCGCAACCAGCCCAAGCGCCAGCGCGCTATGGGCCATCACCCCAAGCAGCGTGTCCATCGCATAGCCGCGGTCGCTGAGGGCGCTGATGGTTCCGGCCATCAACAACGCGGTGACCAGCACGCCAGCCAGGATCGAGGTGTCAAAGGTCAGCGCCAGCGCCACCCCGAGGATGGAGGCATGGGCGGTCGCATCACCAAAATAGGCCATCCGCCGCCAGACCACAAAACAGCCCAACGGCGCGGCGGCGATGGCAACGCCGATACCAGCCAATGCGGCCAATACGATAAAGTCGTCAAATAGGGTCATGGCTGGGGGTGCCCATGCTCTGCCGGACCATGATCGCAGCCGGGGCCGTGATCATGGTCGTGGCTGTGGTCGTGTTCGTGCCGGTACAGCGCCAGCGTGCCGTGGGTGCCGGTGCCAAAGAGCGCCTGATACTCCGGTGCGCTGGCGACCTGCGCCGGGGCGCCCTCGCAGCAGACATGCCCATTGAGGCAGATCACCCGATCAGAGGCGGCCATGACAACGTGCAATTCGTGGCTGACCATCAGCACTGCGCAGCCCAGGTCGGCGCGCACCTGTTCGATCTTCTGGTAAAACGCGGCGGAGCCGGGTTGATCCAGCCCTTGGGTTGCTTCGTCCAGAATCAAGAGATCGGGCCGGATCAACAGGGCGCGGGCCAGCAGGACGCGCTGGAACTGTCCACCCGACAGCCCGGCCATGGGATGATCGCCCAGATCGGGCAGGCCAACATCGTCCAGCGCCGCTTCGGCGACGGCATTGGGAATGCGCTTGGGCAGGCTGAGAAACCGGCGCACGGTCAGCGGCAGCGTCGGGTCGATATGCAGTTTTTGCGGCACATAGCCGATCCGAAGCCCCGGCGCGCGGTCCAATGTGCCACTGCTGAGGGGCAATGCGCCGATCAGGCTGCGCAGAAGGGTGGATTTACCCGACCCATTGGGGCCCAGGATGGTGACAATCTCGCCTTTGTCGATGTGAAAATCGACGCCCTCCAGCGCAGGTGTACCGCTGTGGCGAATGGTGGCCTGACGGAGCGAAAGCAGCCGCATCGCGGTCACTCCTGACATTTCGGACACAGGCCCTCTGCCTCGACGACGGTGCGCTCGATCAGGAAACCGGCCGCGCGCGCGACTTCGCCCAGTTGACCCTGCATCGGTTCGCGCTGCGCCTCGGCCACGCTGTCGCAGTGGCGGCAAATCATAAAGACAGGGGTATGGGTCTCGCCGGGATGCATGCAGGCGATAAAGGCGTTCAGCCGTTCGATTTTGTGCACGAACCCGTGTTTGACCAGAAAATCGAGCGCCCGATAGGCGACCGGCGGCTGTGAGCCGAGCCCCTCCTCCCGGAGGTCATTCAGAATGTCATAGGCGCCAAGGGCCTGATGGCGCTGCAGAAGAATTTCCAGAACCCGGCGCCGCACGGGCGTGAACTGGAGCCGTCGCTCCGCGCAGTAGCGGTCTACGGCGGCCAGACCGCTGGCAATGCAGCGGGTATGGTCGTGTGACGCAAAGCCGATGCTGTCCATGAAGGCTCCTCGGGTCGGATGGTGGTTTTGGGGATTGATATGTTACAACATGACGTTTATCAACCCATCAAATCGTTATGATATAACACCTCTAGCTGGAGCCTCCGATATGTCCCGTACCGCCCTTTTGTCTGCGTTGCTGTCTTGCAGTGTTGCCCTGCCTGCACTGGCGCAGGCCCCGCGCGTTGTCACTGATATTGCACCGGTGCAGGGGTTGGTTGCGCGGGTGATGGAGGGGGTTGGCACGGCGGATGTTCTGGTGCCACCGGGCGCGTCGCCGCATGGGTACAGCCTGCGCCCCTCGGATGCCCGTGCCCTGTCCTCGGCGGATCTGGTGGTCTGGGTCGGGCACGGGTTGGAACCCTGGCTTGAGGGGCCGCTTGGGCAACTGGCGACGGATGCGACGGTGATTGAGCTGCTGGAAACCCCAGGCACCCTGACCTTTGATTTCCGTCAGGAGGTGCTGTTTGCGGTGGACAAGGCGCAGGATCACGACGGCCACGAGGATCACGAGGGCCATGATCATGACGCACATGGCCATGACGACCACGGTCACGACGACCATGATCACGAGGCGCATGACCATGAGCCGGATGATCATGACCACGGTCACGCGGACCACGATCATTCTGGCGTTGACCCGCATGCCTGGCTGGCGCCACAGAATGGCAAACACTGGCTGGCCCTGATCGCCGAAGCTCTGTCTGACATTGATCCAGCCAATGCCGAAATCTACCAGAGCAACGCCCTGGCCGGACAGGCGGAGATTGATGCGGTCACCCGCGAACTGACAAAATCGCTGGCCGGTGGCACGGGCGAATTTGTCGTCTTTCACGATGCCTATCAGTATTTTGAGAACAGCTTTGGTCTGCGGGCCTTGGGGGCCATCTCTCTGAGCGATGCGACAACGCCGAGCGTGGCGCGCATTTCAGCGATCCGCACGGCGGTGGCCGACGCGGGCGTGACATGTGTCTTTGCCGAGCCGCAGTTTGATCCCGGCCTTGTTGAAACGGTCACCAAAGGAACAGAGCTGAAGGCACTGGTCATCGATCCGATTGGCGTTGGTATTGCGGCGGGGCCGCAGTTCTATACCGAATTGCTCGCCCAGACCGGGGCGCAGTTCGAGGCCTGCCTGACGGATTGACCCGGATGGGACCCACGCTCAAACAGGTCTGACACGGGCCGTGTCAGGCCCGTTTGGTCAGGGATTCAATGTTGTGCCGCAGCCGCAAGGTGAAGTGGATTGTGGTTCCGTCAGAGACATTTGCATCGCACCAGATTTCGCCATTGTGGCGTTTGGCGATCTTGGCGCAGGTCGCCAGCCCCAAGCCGGTTCCGGGTAGGTCGCTGCTGCGCTGCAACCGCTTGAAAGGTTCAAAAATCCGGTCGCGGTACTCGTCTGGAACCCCAATGCCGTTGTCGGCGATGGTGAACTGCACCCCATCGCTGAGCGTGCGAGCGCTGATATTGATCTTTGGCGGGGAGCCGCTGCGGTACTTGATTGAATTGCCGATCAGGTTTTGCAGCAGCTGCGAGACATCCGGTGGGAAGCACAGCACATCGAGATCCTGAAGATCGGTTTCGATCGTGGCATCTGAATTGGCGATATCCTGCGCCACCGCCATACAGGCCGATTCCACCAGACTTTCTGCGGGGACGGCTTCCGGCGACCCTTCGCTATGGGGGTTGATGTGGCTGGCAAGCCGTTCGATGAGGTCGGACATCTTGGTGACGGAACGCTTCATCAGGTCAAACTCGCGCTTGACCTCATCCAGTTCGCCGGCCTCGAAATCCTCGAGGATTTGGTCGCTCAGGAACTTGATAGCGCGGATCGGCGCGCGCAGGTCGTGCACCAGAACATCCGAGAACTGCTGAAGTTCCTTTTGATGTTCTTCGATCCGCCAGCGCATCCGCGCAACCTGCAGCCCATTGCCAATCATCCGGTGCAAGGCGCCGGGATTGATCGAGGATTTCGCGATATAATCGGCAGCGCCGCTCAAAATCGCGCTTTTTGCAATTTCCTCGTCGCCCTGACCGGTCATGATAAAGATCACCGAACGGGGCCAGTGACGGAAAAAGCTGGACAACAGATCCAGACCGGACACCCCCGGCAGAAGATAGTCCAGGAAGATGACCTCGATCTCCTCGCCGCTGAAGGCGAGGGCGGCATCGCCGTTCTCGGCCTCCAGGATCGTGGCAGAGGGATAAAGACTGGCAAAATGACGCCGCATGAGTTTGCGATCGCCAAGATCGTCGTCAACGATCAGTATGTTTTTTTCAACCATCCTGCGGGCTCCGAACGTCAATAATGGGCAGCTCTACAAACCGCCAGAAACTGTTCATCACCGACATCAGCTCGATGAACATGTCCCCGGCGCGGGATTTCAGGATATAGCCGGCCACATTGTTGAAATAGGCGGCCGAAATGTCGCGTTCGTCGTCCGATGTGGTCAGGACAAAGAACAACGTCTGCTTGAGCAGCGGATCCTGCCGGATTTCCTCCAGCAGCTCGATCCCGGACATTTTCGGCATGTTGATATCGCTCATGACCACGAACTGACGTGGCGGTTTTGTGTCTGTTTCGCCCTTCAGATAGGCCAGTGCGTCGACGCCATTGCGAAAGCGGATGAGCGGATTGGCGACCCGCGCCTTGACAAAAGCGCGGCGGATCGCCTTGGCATCACCATCGTCGTCTTCGACCAGGATGATCTCGACGCTGCTGGTGCGCGCCTCATGCAGATTGTCCATTATGCGGCCCGCTCCTGTTGTCCAAGGTCCTTGGGCCAACGGAATTCAAAGACCGTGCCCCGCGTGCCGTCAGACATGACGCTGATGCTGCCCCCTGCCACGTCGATGTGCTTCTTGACGAAGGCCAGGCCCATACCGCTGCTTTCAAGCTGGTCGCGGGACTGAAGGGTCTGGAACACTTCGAAAATCCTTTCGTGGTAGGCAGGTTCGATCCCTGGTCCGTCATCCTCGACACGGAAGGTCAGAAAATCGTCCTGATTCACAACATCCACCGAGATGTGGCCGACGGCCTTGTCATGATGCTTGATGCTGTTTCCGATTAGGTTAACAAGAATGATTTCGAGCGGAAGTTGGCGCATGTGGCTCTCCAGGAACCGGTCCGAGAACTGAATCTCGATGCCGTCCGGAATTTCCAGAAGCTGGAGCAATCCTTTGGCCATGGTGCTGCCAGAGACGCGGGTTTCGGGCGAGGCCACACGCCCGATCCGGGAATGCTGTAGCAGATCGTTCAACAGCACTTCCATCCGTTTGGCGCGGCTGTGCAGCAGGTTCATGCTCTCGCGCGTATCATCGTTCAGGTAGGGTTCCAGATCTTCCTCCAGCCAGGAGACCGCATTGCTGATGACCCGCAGCGGCGCCTTGAGGTCATGCGATGCGACATAGGCAAATTGGTCCAGTTCGGCGTTGGATTTCTTCAACGCGTTGATCAGCGCCTCGGACTGCCGCATGGCGGCGACCCGCGCTGTGATGTCGCGCAACATGACGATGAACCGCTGACCATCGGAATGATGGGCGTGTTGAAACGCGACCTGGACCGTCAGATCGGTGCCGTCCTGACGGGTCAGCCTGACCTCGCGCCGCAGCGGTTCGCGCCCGGCCTGGTTGCGGGCCTCCTCCAGGGTTGCCAGCGAGACCTGATCCTCGTTCTCCAGCAGGTCGATCAGGTTGCGTCCCAGAAGATCCCCGGCGGCGCGGCCGAAAATGGACTGGGCCTTGGGGTTGGCATCCTCGATCCGCCCATCGCTGTGGAGCGTCAGGACCCCCTCGGCGGCGTTCTTGAGGATCATGTCCAGCCGCTGTGTTTCCCGGATCAGGCTGTTGATCAACTGGGTAAAATTCTGCGCCAGAACGGAGACTTCGTCCCCGCCGGAAAAATCTCGGCTGAGCGGTTGCAGGGTCTGGCTGCTGCTTTTGATTTCACCAAGCAACTGTTCCAGCGGCGCATGAAGTCGCGCGGTAAAGGCATAGGCGAGGCAGGAGGCCAGTATGGTCAGGAGCGTCGCATTGCGCAGATCGCGCCGCAGCTCGGTCCAGGCTTCGGCAAAAAGGGGCTGCATATCGAGCTTGCTGATGATCTTGATGCTGAAGGGTTTGTCCGAGGTGGCTGCCCTGACTTCGGTGACAAAATGGCCCTGGCCGTGCCCGTCGGCGATCAGGTGACCCGCCGGGAGATCGGCGACCTGCATCCAGTTCGGAAAGTCCGGCGCGCCCTCGGAATGGGACAGAAAGGTCAGGTCGGCGGTTACGATTTCGGCAATCGGCGATGCGGTGTTTTCAATCGCGTAGTAGACATGGCCGATCTGGTTGGGCGGTCGCGGCCGGGTCAGCAGTTCGGAAATATGGGAGTTGAGCACGATTGCGCCCAAAAGCGTTCCGTCTGCCGCCTCGATCCGCTTCATCGAGCGCAGGGTCGGGGGACCGGCGACCCGCCCGAATTCGCGATTGCGGGTGACATTCGAAAACTGGAAATCCTGCGGCGGCGGCGCGATGAGCCGTCGGATATAGGGTTCCTGCCCCTTGGGCTGTAGCGCGGATCGGGGCACGATCCGCACCTCGTCCTGATTGCGATCAACACGAACGAATTCGCGCCAGTTGTTCTGCGGTAACAGCAGGCGGATCTGGCTGTAGGTCCCGCGGCTCTTGATCAAGCTGGCGAACAGGGTTTCCAGCCGCCCGCGCCAGTCATCCAGGGTGGATCCATCGAGGGGATCCACCTGATCTGCGGCAGCAAGGCTGCGAAAGATGCCGGAAATCGGCGGGAACCCGACGATCGTCTCCGAGTCCTGCGTCATGGCCACCAATGTTTCCTGGACATAGGTCGCATGAAGCTGGTGGTTGACGGTGATCAACTGTTCCGCATGGGTGCGGATGCGTTGCACTGTGTCGCGGTAATTCAACGTGAAAAAGAGGCTGAAGCAGACTCCGAGAACCAAGGAAACCGCGAGAGCCACCTTGAACTTGATGGACATTTGCGTGAGCGGCACGAAATTGCTCCCAGTTTACCTCGAACACACTCCGCGCCCCAAAAACACCTGGCGCGCGATACTCAGCAACACTCCAACCGGGGGACGATCCGTTATTGGATGCGTTTTCGCAATTCGTTGACCGTCAGACGGCGCCCTTCACCGACCACGCTTTCCAGATCGTCCATAAAGACCACGAGGTCTTTGGCGCTGCGTTCAAACATGGACAGGTTCGACAACAGGGTTGGATCAACGGTATCGTCGTCCCGCGCTTGCATCTTGACCGCGCGGACCCCCATCATGCTGCGCCGCAGCAGTTCGCGCATTTCCGGGCCACAGCTGACCATGAACCGTTCAAACACCGATTTCAATTCAGATTCGGAGGCGCGCGCATCGGTCAGCGCCCCGTAAAGCGCGCGGCGTTCAATGGCGGATGTCACCGATTTGATCAGCGCGTCGACCGTCAGTTCGTCCTTGACGATATAGTCGGCGCAGCCCCGGCGCATCGCCTCGACCGCGATGTGATAGTCAACGGAGGAGGTCAGCATGATCGGAATTGCGGTGACCTGTTCCTCATGCGCAAGAAGAATGCCAAGCGCATCGAGACCTGTGTCCATCCCGAGATTGTGGTCGATGAAGACAAGGTCGAAGCTTTCGATATCAAGGCATTCGCGCATTTCATCGAGGTTGGCAGCTTCGGTAAAATCGACCATCAGCCCCGCCTTGCGACAGATTTTTAGCAACCGCATCCGGTCCATTTCATCATCATCGATAGAAAGGACGTTCAGGAGCATCGGTTTTGCCCCTGTTTTCAATGGATAATCCTGAATTTGCATCTTTGACATTTCTTGACCTTTACTCATGCACAGCGGTGTGTGGTCCGCCGAACGGTGACCATCGATAACGCTTCGATATTACCACCGCTGGACTGGCGACTTCAGAGGAAAGAATTGTCGAATTGAATTAATGAACCCCTTTCAGCATCAAAATAAGAGTGTGCACTCTTCTTAAAAATGTAGCCGAACGGTGTTTTTTGCGCGATTTTTACGGCGGGTGCTGGAGAAGCCCGACCGGACCTCTCCAGCACACTCATCATGCCTCAGGCGAGGCTGGGAAGCCAGAGAACGATGGCAGGGAAGGCGACAAGCAGCGCAATCGTGGCCGCGTCGGCGATGAAAAACGGCGTGACGCCGCGGAACACATCCTGAACGGACAGGTCATCCCGCACCCCTGCAACGACAAAACAGTTCAGCCCGATTGGGGGCGTGATCAGGCAGAATTCCGCCATCTTCACCACCAGGATGCCGAACCAGATCGCGCACATTGGCCCGGACATGCCAAACGCCGAATCCGCAGCCGCGACATTTTCACCACCATTGAGCGCCATGACAGCGGGATAGACCACCGGAAGGGTAAGCAGCAGCATGCCGATGGCGTCCATGAACATCCCCAGAACCGCATAGGCCAACAAGATGCAGATCAGAATGACCATTGGCGGCGAATTCAGCGAGGCGATCCAGTCGGCAAACGCATGCGGCAGATCGGCAAAGCCGAGGAAGCGGACGTAGATCAACACGCCCCAGATGATCGTGAAAATCATCACCGTCAGTTTGGCCGTTTCCAACAACGCGTCGAGCAGCTGGCGAAACCGCATGCCCCGGAGCAAGGCAACCACAAAGACGATGAACGCGCCGACGGCGCCGCCCTCGGTCGGCGTGCCCCAGGCCTCGCCAAAGGGGTTGTAGACAAAGAAGATGATGATCACGACCACAGCCAGGATCGGCAGGGCGGGCGGCAGGGAGACGAGGCGTTCGCGCCAGGTGAAGCCGGTGACCGGCGGCCCGACGGATTTGAAAATCACGGCAATCGCGACGATCAGCCCAGCGTAAATCACGGCGGAAAAGGCGCCGGGGATGAATCCGGCCAGCAACAGCTTGCCCACGTCCTGTTCCACGATGATGGCATAGATGACGAGGATCGCCGACGGCGGGATCAACGACGCCAGCGTTCCCCCGGCGGCGACGACACCGGCGGCAAAGCGTTTGTTGTACCCGGCTGCGAGCATTTCGGGAATGCCGATCCGGGCAAAGACCGCTGCGGTGGCGACCGATGCGCCGGACACCGCGGCAAAGCCGGCGGTGGCAAACACGGTAGAGACCGCAAGCCCGCCGGGGACCCAGGCGATCCAGCGCTTGGCCGCTTCAAAAAGGGCGCTGGTCAGTTTCGCGTAATAGGCCAGATACCCGATGAGGATAAAGGTCGGGATCAGGCTCAACGCCTGACTGGAGACCTTTGAGTGGGGCACCTGACCGGCAATCTTGACGCTGATCTCCAGCGCCTTGCCGAACCGTGCCGGATCATAGCCAAAACCGCTCCAGCGCAGCCAGACAAGGCCGACAAACCCGGCCAGCGCGGCGGCAAAGGCCACCCGCATGCCGAGGACAACCAGCACCAGCATACCGCCGGTGACCCAAAGACCGATTTGGATCTCGCTCATTTGGAGTCCTCCTTGAGTTGTTCCGCCTCGGCGGCGGCCTGTTCAGCGACGGATTGGATCAGCGGCACAGCAGCAGGGCTTGCCACATTGAGCACGAAGGCGCGCCCATAGGCGGCGAGCTGCAACAGCAAGCGGGCCAGAAGCACGGCCAGCGCAACGGGGACCACCAGCTTGGATGGCCAGATGGGTATGCCGATGTCGATGGAACTGTCCCGCGAGCACAAGGGACGGGCGCAATCGAAGGACCGGTCGAAATGTGCCCAGGACCCCCAGACCAGCGCGACCACGAGGATCAGCATGCACAGGACGGTGATGAACTCGAACAGCCAGAGCGCGCGACCGTGCAAACGACCCACAAGGATATCCATGCGGATATGGCCGCCTTCCCGCTGTACATAGGACACGCCGAGGATGGCAATCAGCGGCATCAGCGTTTCGATATAGTCGACGTAGCCGGGCAGGGGGCCATCCATAAGGCCGATACTGTCGAACAGGGGCGCCAGAAAGGTGCGGTCCAGCTGTCGGCCCGCCACCGAATAGGCCGCGAGAAACATCAGGGAAAACGCCGCAAGTCCACTGAGGAGCGCCGTTGCCCGCTCGATCGGTAACAAGGTTCTGTCCAGCCTGGAAATCAGGCTGGAGTCACTGAGCACGGTCGATGAGCCTGCCATTCCTGCCCCCGTCCTTTTTGATTGTGGTTTGATTTTAGACAGATGAAAAACACGGGCCCGGACGGCGAGGTCCGGGCCCGGTATTCAATCGGATCCGATCAGCTGCCGCCGCGGTGGTCAGCCAGTGTTTTTACAACGAGGTCATAGAGCTCCTGGCCCGGCAGGCCCTGGGATTCCATCTCCGCAATCCAGTTTTCGCGGATCGGGTCGGCCGCCTTGGCGCGGAATTCAGCGATCACCTCATCGGAAAGCTCGACTTTCTCGACGCCTTTTTCCTCGAGCACTTCGTCCCATTTCTTCAGGAGCTGCCCGTAGTTGGAAAGATAGTGATCCAGCGCCTCGGGAACCGAGCTGTCGAGCGCTTCGCGTTCGGCGTCAGACAGGCTTTCATAAGCGTCGATATTGACCACAACGGGGCAGTTCACGGTGCCGGGGTTGAGGTTCGCAGTCCACCACTCGGCCCGGTTGATGGTGCCAAAGCTCAGGTGCGCGTGCTGAGCAAAGGCGACGGTGTCGACAACACCGGATTCCATTGCCTGATACGCCTCGGACGAGGTCACGGAAGTCGGGACCGCGCCAACGGCCTTGAAGGCTTCGCCGATGCCACCGGTGGCACGGACACGCATGCCTTCGAACTCGGCGAGTTCGTCACGGGGCGTGCCGGTGCCGACGAGGTTGTACTGCGGCATGGGCGAGGTCATCAGAAGTTTGGCGTTCCACTGGGCCATTTCATCGGTCGCTGCCGGGTGGTTATACACCGCGGATGAGACGGCGACTTCTTCTTCCAGGTTGGCAACGCCCAGGAACGGCAGCTCCAGTACGGTGATGACGCGGTTCTTGTCGCGGTGGTAGCCGGCGCAGAACTGAGCCATCTCAAAGGCGCCGATCGAGATCCCGTCGAGGTTCTCGCGGTTCTTGGACAGGCCACCGTAGCTGATGTTCATGGTGAATTCACCGTCGGTCTTTTCAGAGACCAGTTCGGCGAGTTTTTCGACATGTTCGGTAAAGGCCCGGCGTTTGCCCCAGACGGAGACATTCCATTCGGTGGCCATGGCCTCGGCTGCAAAAGCACATGTCAGTGTCGCGAGGGCGGTGAGCCCAAGGATATTCTTCATAAGTTTCCTCCCCTTTGCGCATCTGGTTCGCGCATTACGGCCCTAGGATCGCCGGTATGTCCCCGTTTGCCAACCCAAAATATTCCCTGGGTCATGCGCATGGAGGTGAGCCGACCAGAATTGCGCCCCATTGGGCCCTGAGGGCGGCTCACGCGTCATCTCTGGGCGGTTTTAGGTGCGAATGTTCAAAATTAAGGCGGTGGCATCGGGTTCATTTGCGGTTTTTCGGCCCGGTTTGCGGTCGTTGTCTTGAACCAGTGAAACAATGTCGCAAACCGCAGTTTCGCGTTTTTGATTCTCGCTACAACTCAGGCTGAAGAGGGGCCCGCCATTTGCAGTTGGCGGGCAAACTGGGACGCCGCTGCGAGTCTGGCGGGGCCCGAACAGCAACCAACCGTTAGCTGCCCCAGTGCAGGGCAGGCGGCAGGAGAGGCCGGAAATGAACAGCAATATCAACTCGCTGATTGCAAACCACACGCCGGGCCACGGTCTGGCACAGGCTTTTTACACCGACGCCGAGGTGTTTCAGACGGATCTGCGCGAGATTTTCTACAAGGACTGGCTGTTTGCCGTGCCGGCCTGCGAATTGGCCAAGCCGGGCAGTTATGTGACCCATGTGGTCGGGGCCTACAACGTCATCATCGTGCGGGGGGCGGACGATGTGATCCGCGCCTTTCACAATTCTTGCCGTCATCGCGGCTCCATCATCTGCAAGGCCAAGAAGGGCACCAACCCAAAGCTGGTTTGCCCCTATCACCAGTGGACCTACGAGTTGGACGGACGCCTGCTGTGGGCGCGCGACATGGGGCCGGATTTCGATGCGGGCCAACATGGGTTGAAACCGGTCCATTGTCGGGTTCTGAAAGGGTTGGTCTACATCTGTCTCGCCGAGGTTGCCCCGGATTTTGACGCCTTTGCCGCCGTTGCGGAGCGCTATCTGGCGCCGCATGATCTGGAAAATTCCAAGGTCGCCTTTGAAAGCACGATCGTGGAGAAGGGCAACTGGAAGCTGGTCTGGGAAAACAACCGCGAATGTTACCATTGTGGCGGCAACCATCCGTCGCTGTGCCGGACCTTTCCCGAAGATCCCAACGCCATCGGCAACGACAATGAGGGCGCAGGGTCGGAGATCCTGACCAAACATGTGGCGCGCTGCGAGGCCGTCGGTGCGCCCTCGACGTTCCGGATTTCAGAGCGTGGCGACTGGCGGTTCGTGCGCACGGCCCTGCTGGGCGCGGGGGAAAGCTACACCATGGATGGCAAGGTGGCGGTGACCCGGCCAAATTCGACGATCCCGTTTCGGGATGCGGGGTCCTTGCTGAAGTATCACTACCCGACGACCTGGAACCATTTTCTGTCCGATCATGCGCTGGTGTTCCGCGTCACCCCGATCAGCCCGACGGAAACCGAGGTGTCGACCAAATGGCTGGTGCACAAGGACGCGGTCGAAGGCGTCGACTACGACCTGAAACGCCTGACCGAAGTGTGGCTGGCGACCAATGACGAGGACCGCGAGGTGGTGGAATACAACCAGATGGGCATCAATTCGCCTGCCTACCAGCCGGGACCTTACTCCGTCACCCAGGAGAGCGGCGTCTTGCAGTTCGTGGACTGGTATTTGCAAACCCTGAACCGGAATGCCGCCCCCAGCGCGGTCGCGGCGGAGTAAGAGCCTATGGTCAAGAACAGCGAACGTGCGATCTGGAACGATCAGGAGCTGCTGGAATGCGTGTCGATCATCCCGGAAATGGACAACACAGCGTCGTTCACCTTCCGGGCATTGTCCGGGGCCTTGTTCGACTATGATCCCGGCCAGTTCCTGACGCTGGAGATCCCGGTGCCGGGCGGGCCGTTGCACCGGACCTATACCATCTCGTCCTCGCCGTCGCGGCCCCGCACGATCACCATCACCGCCAAGGCGCAGGTGGACAGCATCGGCACCCGCTGGATGCTGGACAACCTCGCGCCGGGCAGTCGCATCCGGGCGCTGGGGCCCGCGGGGGTGTTTTCCAACGCCGAAAGCACGGCAAAGAAATTCCTTTTTGTTTCGGCCGGGTCGGGCATCACGCCGATGATGTCGATGACCACCTGCATGTGGGACGAAGGCGACGACCTCGACGTCGTCTTCGTGAACTGCGCCAAACGCCCGTCAGAGATCATCTTTCGGCAACGGCTGGAACATATGGCCAGCCGGGTCAAAGGGCTGGATTTGAAATTCGTGGTTGAGGAGCCTGACCTTTATCGGCCCTGGACCGGCTATCAGGGGACGTTCAATCAGCTGATGCTGGGCCTGATGGCGCCTGACTATCTGGAACGCGAGGTCTATTGCTGTGGGCCGGAACCCTTCATGCAAGCGGTGCGCAACGCGCTGTCCGGGCTTGGGTTCGACATGGATCGCTACCACCAGGAGAGCTTTCACGCGCCGGTCGGGCATCTGGACGAGCAGCCCGATCATGGCGATGTGGTGCCTGATGACGACACCTCGGCCAGCATAACCTTTGAAACCTCTGGCGTGACGGCCAAAGTGGCGGAAACCGATACCGTCCTGTCGGCGGCACGGGCGAACGGGCTGAACATACCGTCGGGCTGTACCTTTGGCGTTTGCGGCACCTGCAAGATCAAAAAACTCTCGGGCGAGGTGCATATGGTGCACAACGGCGGGATTTCTGAGGATGATATCGAGGCGGGCTACATTCTGGCCTGTTGTTCCAATCCGATCGGCAAGGTGTCGGTCGAAGTCTGATCCAGCCGGGGCTGAGGGCCGTCGGACGCGGGTGGTCTGGTTGTCGCAATACATTCATATGAAGCCTCTATGGGGTTCATATGAATTTCGACACGCACATATGTTCCGGCGGGCCCACCGCGTCTGACCTCCGCGCCGCGCGGTCTGCGGAGGGTATCTGAGATGGCAGATACCAAGGGTGGCCAATCCGTTGTCCTGGAAAACCTGCGCAAGGTTTGGGGACAGACCGTCTCGCTCGACAACCTGAGTCTGGAAATCCCGGCCGGGTCCTTTACTGCCGTGCTGGGACCCTCCGGCTGCGGCAAATCAACAACCTTGCGGATCATTGCGGGGCTGGAGCCGGTGAATGCCGGGCGGGTTCTGATCGGTGGTCGGGACGTGACCCAAAAAAGCCCGGCGCAGCGCGGTCTGTCGATGGTCTTTCAGTCCTATGCCCTGTTTCCGCATCTGACGGTGGCGGAAAACATCGTGTTCGGGTTGAAAGTCGCGGGCCTGCCGCGGCGGGAGCGGGCATCGCGGCTGGCGGATGTTGCAGATCTGCTGGAGCTGAGCCCCTATCTGCACCGTAAACCAGCGGCTCTGTCCGGTGGCCAGCAACAGCGTGTTGCGCTTGGCCGGGCGGTGATTTCCCGCCGTCCGATTTGCCTGATGGACGAGCCGCTGTCGAACCTCGATGCCCGTCTGCGGGACGAGATGCGGCGCGAGATCCGACGGCTGCAGCAGGCGCTTGGGTTCACCATGGTCTATGTCACCCATGATCAGACCGAAGCAATCACGATGGCCGATCACGTGGTGCTGATGAACCAGGGCCGGATCGAACAGGTGGCCGCACCGCAGGAGATCTACCAGGCCCCGGCAACGCCGTTTGTGGCGCGTTTTATCGGCACACCACCAATGAACCTGCTGCCTGCGGCGGCTTTTGGCACGGCTCTGGGCCAGGCGCCCGACAGTCTGCGTATCGGGGTGCGACCGGAGGTGTTGTTCGAAGATCCGCAGGGGCAGATCGAGGCGCGCGTACAAGCAGTTGAATTCCTTGGCTCCGACACGCTGGTGGAGCTGACCTGCGCGGGCACGCCGATGCTGGCGAAACTGCCTGGTGCGCGCCGCTTTGCCCCCGGCGATCTGTTGCGACTGGCTGTTGCGCCCGCAGATCTGCACGCCTTTGACCTGATTGAAAACCGACGGCTGGAGGATCCGACCCTCGCCGCGCGCCTCGCAGAGGTGATGACATGAGCCGTGGCCCCAATGCGGTGCTGCGACTTTGCCAAGGCTCCCGCATTCGAGAGGGGGGCGCTCAAGGCCGGCAAGGTGCCGGTTGTGCAAGCTACGGAGAAAACCCATGCTGATGACGAAATTCAAAGCGGCCGCAGCGGCCCTGGCATTTGCCGCGGCGCCTGCTGCGGCGGATGTCGACCTGCAGTTCTATTTCCCGGTTGCTGTGGGCGGCGCTGCTGCCGACACCATCGAAGAGCTGACCGCCCAGTACATCGCCGAAAACGAAGGTGTGAACATCGAGGCGATCTATGCCGGGTCCTATCAGGATACGGTTGCCAAGGCGCTGACGGCGGCGCGCGGCGGCAATGCCCCGCAACTGTCGGTCATCCTGTCGGTGGATATGTTCACCCTGCTGGACGAAGACCTGCTGTTGCCGTTTGATGACTTCGCCACCAGCGAAGACGACAAAGCCTGGCTGAACTCCTTCTACCCGGCGTTCATGGAAAACTCCAAAACCGATGGCAAGACCTATGGCATTCCCTTCCAGCGCTCCACCCCGGTGCTGTACTGGAACAAAGAAGCCTTCGCCGCGGCGGGTCTGGACCCGAACACCCCGCCGACCACCTGGGACGAAACCATCGAGATGGGCAAAAAGCTGACCCTGCGCGATGATGCGGGCAATGTCTCGCAATGGGGTGTGCGCATTCCGTCCTCCGGCTTTCCCTATTGGCTGTTCCAGGGCCTGACCACCCAGAACAACGCCATTCTTGCCAATGCCGATGGCAACGAAGTGAACTTTGACGATCCCAAAGTGGTCGAAGCACTGCAATATCTGGTGGATCTGTCCAAGGAACATGAAGTGATGGCGCCGGGCATCATCGAATGGGGCGCGACACCAAAGGCATTCTTTGAGGGGCAGACCGCGATGATGTGGACCTCGACCGGCAACCTGACCAATGTGCGCGACAATGCGCCCTTTGATTTCGGGGTGGCGATGCTGCCCGGCCATGAGCGGCGCGGCGCGCCCACCGGTGGCGGCAATTTCTACCTGTTCAAAGGCGCGTCCGATGAGCAGGCCAAGGCGGCGTTCGATTTTGTCAAATGGATCTCCGAGCCGGAGCAATCTGCGAAATGGACCATCGCCACTGGCTATGTCGCCCCGCGTCCGGCCACATGGGACACCGAGACGATGAAATCCTATGCGGCGGATTTCCCGGCGGTTCTGGTGGCCCGCGATCAGCTGGAACATGCAGTGGCAGAGCTGTCCACCTATGAAAACCAGCGCGTGACCCGTGTGTTCAACGACGCATTGGCCGCTGCGATCACCGGTCAGAAAACCGCCGAGGCGGCGCTGAAGGATGCCCAGGCTCAGGCCGACGAGATTCTCCAGGCCTATCGCTGAGGCGCGCGATCAAGACCTGCGTGCCGCTCCGGATCGGGGCGGCGCGCAGACCCACAAACAAGGCCCAGTCAAAAGGGAAGTCATCAAGATGCTGCGCACCCGAGGGTGGATCCATGCCTGGCTTTTGTTGTCGCCGGCCTTTGTCTTTCTGATCGCATTCACGCATTATCCGGCGCTGACCACCCTGTGGAACAGTTTCTTTACAACCCCACGCGGACGGCGGCCGCGCCGCTGGGCGGGTTTGGATAATTACGACACGTTGATCGCTGATCCGGTGTTCTGGAAAGTGCTCGGCAACAATCTGATCTATGCGCTTGGCACGATCCCCTTGTCGATCGTGATCGCATTGGCAATGGCGCTGTGGGTCAACCGGCAGTTCACCGGGCGCAGTTTCGTGCGCATGGCCTATTTCACCCCGACGGTACTGCCGATGATCGCGGTCGCGAATATCTGGATGTTTTTCTACACGCCGGGGTTTGGCCTGATCGACCAGATCGGCAGCGCGTTGGGCTTTGGCCAGACCAACATCCTCGGGTCGGCGGACAGCGCGCTCTATGGTGTGATGGCGGTAACGATCTGGAAAGAAGCCGGGTTTTTCATGATCTTTTATCTCGCGGCCTTGCAGACCATCCCCGTCTCTCTCACCGAGGCGGCGCGGATCGAAGGGGCGGGCAGCTGGACCATCCTGCGTCGGGTGACGCTGCCGCTGCTGATGCCGACGACCTTGTTCGTGTCGATCAACGCGGTGGTGAATTCCTTTCGCATGGTTGACCACATTTTTATCCTCACCGGCGGGGGGCCGGACAATGCCTCGTCATTGCTGCTGTTTTATATTTACGAGGTCGCCTTTCGGTTCTGGGATACGGCCTATGCCGCGACGCTCACGGTGGTGGTGCTGATATTTCTGATGGGTCTTGCCATCGGCCAGTTCTTTCTCTTTGACCGGAAGGTGCATTACCGATGACGCTGGATCGCCTCTTCAACACCGTCGCGGCCTGGGCGTTGGCGCTCTTGTGGGTGCTGCCCCTGGCCTATGCGGTCTGGACCGCCTTTCACCCGGCCGCCTATGAGGCGCGGTTCGACCTGTTCGCGCCGCTGACCCTGGAGAATTTCGCCAAGGCCTGGGCGGCGGCACCGTTTCGACGGTATTTCCTCAATACATTCATTCTGGTCACGGTGATCCTTCTGGGGCAGCTGCTGCTGTGCACGCTCGCGGCCTATGCCTTTGCGCGCTATCAGTTTCCGGGGCGCGGCATCCTGTTTGCTTTGGTGCTGGTGCAACTGCTGATCATGCCGGACATTCTGATCGTGGAGAATTACAAGGCGATCCGGGCCCTTGACCTTGTCGATACCATTCCGGCGATCGCCTTGCCCTATATCGCCTCGGGGTTCGGGATATTTCTGTTGCGCCAGACCTTCATGTCAGTCCCCAAGGAGCTGGAAGAGGCCGCTCAGGTCGAGGGCATGTCGAGCCTGGGCATCCTGCTCAAGATCTATGTGCCCTTGGCGGTTCCCACCTATCTGGCCTATGGGCTGGTGTCCGTCAGCCACCATTGGAACAATTTCCTCTGGCCGCTGATCATCACAAATTCGGTGGAGACGCGCCCGGTGACGGTGGGACTCAGTATCTTTTCCTCCATCGATTCCGGGGTGGAGTGGAGCGTCATCAATGCGGCGACATTGATGACGTCAGGGCCGTTGCTGTTGGCATTTTTGCTGTTTCAGCGCCAGTTCGTGCAAAGCTTCATGCGGGCCGGGATCAAGTAGCATCAGCCTTGGGCTGCATGTCGATCTCCAGCAGGACCGGGCCGCGAAGGGGCAGGATTTCGGCCAGCGCGGTGGTCAGACTGTCCGGATCGCAGCGCTGATACCCGATGCGATGCGCCGCCGCCACAGCGCGGAAATCGGGCGCACCCGGATGACAGCCTGTCGCGGCAATGCCCGCCGCTTCCATCGCGTTGGCGATCTCGAGATAGGCGTTGTTGTTCCAGACCACAAACAGGATCGGCAGGGCTTCGTCGCTGGCGACGCCCAGTTCGGGCAGGGTGAATTGGGCCCCACCATCGCCCATCAGGGCAATCACCGGTGCGGTGGGGTCGGCAATCGCCGCGCCGATCGCGGCGGGAATGGCATAGCCGAGCGCGCCGAACCCGGTGGCGCCATTGAACCATCCGCCGGGGCGGTCGTGATCGTAAGCAAGGTTGGCGGCATAGACCGCTTGGGTTGAATCCCCGACCATCAGGGCGCCGGGCAGAGCATCGCGCAGCGTCTCAACCTGGGCAATCAGCGCGCCGTAGCCGGGGGTCAGACGGTTGACTTCCTCGTGGGCGGCGGTGCGCGCGGCCTGGGCACGGGCGGCGCCGTCCGACGGCGTGCGGGCCGGGACGGTTTCGGCCAGCACGGGCAGACAGAGATCGACATCGCCCTCCACGGCGCATCGGGCCGGATGACGCGCAAGCTGGTCGGCGCAGATGTCGATGCGGATCAGGTTCGCCATCTCGGGATAGCTGCCCGTGGCATACATGTCATAGTCCGTCGGCCCAAGTTCGGTGCCCAAGGCCAGGACGCAGTCGGCCGCACTGAGCAACGCGCGGGTGGACTGCAGCGATGGGCTGGCGGCGACAGTCAGGGGATGGCCATGCATCAAGCCGCGCGCATTCACGGTCTGAACGACCGGAGCGTCCAAGCGTTCCGCCAGTTGCATCAGCGCCGCGTTCTGGCGGCGACACCCGCCCCCGGCGATCAGGACAGGGCGTTGGCTGCTGGCAAGTTGGTCCAGCACCGGTTGCAGATCAGGCAAGGTCGGCGGTGTTGGCTGCGCCGGGGTCACTTGGGCCGGGCCGGGCAATGGCATAACATCTGTCGGCACTTCGATATGGACCGGGGCAGGGCGTCCCGTCATCGCGGTAAAACACCGATCCAATGTGCTGGCCAGCGCGCTCGGATCGGACAGCTGTTCGGCGTGCTTGCAGACGGTTTGCGACAGGCCCAGCTGGTCGGGCAGTTCGTGCAACAGGCCCAGCCCCCTGCCCAGACTGTCACGGCGGTTGACGCCAGTGACCACCAGCATCGGGACGCTGTCGGCGCGCGCCTGTGCCATTGGGGTCAGTGTGTTGATCAGGCCCGGACCGGTGATGACAAACACGACCCCAGGCTTGCCAGTGACACGGGCATAACCATCCGCCATGAACCCGGCGCCCTGTTCGTGGCGCGGGGTGATGTGGCGAATGCCGGTCCCTTCGATCCCGCGATAAAGCTCGATGGTATGGACGCCCGGAATGCCAAAGACGACCTCTACCTCGCGGGCGACCAGGCTTTGCGCCAGCGTCTCACCGATTGTTTTCATCTGTTCTGTCCTTCAGGTCGGAATGTCGATGGGAGCCGTCGCAAGCGGCAGATCAAGGATCGCGAAGAGCGTCGTTTCCGCCACCTCGATCAGCCGTGCAGCAGGAAGCATGTCCGGCAGCATCGACCCCTCCAGCCACAGCCCGTCCAGAACCGCGTTGCAGGCAATGGCCTTGTGTTCGACCAGCCTGGGGTCCCAGGGGGTTTTGTTGGCGGTGAGGGCCTCGGCGATGAGCGGTTCCAGCGTGTCGCGAAAGCCAAGATAGGTGTCCCGGTGGATCTGTTTCATTCGCGCATCATGGGGCACCATCTGGATAAAACCCGCCCAGACCTGCAGCGCCGCGCCATTGGTCACCGGCGGCGACAGCGTGTCCTTGATACATTGGCGCAAGCGATCTGCCAGCGGGCGAGTCTGGTCTGTCGCGGAGGACAGGGAAAGTTGCGCCATTTTCTGCATGTGATAGGCATAGGCCGCGCACATCAGGTCTTCTTTGGTTTTGAAATGATGGCGGATGAGGCTGAAGGCCACGCCTGCCTCTGCCGAAATCTCTCTTACGGTGGCGGCGGAGACACCTTTGCGGGCGATGACGCGCAGGGTGGCCTCGATCAATTGTTCGCGGCGCAACTCGGGACTCTCCCGGCGGAACTTGGGTTTGTTCTCGGACATCTGGATCTCCCTGCCTTTGTTGTACGTTCGTACAATAGGGGCGAAAAATCAAGTCTGAATTCCAGCGCTGCCGCCTGCGGTGCCGCAGGCACAGAGAGCGGGCCGTTCTCGGGGATTTGGGACGGGTTTCAGGCGACCTGGTCGGTATTTTGCTGAGGCATGGCAACGGGACGGGGCCACGTGACGCGAAAACAGCTGCCTTCCCCCGGCGCCGAGGTGAGGGCAATCTGTCCGCCCACAGTGCTGACCGTTTTCTCGACCATGGCCAGCCCCATGCCGCTGCCTTCAACCTCGTCACGCGGCCGCAATGTCTGGAACATCTGAAAGATCTTTTGGTGATACTTCGGCGCGATGCCTGGCCCGTCATCGGTGATTGAGAAGATGAACATGTCTTCATCCTCCGCAAAACCGATATGCACGTGACCGTCCTGTCGGTCGTGATGCTTGATCGCGTTTGAGACCAGATTGAGGAGAACGTTGCGCAGGGGCATCGCAGCAAGCTGTGCTTGCGCCAGAGCATCATCGTAGCTGATTGAAAAGCTGTCCGGGATCGAGATCAGGTCGAAAATCTGCTCCAGCAGTTCTTGGCCGGAGATGACCACCTGGTCTTGTTCTTCCTTGCCGATCCGGGAATGGGCCAGCAGGTCGGTCAAGAGTTGCTCCATCCGTTCAACGCGGCTTTGCAACAGGTCCATGCTTTCCCGGGTGTCTTCGGTCAGATGCTCCGCCAGATCCTGTTCCAGCCAGGTCGCGGCATTGCGAATGACCCGCAGCGGTGCCTTCAGATCATGCGAGGCGACATAGGCAAAGGTGTCCAGTTCGATGTTCGAGCGTTCCAGCTCCGCCTTGGCGGCCTCAAGATCGGTGACAGTCTGTTCCAATCTGTTTTCAGCCGCCTTGCGGCTGCTGACGTCGCGCATGATCGCGATAAAGGCATTGCCGCTGTCGGCGAGCACCTGACTGATGGAGACTTCGACATCAAACAGGCTGCCGTCGCGCCGAAGACCATGCACATCGCGATTTGGCGCCATCTGGCGGCGCAAACTGTCAAAATTGTTCGTCGCGAGGTATCCGGCGTGATGGCCCCGAAATTCCTGCGGGATCAACAGATCCAGATGTTGACCGATTAGCGCATCGGGCGTGTAACCGAACATCTCTGTCGCGGCGGGGTTTGCGTTCAGGATCACCCCATCGGGGCGCACGGTCAGAATGCCGTCGACCGCACATTCGAAAATGGCGACCATCTGACTGGACCGGGTGATCAGATCGTTGGTGAGATCCACAAAAGCCCGCGACAGCTGGCCGATCTCATCCTGGGTTTCGGCCGGCAGAGCGATCGCGTTCTCCGTGTTCGGGAGCTCGCGGATACTGGCGACCAGATGCGCCAAGGGAGCGGTAAAGACATGCGACACCGACCACGTCAGCACCAGAGTGGCAGCGATCAGCAGTCCGGTCACGGCCAGGTTGTTGTTCAGAGCATCATTTGAGGCGGCGTGCAGTACATTGTGCGGGGCGGAGGTTGCCACGACAATCCGGAACGGGCTGGCATGGTCCGGTATGGCAACTTCGTGAAAATAGGCCGTGGTTTCGCTTTCGAATTTCAGTGGCCCGTTGGGGTCTGGCGTCCAATGGTGGCCGACGAACGGTTTGAGGTTGGTGGCGGTGCTCTGGAACAGGCGCGAGGGCGTACCGTCATCCTGAAAAATCAGAAAGTCGCCATTGGCGTTCACCACCCGAAGCTGGTGGCCCGTGCTCGGCATCGGCGCGGCGGTCAAAAGGAGGCGACGATAGTTTGCGGTAATCACGATGGCGGCAATCACGTTGCCGGAGATGTCGAGCAAAGGCTGAACAACATTCAAAGCGCGCCGGATTGGCACGTCCTTGTCTGTGTCGTCACCGGGGGCGGGGCGGGCGAAATAGAACGCAGGGCCGCGCTCAAGGAGGGCGAACGCGGGGTCGCTCTGCTCCCATCGGTGGCGTTCGGGCGTTTCGCTGCGCATGGCAGCACCAAAGTGCTGGACCTGGGTGCGGGTGCCAGCCTGACCGACAAGATCAATGACGCTGACCTGATCGTAATGTGGATTGGCCTTGAGCAGCGACAGCATCTGTTCGGCAAGCGGTGTTTGCGGGGACGCAGTGTCAGGCGGCGCAGCCGTTTTGGGTGTTGGCATGGATGCTGGCGGATCTTCCGCAGCCCCCTGCCGCATGCGTTCAAACGGCGGTGTCATTGCAAGCGCCTGGGCATCATGCAACATGCGCTGGAAGGGTTTCGCAATCAGTCGGCTATTAAGCTCTGCCTCCATGGCAAGCCGGTGATTGGCCGCTTGTTGACCGAATGTTTCGAGTTGTCTGAAAGAGATAGCCAGCATCGCACTGACTGACAGAATGACGACCGTCAGGCAGAGGGCGATTAATTTCCCTCGGAAAGTCAGGTTGAAATGGCGTGTCATTCGGATCCGGTCTGGGGTGCAGTCCGGTCAAAAGGTATTTGAGAGTCTATGATTGAAAGTTAATTTGCTCAAAGCCGCACGAAAATACATCGAAAAAACGCGATCTACCCGGTTGGCTGTCGCAGCAGCACCGCCGCAGGTCGCGGCGATGCTGCGTGACGGGTTATTTCGGCAACAGAACCGTATCAATCACGTGAATGACGCCGTTGGATTGATCCACATCAGAGATGGTGATCTGGGCAGCGTTGCCGCTCTCGTCATAGATATAGAGTTTGTTGCCCTTGGCCTGGGCCGACAGTGCATCCCCGGAGACAGCGTTGAAATGGTAAAACCCGTCAGCACTGGCGCGTGCGGCGCTGGCGATCTGGCTTGCGGACCAGTCACCCGCGACCACATGCGACGTCAGGACTTTGGTCAGGGTCGCCTTGTTCTCGGGCTTCAGCAAGGTATCGACGGTGCCCGCAGGCAGTGCCGCGAAGGCATCGTTGACAGGCGCAAACACCGTGAACGGACCGTCGGATTGCAGCGTTTCTACCAGATCTGCGGCCTTGACCGCGGCCACAAGGGTGGTGTGATCGGCTGAATTGACGGCGTTCTCAACAATGTTTTTGGTCTCGAACATGGCCGCGCCGCCGACCATCGGATTCTCGGCGAGGGTTGGTGTCGCGATAAGGCCAAGCAGAGCGGCGGCGGCGAGGGCTTTGTAGGATGTCATCTGTAGATCTCCCTGATCAGACTGGCCGAATGTGTTCCGGCGATGCAGGAGACACGGACGCACGGCGGGCAGAGTTTCAGCGGCAGTGAACTTTTTTTGTCATAGGGCCGAAGCGGCGCCCCGGCCGGAATCCACGAAGGGCTGCCTCAGGCGTCCCCGAAGGTGCCCGTGGCAAGGACCGTACCTGTTGGCGCCCCGGTGGGGGACCCGCCGGGCGGTTCGTCGGACACGGCGATCACACCGCTGACGAGCAGTGGCGCAAGTGCATCGGAGACGCGAAGGCGGGTGGTGCCGGAGGCCGCAAGGACGCCAAGCGAGACCGGCGCGCTTGCGCCTTCGGCGATCAGCCAAAGTTCCAGAACCCGACCGTCGGGCGCGGCGCCGGACTGTTGTTCGATCAGGATTTCCTGGCTCTCGGGGAATACTCCAGCGCGGAGGACCAGGGTCTGGTCGGGGCCGGTCAGTTCTGTCTGGTATGCCGGTAAGGGCGCGCTGGGGTCGCGGAGGGTCACGGTGAGCGCGAGGCCCGCGATCAGGGCGCAGGCCGTCATGGCCCCCAGCCAGATCGGCCACCGGGCAAACCGGTTGCGCCGGGGTTGGGGCGTGGCGCCGACAGCGTGCAATATCGTGGCCTTGACCGCGGCGGGCGGCGGCACCGGCGGAATGGTCTCCGCAAGCGGCGCAAGCCGGGCCTCCCAATCGTGGACGCGGGCCTGCAGGGCAGAATCGTGGCGCAACCTTGCGTCAAAGGCCTGATGCTCTGCCAGAGTGAGCAGGCGCAGAACATACTCCGCCGCAAGGGCATCGTCGTCCCTGATGTCGTCCTTGCTGTCCTGCGGCCCAGTCATCGTGTCAGGCATTCCTTCAGTTTCTGCAGGCTGCGGCGCAGCCAGGTTCGCATCGTGTTCAGCGGCACGCCGTAGCGGTCCGCCAGTTCAGTATAGGTTTCCCCGCCCAGATAGACGCGCCGCACCGCATCGGCGCGGTCGGCGGGCAGTTCGTTCATGCAGGCCACCACCTGAGCCTGTTCCGACCGGGCCATGGCCACGGTTTCCGGCCCGGGTCGGTCGTCGGCGAGGTCAACCACATCGTCGATATCGCGCATCGGCGCCTTGCGCTGGCGAAGGCGGTCAATCGCGAGGTTGCGGGCGACGGTGATCAGCCAGGTCATCGGGCTGTGGCCGGTCACGGCGTAGCTGTCGGCCTTGTGCCAAATTCGAATGTAGACCTCTTGCAGAACCTCTTCTGCTTCGCTGCGGTTGTTCAAGACACGCAGACAGACCCCGAAAAGTTTCGCGCTGGTCGCATCATAAAGTGCGGAGAACGCGGTTCGGTCGCGCAGGGCCACCCGCGCGATCATCGTTTCTATGTCCGCTCTCGTGGCCATGACCTGCGTGTTACCTTGCCTGCTCCGGCTCAGGCTAAGCGCAGGAGCAGGGCTGTTGTCAATTCAAACTGCCCCTGCCGTCGAACCTCGGGTGGCTCCTGTGCGCCGGCGGGCGGCGCCGGCTCAGAAGACGCCCGGCGCGCATTGCAGGCAAATCAGCCCCTCGCTGCGCCAGAAATCTACGACAGATGCACGGTCGTCAAAGACGATCCAGGGGTCAAAACCGTCTGATCGCATGCGGGCCAACAGGTCCCGTTTCACCTCCGGGTCGCTCATCTCGTCAGTGCCGGCGGGGCGCAGATAGATCCCGTCGAAGGGCAGATCGTTCTTGTCCAGCCAGGCGATGGTGTCTGCGCTCCAGCCCTCGGGGCGGCCAGAGCACAGCACGATCTGTTCGCCCGCGGCCTTGAGGTGACGCAACACACGGCCCACGGGCGCGATGACCGCGGTCTGCGCCATTGCCGCGTGAAAGGCGTCCCAATGTTTTTCGACCCCGTGCACAAGCGGACCAAGCCGGTCTGCGTCGAATTCGGCAAGGGTGCCGTCAATGTCAAAGACCGCGCAGCTTCTGGTGGGGTTGGGTTGGGTGTCAAAACTCATCAGAGGTTTCCTCGTGTCGGCCGCTGACATAGCGGAAATGGATGGGGCGGGCGTTTGGGGCCCGCGCGCCAACTGTGGCCTGTCCGGCCAGAAGCCGGGTGGCGCGGATAACGCCGGAATGGCAGATCAGGACGGGCAGGCAGGTGTCCGGGGTGCCAGCGCAGCAGCTGGTGATTGCCGCATGGACGCGCAGGATCATGGCCCGCCAGCCTTCGCCGTCCTGTGGCGTGGTGTCCCGCGCCGGAAGATCCCGCAGGGGGCGGCCCTCAAAGATCCCCCAGTCCCGTTCCCGCAAACCGGGACAAAGCCGTGCGGGGTGATCGGGAAAACCGAGCCTGGCAGTGTCCTGTGCCCGGGACATCGGACTTGTGAACACGGAGACCGGCCCGGCCCAGTCCACTTGCGCCAGGCTGCGGGCCTGGGCGCGGCCTGCGTCGGTCAGCGCGACATCCAGGCGTCCGGCTATTCGCCCTGCGTGATTGGCGGTGGTTTCGCCATGGCGGATCAGGCAAAAATCCCGCGTCGGCAGGCCCGGAAGATCAGACATGCCGGAGGTCATAGCGGGAGCGTCTCGTGCAGGAATACCTGGGCGTCAAACCCATTTTCCACCAGATAGTCCTCGGGCAGGGTGCAAAAGGCCGGAGCGAAACGGCGGGCCTGCAGGCGCCGGATCATGGCGATCTGGTCCTGCAAGGGTGGATGCACATTCCATCGGCAAAAATAGCCGCCGTCGACCGTTTCGATGCCCCGCGCGTGCGCGGTCATATGGCCGGTAAAGATGACATGGGCGTCACGGCCGAGGCGGCCGCTTTCGCGCCAGGCGCGGACATAGGCCCAGGCCGCGCCGCCATCGGCATTCGGGGTGTCACAGATCAGGAACCGTGCCTTGTCCAGCGGGCCGCGTTCAAGGAGGGGCGCGATCTCCTGCGCGGCGGGCGCAACGCCGCCGGAGGCCAATGCCGCCCTGAGCGTGGCGCAGCATTCCGGGTCCAAGAGCACGCTTTCCGGTCCGAAGCGGTGCATCAGGTGCAAGGCAAGTTCGCCCGCGCGCCCCGATGGTGGCACCGGAAACAGGATCTGCCCCTCCAGCCGGTCGATCAGCGCGTCGAGGTCGGCCAGCCGTTGCGATTGCGGGATGGGGTCAAGGTGATAGGAACAGTCAATGATCGCGGTCGCCGCCGGTGGTGGCCGGTCAAAAGCGAACCAGCGCGATTCTTCGGACCAGTCGCCGGAATAGAACAGCCCTGCCCCCAGATCGAAATGGAACCAGACCCCGCCAAGTGCGTGACCGTTGCGGCCGGTGGTCAGGGGAATGCCGTCGAGCAGGGTTGTTCCCTGCTCTGGCAACTCCACCACCCGCGCGGACGGAGGCAGCGCCTGGGCGGTGCGATGGGTGGCGTGGATTGGCAGACCCGCCTCGACCGCATAGGCCGCGCCGCCGATATGGTCGATATGGTCATGGGTGACAAAGACGGCATCGACGCCGTCCAGCCAGGTCGGATCGAACTGGGCGTTTGCTTCGGGGCCAAAGCCACAGTCCAGGAGCCAGCGCGCGTGTCCCGTGTCGAGGCGCATGGCAGCGGGACCCTTGTCGCCGATGCCGGAGAGGACGGTAATGGTAGCCATTGGGTGTCTCCTGATCAGTGGTCGGCAAAGGCCCAGGGGGCGGCGAGGGTCAGGCCGATCTGGTCGCCTGGTGCAAAACGCGCGCTGCTTTGGGCGACGAGGGGGTCGCCTGTTGCCGCCACCAGATCGAGCCGGTAGCGCCCGCCAAGATAGGTGACACGCTCGACCTTGGCGCGGACGTCACCGGTTTCTGCAATGGTCAGGTTCTCGGGGCGCAGGCAGGCAAGCCGGGGCGTGTCTGTGTCGCTGTTCACGGCGATCCGGGTGCCCAACAGCGTCGCCCTGTAGCTGTGCCGGTCGTCGCGACTGATGTCGCAGAGCGGCACAACGGCGCCTTCGCCGATGAAACCGGCCACAAAGCGGTTTCGCGGACGGGCATAGAGCACCTCCGGGGTGTCAAACTGTACGATCCGGCCCGCGTTCATCACGGCAATGCGGTCTGCCATCGCCATGGCTTCGGCCTGATCGTGGGTGACATAGACCATTGTCGCCCGCGTCCGCCGGTGGAAATCGGAAAACACTTGCTGCATCGAGGCCCGCAGGGCGACATCCAGATTGGCCAGTGGTTCATCGAGCAGGACAGCGGTCGGATCCGACACCAGACAACGTGCCAGCGCGACCCGTTGCCGTTGACCGCCCGAAAGTTCCGAAGGCATGCGGTCACCAAAGTCCGTCAGGGCGGTGGCCGCCAGTGCGGCGTCGGTGCGCCGGGCCTGTTCCTGGCGCGAGAGTTTGCGGATTTCCAGCGGATAACCGACGTTGCGCCGCACAGTCATATGTGGCCAGAGCGCATAGGACTGAAACACAAAACCGATGTTGCGCGCCTCGGGCGGCACGTTCAGCTGGCTGGTGGCGTCGGCCACCATGCGCGACCCGATACGGATCTGCCCATGGCTTGGATGTTCGAACCCGGCCAGCAGACGCAGCAGCGTGGACTTTCCGCACCCGGAGGGACCGAGCAGGGCGACGAACTCACCGTCCGGGATGGTGGTGGAAATCGCCTCCAGTGCGGTGGCATCGCCGAAATGCTTGGCAATATCGGACAGGATCAGCTCTGCCATGGGACAACTCCTTTGGGCAGGTGGCGGGAGGTGATCTGGATCACGCCCATCAGGGCGATCACAACCGCGACGATTGACATGGCCACGGCGGAGGCCATCACCGTCTCGCCGCTGTCATCCAGGTTGAAGATCACCACCCCAAGGGTTTCGGTGCCCGACGACCACAAAAGTGCCGAGACGGTGAGTTCGTTGAACGCGGTGAGAAACACCAAGATTGCACCGGCCGCGGCTGCGGGTGCCGTGAGGGGCAATATAATGTCTGTCAGGCGGCGGCGCAGCGAGGCACCGACCGATTGCGCGGCTTCGTCCATGGCCGGGTCGAGTTGCTTCAGGCTGGATTGCACGGGCCGGAACATCACCGCAAAGAACCGGGCGAGATAGGCCAGGAAGATGATCCAGATGGTGCCGTAGAGCGTCCGGTCGGTGAAGGGCAGGTTGATCAGCAGCAGGATCATCGCAATCGCCAGCACAACACCAGGAAGGGCGTAAGGCAGGTCCAGAAGGCTGTCGAACACCCGTGCGAACCGGGTCTGGTGACGCTCCATCAACCAGGCGAGGGGCAGGCTGATTGCGATCAGCAGGGCAGCGGCACCGGTCGACAGAAGAAAGGAGTTCACAAAGGCGCGCCGGGTCGCGGGCTGTCGAAACAACGCTTCGTTCCAGCCTTCCAGCGACAGCGTGTCCAGCCGCAGCGGGACGCCATAGGCCGGCACCAGCGAGGTCGCAAGCAGGCCCACCATCGGCAGCACCAGAATGGCAAGGATCACGGTCCAGAGTGCGATTTCGACTGGCAGCCGCGCGCCGCCAAGCGGGATCGACAGTGTCTGGCCGGAGGGTCCGACCAGATGCACCCGCTGGCGGCGCTGAAAGAACCGCTGCAGCAGGATGCCAAAGATCGCCACCAGTCCGATCACGATGGCCAATACGGCGACTTCGGACAGCACCGATGTGCCCATCCCGGCGAGCCGTTGGTAGATCAGCGTTGGCAGGGTGGTGTATCCGGCGGGAATGCCCAGCATCGCCGGTATCCCGAAGTTGCCAAGGGCGGTGACAAAGGTGATGGCGATCCCGGCGGCGAGGCTCGGCAGGGTCAGGGGCAGCACGATCTGCCACCAGACGCGCATTCCACGAGCGCCGGAAATCCGCGCTGCCTCGACCACGTCCTGTGGCACGGCGCGCAGTCCGGCGCGCAGGGTCAGAAAAATGATCGACGTATGCTGGATACCGAGGAGAAAGATGATCCCACCGGCGGAATAGAGCGGTTGCGGCGCTCCGAGGGGCGGGGCGAGGCCGAGCGTTTTTAGGAACACCGATGACGGCCCCATGATCTGGGTCCAGGACAGCGCGGTAATTTGCGGCGGAATCATCATCGGGATCATCAGGCAGAACACCAGCGCGGCCTTGTTGCGCAGATCCGTCAGGGCAACCAGAAAGGCAAAGACACTGCCGATCACCACAGAGACCACTGTCCCAAGCGCGGCTGTGGTGAGCGAATGCCTCAGCGCCGTGTGCGTCGATGATTTGCCGAGCACCTCCGCAATGAATGTCAGGTTCACTGCGCCACCCGCCGTGATGCCTTCGTAAAAAAGCCGGACCACAGGGGCGAGGGTGACCAGGACCGCCACACCGAGAATGAGGGACAGCAGCCGACCCTCTGATCGGCTGCTGCTGGTATTGCGTGGAACAGGCTTCATTCGGAGCCAAAGACCGCGGCGAATTTTTCCTTGTTGGCCTCGGCATCTTTCAGCGCCTGGGCGGGATCAAAGGCCATCAGCTTGATCTCGTCGCGGGCGGGGAAGCCGGCGGGGACGTCCATGCCGTTGCGGGCTGGAATGTAGCCCATGTCGAGCACCAGATCCTGGCCCTGCTGCGACAGAACGAAGTCGACGAACTTCTCGGCCGCGGCGACATTCTTGGCGGTTTCGAGGATCGCGACAGGCTCGGTCACATAAGAGACACCTTCCTCGGGGAAGACGAATTCAACCGGCGAGCCATCGGCCTTGTTGCGAATGGCAAGGAAGTCCACAACCACACCGTAGGGTTTCTCGCCAGAGGCAACCGCCTTGAAAGTGCCGCCGTTGCCGCCCTGGGCACGGGCCTCGTTTGCGGCGAGTTTGTCATAGTAGTCCCAGCCGAGATCCTTGTCGCCCGTCAGCGTGGCAAGGTGGATCAGCGCGGCGCCGGAATAGAGCGGCGAGGGCATTGCGATCTGACCCTTGAGGCTGGCGTCGGCCAGATCGGCCCAGGATGAGGGCTGCATTTCGGCGCCGGTGTTGTAGACGATGCCGGTTGTGATCAGCTTGGTGGAATAGTAGTAGCCATCGGCGCTGTAGAGCGCGGGATCAAAAGCCTCCGCCTCGGCGGATTTATAGGCTTTCAGGTGTCCGTCCTGCGCCATCCCTTCGAGCGTGACAGTGTCGGCGATCAACAGCACGTCAGGCTGCGGGCTGCCGGCTTCGATTTCGGCCATCAGGCGGGCCATCAGCTTGGTTGTGCCATCGCGAACCCAGTCCACCTCGATATCGGGGTGGGCCGCCATGAAGGCATCGACGGTCTTTTGCGCATCGGCGTTGGGCTGCGAGGTATAAAGGGTCAACGTGTCGGCAAAGGACACGGAGGCAACCAGCGAAAGGGCTGCAGCGGACAGGATAGATTTCATTCGACGTCTCCAATGTTGGCTTTCGTTCGAAAGTCGGTGCGCTGCCCTTATTCCGTGAGTCTGAAACCGTTTTGTGACGTTTTTCCAAAATTATTTTTACCTTGATCGGTCTTGTTCGAGGTTGCTAGGACATCAGAAATTGAAGTTCACTTTCAAAGGAAAGCGAATGCGGAGAAGCGATCTGAACCGGCGACGAGATGAGATCATCGCATTGCTCTGCGAAGCGGATGCGCTGTCTGCGGCGGATCTGGCGCGCCATCTCGGGGTGTCGGTACAGACCATTCGGACCGACCTGCGCGATTTGGACGAAGCGGCGCTGGTCCATCGGCGCAACGGGGTTGCACGGCTGCGGCAGCAGTCGGAGAACATAGGATACGCGCCCCGGATCAGCGTCGCCCGCGCAGAGAAGCACCAGATTGCGATTGCGACCCGCGACCTTGTTCCCGATGGCGCGCGTGTCGCCCTTGGCACCGGGACAACGGTCGAGGCCTGCGCGCGGATGCTGGCGGCATCGCGAACAGGGTTGTTCGTGGCCACCAATAACATCCATGCCGTGGTCGCCCTGCAAGGCGCGCCAGAAGTGGAGGTCGCGCTGGCGGGTGGCGCGGTACGATTGCGCGACCTCGATATGATCGGCGCCGCAAGCGCTGCGTTCTTTGCGAACTACCGGGTCGATCTGGCGATCTTCAGCTGTGGGGGGCTGTCGCGCGAGGGCGAGATCCTGGACTATAATGCCGACGAGGTGGTGGCACGGTTGGCTCTGGGTGACTGCGCGCGATGTCGGATTCTGGTGATGGATCAGGCGAAACTGGGGCGCGATTTGCCCTTTCGGAAAGATCGAATTTGGGACTACGACGCCGTTGTCACCGGTGCCGAGCTGCCCCCTGAGTTACAGTCGCGCTGTCAGGATGCGGGCTGCGAGGTTATCAAGGTCAACGCCGGTCCCGAGGGTGTCGCGGCGCGTGAGCCTTTGAGCTGAAACGACAGTCGGCCGACATGCGCCCTGGCTCTGATACTGGTCAGAAATGCGAGTCATCGACCGGCCGACTGGTTAAAATGCGACAAGTATTGCCCGCCGTCCCTGCCACACCGTCCGGTTGATCCCCTGGGTTCAATCAGGGCTGATTGCAAGCTGTCCATACGCTGTCAGAGCCGTTTGCGAGACCGCCCGGGGGCCCGTTTCGGACGGGTGTCTGGCCTCTGTGCGGGTCTGAGTTTCTCCACAATCGCGGAAATCAAATGTTAAGGCCCTCGGGCTAAGACTTGTCCCATCGAACTGTAGTCAATCGCCGAAAACGGGGGTGCGAATCGCGAAAATGTCCACAGAAACGCAAAAGCATAATCTAGATTTGCCCAATGCCTTCGCGGATCTAGACCCATTGATTGCCTTTTTTGGAGCCTCCCGAGACAAGGCGGTTGAGATCGATTGCAGCACAGTCACGGTCATGCCGTCGCGTTGTCTGCAACTGCTCTTGGGAGCCGAACAACAGTGGCGTTCCGAGGGGCTGGGTTTCTCGGTCACTAATATCAACGAGGGGTGCAGAAAATCCCTCACCCTTCTGGGTCTGGAACCCAACCGATTTGAAGACGAGGAAACAGTATGAAAACCAAAGTTCTGGCAATCGATGACTCCCGCACTATCCGGAATCTGCTGGCAGCAACCCTGGAAGAAGCCGGTTTCGAATATCATTGCGCGGTTGATGGCCGTGAAGGTGTCGACATGTATGACGATGTCGCACCCGACGTTGTGATTACCGATATCAACATGCCCAATCTCGATGGTTTCGGCGTGATCGAAGAGCTGCGCGGCACAGGTATCAATTCCAAAGTGCCGATTCTGGTTCTGACCACCGAAAGCGCGCCTGAAATGAAGGCCCGTGCCCGTGATGCCGGGGCCACCGGCTGGATCACCAAGCCGTTCGACGACCAGTCCCTGATCTTTGCGCTCAAGCGTGTAACTGGAGCGGTTGCATAAGATGTCCGGGTCGATTCAAGATACATTCTTTGAGGAGTGCCAAGAGCTCCTTGAGGCTATGGATGAGGGTCTGACCGTTATCGAAGGAGGCGATCACGACCCCGAAACGGTCAACGCCGTGTTCCGTGCCGTTCACTCTATCAAGGGTGGTGCCGGTGCGTTCGGTCTTGATGATCTGGTCGCGTTTGCGCACAAGTTCGAAACGGTTTTTGACGAAGTCCGGTCCAACAAGCTGCAGCTGGATGTGAAGCTGATCCAGCTTCTGCTGCGCTGTAGCGATCATCTGGCCGATCTGGTCAGCGTCGCACGCGATGGTGGCGGCGTCGATCAGGAACACAACGATGTTCTGATTGCGGGCCTTGAGGAATACCTTGGCGAGGAAGAGGAAGAGCTCACGTTCGAGCCTATGGGCCTTGGCGGCCCCTCTGTCCCGCTGCCATTGATGGACGAAGCCGAGAAAACCTATGAAATTCGGTTTCATCCGCTGAAAGAAATGTTTGGAACCGGGAACGAACCGTTCTTCCTGTTTCAGGCTCTTTCCGAACTGGGCCCACTCAAGGTGGTCCTGGACGAGACAGAGCTACCGGGTTTTGACGCCATGGAGATGGATGAAAGCTATCTCGCGTGGAATTTGACCCTGACAACAAGCGAACCCAAATCCTCTGTCGAGGCTGTGTTTGAGTTCGTCGAAGGCCTGTGTGAACTCTCGATTGCATCCGACAAGGATGCCGAGGAGGAAGCCGCTGCCCTGGCTGCACTGAACGCTGCATTTGGTATGACCGGGGATAATGCCGAGCCCGAGACACCAGACCCTTTTGACGCGCCGGCATCCGCAGAGGTAGCTCCCGTGGCGACACCAGAACCGACGGAAAAAGTCGAGGCTGCAAAGCCCGAGAGCAACAAGCCAGAACAGCGCGGTCCCAAGCCGACCTTGCGTGTTGATCTGGAGCGGGTGGACCGGCTCATCAACGCGGTTGGCGAACTGATCATCAATCACTCCATGTTGGCACAACAGATTGCCAATCTGGATGTGGCGGACCTTCGAGATGTGGAAACTGAGCTGGAGGGGTTCAAGAACCTTGCCCGCGACATCCAGGAAGGCGTGATGTCCATTCGCGCCCAACCGGTCAAACCCTTGTTCCAGCGGATGGCCCGGATTGTGCGCGAAGCTTCGGCTGCCACGGATAAATCCGCCAAGCTGGTCACCGAGGGTGAAAACACAGAGGTCGACAAGACGGTCATCGAACGCCTGTCTGACCCGCTGACGCACATCTTGCGGAATGCGGTGGATCACGGTGTCGAAAAACCTGATGATCGTGAGGCGATCGGCAAGAACCGCGTCGGTTCCATTCGGTTGTCTGCTTCACACCGTTCGGGCAGCGTCTGTATCGAGATCAAGGACGATGGCGCCGGGGTAAATCGCCCGCGTGTCAAACAGATCGCGATCGAAAAGGGTCTGATCCCGGACAATGCAGAGCTGACGGACGCTGAGATCGACAACCTTCTGTTCCTGCCGGGATTTTCCACAGCCAAGGAGGTGTCCAACCTCTCTGGTCGGGGCGTCGGCATGGACGTGGTCAAGAACGCGGTGACAGCCCTCGGCGGGCGGATCAATATCTCGTCGACGCCAGGCAAAGGGTCCACATTTACGATCATCCTGCCGCTGACGCTGGCCGTGATGGACGGCATGGTGGTCTCGGTTGCGGATCAAACGATGGTTGTTCCGATCACGTCGATCATCGAAACCATGCGTGGAAGCGACGATATGATCAACAGCCTTGGTGCCGACGGTACCCTGTTGTCGATCCGTGGCAATTTTGTCCCGATCTGCGACGTGGCAAAGGCGCTTGGGCTGCGCAAGCCCAATGGTGACCAGCCGCCAGGCGTCTATCTTCTGGTGGAAACCGAAACCGGCGCGCGCAGTGCCCTCGCCGTGGACGATATTCATGACCAGAGACAGGTTGTGATCAAGAGCCTGGATGGCGTCTGTGGGAATATTCCCGGCGTCGCTGCAGCCACGATCCTGGGGGATGGCAAGATCGCCATGATCCTGGATCCAGAGAGCATCTTGGCGGCCTCCCCTACATCGGCCACCTTTGATACAGAGCGGAGAATGAGCAATGCAATCGCAAGCTGAAGTTAAAATTGGCGACCAAGAGGTCAAACATGCTCAGCAGAGCGAGTTTGTCAGCTTCACGGTTGCAGGACAGGCCTTCTGCCTGAAGATCACCCAGATCCGCGAGATCAGACGCTGGTCGCCGGTCACGATCTTGCCGCACGCACCCGTTGACGTGCTGGGCGTGATGAACCTGCGCGGGGCGGTCATTCCAATCTACGATCTTTCGGCGCGTTTTGGCCTGGAGCAAACAGAAGCCAGCGAACGCAACGTTGTAATCGTGGTTGCGGTCAACAATAAACCGGTCGGGTTGCTGGCCGAGTCCGTTTCCGAGATCATTTCGATCAACCCGGAAGAGATCCAGGACACACCGCAGGTCGATAGCCGCCATACGATGGAATACATCCAAGGCATCATCTCCCATGACGAAACCATGGTCCGCATCATCAATCTGGATGCGGTGATCTCTGTTCCGGAGCAAGGCCTGTCGTGAGCATCGCTGGTCGCATCGAACCCCTTGACGAAGGTATCATTCTGTCTGATCAGGACTTTGATGCCATCGCGCAGTTTGCCTACAAGCATTTCGGCCTGGCTATGTCGCCCAGCAAGAAGCCGCTTGTCTCGTCCAGACTGTCTCGCAAGTTGAGAAAACAGAACATCAAGACGTTCAAAGACTATTTGAAACGGCTTGATGGTCCCAACGCTGATCAGGAACGCAGCGAGCTTCTGTCCCTGCTCACTACAAATGTGACGCAGTTCTTTCGAGAACCACATCACTTTGAGACGCTGCGCAAGGACGTTCTGCCGCCGCTTATCGAACGGGCAAAGAAGGGCGGGCGGGTACGGATCTGGTCTGCAGGCTGTTCCATCGGTCAGGAGCCTTACACCATTGCGGCGGTATTGCATGCGATGCTGCCGGACGCTGACAGATATGACATCAAAATCCTGGGCACAGATATCGACCCGGTCGTTGTCAAGACGGCGGAGGTGGGACAATATCCGCTTGAAGACTTTGAGGGTATTCCCAAAGAGTACAAGATGCAGCTTGAAGCGGGCGCCAAGCCTGAAACGGGCCGGGTACCGCAATTCTTGCGCAACAAGGTTACATTCGGGGTCCTGAATCTCATTCAGCCGTTTCCGTTCAAGGGCAAGTTCGACGCGATCTTCTGCCGCAACGTTGCGATCTATTTCGACAACCCGACGCAGCAGAAAGTTTGGCAAGCCTTTCAGAAGTCCCTTACCCCTGGCGGGTACCTATTCATTGGGCATTCCGAGCGTATGTCAGGCCCTGCGGCCCAATATATGAAGACGGTCGGTATCACTACATATCTCAATACCCCTGGCTAGGTCACACTCACGGCTAGCCATGATGAGAACACGAGGAAATAGAACATGAGCTTAAAAGACTCTTTGCGCGTGATGGTCGTTGATGACATGTCGACGAGCCGAGGTATTCTTACCCAGTGTCTCGACGAACTTGGAATCAAGAACTACTTGGTTGAAAACAATGGACAATCAGCTTTTCAAAAGCTGGCATCCAACCCGGTACACCTGGTTTTGTCCGACTACAACATGCCTGGAATGGATGGGTTGGGTCTCCTGCAAGCGGTGCGAGGGAATGCCGCCACCCAACGGGTGGGGTTCATCCTTGTGACCGGTAAGCCGACGCCCGAGGTGATCGAGGTTGGCAAGAAACTGGGATTGAACAATATCATCCGGAAGCCCTTTACGGTGGCCTCGATGCGCCAAGCAATCGAGCAAGTGGTGGGGCGTCTGTAGGATGGATACGAGTTCTTCTAAGCCGCTCGATACGGTATATGCGAATTCTGCGCGCGAAATGCGCGCGCTGCAAAGCCAGATTCAGCAACTGGAAGATACCGTATTGACGATTGTTGAACGTCGGACACCCCCGACGAGCGCGGAAATCCGCGAACTGCAGGACTTTGATCTGATTTCTCAGACCTTGGGCGGGCTGTCGATCTTCTTTGACAAGTTGCGCGAACAAGTCGGCACCGAAGATTGCACCGATATCACGCGGGCAACCGAAAGTGTGACTCTGCAGAAACTCCGTGACAGGCTGCGCGAAAAGCAAGAGCTTTTCGAACTCTGATCCCGCTTTCGCCTTCTCTGGAGGCTGTCGGACGGGGAAAACGGGCGGTCGCTTCGGAAACGAAGCGGCCGTTTACATTTGCAGTGAAATTTGCGTGACTGTTCCGGACCGAGCGGCATTTCCCTTGTCCCGTCTGTGGTCGAGTGGAGAATGGTGAGCCGCCGCGGCTCTTCGACCAAAAGGCATTGCGCCTGCGATTGCGGCTCCCTACCTTCTGCGGGCACCTTGGACACCAACCGCAGGACAATATGTTCCCGATATTCACCCAACCCGGACGCTACCTCCTGACTGTGGCGCTGATGGTATCGCTGGTGTTCCCAGGGGTCGGTTCGGCGGACACGCTGCGAATTTTTGCAGCCGCAAGTCTGAAAACTGCGTTGGACCAGTTTGTGGAGCAATTTGAGACTGAGACCGGACAAGAGGTACGAATTGCCTATGGCGGTTCGTCTTCTTTGGCGCGGCAAATTTCGCTTGGGGCGCCGGCGGATATCTTCATCTCGGCCAATGCAAACTGGATGGATTACCTGCAAGAGAAAGGGCTGCTCGTCGAAGGCACCCGGCGGGATTTGTTCAGCAATCATTTGGTGATCGCATCTCATGAACGTGAGGGCAAGCTCGCCTCTCTTGAAGCGCTCTCCTCCCGACTGGGGGGGCGTCGCCTTGCGATGGCGCAAACGGATGCGGTGCCTGCAGGGATCTATGGAAAGGCTGCATTGCAGGCCGCCGGAGTCTGGGAGGATGTTAAAAGCCAGGTGGTGCAAACGGACAATGTCCGGTCTGCCCTCACCCTGATTTCAACCGGGGCGGCGCCTTTCGGGGTCGTCTATGGGTCCGATGTGCAGATCGAGCCGCGCGTCTCCGTTGCTTTTTTGATCCCCAGCGATCTTCATCCACTCATCGTCTATCCGATCGCGGCGCTACAGTCGTCGCCCCTTGCCGACAGTTTTCTGACGTCGATTGCGGCGCCTTCTGCACAGGAATTGTTTCAGAGCTTTGGCTTTCCCCCACCGGGCGGCGTCGATGATTGATCTGTTTTCATGGCTCGGCCCGCAGGAGTGGCTGGCAGTGCGTCTGTCGATAAAGGTCGCATTTTGGGCCATGATCGTCAGCTTGCCTTTTGGTGTGTTTGTGGCTTTCGCTTTGGCGCGGTGGCGCTTTCCGGGCAAGCAATTGCTGAACGGTTTGGTGCATTTGCCGCTTATTTTGCCACCGGTTGTAACCGGGTATATCTTGTTGGTGCTCTTTGGTCCGCTGGGGCCAGTGGGCCGAGTGCTGGAGCCCTATGGGCTGGGCATCGCGTTTCGCTGGACGGGCGCATCGCTCGCGGCTGGCATCATGGGGTTTCCTTTGCTGGTCAGATCCTTGCGGCTTTCCTTCGAATTGATTGACCCTGGCTTGGAACGTGCCGCCGCGACGCTAGGCGCGTCGCCGGTCTGGGTTTTTCTGAGTGTCTCCCTGCCGCTGGCCCTGCCAGGATTGATTGCAGGCGCGGTCCTCGCCTTCGCCAAAGCAATGGGAGAGTTCGGTGCCACCATCACCTTCGTGGCGAATATCCCCGGAGAGACTCAAACCCTGCCGTCGGCCATTTACGCGCTTTTACAGGTACCTGGCGGTGAAAACTCCGCGCTGCGGCTGGTTGTGATTTCTATTCTTGTTTCTTTTGGGGCGCTGTTGCTGTCGGAGGCGCTGAACCGTCGGCTGGCGGCACGGCTCATGCGGACATGACGTTTGACGTCGATATCGGATTGAGGCAGGGTAATTTCACGCTGGATGCGCAGTTCGCGGCTCCCGCGGGGCTTACAGTTGTTTTTGGTCGTTCGGGGTCCGGGAAAACGACCCTGATCAATGCGGTCGCTGGGTTACTGCAACCGGATCGTGGGCGCATTCAGGTCAATGATGTCCTGCTGTTTGACGCCGGGGCGAAGCTCAATCTGGCGACAAGAAAGCGCAGATTGGGGTATATCTTTCAGGATTCGCGGCTTTTCCCGCATCTGACGGTGCGGCGCAACCTTCTCTATGGTCGCCGGACTTTATGGGCCGCAGAGCAGACGGTGCGTTTTGACGACATTGTCGAGATGCTCGCACTGGGCCCTTTGCTGTCGCGGCATCCGTCGCATCTGTCTGGCGGTGAAAGGCAGCGGGTCGCGATCGGCAGGGCGCTCCTTGCGTCACCGCGGCTTGTTCTGGCGGATGAACCGCTCACATCGTTGGATATGCCGCGCAAATTGGAGATCTTGCCCTATTTCGAACGTATCCGTGATGAATTGGGTGTTCCGATCCTCTATGTCACGCATTCAGCGGCGGAAGTTGCCCGGTTGGCGACGACTGTTGTTGTACTCGACAAGGGGCGCGTGACCCAGATTGGGGCCCCGGCTGAGGTCCTGGCGGATCCAAACATGGTGCCGACAGGGGTGCGCAATGTCGGGTCAGTGCTGCAGGCGCGGCTGGTCAAACAACATGCGGACGGGTTGAGTGAGCTGCAGGCAGGCGAGGTTGCGCTGTTTGTTCCCCGGATCGAAAAATCCGTCGGCACCTTGATGCGGTTCAGGATCGCCGCGCATGACGTGATCCTGTCCAATCAACCCCCCGTTGGTCTGTCTGCGCTGAACGTGATCCCGGGCGAGGTGGCCTCGATCCGTGCGGGGGAGGGGCCGGGCGCCTTGATCTCCCTGACCACGTCAGCCGGTTTGGTGGTTGCGCGGGTGACGCAGCGATCCGCCATACGGTTGAATTTGGCTGTCGGAACCAGGGTCTATGCAATTGTAAAATCGGTGGCGATTGCGCCAGATGATATTGGCGGCGGGCTGGAGATTTAAAGACATCAGATTTTTATAGATTATATATTCTTTTCATTCGCCAGGATATCACCTATAGCCATCGGGCAAGGCCCTAGCAGTTTGTCGCGGGGTCATATGTCCTGAGGTTGCCGGTCGATGATCGAAGTTCGCAATGCCAGTCTGACTTTGGGCGGATGTTCCGTCCTTTCGGACATTACGCTGTCGCTCGCAGAGCGGCGCATTGCGATTGTTGGCAGCAACGGCAGTGGAAAAAGCAGTTTTGCACGCCTTTTGAATGGGCTGCACCTCCCGACACAGGGGGACGTCCTTGTCGATGGGCGCAGCACCAAGACGCACGGCAGGGACATTCGCCGTCAGGTGGGATTTGTCTTTCAGAACCCGGACAACCAGATCGTATTCCCGATTGTCGCAGAAGATGTTGCCTTTGGTCTCAAATCGCTCGGGCTGTCTGCCGACGACCGCCGCGCAAAGGCAGAGCAAATCCTGCGTCACTATGATTTGTACCATCTGCGCGACCACCCTTCGCACCGGCTGAGCGGAGGGCAAAAGCAACTGCTTGCGATTGCGGGCGTTCTGGTCATGAACCCCAGCTATGTGGTGCTGGATGAACCAACGACCCTACTGGATCTCCGCAACAAATTGACCGTCAAACGCGCGATTTCAGGACTGGAGCAGAACGCAATTGTCGTGACCCACGACCTTGATCTGGTGGCGGATTTCGACCGCGTCATTGTTTTCGACAAAGGCCGAATTCTCGCAGATGACGTGCCCAACGCAGCCCTTGATCACTACATAAGGTCGATGGAGGATGCTTGAGCTGTATCAGCCTGGCAACTCGCCATTGCACAGACTGGCACCCGGGTGGAAAATCCTGAGCCTGGCTGTCGCGGGTAGCCTGTTGTTCGCCGTCGATACCTTGATGTTTTCCGGGGCCGTCGTGCTGGTCACGCTTACGCTCTATCGCCTCGCAGAACTGCCGTTGTCGCGCGCCTGGGCACAACTCCGCCCCGCCCTGTGGGTGTTTGCCCTGATCCTGCTCGCGCAAGTTCTGTTCAATGACTGGTGGCTCGGCGTGCTTGCGATCACCCGATTTGCGGCCTTGCTGATGCTTGCCGGATTGTTGACGCTGACGACCCGGGCCAGCGAGATGATTGACGGTCTTGAAACCGCATTTGTGCCGCTGCGGCGACTGGGATTGCAGACCGAGCGGGTCAGCCTGGCCATTTCGCTGACCCTGCGCTTCATTCCGGTTCTAGTGGACGTTGTACAAGAGGTTCGTGAAGCACAGCGCGCCCGTGGGCTGGAGCGGAACTTTTTTGCACTGGCGATCCCGGCGCTGGTCCGAACCCTGCGCATGTCGGAAGATGTCTCCGACGCAATCGAGGCGCGCGAATTTTGACATTCCATAACAAACACAAAGAGGTACAGCTACGATGACCACAAAAGACACGGTCTATATTGCCCTGTTCGCGGCTCTCACAGCGGCACTTGGACTGATCCCACAGATCACGCTGGCCGCAGGCGTGCCGATCACTGCCCAATCCATGGGCGTGATGTTGGCAGGCGCCTTGCTGGGGGCAAAGCGGGGCGGACTTGCGATTGTCTTGTTCTTGGCTTTGGTAGCAATCGGGCTGCCACTTTTGGCCGGAGGGCGCGGTGGCGCTGGTGTGTTCTTTGGCGCCTCCGGTGGCTTTTTGCTCGGGTTCCCCCTTGGCGCATTTGTGATCGGATACCTGTTCGATCGCCATCGCACCCGCCCACCGTTCGCTCTGGCGTTGGTCTATGTTGCCGGTGGTGGCATTGGGGTTGTTTATCTGCTTGGTGTGCCATGGCTGGCGCAGGTTGCAAATCTGGCGACGCAGCAGGCCCTGCTTGGCTCTCTGGCCTTTGTCCCGGGTGATCTGATCAAGGTGGTCTTGACGGTTCTGATCGCGCGCGAAGTCCGCAAGGCGCTGCCGGATTTGTAACGGGCGACCGCGCTGGCGCGCATCGCGCCAGCGCAACGACGCTCCTAAACGGGCCATCCTTTCGGGTGCAAGCATCCGAGAGGGTTGGGACGTCCGTGGGGCAATTGTGACCTCTTGGCCCGCCACCAGGGCTTTTTCAGCGGACTGAAACCGGCGCGGAGGGACGGCTGCGCGAGGTCAGGAACAGGGACCGCGCTGATGCACAAACCGAAAATATTAACACTTCCATAGTATATCAGGTCGAACCCTGAGTTGTTGGTATGTCGCCAGTTTGGAAGTAGTCAGTATGCAATACATCCCGATCAAATGTCTCGTCGTCGAAGACGAGGAAGCTGATAGGTTAATGTTTAAACGGGTTTTTAGGCAATTTAACAGGGCTGGCAGCGTCGAGTTTGCAACGTCACTTGCCAATGCACGAAATTCCCTTGCGGTTCGAAAATACGACATCATCGTGCTCGACAATTCGTTAGAGGACGGAAAAGGTGCGGATTTCATACTGGAATTGTCGAAAAACGAAGAGCTTTCGCCGATTCCAGTTGTCATCGTCAGCGATTGGCCGTCTCCCTTTATGTATGCAAAAGCCAAGTCGGGAAACGTCTTGGACGTGTTGACCAAAGATCAATTCGATGTTGAAACCCTGCGCCGCGTGATGAAGGCTGCTTCACTATGCGATTAGAGGTGTCTATTTCTGCACGGACTGCCGGGAGTGAAATGTTGCCGGGTCAGGCGCCAGAGGCATGGGTTCGTCGTCGGTATTCCTCAAATTTGGAAACGGCCTTCGCGGCTCAACGCAGGAAGGGCACGCGGCTATGAATTTGGCGAACGCCACCTCTGAGGTTGAACTGTCGGGCAAGCCGCAACATGCCTTGTCGCGCTTTGCGCAACCCTCATCGAGCCAAACCCGCGCCCTGATCATAGAAGATGAGGAAACCGATTGTTTTCAAATCATGACAATGTGCCGCCGCGCCGGGCTCAACCTGGATGTTCACACTGCGGCCGATGCGTTCGAGTTTCGCGCTGAAATCGCGGCAACGGCGTTTGATCTGATTTTTGTCGACTACCACTTTGGTCTATTGACGGGGCTTGAGGTTCTGTCGGAAATCAACAGCTGTGATCGTCAGGCACAGGCTGTATTGATAATGGTCACCAGTGTTACAAAAACCGATATCGTCGTCGAAGCGATGAAATCTGGCTGCTCCGATTATTTGATCAAGGAACAGCTTAGCGTGGCAGGAATTCGAAAATCTGTAGAAACGGCCTTCGCAGATAAATCGTCTCAGGGTGAGTGAAACATAAGGGAGCAGAGGTCATCGCGGTCTCTGGCATGATCTATTGCCGGTTCGGAACCATGGGCGATGGTGTTTTTACAACAATGCCTTGCCCTTTGTTGGTTTTGACCAGCGGTTCCGACGTCGCCCTTTCCTGCCTTGGAGTTCAATATGGATAATCTTGAGTTTATCGTAATTGACGACGATGAAGGGGACTGTCGCGCAATAACACGATTCCTCAGCCGGATTTTCCCCAAAAGCAACATTTGTAGTTCGCTCGGCGATGGCGCAATCGTTGATCAGGTCGAGCGCGAACCGCATGTCGCACTGGTAGATTATGGCCTGCCGGGCGACAATGGTATTATCAGAATGGAGCAGTTGAGAATAAGCTGGCCCTCCACGGCATTTATTATCATGACCGGCCAGGGGGACCAGGAAATTGCACGAGATTCAATAAAACGCGGTGCGATTGATTACATCCAGAAGAATAAAATATCAGAGAGCTCTCTTGAGAGGATGGTCAACAGCGCCTTGGCCTACGCTCAGATTAAAATGAGAATGGAAGATCAGCAAAGAGAATTGGAGATCTTTTCAGATGTTCTTATCCACGACTTCAAATCTCCTATTCGGTCCATTAATTTCCTGGTTGATGAGTTGAAAATTGGCCTTGAAGAAAACGACAAAGCCTCAACCGACAATGTGATGCGCCTACTGAAGAGGTCAGCCTCGAGGATGGGAACGCTCATGGACAGCCTCGGCTGTCATGTCTCAGCAACGAGAGAGGTTACCTTCGAACCCGCGTCCGCTTTTGGCATTGCCGAGGCCGCTAAAGAGGCGATTGCGTCTGTGATTGCCGAGAGTAGTGCCGATATACGTTTGGAATTTGAGGACTTTGAACTTTTGTGTTGTGCGCCCCAGTTAAGTCAGCTGTTTCAAAACCTGTTTTCGAATTCGATCAAGTATTCAGGTGAAAACACGCCGCTGGTGACCGTTACCGCCTCACGGGATGAGCCGGGCAAAGTCACTTTTCAGATTACCGACAACGGTATTGGTATTCCACAGGAATTCCGTGAACGCGCTTTTGAGCCGTTCAAACGGGCGCCTGGGGCGACCTCGGTTCCAGGCACCGGCCTTGGCCTGGCAACCTGCCGGAAGGTGGCAACAAGGCACGGGGGCAAAATCTGGTGTGACGCCGAATCGACTGACGGCACGACGATCTTTCTCCGTCTCTCGATCGGAGAGATTTGAACCGAAGTTCGACTTTGGTGTCGTTTGATAGCGCATTGACGCTGTCGAACCTCATTCGCGCGGTCGAACGTTGATCTGATCACCTGTTGGTAGCTGGGCAAGGCCGCTGCGGGCCAGTTCTCCGATGCGACCATCGAAGAACTGAATGTTTTCGGGGGCGTTAAAAGGCAAAGGACAGCGACGCCACCAGCGTGTCGTGGCTGCGGTTTCCCTTCAGCCCATGGTGGAGCGTGTAAATTACGTCCAATCGCGCGTTGCGGGACATTTGCCGTGACAGGGTCAGGCCAAAGAGCCCATAGGTGGGTTCGTCCACGTATTCGTCGAGATCATTGACCAGTTCATGCTCCAGCCCGATGTGCATACCGGGCGCCCATTGGCCAATCCCGGCTTCTTTCTGCAATCGCAATTTGGCGATCATCGTGCCGTAGGATTCTGTCTTTCCGACAGCACCGCTGACCACATTGCCGAAACTGTCTGTGGTTTCTTCGATAAAGCTGCGCTGGAACTGCAGACCGATCTGCGGGTGCAGGACCCAGCCCTGTGGCACTGCGGCGAGGTCGGCCTTGCGGTATTGCCCGACCATCAGGGCCTGCAGATAGAGACGGTCATCGCCCTGCGACCGTGTGAGCAGACCAAAGGGTGTATTCAAAGCGCCCTTGGATTGGCCGAAGGAGAATTCCGCGCGCGCAGCAAGGCCCCAGTGATCGGAAATCTGATGCAACAGATCCGCGCGTAGGCCAAAGCCTTTGCGCTCCAGATCGCCGGCGCCGATCACCTCGGCTTTGCTCAGCTCGCCAAAGGCGCCGAAGGACAGCATGGTGCCTGTTGAGAGAAAGCGCAGGTACTGTACGTCGACGCGCTGAATATCGGCGTCGATTTCGACCTGTCCGGGATCGCCATCGGTCATTGTGCTGGCAAGCGAGAACCGCAGGGCCGACTTGCCGTCCTTCAAAATCTTCATGTAACTGAGGGGAAAGACCAACGCGCGCCCACCGTCTTTGTAACCGGTCTGCGGCGCGCCGGGACTGTGGGCAGAGGCGACGGTAACGCGCATGTCCGCAATGCGGCTTTGGACGGTGCCAAACTGGTCGTTCGAGAAATACTCCGGAAGCAGACCGGATTGGGCGAGGGCTATCATGCCGCGCAAGGATTGCGGCAATTGTGGTGCGCCTTGCGGCGGCGCATCGGCGACGGCCTGGCTTGCGGCCACGACCAGAGAGAGCGCTGCCGCGCCCCGTTTCAGAAAGTTCTTCATGTTTTCCTCCCTATGCGGCTCCGCGATGTCCTGAGTGGTCGCTGGAGCGGGTGCCGTGCATTTCTCCTCCGAAATGCGTGGCGACATAAAATTACTAGCAGGCCGGGAGACGGTTTAAAGAATACCAAGAAAGCGGTCGTGATGCGCCTGGGGTATCACCCCGTTTCGGTTGAAAAATGTATATTTGCCAATGGTTAAACCTGCCACCGTCGCAACGGAGACAGGGCTAATAATCAGCGACACGTCGCACCGCAGGGGGTGGGGCTCAAAGGCCGCCAAGCACCTGTTTGATCAGGCCTTCGCCTGGCCAGCGTGAACCCCGCCAGGCCACATGTTGGTCGGGCCGGATCAGAATGAGTGACGCTTCATAGAGCGGTGCAAGATTGGCATGGCGCAGGTCCAGAACCTTGAGCGGCACACCCAGGGCCTCCGCCTCCTGGGCGGCTTTCAGGCACTCTTCCTCGCATGTTCCGGTGGTCGCCAGCAGCGTCAGTCCAGACCCGAAGTGATCATAGAGCGAACTGCCATCCGCCAGCCAACGATGCGGCGCGATAGAGCCGGGAATTGCCAGCGGTACATAATCTATTGAACGCTGCCATTGGTCCTGTGTGCCATCATCCGCCACCACGGGTGAATTGCGGTAGCAATAGCCGAGCACCACACCGCGAGCGTAGAATTCCGCCCGCTTGGTCTCTTCGATCACGCGGGACAGTTCAGTTCGCAAGGCAGCCCCTTCGGCGCTGGCGTCTTCGATGCCTGGACGGGCGAGCTGGTTTGCAAGTGTCGAATGGTTGGCCTCTGCCGCGTCGAGAACGATCTCATGCGCCTGGCGCCGTTCGATTTCATAGCTCGACAACAGGTCTTGGCCGCCCCAACCGCGCAATGTGGCAGCCAATTTCCAGCCAAGATCAACCGAGTCGCTGATGCCAAGGTTCATGCCAAAGCCCCCAAACGGGGGATGCAGATGGCAGGCATCACCGACCAGAAAGGCACGCCCCTTGGCATAGCTGTCGGCAATAAACCGGCTGGCGACCCATTCGTCTGAACTCAGCACCTCGATCTCCGTTTCGATCCCGGTGGCCTGACGAATGGTGTCGGCGGCGGCCTCGGGCGATAGATCGAGATCGACGCTAACCCCTGTCGGCATAAAAAACCAAAGGTCGTCGCGGTCCATCGGACCGATCAAACTGGGCACGTCGCTGTTGATCTGCCAATACATGATGCCGGGGCCATGACGGTGCAATTTGGCAAGGTCCGGCGCACGAAAAATCACGTTGAAGTTGCGCGACAGACCGTAGGTGCCGACCATTTGCGCGCCGATTGCATCGCGAACGCCGCTGCGCGCGCCATCTGCTCCGACGAGATAGCTGGCTTCGATCACTTCGACGCCGTTGTTTGCATCGCGGAGTGTTACCGCGACGCCGGCGTCGTCCTGAGTGAAACTCTCAAAGGTGCAGCCATTGCGGATGCTGACCGTGGGTAGGTTCCGGACGTGTTCCAGCAGCACGGATTCGAGTTTGTATTGCGGTACCCATTGGCCGTGTTCTGAATAGTCCTCGTTGCGATCTGGCCGACAGTCGAGCGCATGTTCAAATCGTTTGAGCAGATGCCCGCCAAGGCGGGTCACAAATAACACATGAGAGGGGTAGTCGATGCCAAAGGGCGAGGCTTCTGCCAGTTTTTCGGCGATGCCCCATCGGCGCATATGCTCTCGGGTGCGGCAATGTGTGGTCTTGGCGCGCGGGGCCCAGCCCCGGCGGTCATCGCGCTCGACGATCAGGCAATGGATGCCCCGGTTGCCAAGCTCAATGGCGAGTGACAGGCCGACCGGGCCTGCGCCGACGACGACGACTTCTGGTGCATCTGAAGGGGGCGCCATGATGAGTACTCTCGGATTGAAAAGGAAAAAACCGGGGCCTGCGGGGAGAAGCAGGCCCCGATGGGGGCGCCGCCTCAGACGGGCAGACGAACGTCGCCTGGGGTGGTCGGTAGGAACTCCCCTTTGCGCGAGCGATCCAGAACCTCGGCGACGGTCGCGCCTGCTGCCAGCGCTGCGGAAATCTGCGGCGGGTCGACCTCGACTCCGATGGGTTCGCGGGCGAAGTCTTCGGAGGTGCGCATAAACTCGGTTGATTTGGCCCAGTCGCCGAAATTGTCGCTCTGCAGCTCGACAGAATTGCCATCTGGGTCGGCATAATAAAAGGACATCGTCAGCCCATGGTCGAGACAGATATGGGGAAGGATCCCCCCCTCGGCGAGACGGTGGAAATTGTCCAGCAGGTCTTTAAGCGTGGGGAACTCGAATGCGGTGTGATGCATGCCCGCATGTTTGAGCTTGTCCGGATCGTCCTGGATCGCGGGGGTCTGCAGGAACGCAATCCGGTGGTTGGCCGCGTCATTGGTGGTCCAGGAGCCGCCGTCAAATTTGAAATTCGGGGTGCAACCGACAACAGTTTCGTACCAGGCGATCATCTCGTCCAGGCGTGTGGTCTTGAGCGTGACGTGGTGCAAGACGGGTTTCACCGCGATTTCGGGGATGTCTTTCATGGTCTCTCCTCCTCAGAAGACATGTCGCTACGCCATCTGCGCAGCGGTCCGGGAGAGTATGCGGGGGCAGAAGGAGTGAATTCAGATGGCAAGAGCACGGTTGTGATACCAATTTGGCATCATGCCCCGGAGCGAGCAAAAAGGGCTGCACCGGCAAGCGGTGCAGCCCGGTGTTTGTCATGTCGCGGGCCTCAGAGGTCTGTAAGCGTCCCCTCGCGGGCCTCGGCGGCAAAGGCGAGGGTTTCCGACAGGGTCGGATGCGGATGAATGGTCAATGCCAGGTCGGCAGCATCGGCCCCCATTTCGATCGCCAGAACGCCCTCGGCCAACAACTCTCCCGCATGCGTCCCGGTGATACCGATGCCAAGAATGCGTCCCGTTTCCGGATCGGTGAGCAATCGGGTCAGCCCGTCGGCGGCCCCTTGCGTGCGTGCTCGACCAGACGCGGCCCATGGGAAGGTCGAGATTTCCACATCTATGCCCTGCGCTTTGGCCTCGGTCTCGGTCAGGCCGGCCCAGGCGATTTCCGGCGTTGTATAGGCAACCGACGGGATCGTCAGCGCATCGAAATAGGACGCCTCGCCACAGGCTGCTTCGGCTGCAACCTTGCCCTCATGCACCGCCTTATGGGCCAACATTGGCCCCGATCTGACATCGCCAATGGCAAAGATTTTTGCTTGTGATGTCCGCATCTGGCCGTCGGTGGCGATCTGGCCATTGGACTGGGCCGTCAGACCTGCGGCGGTAAGATTCAGCCCTTCGGGGCGTGCCTGCCGACCCACCGCGACCAGCAGGGCGTCGCAAACAATGGGGTCGTCCGCGGCCTGCCCCTCAAGGGTCAGATGCAAGGCGTCTGTTTCAGCGCGCACGTCTGTCAGCTTGCAACCAAGGCGCAAATCGTATCGTGTTTTGATGCGGTTGGTCAGCGGCGCCACAAGCGCCTTGTCGGCGCCAGGGATGATCTGGTCCGCCATTTCGATGACAGTGATCCGGCTGCCCAGTGCGTGGTAGACCTGTGCCATTTCCAGTCCGATGATGCCCCCGCCCAGCACCACGAGATGATCTGGAACCTGCGTCAGGGCCAGCGCGCCGGTACTGTCCAGAATGCGGGGGTCCTCCGGCAGGAACGCGGGCCGAATGGGTTCAGAGCCGGTGGCGATGATCGCATGGTCGAAGGTCAGCTGTGACTGGCTTCCACCGGGCAGGGTCACCGCGATTTCGTTGGGAGAGGCAAAGGCCGCCGAGCCCTCGATCACCGTGACCTTGCGCCGCCGTGCAAGCCCGGCCAGGCCGGAGGTCAGCTCGGTCACCACCTTGTCCTTCCAGCCCCGCAGCGCCGACAGGTTCACCGAAGGCGCGCCGAAGTGAAGGCCAAAATCATTGGCCGTGGCGGCGGATTCGATCACTTCTGCAACATGGAGCAGCGCTTTGGACGGGATGCAGCCCACGTTGAGGCAGACGCCGCCAAGGGTTGCACGACGGTCGACCAGCGTCACCGACTTCCCAAGATCCGCGGCCCGGAATGCGGCGGAATAGCCGCCGGGTCCGCCACCGATGACAACAAGGTCGCTGTGTTGTGGGTTACTCATGTCGCCAGTCCTCACAGGCTGATCCGCCGAAAGTCGGCGAGCAGGGTTTTGAGATGCACAAGGAATTTGGCGGCGGCAACGCCGTCCACCACGCGGTGATCCCACGACAGGCTCAGGGGTTGCATCAGTTGCGGGACAAATTCATCTCCGGACCAGACCGGCTGGACGGTGGCGCGGGTCATGCCAAGGATAGCCACCTCCGGTGCATTGATGATCGGAGTGAAGTTTGTACCGCCAATACCGCCGAGCGAAGAAATGGTGAAACTTGCCCCCTGCATCGCCTGTGCGGCCAGCCGTCCCTCGCGGGCGTCCTGGGCCAGGGCTGCCATCTCGGCGGCGATGTCGCTGACGCTCTTGGTATCCGCGCCTTTGATCACTGGCACGACCAACCCCTCTGGCGTGTCAGCGGCGACTCCGATGTTGATATATTTCTTCAACACCAATTGGCTGCCATCGAGCGAGGCATTGAACCTAGGAAAAGTCAAAAGGGTCGCGGCCGCCGCTTTCACCACAAAGGGCAACAGGGAGAGTTTCACCGCACTGCCTTCGCCATTTACCGTCTTGCGGAAGGATTCCAGCTCCGACACGTCGGCCTGGTCGAAATTGGTCACATGCGGGATGACCATGGCATTGCGTGCGAGGGCAGGCCCGGAGATGCGGGTAATCCGGCTGAGGTCAATGCGCTCGATCTCGCCGAATCTGGCAAAGTCGATCTGCGGCCAGGCAGGCAGGTCGCCTCCCGGCAGCGTAGGACTCGCGCCGCCCTTTCCAGTGCTGAGCGCCTGTCGAACGTAGCTGTGCAGATCATCCTGGGTGATTCGGCCCTTGCGGCCAGTGCCGGCAACCTCGGCGAGTGCGACGCCCAATTCGCGTGCCAGTTTGCGCACAGAGGGAGAGGCATGGCTTTTGCCCGTGGGGGCGGTCGGCGGTTGTGTTGCCGTTGTCGCCGGGGGCGGCGGCGTTGCCGCCACCCTTGCGGTATCCGGGGCCGTTGGCACAGGCGCGGCGGGGGCGGGCACCTGGGGGTCTGCGTCTGCGTCGGTCTCGCTGATCGCGAGCCGCAGCATCAGCGTACCCATCGAGACCAGTTCGCCCTCCTTTACAAGGATTTCAACCACGCGACCGGTCGCTTCGGAAGGCACATCAAGGGTGGCCTTGTCGGATTCCAGCACCAGAACGGTATCGTCAGGACGGATCAGATCACCCACGGAGACTGGGATCTCGATCACGGGCACCTCTTGAAAGTCACCAATGTCCGGTACGGTCAGATCAATTGTCTTGCTCATTGTCATGGCCTCACAGGGTCCAGGGGGCGGCGCCAGCGTCGCCCTTGTCGAATTGGTCCAGCGCATTTTGCAGCACGGCGGCGTCGAGGTGGCCATCGCGCACCAGCGCTTCGATGGCGGCAAGGGCGACGTGGTGACGATCGACTTCGAAGAAATCGCGCAATACGTGGCGTTGGTCCGAACGGCCGAAGCCGTCGGTTCCGAGGGCAATAAAACGTCCACGCACCTGCGGGGCGATCATCGTCGGCAGCGCCCGCACGTAGTCACTGGCGGCGACAACCGGCATGTCGCCTGGAAGCAATCGTTCCACGTGGCTTTGACGCTGCAATCCAGGGCTGTAGCGGTTCTGGCGGTCGATCTCGGCGGCGTCCCGTGCCAGCTCGCTATAGCTGGTGGCGCTATAGACCTCTGCTGCGATTTCGAAACCGGCAAGTAGCTCCGCCGCTGCGAGAACCTCGTTCAGGATCGCGCCGGAGCCAAGCAGCCGGACAGGGCCGGTGTCGTCGACTTTACCAAAATCCGCCACCTTATAGAGGCCTTTCAGAATGTCCTCTTCGACGGCATCCGGCATGTCGGGCTGAGCGTAGTTTTCGTTCATCACGGTGAGGTAGAAGAACTCGTCTTGCTCCTCGACATACATCCGCTGCATGCCGTGATGCAGGATCACCGCAAGTTCGTAGGCATAGGCCGGATCATAGGCCCGGCAGTTCGGCACCGTTGCCGCCATCAGAAGGCTGCTGCCGTCCTGATGCTGCAAACCCTCGCCCGAGAGGGTGGTGCGACCGGCCGTCGCCCCCAGCAGGAACCCGCGTGAACGCTGATCCGCAGCGGCCCAGATGAGGTCCCCAACCCGTTGGAAACCAAACATCGAGTAGTAGATATAGAAGGGCAGCGTTGCGACATCATGCATCGAATAAGAGGTCGCCGCCGCCACCCAGGAAGAGATCGCCCCGGCCTCGGTGATGCCTTCCTCCAACAGCTGACCGTTCTGCGCCTCCTTGTAAAACAGCATCGAGCCTGCGTCCTCGGGCTGATACAGCTGGCCGTTGGGGGCGTAGATGCCGATCTGGCGGAACAGGTTGTCCATACCAAAGGTGCGGGCCTCATCCGCCACGATGGGTACGATACGGGGGCCAAAGCTCTTGTCCTTCAGGAGCATGCTCATCATCCGCACGGCAGCCATGGTGGTGGACATCTCCTTGCCAAGACCAAAAAGGGCTATGGCAT
>NZ_LPUY01000083.1 GCF_001518015.1 Tritonibacter horizontis
TGGTTCGATGTTATCCGGACAATCAAGCTGTTTTTGTTCTCCCGACCGGGGTTTGTCGTGGTTGTCCATAGGAGGGCCCCCGCCGCCCGCGTAGCGCGGATACGCGCGCAGCGGAGCGGGCGGCGGGGAGGTACCTGTGGGCTACCGCGACATTTTCCGTGCCGCTTCGACCGTCTGCCCGACCTCTTGTGCCGCGTCTGTGACTGGCTCGCCCAGTTCGACGAGAAGCTGTTCGATGCGGGAAGCTATTCCTGAATGCCGTTCGATTTCTCGTGTCCAACCGCGGCAACGCGCGTCTTCCGTCAGATTGAGTTCGAGGCGATGGCGCGCTCGCAGCCTCGGCGCATAAGATCGGGTGGTGACGAATTTGGCGCAGTTCAGATAGAGGTCGCATTCGCAGGGACCTTCTTCCGGCAGTCGGAGACAATGGCCGAGTTCGAGCTCGGTCTTCAGGAAGTTGCACTTCAGCCAATCGACCGTGCTTTGCGGCAGGCGCTGATTGCGGATGATCTCGGCCGCGGGTCCGGCGATCGGCGCATCAGGTTTCAACACGGCCTGATAGTCCGCGAGCACGGCTTCATCGCTGACTCGGATATAGACCATCGACATGTGCGGGCTTTGATGCCCCAGCACGTCCATGATCGTCTGCATCCGCGCACCGCCTTCGGCGAGTTCCGTGCCGACCGTATGGCGGAAGCGATGTGCCGAGATGAGATTCTGCCCTTTTCCATCGACCAGACCGAGTCGGTGAGAGATGTCTTTGAGTGGATAATTGAACAGGTAGTCGGGCGAGATCGCGACACCGCGGCGGTAGAAGAGCAACTTGACGTATTGGCCGGTTCTGGCATCCGGGACCGGGCGTTCGTCCGACTGTGCGCGCAGGTCGATGACCTTGCGAAGAGCTTCAGCAGCCTCAGGGTGAAGCGGCACGAGCCGTTCCCTGTAGGTCTTTCCCGCCGGAATGCGCAGCCGTGGCGTTCCGTCCGGATAGGCGTCCAGACAGTCGACGGGCAACCTTGCGATCTCTGTCCGACGGGCGCCGGACCATCGCGCGATCAGAATCGCGGCGCGCTGGAAATCGCATGGAAGCTTGCGGACCTCTTCCATGAGCGGGCCAAGCTGTTCGGCCGGGATATACCGAGGCAAGCGCTGCGGAAGGCGGGGAAGATCGCGGGTGTTCAGAACTGGTCGCGTCGGGAAATCCGGCCATTCCCAGGCCGCCCCCTCGCTGAGGAATTGCGCGACATGAAGTGCACGGGATCTTTGGGCGGTAATCGACAATCGACGCTTGGTTCTGGCGCCGACTTGGCTCCTAAGATCGATCAGGAAGGCGGTCATTACCTCGGACGTGACATTTGCGAACTTCTCGATCTTTGGATCGTGGCGAACCAGGAAGTCGACAAAGCGGCGGAGCGACACGGCGCAGTGGTCGACCGTCACCCTGGAAAGGCTGGTGCGCTTGATCTCCAGCCAGCGCTCGATGAAAACACCCATATCCGGCCTCGGATAGACATAAGGCCTGCGCTTGTCGGCGGTCATTCGCGGTCGCGCGATGCCGTTGCCGAGGTGGTGCAGTACAAGCTGTGTCTGTCGGACATAGCGGTGCCAGAAATGGGCGGTCGCCTTGGCCTTCTGCGGGTCGTAGCCATGGAAGCGCTTCATCAGGGAAGACGCCGCATATGCAGAAATTGCATCGTTCAACAGGTCAAGGTCATCGGAGGTGATAAGTTCAGGCGAACGTATGCCGGCATGAAGCGCGATGCGGGAAACCACCCAGATGGTCGACCCCTGTGGCGTCGTCTGGTGATACCCCATCGCTTTCTGGCGCTTGCGGAGATCCGGAATGCCCAGATCGATGCCCAGGTGATTTGCGAGTTGGGCGGCATACATGGGCGAAATCGACAGGAGGAACCCATAGTCGAGGCGCAGGCGGTCCGTGAAGGCGAGGTAGTAGAGATATTGCCGCGCCCAGAACGAGGCGGGGTGTTCAGGTGTGAAGGCGGACGTTCCGTGAAGTCGGCCCAGCCGAACCTCAAGCGGTTGTTCGCACCAAAGAGCGAGATCGGGAAAAGCGGCGACGAACTCTCGACGTTGAGCGATATACCGGTTCTTCATATTGCGGGTCATGTCGAGGCCCGCGAGGAATGCGCGGTATTCCTCCTCCTCGCTATGCGACGGCGCGATGTCGGTCGGAAACGTCATCAGGGCTTTCGGGAAGGGGTCTATCATGGCTTCAGTCCCATGGCACGGCTGTACTCGGCGAGCACTGTGGCGTCGGACACGCGTGTGTAGATGCGTGTCGATTCCGGCGACGCATGCCCGAGCCGGCGCTGCAGGGTCAGCTCTCGCATGCCGGCTTCCCACATGCGGGTGGCGTGGGTATGTCGCATCGCATGCGGTGTGACGCCGGGCGATTTGACCCCGGCGCGTTCCGCCGCTCGCGCGAAGGCTTTTGCCAACGCGGCATAGGACAAGGGCTCAGACCGCCTCGTGCCGTTTCCTCCGACGAGAAAGATGAACGGTGTCTCTGTCTCGCGGGGACGGTCACGCATGACATAGGCGCTGATGGTATCCAGGGCCTGCCCGTCATGGAGGTCGACGACACGCTCGACGCGCGACTTTCCGCGTGCCCCTTTCGGGTGGTCAGCGCGACATCGAACGGTCACGCGCCGCCGCCCATAGGCGATATCCTCGAGATGCAGACTGAGCGCTTCGCCTGGCCTCAGCCCACCGTGCAGCATCAGCAGCACAAGGGCGCGATCGCGTAGGTTGGTCAGCTCGGCGAGTAGACGTTCGATTTGGTCGTCGCTCAACGGGCGAGGCAGGCGGTGAACGCTGCGGACACGGATCACGCGCACACTCGCTGAGCGACGGGAAATGCCTTCAAAGAACGGTCTGTGCCGATCAGTGACCGCAGGCTTGTTGATACTCTTGCTGACCCGCATCGGGTTCGGCGGGGTCAGCGTCCCTGCGATGATCGCCCAGTCGCAGAAAGACGACATTGCCGCCAGCGCTCGATTGACCGTTGCCGGTGACAGCCGATCCGGGCCAGCCGAGGTTGCGCCCCGGCCGGGGCGCATATCGATCCGGTCATGCAGGTAAGCGATCAGATCGACGGCGTTCGAAATGTTGAAGCCCTGCCACTCGAGCCCTCGGGCTTCAAAGAACTCCCACACGCGCCGCAGGTCGTAGGCGTAGGAGCGAATGGTGTTCGGGGATGAGCCCCTAGCGTCAAGATAACGGAGGAAATCGTGAATCGGTTCGACGGAATTACCCGCATCGTCGCGGACAAAATAGCGAGGGACAGTCCCCTCTGGAGTTCTGGTGACTTGCATAATCGGTCCTCGGAAAAAGGTGAAAACTTCAGCCTTGGAGGTGAAATCGCAAGTGTCCAGATAATCGA
>NZ_LPUY01000084.1 GCF_001518015.1 Tritonibacter horizontis
ATCACAAATCAGAAAGCCTGCTTTCCTTTCAGCCCCGCCCACGGGTCAGAGCTGCCGTCCGAGTGGGAATGCCCCCGCGCCTCCGGGTGCTACGCCCCTCCCCTTCCCGTCTGGTCTCGATTGGCTGCCCGGATTTTCCGCGCCGTCTTCCGATCGCGCGATGAAGAACTCCGCCTCTTTTCCGTTCAACCGGTGCCCTTCCCGGTCGGTCAGGCCGATGCAGCTGCCGTTCGGCAGATAGGTGATGAGGTACTGACCGAGCCGGTCCTTGTGCACAACATAGCCTGTATTGGCCCAGTACACGATCTGGCCGGCATCAACGGCGGCCTTGATGTCTTCGAGTGTCATGATCTTTCCCCCCTTGCCTATTCTGCTGCCACTGAGGGGGCATCTGGTGCCTGCCCCACGATCCGGGCCAGAATGCTTCCCGTGTCGATCCCGTCCCCATGCGGCAGGAACACCCGCAACTGGAAGGCGATGATCTCGGTGAAGCAGCCGAGGGCCTTGAGGCCGTCGATTATGCCCTTGTCCGCGCCGCCCAGCTCGAGACGCATCTCGCCTGCGACGCGGCGAC
>NZ_LPUY01000085.1 GCF_001518015.1 Tritonibacter horizontis
CCCCGCAGGGGCGCGCGCGGCGCCGGTCGCTTCGGGCAAAGCCCGAAGCGAAACCTCTCGCGGTCATCCCATGCCTGCTAGACCGAAGGCTGATGGCGATCGGGGTGGGCGGCGGCAAACGCCGGGTGTTTGGCACAAGCGGCCTCAACCTTCAGCAATCGCGCAAATGGGGTCAGGTCTATCTCCCAGCGTCGCGCATTGTAGAGCTGGGGCAAAAGGCAGATGTCAGCAAGCCCGGGGCTGTCCCCGACGCAAAAATCCGCCTCTGGCCAGTGCTCCAGCAAGGCCGAGAAGGCCGTCAGGCCGGGGGTGATGAACTGTCGCATCCAATCGCCCATCTGCAGGGTGCCCCCGCTCTGAGCAACGCCAAACCGGGCGACAGAGAGATTGCAGACCGGGTGCAGATCCACAGCGATGCTCTGGGCTAGAGCCTCCACATGGGTGCGCTCAATTGGATCCGCTGGCAGCAGGCCAAGGTTTCGCGTCCGGTCCAGGTAGCTCAGACAAGCAAGGGACTGGGTGAACCGGGCGCCGTCGATATCGAGGACCGGCACCAGGCCTTGTGGATTGCGCGCCAGATGCGCGGCCGTGCGCTGCTCGCCTGCGATCAGATCGACGGGCCTGATGTCATAGCGGATCGACGCCAGATTGAGGGCGATCCGAAGCCGGTAACTGGCAGAGGAGCGCCAGTAGTCGTAAAGGACCACGTCAGACATCCTCGACCCCGGTTCTGGCGCAGACCAAGGCCTGTTTGAGGATCTCCGGATCGCCAATCTGATTGGCAAGGATCAGGATCAGTCGCGCGTTGAGCGCATCGCTCTGCTCTTTGCTGAGCCCCTCATGCGCGGCCAGCAGGGCGGCGTAACTGTCGTCAGGCGTGGCGAGGTTCGGGGTGAGGATCAGGTCATGATGGGGCATCCGGCGTCACTCCTTGCCGATGGCGCGGCGCAGGGCGGCGCGGGTTCCGGCCTCGTCAAAACGGTGCCAGCGCGCGGCGACGTGTTGATCTGGCCGGATCAGATAGGTTGCTGCGGTGGCCGCTCCCAGGTAGCGCGCCGCGAAGGCGCCGCTGGGGTCATCCGCCGTCACAAGCGGCAGACCGGAGATCGTGACGCCGGCCTCTTCAAGATGTGCCGGGGCGTCGCAATTGATCGCAAGCAGGGTGAAGCCGCCGCCGAGGCGCTGCAACAGGAACCCGTCGCCCAGCGGCGCATCCGGGCACGGCGCACCGGGGCGCGTGCGGGCCGGGCCGGTGGGCAGGTGATCCGGACTGTTCAATGCGGAGCCATCATAGACTGAAGGCAGGGACAAACGACCGGAGTTTACCATCGGACGGGCAAAGGCGTGATGCTCTGAAAGATCCAGCACCGCATTGCGAAACACCCGCGAGATCTCCGATTTCGGTGTAATGAAATCTGTTGAGCGGGAAGAGTTCAGAATATTCTCTTCCGCTGCGGCGATCCGTTCGGTGTCGTAGCTGTCCAGAAGACTGTCATCCGCGATGCCGTCCAGCACCAGTTTCAGCTTCCAGATCAGGTTGTCGGTGTCCTGGAAGCCGGAGTTCGCCCCACGCGCCCCGAAGGGCGAAACCTGATGGGCGCTGTCCCCGGCAAAGATCACCCGGTCGTGGCGAAACCGCGCCATCCGGCGGCACTGAAAGGTATAGATCGAGACCCACTCGAGTGCGAACGGAACCTCCTCCCCCAGCATCGCCCGGAGGCGGGGGATGACGTTTTCGGGTTTCTTCTCTTCGGCTTTGTCGATGTCCCAGCCTAGTTGCAGGTCGATGCGCCAGACGCCGTCGGGTTGCTTGTGCAAGAGAGCCGATTGACCCTGATTGAAAGGCGGGTCGAACCAGAACCAGCGCTCGGTTGGGAAATCCGCCTCCATGGTGACGTCGGCAATCAGAAAATTGTCCTCAAATACACGCCCGACGAAATCCAGCCCCAGCTGTGACCGTATCGGCGACCCGGCGCCGTCACAGGCAACAAGCCACTCTGTTTCCAGCGAATATGCCCCGTCTGGCGTGTCTATCGTCAGCGTGACGTGATCCCTGTGTTGCGCAACCCCGGTGACCCGGTTCCGGCCCCGAATTTCGATGGGCGCGCCAGCGGCTTGCAAGGAGCGGACCCGGTTCACGAGATCGCTTTCGACATAATATTGTTGCAGGTTCACAAAGGCAGGGAACTGATGTCCGTCTTCCGGAAGCAGGTTGAAGTCATAGACTTTGCGATCTCTGAAAAAGACTTTGCCGAGGTTCCATTCGACGCCTTTGGTCGCCATCAGATGGCCAACTCCCAGCCGGTCGGCGATTTCCAGCGTGCGTTTGGCAAAGCAGATGGCGCGGGAGCCGGAGCTGACCTTGTCATTGTCGTCCAGGACCACCACGGGGATGCCGGACTGCGCAAGGTCGATGGCGGCGGCAAGACCGACAGGCCCGGCGCCAACCACGAGGACCTTGTGGCGCCTGGGCCGGATCGCATCCTGATCCGCATGGCGCTCGTAGGGGTAAAGCGGCGCTTCGAAATTTTTGGTCATCCGGTCTCTTCCCTTCCGGTGGTCAGACAGGGGCCGGTCCCCTGGGGCGGGAACCGGATGGCCGCGGGCGATGCAGCATAAAGCTTGGCCGGACCGGACCCGACGTTGGGCCGGTGCAAATCAGGCTTGCAGCGCGTCCCACATGTCGAGATCGCGCTGGGCGGTCCAGATGCGGGGCGTGTCGATGCCGCGGGCCTCGTCATAGGCGCGCGCGACGTTGAACGGCAGGCAATGTTCGTAGATCGCGTAATCCTTGAACTTTGGATCGCAGGCCTCGCGGACCGCGTCCCAGGCCTCTTTCAGCGATCCGCCGCGTGCGGCGACCCTGGCTGCGGGGCGGTAGGTGCTTGCGACGAAATCACGGGTGTTTTCAATGGCGGCATTGACCATCTCCTTGCCCAGAAGCGCGTCGCCGCGGCCGGGGGCAATGGCGTCCACGTCATAGGCCTTGATCCTGTCGAGCGTCTGCCCCCAGTCGGCGAAATGCCCATCGCCGCAGTAGCAGGCCGAGTGGTATTCGACGATGTCGCCGGTGAACATGACGTTCTGATCCGGCACATGGATTACCGCATCACCGGCGGTATGGGCACGCCCTAGGTGTCTGATATCCACGCGACGATTGCCAAGGTAAACTGTCATGGCGTCGGAAAATGTGGTGGTCGGCCAGGTCAGGCCGGGGATGCTTTCATGCCCCTCGAACAGGCGCGGGAACCGCTGAAACTCGCTGTCCCAGTCTTCCTGCCCCCGCTCGACGACCATGGATCTGGCGGTGTCGGACATAATGATGTTCTCCGCCCCAAAGGCGGACGCCCCAAGCACCCGCACCGCATGATAGTGTGTCAGCACGAGATGAGAGATCGGTTTGTCGGTCACCGAGCGGACGCATTCAATGACCTTGTTGGCCAGCCGTGGCGTGGCCTGGGCCTCAACGATCATCACGGAGTCGTCGCCGATGATGACGCCGGAGTTGGGATCGCCTTCGGCGGTAAAGGCATAGAGCCCCTCTCCAACCTCGGTGAAGGAAATGTTCTTTTCGCTCATGTCGCCTTGGGATGCGAATGCCTTGGCCATATGTTCTGTCCTTTTTTCAGTGCGCAGAAGGAGCGGGGGCGCTGCCTGCGCGGGGAAATCTGAGAGTGGATGACGCGCCTCAGCGCGCATAAGGGTCGTCAAGCGCAGCAATCACCGTGCCAGTGCAGTCGCCGAAACCAATGGTATAGCCATCGCCCCGGGCTGCGCCCTTCAGCGTCAACCGGTCACCATCCTCGATAAAGCTGCGGGTCTCGCCGCTGGGCAGCGTCAAAGGCTCCTTGCCGCCCCAGCTCAATTCCAGAAGCGAGCCGCGTTCGTCCCTGTTCGGGCCGGAAATGGTGCCGGACCCCAGCAGGTCGCCGGCGTTCATCGGACAGCCCGAGGTGGTGTGATGCGCCAGTTGCTGGGCGGCCGAGTAATACATCTCCCGGTAGTTGGTCCGCGCGATTGTGGCCTCTTCCCCACCCTCTGGGCACAGGGTCACCGATAGGTCGATGTCATAGAGCATCGGCCCGCAGTCCTTCAGATGATCGAGGAGGTCGACCTCACGCGCGGGCGTGTCGCAGCGGAACGGCTCCAGCGCCGCTTTCGTCACGATCCAGGGGCTGATCGTCGTGGCGGTGGCCTTTGCCTGGAAAGGGCCAAGCGGCTGGTATTCCCAGGCCTGGATGTCGCGCGCGGACCAGTCGTTCAGCAGCACATAGCCAAATATGTTGTCGTCTGCTTCCTGCACGGTGATGGGCCCGTCCGATGGCACGCCGACAAGCGCCCCGATCTCCAACTCGATGTCAAAACGAGCACAGGGCGCCCAACGGGGCGCGTCGTCATTTGGCCCCTTGAGCTGGCCCCAGGGGCGGCGCACATCGGTGCCGGACACCACGACGGAGGAGGCCCGCCCATTGTAGCCGATAGGAATATGCAGCCAGTTCGGCGGCAAGGCATTTTCCGCACCCCTGAACATGGTGCCGACATTGGTGGCATGGTGACGCCCGGCATAGAAATCGGTGTATTCAGACACCATGACGGGCATATGCAATTCAGCATCCGTCATGTGCACCAGGCAAGGCTCAACCACCGTCTGCTCCGGTGCGTCCTCTTGCAGCAGCGCGACCAGACGGTTGCGCAGCGCCGACCACACCGCAGGCCCTTCCTCCATGACTTCGTTCCAAAAGGGCATCTCGAACATGGGCGCGCCGCCGAGATCGATCACCCCCGTGGCTTCGGCGGCCTGCAGATCCAGGATCATGTCCCCGATGGCGACACCGCATCGCGGATCCGTACCTGCGGTCGAGAACACCCCATAGGGCAGGTTGTTCAAAGGGAACGGGTGATCGGCCGCATTGGCCGATGTGACCCAGGATTTTGTCAAAGGCATAAGGCTTCCTTTTGGCGCTGCGGGCTCATTCGGCCCTGCTTCATCTTTTCAAAAATATCTCGGGGGTGAAGGCGGCCCCGCAAGGGCCGCAGAGGGGGCAGAGCCCCTTCACTTCTGTCCGGGGGTGCCGTCGAATTTCTTTTCGAGAGTGCTCCAGCAGTCGATGTAATCATCCTGCAGTGGCGCGTCTTTGGCGGCAAACTCTGTCAGATGCTGTGGAAAACGGGTCTCAAACATAAAGGACATGGTGTTTTCCAGCTTGTCTGGCCCGAGGTTGGCATTTGATGCCCCCTCAAACGCCTGCCGGTCCGGCCCATGTGGCAACATCATATTGTGAAGACTGATGCCCCCCGGCACAAAGCCCTGCGGCTTTGCATCATACTGGCCGTAGATATTGCCCATCAGCTCAGACATGATGTTTTTGTGATACCAGGGCGGGCGGAACGTGTTTTCCGCCACCATCCATCGGTCCCGGAACAGGACAAAGTCGATATTGGCGGTTCCTGGCTGTCCCGAGGGCGCGGTGAGCACGGTAAAAATCGACGGGTCCGGGTGATCAAACAGGATCGCGCCCACCGGACAATAGGTCCGCAGGTCATATTTGTAGGGCGCATAGTTGCCGTGCCAGGCGACCACATCCAGCGGGCTCTGGCCAATCTTTGTCTCGTGGAACTGACCACACCATTTCACGGTAAGGGTCGAGGGGACCTCGTGATCCTCAAAGGCTGCCACCGGCGCCTTGAAATCGCGCGGATTGGCGAGACAGTTGGCGCCAATCGGCCCCCGGCCGGGCAGGTCGAATTTCTGGCCGTAGTTCTCGCAGACAAATCCACGCGCCGGGCCTTCCAGAACCTCGACCCGGTAGACCAGGCCGCGGGGCAGGATGGCGATTTCCTGGGGGGCCACGTCGATCAGACCCAGCTCGGTGGCAAAGCGCAGCCGCCCTTCCTGGGGCACCACCAGCAGTTCGGAATCGGCGGAGTAGAAATAGGCGTCCTTCATCGATTCGGTAACCAGATAGATATGGCTTGCCATGCCCACCTGGGTGTTCACATCCCCGGCCGTCGTCATTGTGCGCATGCCGGTCAGCCAGGTCAGCCCGGTTTCCGAATGTGGCACCGGATCCCAGCGGTACTGCCCCAGCGAGGTCACATCCTGCGGCATATGCGGCGCGGTTTTCCACAGGGGCAGATCAATTTTCTCATAGCGATGCGAGTGTTTGACGCTGGGACGGATGCGGTAGCACCAGGTCCGCTCCGGGCGATCCGCGGTAAAGGCGGTGCCAGAGAGCTGCTCTCCATAAAGGCCGTAGTTGCATTTCTGAGGGCTGTTCATCCCTTGCGGCAACGCGCCGGGCAGGGCTTCGGTTTCGAAGTCATTGCCAAATCCGGGCATGTAGCCTTCGGTGGTGCCCTGGTTCGACGGGGCCTGGATCATCTGGTCCGGTAGTGCGTGACGGGTCATCGCGGTCAACCTCCTCTTGCATTTCCCTCTCGGTAATAGTTGATTTTGTAACTAACAAGGGAGGCGATGCGCGCAGATGGGCGAGAACGATGATTTTGTGGTGCAGGATTTCCTGCCCTTTTTGTTGAACCGGGCCGCCGAGGAGTCGTCGCTGGAGTTTCAAAAGCTCTACAAGGGGCGCTATGGGATGTTGCGGACCGAATGGCGGGTGCTGTTCCACCTGGGCATGTACGGTCGGATGACGGCGCGCGATATTTCGCTGCGGGCGAAGATTCACAAAACCAAGATCAGCCGCGCGGTGGCCAAGATGGCTGAACGGCGATGGGTCCTGCGCAGCCGGGACCAGGCGGACCGCCGGTCAGAGCATCTTGAGCTGACGACGGCGGGGCGCGCGGTCTATGAGGATCTGCGCCAACGGGCCAAAAGCTATGACGCCGGTCTGACGCGCCAGTTCGCGCCGTCGGAAGTGGCGCTGTTGCGTCGCATGTTGCGGCAGTTGGCAAGCCAGGAGGCTCCGGCTAAACCTGAGTGAACCCGACAAAAAGGCCAGCACCATGACCGATGCCACCACCATCGCCACCCTCAAGGACTGGTTGATACAGCAGGGCCTGAAGGCCGTCGCGCGCGAAGACATGCTGCGCGCCTTCTGCGAAGAGCTGGTGCGCCTGGGGGTGCCCTTGCTCCGGATGCAATTGGGCCAGCGTGCCTTGCATCCGGAATTTGGCGGTATCGGGTTCACCTGGACCCGGGCCGATGGCATGAATTCAGAATATTTTCGCCGACCGGAAGAACCGCGCGACAATTGGTAACTCAGCCCATTCTACGCCCTGCTCGAAAGCGGTGAAGAAGAGCTCTGTGCGGAGTTGACGGACACCGAGGAGCACCGCTTTCCAATTTTTGCCGAACTCCGGGCGATGGGCGGCACCAGCTATTTGGCCCATTGGCAGCCGGTCGGCCAAAAAACCCGGCAGGAGTATGATCCGGCCTCGACCATTGTAGCAGAAGGGGTGCTTGCCTCCTGGACGCTGGATGGCGACCCAAAGGAGGCAGAACAGCACCGCAACCTGATCCGTGGCTGCTTTGAAACGCTGGCGATCGTGCTCGCGGTGGACAGCAACCGCGAAATGGGCCGGTCGCTGCTACAGGTCTATCTGGGCCGCGACGCGGGGAGCCGGGTGCTGTCGGGCGAGATCACGCGCGGGTCATCGCAGTTGATTGATGCGGTGATCTGCCTGTTCGATCTGCGGGATTTCATGGCGCTGTCGGAACAACTGCCGGGGACGGCCTTGGTGGAGCTGTTGAACGATTATTTTGGTCACGTCGTGGATGTGATCCACGCCCATGGCGGGAATATCCTGAAATTCATGGGCGACGGGGTGATGGCGATGTTCAACCTTGGCACGCTCGAAGAGGACGTGCAGGCGGCCTTGCGGGCGGTGGCGGAGCTGGGGCCGCGGATGGAAGCGGTGAATGCAGATCGTGCGGCGCGGGACCTGCCGCTGGCGGGATACACGATGGCGCTGCACGCGGGCGAGATCCTCTATGGCAATATCGGCGCGCCGCATCGTCTGGACTTCACCGTCATTGGCCCCGCCGTCAACCTGACCGCCCGCATTGCCGATATGCATCGGACGGTGGAGCGCTCGATCATCCTGTCCGAAGATGTCCGTCGGGCAGCTGGGGCGGAACGTGACAACCTGATTTCGGTCGGCCGATACATGCTGCGTGGGGCGGCTGCGCCGGTGGAGCTGTTCACGATCTGCCCGGCAGAGACAGGGCCTGCCTGAGCACAGGGCCAGCCCGCGCCAGCGCCGGGATCACCGGACGGTTTTGAGCCATTGAGCCAGAGCCTCGACAGGACGGGATGCGGCCAGGACAAATGGCGTGGTTCCCGGCCCGCCGTCTGTGTCCTCGTCCTCGGTCGGCAGTCGGTCGGCACAAAGGTCAGATGTCGATTTCGACCCCGGGCAGGTTCAGGGCCTTCATCATGTCGCGCAATTCCTGGCGCGCCGCGATGTTGGAGATATTGAGCTGTTTGACGCCCACGTCCTTGAGGTCCAGCAAGGTCAGGCCCCGCGGAAACAGCTCGCGAAAGACGACCCGCTCGGAAAAGCCCGGTGCGACACGGAACCCGATGCGTTTTGACAGCATCTTGATCGCGCGCTCCATCTTTTCCTTGTTGACCATGCGCTGGGTGCCGACGCGGTTGCGGATCACGATCCAGTCGATCGGCGGCAATCCGGCCTGCGCGCGCAGCTGGCGCGCATTCCAGACCATTTCGGAATAGACCGAAGGTCCTTTGATCTTTTCGCCTTTGTCGTCGGTATGCGCCAGCAGGTCGAAGTCGACGAAACTGTCGTTGAGCGGGGTGATCAACGTGTCAGCGAGCGAATGGGCCACCTGGCTGAGCCGCGTGTGGGAGCCGGGGCAGTCGATCAGGATGAAGTCGTACTCGGGTTCCAGCTCCGAGATCGCGGCGGACAGGCGCAGATCATAGATGTTTTCGCCCGGTTGCAGGGTGTCCGGGTCGATGTCTGGCAGCTCGTAGAGCGCAACCATCGGCAAGGTCAGGTCGGCGGCGGCAATGAACGCAAGACGGTTCTCCAGATAGCGCCCCAGCGACCGTTGCCGCAGGTCGAGATCAAGCCCGGCCACCTTGTAACCCATCCGTCCCAGCGTTGTGGCCACATGCATGGAGACGGTGGATTTCCCCGCACCGCCCTTTTCGTTGCCGACGACAATGATATGCGCCATCCAAAAGTCCCTTTGAAACCGCGCCGTTCTGCGAGGCGCCTTTATCTTCGCGGTGACTATAGAGATCAGGCGAATCAATGAAAAGCGCATATGGCCCAGTCTTAGAGCCTGTTTTCCGACATTGCGGTTCAATAGATCGGTGCGGGCAGGGGGTGGCCTCATGGCGCCTGGATTTCGCGCGCTTGTGACGCGGCCCGCCTCTGGCGGCGGGGATCGCATGCGGCGGTGTCCTATGGTGAGGCCGCAGTCCGGGGCCGGGACACCAGGCCCCGGCCAGAAACAGAAACGCCGCCCCAGAGAGGGCGGCGCTCCAATTGGATAAATCCGTGGAGGATTGGCTTAGAAGCCAAGACCTTCGTATTTCTTTTTGAACTTGGACACGCGGCCACCGGAGTCCATGAGGCGGGACGAACCGCCGGTCCATGCGGGGTGCACGGTGGGGTCGATGTCCAGCGAAAGCTGGTCGCCTTCTTTGCCCCAGGTGGAGCGCATCTGCAGGATCGTGCCGTCGGTCATCTTCACGTTGATGAAGTGGTAGTCGGGATGGGTGTCTTTTTTCATGATACCACTCCTTACGCTTTGGCTTTGTAGTGCGCGTCTTCTGCGATACGGGCGGATTTGCCGCGACGCGAACGCAGATAGTACAGCTTGGCGCGGCGAACACGGCCACGACGCACAACTTCGATGGATTCGATGTTGGTCGAGAACAGCGGGAACACACGTTCGACGCCTTCACCAAAGGAAATCTTGCGGACCGTGAAGGACCCGGCGATGCCGCTGCCGTTCTTGCGGCTGATGCAGACGCCCTCATAGGCCTGCACACGGGTGCGGGTGCCTTCGGTCACTTTGTAGCCGACGCGAATGGTGTCGCCAGCCTTGAAGTCGGGGATGTTTTTCCCGAGAGCGGCGACTTGCTCCGCCTCGAGTTGTGCGATCAGATCCATCTGATCTTCTCCTTTTTCTGCTCGTGGTTTTGTCCACGAAGTTCATTTGAGGCACAGCGCTCTTGGTCTTCATCGGGTTCGCATCAAGGTGGAAACCTATCTGCGCCCGCCAGAGATGCGGTCTCGTTGCTTGTCGGCGCCGTTTGGGGGTGCAGGACGACCGAAGAAGGCAGGCCAAGGCAAAACCAAACAGGTCCAGACGACTCAGACAGAGCCCCGGACGCGCGGTAATTAGTTGAACGTCGCCGTCTTGGCAAGACCATTTGAAGGCCGTGGGGCCGTTGTCGCATGCCGTCAGACCCGATCGGGTACGTAGATCTCCACGAGCCGCCGCGTCAGGGCGATCAACGCGGCGACTGACAGGAGCGTCGCGATGGCGAGGAACAACCCCAGGTAGTTCAGGCTGCGGATCACTGGCAAGGTTGCCAGTGGTGACATGATTTGCCCCAGAAAGACAGAGGTTGTCATGATGCCAGCGGCGCGGCCGCGCCGGGCGGTGGGGGCTGATTTCAAGGCGATGTCATTGAAATTGGGCGAAACGGTTGCAAAGCCGAGGCCGACAAGGATCGCCCCCGCGAAGATCCCGCCAAGGCCGCTGGCCCGCGACAGGGTCAGCATGCCCATGGCCATCAGCCCAAAGCCAAGCGCAAAAAGCCCGGTGTGGCCGAAACGGGTCTTTAGTCTGCCGTAACGGGTCGCGACCAGCGCCCCGGCGAGGGTCAGGCCCCCCATCACGCTGCCGATCAGCGCGGTATTGGTAACGTCGAACGTGGCGATAAAGAAGGGCAATTGGGTTGGCATCGTGAAAAAGAAAAGTGTGGTCAGAAATTGCAAAGCTGCCATCGCCCAAAGGCCGGCGCCCAGCCCTGATTTGGATGCGTCCCCCAGTGCAGAAGGCACAGGATCGGCCGCGCGCCGGTGCGGATCGTGGAGTGCGGACCACAGATAGGGCAGCATCAGGAGCGCAACCGCGTGAATGGCAAAGACGTGGATGGGTGAGATCAGCGCCAGAAACCCGGCCAGGGTGATCGATACAAACCCCCCGATATTGCGCGCCGAAATCTGTAACCCCAGCAGGCGGCTGCGCTTCGGGCCCTCAAAATAGTCGGCAATCAATGCGGTTTGGCTCGTGATAATCAACGCCACGGCAATGCCAAGCGCCAGGCGGCTGATCAGGATCGCCGGAAGGCTGGACAAGACCAGCCCGGCAGAGCCCGCCACCGCGAACAGAACCACGCCCCACAACAGCATAGAGCGTTTGTCGGCGCGGTCGGCCAGCATCCCAGCGCAGCCGGCAAACAGCACCACCGCCAGCGAAGGGGCGGGCACCAGCATCCGGGTCAGCAGTGCCGCATTGGGATGAGCCGCAAAACGGGCCTCCAACCCTGGCAGGGCGGGGCTGATGGCCGCATTTGCCATGGTTGTCAGTGTTGCGGTCATCAGCAGGGCCACGGCGAAGCGGTCGGACAGCAGGGGGGATGTGGGGGCGGACATGCGGATTTCCTTGTCATGTGAGGGATGAGCGCGCAGGCTACGAATTCAAGCTCACTTGAGGTCAAGAATGAAATTGCTCGATATCGCTGAGGTCGCGCAGGCGGCCGGGGTTACGCCGTCAACGCTTCGGTATTACGAGGAAAAAGGCCTGATCCAACCGGTTGCGCGGCATGGGCTGCGGCGCCAATACGGGCCGCAGGTCCTGCAACAGCTGTCGCTGGTTGCGATGGGCAAGATGGCAGGATTTTCGCTGGATGAGGTCGCCGCGATGTTCGGGCCGACGGGACGGCCGGACATGCCCCGCAATGATCTTTTGCGCCGGGCGGAGAGGATGCAGGCCCAGGCCCGCCAGCTGGACGCCCTGGCACAGATGCTGCGCCATGTGGCCGAATGTCCGGCGCCGACACATCTGGACTGTGACAAGTTTCAGCAGCTGTTGCGTCTGGCCACCGCCACGCAAAAGCGTCGCCGACGCAGCGGTCAGTCGCCGTCGCGGTGACGGTTCTGGTAGGCGTCCCAAAGGTCGGGGCGTCGGGCCTTGGTGATGTCTTCGCTCATCTGGCGCCGCCATTCGGCGATCTTGCCGTGATGGCCCGACATCAGGACGTCGGGAATGGGACGGCCCTTCCAGTCGGCGGGGCGGGTATACTGCGGGTGCTCCAGCAGGCCGGAGGAAAAGCTCTCTTCTTCGGTCGAGGCCTGATTGCCCAGCACGCCGGGGATCAGGCGCACGGTGGCGTCGATCAGGGCCTGCGCGGCCAGCTCGCCACCGGTCATGACAAAATCGCCCAAGGAGACCTCCTGGATGCCGTAATGCTCCAGCACCCGCTCATCGACGCCTTCAAAGCGGCCACAGAGCAGGGTCATGCCATCGCAGCGGGCGAAATTCTGCATCATGGTCTGATCCATCCGACGCCCGCGCGGCGAAAGATAGATCAGCGGCCAGTTGCCGCGGGTGCCCGCCATGGCCTGCTCGATCGCCTCGCCCAGCACATCGGCGCGCAGCACCATGCCCGCACCGCCTCCGGCGGGGGTATCATCGACATTCTTGTGCTTGCCGATGCCAAAGGGCCGCAGGTCGATGGTTTCCAGCTGCCACAACCCCTGTTGCAGCGCCTTTCCGGTCAGGCTTTCCCCCAGGACGCCGGGAAAGGCGCCGGGAAAGAGCGTCAGGATCTTGGCCTTCCACACGCCTGCAAGGTCCGGTGTGTCGGTCATCAACGCGCGCGGTTTCAGGGTGGCACCAATGGAAAGGCGACCGTGGGATTTCGAAGGCTGGGTCATGGCGCTGTGCATGCCGCCGTTCACGCGCGTTTGCAATAGGGTTTTCACAGTTGCTATGCAGGGCTATCCAACCTGCGGAGCTGAGATGACGAAACCCCCGCCTGTCCCTGTGTCCCGTCTGAACCGTGCAGATCTGGTGCGAGATCTCGGCTGGACCAACGCAGCTGTGCAATGGCGCGAGATCAAATCCGTGCAGGCGCCGGACGCAGAACGTCACGTGTATTTGCTGGAGCAGACCGGCACCAAGCCCTTGATCGTGAAACATGAACCCGGCGTGGAGGCAGTCCGGTTTGAAGCCATGGTTGATTGCTACACACAACTTGCCAGCGCATTCGAGCCGGGAGGACGCTGCCAGATGGCGCCGATGGTTCTGGCGCGACCGGAACAGCGGTTGCTGGTGCTGGAGCATGTGGCCGGTCCCACGGCCCATGCACGGCTTGCGGCGGCGGATGTCGGGCTGGATCGGCGGGACGCGGTGATCCAGGCCTGTGCGGGCTGGCTGCGCCAGTTGCACGACCGGGCGGGACAGACGGGCGCGCATTTGCCGGGCTTTACCGGCGCGGCGCTGTTGCGCCGGGTCCGAAGACGGGCGCGTGAGGTGCGTGACGGCGGCCGGGAGGTGGTGTTTCCAAAGCGATTTCTAGGACTTTGCGCGTTGCTTCACCGGGTGATCGGTGACGCCGACGGAGCCCCGTGCCGACAGGGTTTGCGCCACGGTGATGCCCATGCGCGCAATTTCATCTTTGGTGGGGCGGCGCTCTGCGCCATTGATCCGCTGCCACGGGAAGTGGGTCCGGTGGCCTTTGACCTCACGCGTTTCATGACGCGGCTGGCCTATTCCTTTGGCGGCGATCCCGACGCGGAGGCGCCGGGTCCGGCGGGGCTGGCCGGTTTGCCCAAGGTCGACTGGCAGGCGCTGGAGGCAGGCTATGGCGCCGCCATCGAGACTGATCCCGTTGTGCGGGCGCTGTTGTGCCAGCAGCTTTTTAACGATTGGCTCGGGATGCCAGCCGCCCGCGACGCGCGTTCGCCGTCGCAGCAGCGCCGGATCACGCAGATCGCCACGATGTTCGAGGCGATCCGGGACAGTCTGGCATAGGTTGGGCGCAGGCGCGGCGCGGGCTAGAACAGCCCCTCCGGGGGATCAGCGATGATGCGGCCCTGGTCCAGATCCACGGTTGGCACCGCTGCAAGCGTGAAGGGCAAGAGTACCGTCCCTTTCAGCGCCGGGCCTTGCAGCTCCAAGAGGTCAGCCGCCCCGTGATTCTGCACCGATTTGACCGTTCCCAGCAAGGTGCCGCCGGTGTCATAGACCTCAAGCCCCATCAGGTCGGCGTGGTAATATTCGTCATTCGGCAGGGAGGGCAAACGGTCGCGCGGCGCATAAAGCTGCACGCCTTTCAACGCGTCTGCCTCTTCCTTGGTCTCGACGCCGGCCAGGCGCGCGGCAAAGCCGTTTTTGACCGGGCGGGTCAGGGTCAGCGCGTAGCGGGTCTGACCATCTTCGCTGAGGAGCGGCGCGTAGTCCTCGATTTCTTCGGGAACGGCGCAAAAGCTCTTGAGCCGAATTTCGCCCCTGACACCGTAAGATCCGGCGATCGCGCCGACGCAGATGAGTTCGTCCATGTCACATCCGGCAGATCATGCCGGTCCCCGTTTCTACTCTGACCCAGTCGCCGCCCGCGAGGTGGCAGCGGTCGCGGGCGCCGCTGCGTTCATACAGGACCCCCGCGCCAAAGGCGACCAGGGTAAAGATCAGCAATCGTATCATACGTGCCGACCGTCAGCGTGTTTCGATTGGAAGCGTGGCAAACCGCTGTTCCCACCCTTCCTGTTCCAGTTCCGGCGTGTCTGACAGATGTTCCGGGTGACCGATACAGAAATAGCCGATCAGCTTCCAGCTTTCGGGGACGGCCAGATCGCGCGACATCTGGTCGGGGTCGAGCACCGAAACCCAGCCCAGCCCCAGCCCTTCGGCCCGCAGGGACAGCCAGAACAGTGTGATCGCCGTGACCACCGAATAGCGGCGCATTTCCGGCATGGTGCGGGCACCAAGCCCGTGCCCCTTGTCGGTTTGCTCGTCACAGTAAAAGGCGATTTGAACCGGCGCTTCGCGCATGCCCGACAATTTCAGCCGTGCATAGGTGGCGGCCCGGTCATCGGAGTAATCCGCCAGAGCAGCAGCATTGGCGGTTTCAAAATTCTTCAGAGCCGCCGCGCGGGCGGTCTCGCTTTCGACGCGCAGGATGCGCCAGGGTTCGCTCAGGCCCACTGAGGGGGCCAATGAAACGGCAGCGAGGCAGCGCGTCAGCACTGCCTCGTCCACCGGATCGGTGCGAAAGCGCCGGACATCCCGGCGCAGTCGCATCAACAGATCAAGCTCGGCGCGGAACGCTGCGGGGAAACACCCGGTCTGATCCTCGCCAAGCCCGGTCACCGGCTTATTCCGCGTCTGCGGTTGCTTCGGCGGCTTCAGCTGCCTTGGCGGCCTTTTCTTCGGCGCGATCCTGGGCTTTCTTGCCCGGGGTGCCTTTGTTGGGGTTGTTGCGCGCGGGCTTTTCACGAACGCCGGCTGCTTCGAGCATACGTGCAACACGCTCGGTCGGCTGGGCGCCCTTGTCGAGCCAGGCCTGGATTTTTTCCATGTCCATTTTCACGCGCTCTTCGCTGTCTTTCGGCAGCAACGGGTTGTAGGTGCCCAGTTTCTCGATGAAACGGCCATCGCGCGGCATGCGGCTGTCAGCAGCCACGATGCGGTAGAAGGGACGTTTCTTGGAGCCGCCGCGGGCCAAACGGATTTTCATTGCCATGGTGTCATTCTCCTTTGATGGCGTTGAACGGGGTGTCCTGATGTCAGGAATAACCCGCCTATTCTTGGTGTTTTCGGTGGTGGCGGATGACCTCATCAATGATGAAGTTCAAAAACGCCTTGGCGAATTCGGGGTCGAGATCGGCCTCTTTCGCCAGGTCTTCGAGACGTTCGATCTGCGCCGCTTCGCGCGTGGGATCGGACGGGGGAAGGTCGTGTGTCGCCTTTAACAGCCCGACGGCCTGGGTGTGTTTGAACCGCTCGCCCAGGGTGTAGACGAGGATTGCATCCAGACGGTCGATACTGTCGCGATGCCCTTTCAGCAGCGACGCCGCGCGGGTCACCGGATCGGCTGTGGTTTCAGTCAAGGGCCCATCCTTTCGGTTTGAAGAGAGGGTCGGCATAGTGGCCGATTTCCATCTCGATGCCATGCGCGAGTTGGCTGTTGGCCAGTTGCGCCGGGCTGGGGTGACGATAGACCGCATCGTTGCCGTCGATGGTCGGTGCGGCGGGGTCTTTTTTGGCGCCAAGACGCTCTGCCAGCCGGATCGAATCGAGGTTCTTCGGGTCGATGTAGCTGACCGCCCCGTCCCAACCGGCCTGGGTATAGAAATAGCGCCGCGCCGCGTGGGTCGCTTCCAGGGCGTATCCTCTGCCGGCCTTGTCGGGCCAGATGATCCAGGCGATTTCGCGCTGTGGCCAACCCGCAGGCTGCCAGCCGCCGGCCATGCCATAGGTTTCCTCGGTCACCCGGTCGTGGATCATCCACATGCCAAAGCCGCGGATCTGCCAATGGCCGACCTCTGCCGCATAGAGCATCCAGGATTCATACGGGTTCAGCGGTCCGCCCATGAACCGCGCCCGGTAGGACGTGAAGGTCGCCTTGAAATTCGGGTAGTCTTGCGGTTCCGGGCCGCGCAGGCTGAGACGTTTGGTTTCGATAACCGGGATCGCGGGGGCGGTGCTCATGCGTAGGCCTCCAGTCCGGGCCCGGCGGAATCCGGGGCGTGGCGATAGACCAGATCCATCGGATCATAGCTTTCGGCATCCGGGTCCAGACGTGCGCCCATCCGCTCGGCCAGGGCGATGGAGCGCCGGTTGTTCTGGTCAATGTAGCTGACAAGCGTGTCCACGTTGAGGATCTCGAAAGCATAGTCGCGCATCGCCGAGGCGGCCTCGAAGGCGTAACTGGCGCCTTCGAATTCGGCAAAGACGATCCAGCCGAGTTCCAGTTCGGGGAAATGCGGCGGCTGGCTGATCCAGACCTGACCGGCAAGTTGGCCGTCCTTGGTTTCAATCGCAAGCCCGCCCCAGTCGAAAATCTCCCAGGAGCCGACCTCGGCCAGGAGGCCGGTCCACAATTGCGACCGGGAGTCGGGTGCATCCATGAATTTCGACCGGTCGCTCTGGTAGAACCGCCACAAGGCTTCCAGATCGGACTGCTTGTGGGGGCGCAGGATCAGACGGTCGGTTTCGATGGTCGGAGCAGACGTCAAGACACACCTCGTACATCACAAACAACGCCACGACAGGCGACGCACAGCACAATGTGCGGAACTGCTATGATCGAAAGATTGATCACCGCTCCGCCTATTTCTTCTTGCCAAAACCGGACAGGCCGCCGGGCAGACCCATGCCGCCACCGAGGCCACCAAATCCGCCGGGCAAACCGCCTTTGCCGCCCATCGCCTTGGCCGCAGCTTCCAGCGCCTTGGGGTCCATCTGGCTGGGGTCCATGCCGCCGGGCAGCCCGCCTGCCATATCCGGCATGCCGCCCCCCTTGCCGAACATGCCCTTCATGGCCTGTTTCAGCATCTTGCCTTTGCCCATCTTGCCCATCTTCTTCATCATGTCCGCCATTTGCCGGTGCATTTTCAGAAGCTTGTTCAAATCGGAGACTTCCATGCCGGAGCCGTTGGCGATGCGTTTCTTGCGGCTGGCCTGCAGCAGCGCGGGGTTGGCGCGTTCCTTTTTGGTCATCGACTGGATCATGGCGATCTGACGCACCACGGTCTTGTCGTCAAAGCCGGATTCCTCGACCTGCTTGGCCATTTTTCCCATGCCCGGCATCATCTGCATCATACCCTGCATGCCGCCCATCTGCTGCATCTGTTCCAGCTGCATGCGCAGGTCGTTCATGTTGAACTGACCCTTCATCATGCGCTTCATCATGCGCTCGGCCTGTTCGGCCTCGATGGTGTCCTGTGCCTTTTCGACGAGGGCGACGATATCGCCCATGCCGAGGATCCGGCCCGCGATCCGGTCCGGTTCAAAGGTCTCGATGGCGTCCATCTTCTCGCCGAGGCCGACAAAGCGGATCGGCTTGCCGGTCACGGCGCGCATCGACAGGGCTGCACCGCCGCGCCCGTCGCCGTCCATCCGGGTCAGCACGACGCCACTGATGCCGATCTTGTTGTCGAACTCCTCGGCCACCTCGACGGCGACCTGACCTGTCAGGCCGTCAACCACCAGCAGCGTTTCGCGCGGGTTGACGACGTCGCGGACGTCCTCGACCTCTTTCATGAGGACTTCGTCGATCTGCAACCGACCGGCGGTGTCCAGCATGTAGACGTCATAGCCACCCAGCGCGGCCTGCTGTTTCGCACGGCGGGCAATATCGACCGGTTTCTGACCGGGCACGATCGGCAGGGTGTCGACCCCGACCTGTGCGCCCAGCACCGCCAGCTGGTCCATCGCCGCCGGTCGGTAAACGTCGAGCGAGGCGAGGAGGACTTTCTTGCCCTCCTTTTCCTTCAGTCGCTTGGCGAGCTTGCCGGTGGTGGTGGTCTTGCCCGAGCCCTGCAGACCGACCATCAGGATCGGCGCGGGCGGGTTGTCGATCTTCAGCGCGCCGGGATCGTCCTCGCCGCGCAGGGTCGCGACCAGCGCGTCATGCACGATCTTGACGACCTGCTGGCCGGGGGTCACCGATTTGGTGACCGCCTGACCGGTGGCCTGGTCCTGCACCTTCTTGACGAAATCACGTGCGACCGGCAGCGAGACGTCCGCCTCCAGCAGCGCGACGCGCACTTCGCGCAGGGCGGTCTTGACGTCCTCTTCGGACAAGGCGCCCTGTTTGGTCAGCCGGTCAAAGACTCCAGACAGGCGTTCGGATAGATTTTCAAACATGCCCTTGCGGCCTCCTTTGCCGGTTTAAACCTCTGCCCCAGATGTAAGGGGCGGTGAAACGATGCACAATCACCACCTGGCCTGCCGATGCAAGATGGGGGCGATCCAAACAGTATTGCCCCCACGGGCGCAACGCGCTGGTGGAGGTCGATCCCCGGCAAACGCCAAGGACCGGAAGACAAGTGTGGCTTCCGGAGTTGGCAGGGGATTAGCGGCGCTAAAGCCGAGAGTCAAGCCAAGCCTCCGTTTGGTCCTGCGCAAGCAATCGGCAGATTTCCACCGCTGGCCGCAGTTTTTGGCGGATCACCACCGAAAACGAAAATATGACCCGAATTCAACGCGGGCCAAGTTGACGACCTGCCACCCGTTTTGGTCAAAAGAGACCGGATCAGGGAGTTTAATAAATTCAATGGTAAAAGTGCTTATTCTGGGCAGCGCCCCTTATGCGGTTGCCGCGGCCGACTGGGATCGCGGGGCTTTTGACTATATTGTTGCGATCAACAATGCTTGGCGCATCCGGCCGGACTGGTCACATATGATACATCCCGAGGATTTTCCGCAGGACCGTCGGCCGGTGCTGCTGGAGTCGGGGCAGACGGTGGTCACCGCCGAGGATTACGTTCCGGCACAGAACATCTATGGCGGGTTTGTCTATGCGGGCGGCACGATGGCCTTCACCGCAGGCTACTGGGCGCTTGCCGCCTTGCAGCCGACTCATCTGTGTTACTTCGGCTGTGACATGGTTTACCCACAAAACGGCAAGACGCATTTTTATGGCACCGGCACGGCAGATCCCTTGCGCGATGACGTGACCCTGGCCAATCTGGAGGCCAAGGCCCGGCGGCTGGAGGTTTTCGCTGGTCTGCAGGGCTGCGCCACCGTGAATCTCAGCCCGCACCGCAGTGTTTTGCCCTATCAGCGCGCAAATCCTGGCGATCTGGATCAGATCCGCCCGACGCGGATTGCGCCACAGGCGGCACAGGCGGTGCGTTTGCGCGAACAGGAATTGGGGTATTTTGTCCCCTCGGGGCGTTACTGGGAGCACCGGGAGCGGTTCTCTCCGGCGGCCATTGCCGAAGTCGATGCCGCCTGGCTTGGCTGCTTCAGTCCCGAGGTGGCCGCCGTCGCCTGAGCGGTGATTTTTCCACCAGGCGCGTCGGCGGGCCTTGCATCCAGCGGGCGGCTTCTGCCAGAAACACGAGGTTTCCAAACCCGCGCACGCAAGGATCCGCATGGACGCCTCTTCTCTTTATCAGGATAGCCTTCCAGTCACATCGGATGCGCTTTTGACGCAGTTGCAGGCCTGGGGGCTATCCTACACGCTGCATACCCATGTGCCCCTGCGCACCGTCGAAGAGTCCAAAACGGTGGAGGCGGATCTGCGCATAGAGGGCCAGCGGGTCCTGCGTCTGAAAAACCTCTTTTTGCGGGATCGCAAAAAACGCAACTATCTGGTGTCGCTTAATCAGGATCGAGAGATCGACCTCAAGGCGCTCGCGGCAGAGCTGGGCTGCGGGGGGCTGTCTTTTGGCTCCGCCGACCGCCTGATGGAATTCCTTGGCATTCGACCGGGCGCGGTCAGCCCCTTGGCGATGATCACCGGGGGGCCGAAGGGCGTGCGATTTGTCATGGACGCCGAAGCGCAGGTGGCCGATGTGATCTGCATGCATCCGCTGGTCAACGATCGCACCGTTGCGATGCCACGCGCCGAGGTGATGCGCTTTTTCGACCGGGTGTCGGTGGTGCCGCAATTCATCTGACGTTGTGGGCTTGGGCCCTGCCGGACGATGGCAATCGGGCGCCCGATGTGGGCGCCCTTTGGTCTTTGTATTGTCAGCCTTGTGTTGTCATCCGTGGCGCGGGTTTTGCAACCGTGCGCCTCAGGCGGCCAGGGCGGCAATCGCGTCCTGTGCCTTTTTGGCAGAGCCTTCGGCATCCACCATCTGCTGGTCGGCGGCGACAAGCTCTACCTCGGTCAGCCCGATGAACCCCAGCATGTGACGCAGATAGCGGCAGGCGAAATCAATGTCGGAACCAGCTTCGGTGCCGCCGGAGGCAATGACCAGAACCACCCGTTTGCCCGTCAGCAGACCTTCGGGGCCGGCCTCTGTGTAGCGGAATGTGACACCGGCGCGGGCGACAAGGTCGATCCAGGCCTTCAGGTTTGTGGGGACGGTAAAGTTGTAGATCGGCGCGCCCAGCACGATGGTGTCGGCGGCCTGAAGCTCGGCCACCAGGGTGTCCGACAGCGCCAGGGTGGCCTTTTGGTCGTCCGTGCGCTGGTCGGCGGGGGTGAAATTGGCGCCGATCCAGGCTTCGTCCAGCATTGGCAGCGGAGTCGCGAGGTCGCGGCGGATAACCTGTTTGGCGCCGAGACGTTCGACCACCTGGGCGGTCAGGTCCCGAGACGTGGAACCGCTAAGCCGCGCGGAGCTGTCGATGTGCAATACGGTTTGTGCCATTGGCTTGGTCCTTTTGAGGATATGTGATCTTGTGTGATTGAAAATGAGTATTTGCATCTGTGAACGCAATTCGTGATATTAAACATCGAGTGTGCACTGGTGCACTTTGAAGCGGCGCGAGGATCAGTTTGGACAATTGGGACGAAGTGCGCACAGCCTATCAGGTTGCGCGGCTGGGCACGGTGAGCGGCGCGGCAGATGTTCTGGGGGTGCACCATGCCACCGTGATCCGCCATATCGACGCGATTGAAACCCGTCTGGGGGTAAAGCTGTTTCAGCGCCACGCCCGGGGGTACACCGCGACAGAAGCGGGGTTGGATCTGTTGCGGGTGGCGCAGGCCACCGATGACCAGCTCAACCAGCTGGTGGGACGGCTGAAGGGGCAGGGGGATGAGGTCTCAGGCGATCTGGTCGTCACCTCCCTGTCGTCGATGGCGCCGATGCTTGCCCCAGCTTTGACAGAGTTCCAGCAGATGCACCCGGAACTGGTGATCCGCTATCTGACGGGGGACCGGTTGTTTCGGCTTGAATATGGCGAGGCGCATGTGGCGCTGCGGGCCGGCGCCGCGCCGGAACAGCCTGACAATGTGGTGCAGCCCTTCGTCGGTCAGCGGCTCGCGCTTTATGCGTCCAGCAGCTACGTCGCCAAACACGGCATGCTGAAGGGGCAGGAAGACATGGTGAACCACCGCTTTGTCGGCACCGACAATGAAAACACCCGCGCCCCGTTTGAGCGTTGGCTGCGCGCTGCGGTTCCGGCCGCGAATATCGTCTTTCGCTGTTCGGATGCCGGCGCAGGCCATCGGGCGATCCGTGCGGGCGCTGGCATCGGCTTCATTTCCCTGTGGGAGGCTGCGAGCTGTCCCGATCTGGTGATGATGATGGATCCGCGCGAAGAATGGACCGGCAAGATCTGGTTGGTGACCCATGTGGATCTGCACCGGACCAACAAGGTACAAAGCTTCGTGCGGTTCTTGAAAGAACACGCAAAGGATTGGCCGCAGTAATGAGCGTCGACAGCGGACAGATGTCTCAGCGCCGCGGTCTGAGCGACGACCGCAAGGGCCATTTGGCGATGTTGACGTTCTCGGCATTGGTGGCCGGGTCGTTCTCGCTGGGGGTCATGGTGGCGAATGAAATCGCGCCTGCGGCCTTGAATGCGGCGCGGTTTGTGCTGGCGGGGGTCCTGATCGGTGCCGCTGCGGCGATCGGCCCGGGGCTGAAGCGGGCTGATTTCGCGGCGCCCTGGCGCTACCTGCTGATCGGCAGTGTCTTCTCGCTCTATTTCGTCTTGATGTTTTACGGGTTGAAAACGGCCGCGCCGGTCAGTGCGGCGGCGGTCTTTACCCTGACGCCGGTGATGAGCGGTGTCTTTGGCTGGCTGATCCTGCGGCAGGTCACCACCCCGCGCATGGCGCTGGCGCTGGCCATCGGTGGCGTCGGGGCGCTTTGGGTGATCTTGCGGGCGGATGTTTCTGCGCTGCTTGCGTTTGAAATCGGGCGCGGCGAGATGATTTATTTTGTCGGCTGTATCGCCCATGCGATTTACCCGCCGCTGGTGCGTCGCCTGAACCGGGGCGAGCCGGCGCTGGTGTTTACCTTTGGCATGCTGGTGGCCGGCGCTCTGGTGCTGATCCTGTTCGGCTGGCGCGATTTGCGCGCGACGGATTGGGCGGGGCTCAAGCCGATTGTCTGGATCGGGTTGCTCTACCTGTCGTTCTGCGCCTCGGCCTTTACTTTCGTGCTCTTGCAATACGCCGCGATGCGGCTGCCCGCGGCCAAGGTCATGGCGTATACTTATCTTGTGCCGACATGGGTCATTGTCTGGGAGATCGCCCTTGGGCGGGCCTGGCCGAGCGGGTTGATCCTGGGAGGGGTCGCCCTCAGCATCGTGGCCCTGGTCCTGCTGTTGAAGGACGAGAGCCGAGGTTGAATCGGCGGGTCTGTTGGCGCTGGATTGCCGCGCTTTAAAGCTCGTCCTCCTGGGGCGAGGGCGCTGCAGGGTTCAGTTCGCTTTCGAGGAACCGTTCGAAGGCGTCGAGGTTCACCGGTTCGAACTGACCGAACCCCTGCATCCAGACCGAGGCCGCGCGCAGGGCGTCCGGCTCCAGCTTGCACCATTTCACCCGGCCGCGTTTTTCCTGCGTGATCAGACCTGCGCGGGTCAGGATGGTCAGATGTTTTGAAATCGCTGCCAGCGACATTTCAAACGGGTCTGCGACATCGGTCACGGCCATGTCATCCTCAAGCAGCATCGACAGGATCGCCCGACGGGTCGGGTCGGCAAGGGCCGCAAAAACTGTGTCGAGCGTTTCGGTCATGGCGACCACTCCTAATGCGCAGGAGCCGGGTCGACAATCCCGAAGCCGCAGCGCACAAGAGCGCCAACTGTTGAAAGGGAGGTCAGCATGGGGCTGCGCGACTGGGCGATTATCGTTATCCTTGGCATCGGCTGGGGCATGTCGTTCATGTTCAACGCGGTGCTGCTGCGTGAACTTGACCCGCTGTGGATTTCCACCGGGCGGGTCGGTTTTGGCGCGCTGGGCTGCTGGATCTTCCTGTTGGGACGGGGACGGCGCTGGCAGGTCTCGCCGGGGCGGGCGCTTGGTCTGGCAGGCTTTGGCATGTTGAGCTATGCGGCGCCGTTTACGTTTTATGCGATTGGCCAGCAGCATATTGCCAGCGGCGTTGCCGGTATCGTCAACGCAAGCACTCCGGCGCTGGCCGTCTTGGTCACCCATTTCTGGCCGGGTGGCGAGCGGGCAAGCTGGCGCAAGAGCCTCGGTGTGGCGGCGGGGATTGGCGGCATCGTGATCCTGTCCCTGCCAGTCCTGCACGCGGGCGAGCCGTCTGCGATCTGGGCCGTCTGCATCACCCTTGGCGCCCCGCTGTGCTATGCGTTTTCGGTCAATGTCGCCCGCCAGTTCCGCGCCATGGAATCCGTGGTGCTGGTGGCCTGGGCGCTGACCGGGGCCACGCTGGTGATGCTGCCCCTGGCGGTGCAGAGCGAAGGGCTGCCGCCGGCGCTCAGCCTGCAGGCCTGGGGGGCCTTGGCCTTTATCGGGTTCGTGCTGACCTCGGCGGCCTTCATCGCGATGTACTGGGTGCTGCCGCGTGTGGGGCCGACCAACATCACCCTGCCCACGCTGATTGCTCCGACCTCTGCCCTGACCCTCGGCGTGCTGGTGCTGGACGAGACCTTGGCGCCGAGCCATCTGCTGGGGCTTTTTGCCATCCTTTTTGGTCTGTTGCTGATCGATGGCCGTCTGTTCCGGCGGCGTGTTGGTGTGGCGTGATTTCAAGATCAACCAAATGGTTGAATATCAAAAACCGGCCGGTTTGGCGTCATCGGCGCGGCATGCCGCGTCGCGAGAGGCCTGATGAATTCGCTCAAGTGGTTACAAACAGTGAATAATCATAACTTTCCGGAACGGTCTATGCGCAATTGACTCTAAGCGGGGGACCGCTTAGCAACAGCGACAGAATTCGGGTGAGGATGCGTCCGTTGATCGACGATGACCAAAAGCAGCGCTTGGCGCAGCTTGAGGAAAAGCTGGCGGCCGCCAAACAGGCGCACGAGACGCCAGCGCCACGCGCGGATGAACACTATTCGATGGCCAATCAGGCCTGGCGGATGGTGACGGAATTGGTGGCCGGTCTGGTGATCGGTCTCAGCATCGGATACGGGCTGGACTTCCTTTTTGGAACGATGCCCATCTTCATGGTGCTGTTCTTAATGCTGGGTCTGGCCGCCGGGGTGAAGGTAATGCTCCGCAGCGCACGCGAGATTCAGGACAAACAAATGGCCGAGGCGGACAAGCACGCCAAAGCTGACAAAGACGTATGAATGTCGGGCCAGCGCCCGGCGACAGGAGAAGCGGAACGATGGGCAAACTGTTCTTTTACGTAGCTTTGGCTCTGGTGCTCGTATCGGGCCTTGTGTTCGCACCCGAACATGCCGGTCTGGCGATCCATCCGATGGATCAGTTCACCGTTAAGGCGCTCTTTGGCGGCGATCACGTTGCCTGGTACACGCCCACCAACGTCACCCTCTGGATGTTCCTGGCCATCGGCGCGATCTTCGTCCTGCTGGTCATGGGCTCTGCCAACCGCGGTATCGTTCCGTCGCGGGCACAGTCCATCGCCGAGCTGGCCTACGGGTTTATCTACAAGATGGTTGAAGACGTGGCCGGCAAGGATGCCGTCAAGTTCTTCCCATACATCATGACCCTGTTCATGTTCATCGTGACCGCCAACTTCCTCGGCCTGATCCCGATGTCCTTCACCACCACGTCGCATTTCGCTGTGACCGGCGTGCTGGCTGTCGTTGTCTTCGTCGCCATCACCATCACTGGCTTCGTTCTGCATGGGGTCAAATTCCTCGGCCTGTTCTGGGTCAGCTCCGCCCCGCTGGCGCTGCGTCCCATCCTGGCCCTGATCGAGGTGATTTCCTACTTCGTGCGCCCCGTGAGCCTCTGCATTCGTCTGGCAGGCAACATCATGGCGGGCCACGCGGTTCTCAAAGTTTTTGCAGGGTTTGCCGGCGCACTTGGTGCAGCCTCTTTCCTGCCGATTTTCGCCATCAGCGCCTTCTATGCGCTGGAGGTACTCGTGGCCTTCATTCAGGCCTACGTGTTCACCATTCTGACCTGCGTCTATCTCAAGGACGCGCTGCACCCGTCGCACTAAACCCCGCACGGACTGCTGGTCTGAACTACCAATCTGCAACTTCCAAATCGTAAGGAGATACTATCATGGAAGGCGATCTCGCATACATCGGCGCTGGCCTGGCTGGCATGGGTACTGGTATTGCTGCTCTTGGTGTTGGCAACGTTGCTGCTAACTTCCTGGCAGGCGCGCTGCGCAACCCCTCTGCAGCTGCGTCCCAAACCGCAACTCTCTTCATCGGCATCGCATTCGCGGAAGCTCTGGGCATCTTCTCGTTCCTGGTTGCTCTGCTGCTGATGTTCGCCGTCTAAGACCTTCGGAATCTTTTTCCTTACGGCCGGGCGGAGTGCCAACCGCGCCCCGCCCGGTGTAACGGCAAGTTCCATAGGAGGACGACATGGCATCTAATACGCATGACGCAGGTCATGGGGCTGCCGACGCGGCACACGGCGCAGCAGATGCTGCCGCCCACGGTTCTTCCGGCATGCCGCAGCTGGATTTCTCGACCTACGGAAACCAGATCTGGTGGCTTCTGGTCACGCTTGTCGTGATCTACCTTATCCTCTCGCGCGTTGCGCTGCCTCGTATCGCAGCGATCCTCAACGAGCGTCAGGGCACCATCACCAATGACCTCGCCGCGGCTGAAGATCTCAAAGCCAAGGCAGTAGAGGCCGAAAACGCTTATAACAAGGCTCTGGCGGATGCCCGGGCCGAGGCGCAGCGCATCGCCGCCGAGACCCGGGCTGAAATTCAGGCCGAAGTAGACGAAGCGATCGCCAAAGCGGATGCGGAAATTGCTGCCAAGACAGCAGAATCCGAAACCGCCATCGCCGAAATCCGCGCCACGGCGCTGGATAATGTGAAACTCGTCGCCTCCGACACCGCCTCGGCCCTGGTCGAAGCACTTGGTGGCAAGGACGATACGAAACTCATCGCGGCTGCGGTCGCCGAACGGACGGAGGGCTAAGAACATGCGCAACACCATTGCACTGGCTCTGACACTTCTGTCCACCACGCCCGCCTTCGCGGCTGGTGGTGGCGCCAACCTCGGCAACACCGATTTTGTCGTGATCCTCGCCTTTGTCCTGTTTGTTGGCATCCTGCTCGCTGCCAAAGTGCCGTCTATGATCGGCAAGCAGTTGGACAATCGTGCGGACAGCATCAAGGCAGAGCTGGAAGAGGCGCGTGCGCTTCGTGAAGAGGCCCAGACCCTTCTGGCCTCCTACGAGCGCAAGCAGCAAGACGTTCAGGCCCAGGCGGATCGCATCGTTGCCAACGCGCGCGATGAGGCGGCTGCGGCGGCTGAACAGGCCAAAGCAGAGCTGGAACGTTCGATTGCCCGCCGTCTGGCGGCTGCCGTCGAGCAGATCGCCTCTGCCGAAGCGGCTGCCGTGAAAGACGTGCGTGATCGGGCTATCGTCATCGCAATCGAGGTCGCCGATCAGGTGATCTCCAAGCAGATGACGGCCGCCGAAGCCAACAAGCTGATCGACGCCGCCATTCAGGACGTGGACACCAAACTGCACTGATCAGTCTGAGTCCAACAGATTTTCAAAAGCCCCGGCAGAAACGCCGGGGCTTTTGTTTTTTAAGCAGAAATTGCTCTGTTTTATGAAGTTTTTATGACGTCAACATTTGAGAGATGACCCGTTAACCCCGACGTGCGACATCCGGGGAAAACGACACTGTTCAGGACAGGCCGGGCATGTTTCACTCTCTTCCGCTCCATCAATCGCTTGCGTCGGTCGCGCCACCCGTCGAAACGGTGATCTCGCTTCAGAACTTTGGCATCGCTCTGGATCGCAAGCAGGTGTTGTCCGACATCACGTTTGATCTCCGCAGAGGAGAGGTTCTGGGGCTGATTGGTCGGGCCGGGGCGGGAAAGTCGGCGCTGCTGCGCGCCATTGTCCGCTTGCTGGATGAAAGCCGGGGCGCCGCGACCCAGGGGAGGCTGCGCTATCTGGATCACGACATTTATGACCCGCACTGTGATCTGCCGCACCTGCGCCGGATGATTGCATTTGTGCCGCAACAGGTGACCCCTTTTCCGACCTCGATCTGGGACAATATCGCATATGGGGCGCGGCTGCACCGGATCGCCATGGACAAGGCGTCGATGGCGGATCTGGTCGAAGAGACCCTGCGGCGCTGCCATCTGTGGCATGTGGTCCGCGACGATCTTCATCGCAGGCGGGGAACCGATCTGCCAGTGCACCAGCAGCGGTTGCTCTGTCTTGCACGGGCACTTGCAGTTCGGCCGGAGGTCTTGTTGCTGGACCGGACCACGGGGTCCATTGACCAGACGGAGCTGGCTCTTTTGAATCAACTCGTGGGCGAGCTGAAGGCGGATCATACGATTGTTCTGGTGACGCCGACGCTGGCGGAAACGGCGCAGATCGCGGATCGCGTCGCCCATCTGGAACAGGGGCGACTGGTGGAAATCGACACGGCAGAAATGATCTTTACCGCCGCCCTGCACCCGGATACCCGCACGTTTATCGACAGCACCGCGGTCTAGGCGGGCCTAGCGCGACAGCTCGTGCTGCAGGCGCTGCGCTGCGATTTCAGCATTGCGGTCGGCGCGGATCTGCTCTTCCAATGCTTGTTTCACATAGTCGAGATGGGTTTCGACCGCTTGCCGCGCCGCCTTTGGGTCCCGCGCCTGCAGGGCGGCGTTGATCGCATGGTGCTGCTCGATCAGCGCGTCAAAACTGGTGTGTTGATTGAACATGACGCGCCGGTTGTAGAACACCCCCTTGCGCAGCATGTCGAACATGGAGCGCATCATATGCAGCAGGACGACGTTATGGCTCGCCTCTAGGATGGCGGAATGAAACTGCGCATCCAGCTCGGCGGCGTCTTCGGACTGCCCCGGATCGCCGGCCTGTTTCATCTTGTCAAAGATCGCCTGGATCACCTCCAGATCGGCGTCCGAGCCGAACTTGGCGGCGCGCTCTGCCGCCAGACCTTCCAGATCGCGGCGAAAGGACAGGTAGTCGAACACCGCTTCGTCATCGCTCGAAAACAACTGGATCAGGGCGGGGGAAAAGGCAGACCCAAGCACATCCGCCACGAACACCCCGGACCCGGCCCGGCTGGCCAGCAACCCACGGTCCTGCAGATCCGACAGGGCATCGCGCAGCGAGGGCCGCGACACGCCAAGCCGCTCTGAGAGTTCGCGTTCCGAGGGAAGACGTTCGCCTGGACGCAAAATTCCGCGCAGGATCAGCTTCTCGATCTGGCGCACCACCGCCGCCGAGAGTTTTTCGGGCTGAACTTTTTGAAAGGGCATATCGGGTCTCTGTTTTTGAATTGGTAAACTCATATGACCACTTTGTCACCCGTCTCGCAAGATCACGAAGGGTGAAATAATAGGTCAGTACTATTGACATGTTTTCCCGTTTTGTGTCGTTAGCAAGCAGGCGAGGAAAGGAAATAACCAAAATGAGTCTCTCAGCGCAATTTGCGAAACGAATGTCCCGCATGAAAGCATCAGAAATTCGCGAGCTTCTGAAGTTGCTGGATCAGCCTGGCATGTTGTCATTCGCCGGCGGTATCCCGGACCCGGCCCTGTTTCCTGCGGAGGCCTTTGCCGAGGCCTTTCAGGATGCGCTCAGCCCCGGTCGTCAGGCCAGGTCGTTGCAATATTCCGTCAGCGAGGGCTATCTGCCACTGCGGGAATGGATCGCCGATCACATGGCAACGCTCGGGGTGACCTGTGGGCCGGAACAGGTGCTGATCACCTCCGGGTCGCAGCAGGCGCTCGATTACCTTGGCAAGCTGTTCCTCAGCCCGAATGATACCGCGCTGGTGGGCTGGCCCACGTACCTGGGTGCCATTGCTGCCTTCAATGCTTATGAGCCTCGGTTCGATCAGCTTAGAATTGGCGACAACCAACCACCGGTCTCTTATGCGATTGCGGCAGAGGTGGCCGGTGGCCGGGTGAAATTTGCCTATCTCAGCCCGGACTTTGCCAATCCCACCGGCGAGACGCTGACGCAGGCAGAGCGGCTTGCGGTGCTGGATGTGGCCGAGGCGCTGAATTGCGCCGTGATCGAGGATGCGGCCTATCAGGCGCTTCGGTATGAGGGGGAGCCGGTGGCGCCGATTCTGGCCCTTGAACAGGCCCGGAAGGGCGGCGACCTGGAGGCCTGTCGCACGATCTATTGCGGCACGTTTTCCAAAACCCTGTCGCCGGGATTGCGGGTCGGCTGGGTGGTTGCCGCCAGTCCGGTGATTGCGCAACTGGTGCTGATGAAACAGGCGGCGGACCTCCATTCCGCGACCCTGAACCAGATCGCCACCCATCAGGTCGCCGCCGCGCTCTATGAGAGCCACACCGCGACCCTGCGCGCGGTTTATGGCCGTCGCCGCGACGCGATGCTTCGGGCACTGGAGCAGCATATGCCCGCCGGTGTCAGCTGGGTGCGACCCGAGGGCGGCATGTTTGTCTGGCTGACGCTGCCGACGGGACAGGACGGCGCGGCGCTGTTGCAACGTGCACTTGCGCAGGAACAGGTGGCGTTTGTCCCCGGTCAGGCCTTTTTCGCCGATGGGTCCGGGGCCAACACCCTGCGTCTGAGCTTCTCCAACAGTTCCGAAACACAGATCGCCGAGGGCGTGGCCCGTTTGGGGCGGATCTTGTCAGAGCCCCAATGATTTGGGGGTTATCCACAAGATATAGTGTAGAGACCTATGGCTAAGTCCCGATTTTGCGGGACTTGCCGTTGACTCCCGCCGCTCAAGCCGATGTGATTTCTGGCAACGGAATCACCAGAAAGGGCGATCTTGCGTTTCTCCAAACTCCGGCTGACTGGCTTCAAAAGCTTTGTGGACCCCACCGACCTGATCATCGCGGATGGTCTGACTGGTGTTGTGGGCCCAAACGGCTGCGGCAAGTCCAACCTGCTGGAGGCCTTGCGCTGGGTGATGGGGGAAACGCGGGCCAAGGCGATGCGTGGCGGCGGCATGGAGGATGTGATCTTTGCCGGCACGGCCACTCGTCCGGCCCGCAATTTCGCTGAAGTCAGCCTGCAGATCGATAATTCCGAACGGCTCGCGCCCTCTGGATTCAACGACGCTGACCAGCTTGATATTGTGCGGCGGATCACCCGCGACATCGGTTCTGCCTATAAGGCGAACACCAAGGACGTGCGGGCCAAGGACGTGCAGATGCTGTTTGCGGATGCCTCGACCGGCGCCCATTCCCCGGCCCTGGTCCGGCAGGGGCAGATCTCCGAATTGATCAATGCCAAGCCCAAATCGCGCCGCCGTGTGCTGGAAGAGGCAGCGGGGATTTCCGGTCTCTATCAACGGCGCCATGAGGCGGAGCTGAAACTGCGCAGTACGGAACAAAACCTGCTGCGCGTCGATGATGTGATTGAACAGCTCGCCACCCAGTTGGGCCAGTTGGGGCGGCAGGCGAAACAGGCGCAACGCTACCGCGAGATCGGCGAAAAGCTGCGTCTGGCCGAAGGCATGCTGCTTTATCGGCGATGGCGCGAGGCTGACGATGCCCGGGCCCAGACCGAAGAAGATCTGCGGCTCCGGGTCACCCAAGCCGCCAAGGCCGAGGCTCTGGCGCGCGCGGCGGCGATCCAGCGGACAGAGGCCGAAGAGGGCCTGCCCCCGCTGCGCGAGGAGGAAGCGATCGCGGCGGCGGTGCTGCAACGTTTTGTCGTGCAGCGTGATGCGCTTTCGGATCAGGACGCGCAGGCGCGCCAGACCATCGAGCGGCTCAACAACCGGATCCTGCAACTTGGCAACGATATTGATCGCGAGTCCGGGCTGAACAAGGATGCCGGCGAAACCATCGAACGGCTGGAGTGGGAAAAACGCGAACTGGCCAAGGCCAGCGAGGGCCACGAGGACCGGATGGAAGAGGCGGCGGAGCGCGCCAAGGAGTCCGGTTCCGTGCTGCAAACGGGCGAGGACCATCTGGCGCAGGTGACCGAAGACGTTGCCCGTCTAGCCGCCCGCCACCAATCCGCCCAGCGTCTGGTCGAGGATTGCCGCCGTGCCTTCGACCGTGCCGAGGGCGAGGGCCGCAAGGCGCGCGAGGCGATGGCAGCTGCGCGCGCGGCCCTGGCCGGGTCACAAGACGCCTTTGCCGCTGCGGTCGAGGCCGAGGAAGAGGCGCGCGAGGCCGGCGAGATGGCCGAGGAGGCGCTGGCTGAGGCCGACGAGATGCGTACCGAAACCCAAGCCCAGGAAACCGAAGCGCGGGCCCAACGCTCCGAGGCAGAGGGAGAGCTGGGGGCCTTGCGGGCCGAGGTCACGGCGCTTGCGAAACTGGTCGAACGTGACACCGCGGAGGGCGGCCAGATCATGGACGACCTGCGGGTTACACCGGGCTATGAAAAGGCGCTGGGGGCGGCATTGGCCGATGATCTGCGGGCCCCGCTTGCGGACAGCGAGGGGCCGACAGGTTGGCTCAACCTTCCAGCCTATGCGCAGGATCTGCCGCTGCCGGCGGGCACCGATCCGCTGGCGAAATATGTGGACGGTCCGCAGGCGCTGTGGCGGCGGATTTCGCAGATTGCAGTGGTGGAGCCGGATCAGGCCGCTGATCTGCAGACGGATCTGAAACCGGGCCAGCGGCTAGTCACGCTTGAGGGCGACCTGTGGCGCTGGGACGGGTACCGGTCCTGGGCGGAGGATGCGCCCTCTGCCGCGGCCATGCGGCTAGAGCAGATGAACCGCCTCGAAGCGCTGAAACAGGACATGGCCCATGCCTCTGCCCGCGCCGAGGGGGCGCAGGCGGCGCATGAAAACCTGAAACGCAAGCTGGAAGAGGTGACCCGCGCCGACCAGAACGCCCGGCAGGCCCGGCGCGCCGCCGACCAGCGCGTTGCCGACGCCGCCCGCGCGCTCAGCCGTGCCGAGGCGGAGCGCAACCTTGCCGAAGGCAAACTGGAGAATTTTGCCATCGCCGTGGCGCGCCACGAGGAGGACGCGATGACCGCGAGCCTCCAGCTCAAGGAAGCGGAGACTGCGCAGGCTGGCCTTGGCAACCTGGCAGAGGCCCGCGCCAAGGTCGAGGACATCAAGCACAGCGTCGAGGCGGCGCGGATCACCATGCTGTCCCACCGTTCCGCGCATGACGAGTTGCGTCGCGAGGGCGAGGCCCGCACCAAACGGGCGCAGACCGTGACCAAGGAAATCTCCGGTTGGCGCTTGCGGCTCGAATCGGCTGGCAAACGCATTTCCGAGCTGGAAGAGCGGCGCGAGGCCAGCCAGGAAGAACTGGAAGACGCGCTGGCCGTCCCCGGTGAGATTGCGGAAATGCGCGAGGAGCTGAGCGAACAGATCGCCGATGCCGAAAGCCGCAAGGCCGCCGCCACCGATGCGCTGGTCGCGGCAGAGGGCGTGCTGCGCGAAGCCGTGCACAGCGAACGCGAAGCCGAGCGTCTGGCCTCTGAAGCGCGCGAAGCCCGCGCTCGTTCCGACGCCTTGTCGGAAGCCGCCCGTGAAACCATGGCCGCCGCCGCCGAGCGTATCGAAGAAGACATGCAAATGTCGCCGCAGGCGCTTTTTGACAAACTTGGCGTGCCCACCGAAGAGATGCCAAATGCCGAGGATCTGGAGGTCGAGGTCAACCGCCACAAACGCCAGCGCGACGCGCTCGGGGCGGTTAACTTGCGGGCCGAGGAAGATGCGCGCGAGGTTCAGGAAGAATACGATACGCTGGTGGCGGAAAAGCTGGACCTGGAGGAGGCGGTAAAGACGCTGCGCTCTGGAATTTCCTCGCTGAACCGGGAAGGGCGCGAACGGCTTTTGACCGCGTTTGAACAGGTCAACGCCTCTTTCACCATGCTGTTCACCCATCTGTTTGGTGGTGGTGAGGCGAACCTGTTGATGGTCGAAAGCGACGACCCGCTGGACGCCGGGCTGGAGATCATGTGCCAGCCACCGGGCAAGAAACTCTCGACCCTGTCGTTGCTGTCCGGTGGCGAACAGACGCTGACCGCAATGGCGCTGATCTTTGCCGTGTTCCTGTCAAATCCCGCGCCCATCTGCGTGCTGGACGAGGTCGACGCGCCGCTTGATGATGCCAATGTCACCCGGTTCTGCGACCTGCTGGACGAGATGTGCCGCCAGACCGACACGCGGTTCCTGATCATCACCCACCATGCGGTGACCATGGCGCGCATGGATCGGCTGTTTGGCGTCACCATGCAGGAAAAAGGCGTCAGCCAGCTGGTGTCGGTTGACCTGAAAAAGGCCGAAGCTCTGGTGGCATAGCGCCCCGGTCAAGGGACCAAAGGGCCGGCACCGGCCCCCTCTGGGCGTCGGCTTTTACCTGTCGGTCAGAGCGCGTTCAGCAGCGCTACCGTCGGCCAGGCGTCAGCAGGCAACCCCAGTCGCATCTGTTCCTTCTGCACGGCCAGCCGGGTATTGGCACCCAATATGCCATCGACCGCACCGACGTCGTGACCGCGCGCTTGCAGGCGGCGCTGCAGCGTCTTCATCTGTTCGCCCGACAGGCCCGCGTCCGGGGACCCCGCGTCGTACACATCGGCCCCGGCCAGGCGGGTGGCGAAATAGGCGGCGGTCAAAACATAGGTAAAGCTTTGATTCCATTCAAAATAGACATCAAAATTCGGATAGGCCAGAAAGGCCGGCCCTTTGTGGCCCTGCGGCAGCAGCAGCGAGGCCTTGGTGTCTTTCATCGCAAAACCGCCCCGGCGCGGCGCAACACCCATCGCGGACCATTCTGAGATCGGGGCCTCATAGGCGGGACCAGAGCGGGACACATCCATGCCCGCAGGCAGGGTCACCTCCTGCAGCCAGGGTTCATTCGGGCGCCAACCGAGATGGGACAGCATCCGGGCGCCAGACATCAGGGCATCGGCCGCCGAGGTCTTGAGGGTGACATGTCCATCGCCATCCGCATCGACCCCATGGGCGAGGATGTCTCCGGGCAGCATCTGCACCATGCCGATTTCACCAGCCCAGGCGCCGGTGGTGCCATTGGGTTCGAAATCACCCTGCCGGTAAAGCTCCAGCGCCGAGAAGATCTGTGGCCGGAACAGGTCCGGGCGACGACAGTCATGGGCCAGGGTTACCAGCGCGTTGCGGGTGTTGAAATCGCCCTGGAAGGCGCCATAGTCGGTCTCGAAAGCCCAGAAAGCCAACAGAACACTCCGGTCGATGCCATAGGTTGCTTCGATCCGGCCAAAGATATTGTCGAATTCCTGCGCCTTGCGCTGACCGCGGTTCAGGCGATCCTGCGAGATAAGGTGTCGGGAAAATTCAATGAATGGCTTCTGGAACACGCCTTGTGCGCGGTCGGCCCGCAGGACTTTGGGATCCTGTGCGACACCGTCAAAGAACCCGTTTACTGTTGCGATCGGATATCCTGCGGCGACCGCTTCGTCCTTAAGCCCGCGGATGAAATCCTGAAAGTTCCCGCCACATTGCGCGAAGGCAAGTCCGGGGGCCCCCGCCAGTGCGGCGGCCAGCACCGTTGTCAGGGCGGTGCGGCGCAGGACCGCTTTGAGGCTGGGCAGCACGCGCATGTTGTCGTCCTTCGGTCGGTTTGTTTCAGGGCACGTTATCTAGAACAGCAGGGACAATGCAACCGTCACCGCGAGGGCAAGCCCCCAAGATCGCCAGAGAAAACCGATGCAGCGCTGGATGGAATGGGCGTCGGCACTCTTGCTGCCGGTGGCATGGATCCAGGCAAAATCGCGCATCTCGCCGTCATAGGACCGTGGCCCGGCCAGCGCCACGTTGAGGGCGCGCGCCATCGCGGCTTCCGGCCAGCCGGCATTGGGGGAGCGGTGTTTCTGCGCATCCGCCGCGATGTCGCCCCAGTCGCTGAGACGGCCAGAGACCAGCGCGATCAGAAGGGCGCTCAGGCGGGCGGGGACCAGGTTCAGCAGATCGTCCAGACGCGCCGCCGCCCAGCCGAACTCTTCGTAGGCTTCGGTGCGGTAACCGATCATGCTGTCGGCGGTGTTGATCAGCTTGTAGATCAACACCCCCGGCAGGCCGGCGACCAGAAACCAGAACGCCGGGGCAATCACCCCGTCCGAGAAATTCTCGGCGCCGCTTTCGATGGCCGAGCGCGCCACTTGCGGCCCGGTCATCTGCGCGGTGTCCCGGCTGACGATCTGAGCCACGGCGGCGCGGCCGGAGGTCAGAGTGTCCCGCAAGCCAAAGGCGACGGCGCGCACATGGTCGATCAGCGAGCGTTGGGCGATCAGCACCGCCGCGATCAGCACGCTGACCACTCCGCCGAACCACGACAGGATCCAGCCCAGGATCAGCCCGGTGAGAACCAGCGCCAGCACAGCGGCAATTCCCTTGCCCCGGCGGCCTTCGCCATCGTTCAGGTGATCGTCAAGGGCCTGGACCAGCCGCCCCATCAGCACCGCCGGATGCGGCAGGCGCGACCAGAGCCATTTTGGTTCGCCTGCGACGGCGTCCAGAACCAGTGCAAGGGCCAGGACCAGGGCAGTATTCATGACAGGGCAGCCTCCAGCTGATGCCAGCGCGGCTCTGGCGGCAGGCCGAGGCGCAGGAAACGGGTCGAATAGGGAAAGATACGGCTCCAGACCTGGGCGCGGGCCAGACGGTCCTGCCAAGCTGCCGCATCTTCGACGTCATATAGCCGGAACAAATCCGTTCCGCCAACGGTCTGCGCCCCGGCCCGCTGCATCAACTGGTCAAGCCGCGAGGCCGCATCGGCCAGATAGCGGCGGGTGGCATCGGCCCAGTCCAGATCGCAGAGCGCCGCAGTTCCCACCCGCAGCGCCGGACCGGAAACGGCCCAGGGCCCCATGGCATCGCGCAGGGCTGCGATCAGATCCGGGTCGCCGATGGCAAACCCAAGCCGCAAACCTGCCAGCCCCCAGAATTTGCCAAAGCTTTTCAGCACCACGGTTCCGGGCAGCGCCGCGTGGGCGATCAGGCTCTGGGCCGGACAGATGTCGCAGAAGCTTTCGTCGATGACACAGAACGGCGCGGTCAATTCCTCGGCCAGCCACATGCGACCATCGGGATTGTTGGGATGCACGGCGACCTGCGCCTCTGCCGGGCCGGCGCTTTGGACCTGCCAGCCCTGTTGTGCAAATGCGGCGGCGTGCTCGTTATAGGTCGGGGTCTCGATCCGCACGCTGCGGGCCGGGCGGAGGGCGGGCAGGCGCGCGATCAGCGCCGAGGCCCCCGGCGCGGCGAGGATGTCGGCCCCCTCCGGCACGGACCAGAAGCGGCGGGCCGCCTCGATCAGCGCCATCTGCGCTGCGCGGTCGGGCAGGGCGGTCCAGTCCTCTGTCGTCAGCTGGGGCAGCGGATAGGGCGTCGGGTTGATCCCTGTCGACAGGTCGATCCAATCTGCCCGCCGCCCGCCGAATTTTGCCATCGCCGCGCCAAGGTTGCCGCCGTGGTCGCGGCCCGTCTCAGCCGTGCCTTCGGGGGCAGCGGTCTGCGGGCCGGATGTCGCGCTGATGCTCGGGTCTGCCATGGCGGGATGGCCTTTTGTCCTGTGCGGTCCCGCCCCGATATGTCTCAGCCTGCCGGATTATGCAAGCACGGCGGGTCCCCTGCGGTACAGGACGCAGGGGGCCCGCACAGGGCGCTGATCAGCCCCGGTTATGCGGGGCCGTCCAGTCCAGAACCGGGTTGATCGGCAGGATCCGGTTCGGATTGATGGTGTCGTGGCTGTAGTGGTAGTGCCGCACGATATGGGGCATCACGATGGTCTCGGCCACACCCGGCATCTGATAGAGTTCGCGCGTATAGGCCCAGAGGTTGGGGTAGTCGATCAACCGCCGCCGGTTGCATTTGAAATGCAAGTGATAGACCGGATCGAAGCGCACCAGGGTGGTAAAGAGCCGCCAGTCGGCCTCGGTCAGCCGGTCGCCGAGAAGATAACGATGCTGGCTCAGCACGTCTTCCAGCCAGTCCAGACTGTCAAACAGCGGCACCACGGCGGCGTCATAGGCCTCTTGCGTGGTGGCAAAGCCGGATTTGTAGACGCCGTTGTTCACGCTGTCATAGACGCGGGCATTGACCGCCTCGATCGGTTCGCGCAGCTCTTCGGGCCAGAGATCAAGCCTGTTGCCGGTGATCTCGTTGAAGGCCGAATTGAACATACGGATGATCTCGGCGCTTTCGTTGCTGACGATGGTATTGTTGGCCTTGTCCCAGAGCACCGGCACCGTCACCCGACCGGAATAGGTCGGGTCGGCCTTGGTATAGATCTGATGCATGTAGTCGAAGCCAAAAAGGGCGTCGCCGGTGGCCCCGCTATCATCCGTTTTGAAGGTCCAGCCCTTGTCCAGCATGTCGGGATGGACGGCCGAGACGCTGATATGGTCTTCCAGGCCTTTCAGCTTGCGAAAGATCAGGGTGCGATGGGCCCAGGGGCAGGCATAGGAAACATAAAGATGATAGCGGCCGCTTTCCGCCTTGAAGCCGTCCTGCCCATCTGGGCCGACGCTGCCATCTGCGGTCAGCCAGTTGCGGAACTGCGCCTCGGACCGTTTGAACGCGCCGCCTTGCGATTTCGTATCGTACCACACATCGTGCCATTCGCCGTCAACTAGCAGTCCCATCGTGGGCCCTTTCTCCTCTGGATCATGGGCAAAGGATAGGGAATGCGCGCCGTTGCGGCCACCTGTGCCGATGCGCAGCGACTATGCATCGACGCACAGCCATCGTCGGGCCTGCCTGACCTGGGGGATGGGACAGACGCACGGGCGCGGCAGGGGCACCACAGTCGGCACATTGCAGCGCAGGGCGCGGGGTCTTCACTTGATTTTAGCCCTTTTCACCTCAATCTTTAAATGGCTCGCAGAGTGCTGGAGGTGCTGCCCATGACCACATTTGTTCCCAAATCCGTGCAGGATGCCCTGGACCAGGCGCGCCTTCAGGACATGAAGAAAAAGAATCGCCTCCGGGTCCATGTGGGCGAGGAGATCTACCCGGTGCTGCGACAATGGAGCGGCGGGTTTTCGGTCGAGGCGGATGTGGTGCCGCAATTGCGCGGTCTCGTCGATCTCTACGATGGTGCGCGCCACCTGTCCCAGTGTCTGATCGTCGCGTCCGAGGCGGATCTGGGCGAGATGCGGTATGAATTCAAACGCGCGACTCCGGCAGCCGATGCCGCGCCGCTTGATTTCTACCGCGCCCCCGATGCGCCCATCGGTCTCTTGCGGCATGACACGCTTGGTGACGGCTGACCCCATGCGCGGACTCGGTTGAGCGTCGCTGCGCAGGTATGTGCAAGGACCGGACCGGACAGGCGGTGGTGCAGGCGGCGGCGCGACCGGTCGCAGCACAGTTTGCGGCGGGCGTGGATGACCACAGGAGGAGCAGAGGTGTTTCGCATTGGGCTTTGAA
>NZ_LPUY01000086.1 GCF_001518015.1 Tritonibacter horizontis
CGCTCGCCGCCGTGCCGTTTCAGCCGGCGGCGAGCGCGCCTGCCTGTGCGTCCAGCCAAAGACGGATCTGGTCCACCCAGGCGACATAAGAGCTGAGATAGGGATCGGCCTGCGGCAGCTGCTCTGCGATGACCGGGGCGTTGCTGTAAATCAGAACGGCCACAACCATCGCCAGGATCACCAGCAGGAAACCGCGGGAAAAGCCGCTTTTGCGCGGGCCTGCCAGACCTGCTGCGGCGTCATCGTAATGAGGCTCCGGGGCGGGGGCGTGTTTTTGATCCTGCCCCCCGCGCAGCCCTTGCGAGATATCCTCGATGTCGGGCAGCAGGCCACGACGCGAAACCGGGTCGATGGCCGGGTTCGCGACTGCTTGTTGCCCAAAGGCGTCTGGATCTTCCCCGCGCAGCCGCGCAACCCGGTCCTGCGCTTCGCGGGCGCGGCGGGTGACGTCACTCTCTGACGGGGGGGCAAACCCCATTTCCGTCTGGGTCTCGATGTTTTCCTGCCCCGCGCGCAGCGCCGCTTCGCGCATCGCTTCTTCGCGCAGAACCCGCGACACATCCGGGTCCAGTCGGCGCTGGACCGGTGGTTCGGGCGCCGGGTCGACAGCTGCATCCGGCCCTGCCGGTGCGACGTCGGCGTCCACATCGCGTGTCGGCTCATCGGCGTCGATGGCATCATCGGGGCTGGCTTCGGGGGGCGTCGTGTCGTCAGCGGCTTCACGGGTGGCAGCGACAGGCGCGTCTTCATCCGCATCATCTGCTACTGGTGCCGGATCATCCGCACCGGGCGCGGTCTCGTCGCGGTGTTCAGGCTCTGCCGGGGCGGTGACATCTTCCGGCGCCTCCAGATCGGCGGGGGCCGCGCCGGTCTCTGCCGCCGCCAGCTCCTCGCTCTCGGGGTCCTGGGCACGGGTCTGGGCCAGCATCGCGGCGGACGGCTGGAACCAGGTATCGCCGCAATTGGAGCATTGGACGTCGCGCCCCTCGGCGGGGATCACGTCCTCCGGCACCTCATACTGTGCGCCGCAATTGGGGCATATCAGTCTCATCCGGTCTCCTTGGCGGGCCATATGACCGCGAAAAGGGTGAATTGTTCCGCAATCATAAAGAGTTCCTCGAAGGCAAGAAAGGCCCAATCCCTGCCCTGAGCGCAGAATGAAGCCCATCATCCGGCCCGCCAGCCATTGAAACTGCGGCAGCGGTCGTGCACAACATCGCGGTGCGACAGCGGCATGCACTGGGGACTGGACGTGATCGAACTCGAAGATGTGGGCTATAACTATGGCGGGGGCGCGCTGTTCAGCAATCTCTCGGTGCAGCTCGCGCCGGGCTCTTTCTATTTCCTGACCGGGCCGTCCGGCGCCGGTAAAACGACGCTGCTCAAGCTCTGTTACGGGGCGCTGACGCCGACCACCGGGCGGGTGCGGGCGTTCAACATGGACGTGCGGGGGCTGGATCGCGACCAGATGGCCTATCTGCGCCGCCGCATCGGGGTGGTGCATCAGGACTGTCGCTTTCTCGATCATTTGCCGGTGGTGGAAAACATCGCCCTGCCGCTGACGGTGTCGGGGCGGGGGCTGCAGAACGAACAGGGCAACCTGCAGGAGCTGATGACCTGGGTTGGCCTGTCGGAACGCCGCGACGCGCTGCCGCCGGAACTGTCGGGCGGTGAACGCCAGCGGGCGGCGCTGGCCCGCGCGGTGATCCTCAGCCCCGATGTCATCATTGCTGACGAGCCAACCGGCAACGTCGATTGGGAGATGTCGCAGAGGCTGCTGCGCCTGCTTGTGGAGCTGAATCACATGGGCAAGACCATCCTTGTGGCGACCCACGACATGTCGCTGATCCGGGCGGCCAAGAACCAGGTCCAGGCGCGGGTGCTGCGGATCTCCAACCGGCAATTGCAACTGGCCGGGGCCGACCTGTGAGCGCGTTTCGCAAGCTGATCGTCGGGGATGCGCAGGCCGACCGGGTGGTGCCGCCCTCGGGTTTTACCGCCCAGCTGACCCTGTTCGCGGCCGGGGCGATGGCGTTTCTCTGTGTCTTTGCGCTGGCGCTGTCGCTGGCATCGGGCCGGGTGGCGCATCGCTGGTCCGAAGAACTGGCCCGCGCCGCCACCCTGCGCATCAACGCCCCCGCCGAACAGCGTGCCGCCCAGACCGAAGCCGCGCTGGAGATCCTGCGCCAGACCCCCGGCGTGGCCTCGGCCCGCGCGCTGAGCTCTGACGAGCAGGCGGCGTTGCTGGCGCCCTGGTTCGGCGCCGATGTGCCGCTTGATACCCTGCCGGTGCCGCAGCTGATCGAGGTGACAGAGGCCGATATCGGCTATGACGCCACCGGGTTGCGCCTGCGCCTGCAGGCCGAAGTGCCGGGCGCGGTGCTGGATGACCATACCCGTTGGCGGCGGCCGCTGGTGGATGCCGCGATTGCGCTGCGCCGCCTTGGCGTGGTGTCAATCGTGCTGATCGGCGGTGCGATGGCGGCGATGATCACCCTTGCGGCCAATGCGGCCCTTGCCGCCAATGCCCAGGTGATCGAGGTGCTGCGTCTGGTCGGGGCGCAGGACAGCTATATCGCGCAGGCCTTTGTGCGCCGGTTCACCCTGCGGGCGCTGTCGGGCGCGGCCGTGGGCATGGTGCTGGGCATGATTGGCGTCTGGTTGATGCCCGAAGCCTCGCAAGAGGGCGGTTTTCTCACCGGGCTTGGCTTTCAGGGCTGGGGCTGGCTGCTGCCGCTTGTGATCCCTCTGGTCAGCGCCCTTGTCGCCTTTGTCGCGACCACCCGCGCCGCCCGCAAACGTCTCGGAGACCTCGCGTGACCCTACCGCTGCAATACCTGCGTTCGATCCTTTATACGGTGCAGATCTATATCGCGATGCTGCTGTTCGGCATCGTCTTTGCGCCCTATGCGCTATTGTCCAAGAATGGCGCCCGCCAGGCCTGCAAGACCTACGCCCGCTGGGCGATCTGGTCGGCGCGCTGGATGGTGGGCATCCGCTGTGAGGTGCGCGGCCCGGTGCCGCAGGGCGAGGTGATCGTCGCCGCCAAACACCAGAGCTTTCTCGACATCATGATCATCTTCAACGCGCTGCCGCAGGCCAAGTTCATCATGAAACGGGAGCTGATGTGGACGCCGGTGATCGGCATCTACGCCAAGCGGCTTGGCTGTATCCCGGTGGATCGCGGCCGGCGCGGGGCGGCGATTGCCAAGATGGTCAAGGATGTCGCCCGCGAGTTCACCGAACCGGGCCAGCTGGTGATCTACCCGCAGGGCACCCGTGTCGCGCCGGGGGCAACCGTGCCTTATAAATCCGGCATCGGCGTGCTTTATGATGCGCTGAAACAGCCCTGCGTGCCGGTTGCCACCAATGTCGGCCTGTTGTGGCCGCGCACCGGGATTTTGCGCAAGCCGGGTCTGGGCGTGGTCGAATTTCTCGATCCGATCGCCCCGGGAGCGGACCGCGCCGGCTTCATGGCCGGGCTGGAGGCGCAGATCGAGGCGCGATCCGATGCATTGATGGCAGAACTGGGGTTTGGCACAGATGGACTTCATCACCACGATTGACGCGCTGGAGGCAGAGTACGGCACCCCCGGTGCCGCCGCGATCCGCAAGGTGGCGCACCAGCTGACACCGCTGTATCGCAAATGGATCATGGCCTCGCGGCTGTGCATTCTGACCACGGTCGGCCCCGAAGGCACCGATGGCAGCCCGCGCGGCGACGATGGCCCGGTGGTGCTGGAACTGGACCCCGACACCCTGGCGCTGCCGGATTGGTACGGCAACAACCGCATCGATTCCTTGCGCAATATCGTGCGCGATGGGCGGGTATCCCTGATGTTCCTGGTGCCCGGCTCCAACAATGTGGTGCGCCTCAACGGCACCGCGCAGCTGACGGCGGATAGGGCGCTGCGGGCGCGCTTTGAAAAGCAGGGAAAACAGCCCCGCACCGTGATCGTGATCACCATCGCTGAGGTCTATACCCAATGCGCCCGCGCCCTGATGCGCGCCGGGATCTGGACCGCGGGCGATCAAAGCGCCGACCTGCCGAGCGTCGGTGACATCCTGGCCGAGCAAACCGCCGGCGAAGAGGGCGGTCGGCCCTATGACACCGCCTGGGCCCCGCGCGCGGCCAAGACCATGTGGTAGGCGGCAGACCCGTTTGGTGCTGCGCGCGATACCGCCGACACCTGATCGGTGAAAATAGTTTTGCGACCGGCGACGGAAATGCCGCGCCTCGGCGTTACATTAAACGACAGGCGCCACCGCCGGCGCTTGTTGCCCCACTCACGGGGCCCGGTTTTCGGACCGGGCGAGGGCCGGTGGCGCATGTCGCGTCGCCGGCCTTTTATTGCCGCCTACATCAGCACCTCACCAATCAGGATCTGGGGCCGTACATTGGTGAAATTCGCCACGTCGTCGATGATCTCGCCGCCCTTTTCGCCCATGGCCTTGTCCAGGGAGTCCATGTCGGGAAAGGTGATGGTGGCGATCAGCAGGTAGGGCGGCGGCACGTCAGGACCGCCCGCCAACCCGCGCGAGGCCTCGACGGTTTCGATCAGATCGCCCCAATGTTCCTCGATCAGCGGCAGATGGGTTTCCACGTAGTAGTCAAAATCAAATACCGCCTCATCGGCGGCGGGGTAGATCACTTGCAGGCTGATGGTCATCGCTGGGGGTCCTTTGTCAGACGGAAACGGCCCGCCGGCGCTTGTTGCCCCACTCACG
>NZ_LPUY01000087.1 GCF_001518015.1 Tritonibacter horizontis
CCGGTGCTGCCGCTGCCGGTGATGTCGGCGTGGCGCACGATCCAGGTGGTTTCGTCCCAGCACATGGCGCGGGGATCGGGGCGGTGCAGAATGCCGCCCGCCCGGACGAAGGCGAGGGCGCGCCCGAAGGCGGGCAGTGGCAAAATGGTGCGGGCCAAGGCTTCAGGGTCAACCGTCATGCCGCGACCTCGCCGCCAAGAGCGATGCGGACCCAGCTGTCGATCGCGGCATCTTCGAACCAGCCGCTGGTCTGGATGCCATGCAGGCTGAGGGTCACTATCGAGCGCCCCGGTGGCAGGTCGGTGGGCACATTGTAGTGGCCACCTGTCTCGATCACCGCATTGGCGAAACTGTCGCGGCGCTCTGCTGCGGGGAGGGCCTGCAGGGTGCGGGCGAATGTCTTGATGGGGCAATCTGGGGTCATGCTGGACAGCCTTTCAAAAAGCGCGCGGGCGGTGGGCAATTTGGAGGATTGAACCGCCCGCGCATGATCCGCACCGCAAGACGGGTGCGAAACCTCGGGGAGAGCCACGGCGCGCAATCCTCCAGCGCGCACCGGCTATTCGGTTGGGTCCAAGGGCGGTGCCCTTGGGATCTGGCCCGCATGGGCGCGGGATCGGTGTTGGAATGGACAGCCATTGCGGGCACGCCTTGCGTTACGCCGCATGGGTGCCGCGGGGCGTGATGTTCTGCTCGGCCATGTAGCGACGGACTTTTTGTCCGGTGCGGGCCAGCACCTGCTCGGTGGGTTCCGGGGTTGGGGCTGGTCGTTCGACCAGATGCGCGGCCTGCAGGCGGGCCGGGTCAAAGGCCTGTCCACGCGCGGCTTTCATCGTTGCCCAGGCGGTTGTGAACAGCTGAGGAGTGTCGAGGTGATCCTCAGGTGATCCCGCGATCTGCCGGGCGTGATGCAGCATGTTTGTCGGTTGGTCTTGCATTCAATCCTCCATCGGTTGATGGGAACATCTCTACAGTACGCAAATTGCGTAGGTCAATATAAAAACTACGCATATTGCGAATTTCAATCGGAGATGGCAGTATCAAATTTGTACTTACAGCTTGTCCAGGCACCAGAATCTGAGCCGTGAAGTAAGGCTTTGTTTCTCGTTTGTTCTTACCGATTGAGATTGTTTGAATATATCTCTCTGGAGGAGAAAAATGAATGATATTGCAAGGTTGAGGTTACTAAAGGAAGCGCGAAACTTGTCCGGGCTTTCCTTAGATTTTTGGGTAGACTTGACTGAGGGCTTGGATCAGAGAGCCTTAGAGATCCTAGTGGGCAAATCATCAATCTTCCCGAAGTACATGAACTCCAGGGGCAAGCCATAGCGCTTCCGCAGTTTTTTTGCAGCGGTGAGTGAAAGCTCTCGCTTCGCGTTTTCAAATGGCCCGTACGTTTGCTCGGTCAGGCCGGCGCTCTCCGCGAAATCCTTTTTCGATAGGTCAAGGATTTCGCGCACTCTCTTCAGGCGCGCGGCCACAGCTTCAATATCATCTTCGCGTTCTTCAAGCATGTCATCAATCTATCGGTTTTGATTAGGTGCGGCACTGAGCAAATTGCGTATTTACAAACTACGCAAAGTGCGTAGTTTGGGCGAACCCAAGCGGAGGTTGCACGTGACAGTTTCAGAATTTCTCGATGGCGTTGGACGTAGTCGCTTTCAGTTTGACACTGGGTTTTCGGGGCAACTTGTGAGCCGAGCGAAGAAGGAAGGCGTGTTTCCTTCTCACTGGTTTTGGGCGGTGCGAGACTTTTGCAAAAACTATGGATTCGATGTTCCGGAACATCTTTTCCGTGGCCATCCGGAATCTAATTCGAACGGTCCCGCATGAGCCGTCCGCGTCTGACCCTGATTGTGAACAATGATGTGCCATGCGACCAGCCTGGCACGTCTATCCCGGCAGCGTCTTGGTCAAATCAGTTTGACCCCTACGCTCTGAAGGTCAGTGCTGCTGACCTTTGGTCGGGCTACTTTCGCGCGCGGTTTCACAGCCCGCGCGAGGTGGCGCTGTTTTGTGATGTGTCATTTCAAACCGCCCTGAACTGGTGGGGCGCGGTCACTGCGCCCACCAGCCATATCGCGCTCTTGATGGTGCTGACGGATCCGGACCTGCCGACCTTCTTTCATGAACAACTGGCGAGGGCGGCGTGATGGCGCAGAGATCACCGCGCATCGAACGGATTGCCTATCAGATCTGGTGGCTGATCCAGGACAGCGCCGGGGAATGCACGCTGCAGGACATGGCGGAGTTTACCGGGACCTCGGTCCAGTGCTGCTTGCAGATCTGCCGGTATCGCGGCTGGAACGGGCGCTATCGCAAGATGTCGCGCAGCTGCTCTGCCGACGCCCGGTCGGACCTGGCCGAACCGTTGGACGGCGCGCTGTTGCGGTTGTTCGGGGAGGCGGCATGACCTTGCAACCTGCTCATCTGCGGCCTGTCGATTCCGTTGACTTGCCGACATATCCCATTTCCGCGTCGGATCGCCTCGATTCCCACTTTTTCCTGCAATGGAACCTGAAACGCTGGCGCGGCAGCGAATTCCGGAGGCATGGGTATGCCGATCCAGAGGTCGGCTGGTTTGGGCGCGAGCTGTTCGAAATCTCGCAGGACGAAACACCCGTTGGAACTTTGCCTGGCGATGACGAGGCCTTGGCGTTTCTGCTGCGGATGCCGATCGTCCGGTGGAAGGAATTGAAAGCCCGCGAGGTGAACCCGCTGCATGGCTGGCGTCCGGTCCTGTGTGACAATGGGCAGACCAGGCTGGCGCACCCGGTGGTCACAGAAGTGGCGCTCGCCGCCCTTGGCTCAAAGAAGCGGAACGATTCAAAGAACGCTGACGATCGTATGCGCAAACGTTTGGGGACCATTGTCGGACACCTGACCAACAGTCTGACGGGTGGTGCGCGTATGGCCCAAAGCGATGAGGTCGTGAACCAGATCAGCGACTGGATTGAACAGAGCTATCCCGGCGGCAGCGCAACACTGAAGCGCGTGAAAGAAGCCGTGAACGACCTGTCGTCGCGGCACTGATTTCTTCCCAAAAACTTCCGCCGGAAGAAACAGAAATTTCCAGAACCGGTTTTTGGAAGATTTCATTTTTTTCAAAAACTGCGCGGCTGAAAGGAAAGGAGAAGAAATCAAATGAAAGGAAACCTTCCGACAGGTGGCAGTTTTTGACGGTGTCGCCTGTGGATAACTTCGAAATGCTGAGAAGAGGTGCAGAGATGGATGCAAGGGCACAGGCAGAGGGCGAACGGCGGGTCATGCGGTTGCTGGTTGAACCGCTGAAGGCGCGCGGGCTTGCCAGGCCGAAGGGCTTCACCAAGGTCAAAGACTTTGACCTGATGGTGGAAAAGACGCTTTGCCCGAAGTTGGCTTATATGACCGCGCTGAACCTCGCGGCGCTTGAAGAGCAGATCGCGGCGAACCCGGCGGGTGCGGGTCGGGACCAGATGCCGATCCCGAATGAGATCCTGAGAGCGGCGGCGGGCATACAGGAGCCGGAGCCGACTGCGTCGCCCTTGATGCTGGCGGTGTTTGCGGCACCAATTGGGCGTGAAGCGATCGCGAACGATTGGGGGCCAGAGCTGCTGCGCTATTTGAAGCGGCACCGCAAATGGCCGCGAGATCGTGTGCCAACTGAGATCCAGCGCGAGGCGGCGGAGGCCCGTGAACGGCTGTCCTTTATTCAGGACCGTGAAGCCCGTGGGCTGGGGGTCGTACAGAGAGACCTGGAGTGGCGCGCGATGCGCGAGGCGGCAGCGGTGAAGTGCAAAGCGATCGCGGCGCAAAGCGCTGAGGTGGCCCAGTGAGCGTTGTGGTGGTTGCGCCCAATGGCACGGCGCGCCTGGTTGAAGAGGCAAAGCGGATCAAGCAAATCAAGGCGCGCGGACATGTGCCACCCGCCTGCGGGGATGGCATCGGTGAGGCCCCGGCGCGCCCGGCGTTCCGTCTGTTTGAGCCGCAACAGTTCTATCCTGATGGCGCGGGATCGGCGGTCAAACCTGCAGGTTATCGCGGTCGCAAGGCGATGCGGATGCTCGATGCCTTCGACAAGATGGAGGCGCAGGCCCGTAAGTCCCTGTTTGAGGGGTACCAGAAAGAGGTCGGTAGAGCCTATGGCGTGCTGTTTGAAAAACTGGATGCGGCAGGCGTGCGCTGTTCTTCGGTGGAGGTGTTGTCACAGGCTTCGGGTGGTGGCGGTGGCGAATACATCGACGCGCTTCTGGCGGATCGGCGCAGGCTGGATGAGATGCAGCGGCGCATCGGCTCCGGCGCGGCGCTGGCGGTCCGCAGGATCAGACCATCGGCGCGCAACAAGGTTGGGCTGATCAGTGATCGCGCGCTGGTGGATATGGTTTGCGTGCAAGGCCTGACGCTCACGGAGGCACTTAGGCGGTCGGGCTGGGCGGCGGAAGGGCAGCGCCCAAATGGAAAACACGTCAAGGCGCTGCGGTGCGCGTTGCTTGAATCGCTTGATCGAATGGCAGGTGGGAACGTCAAAAATAGGGTTCAGTCGCACCACAGCGGGGCTATGCCGGTGGTAGACGCAAGCCAGTGGAGCGGCACCCGAAAGAAAGGGGATTGACCTTAGGTCGCCCAACTGGCAATGACTTGTCATCATCACGAACTGCGCCCACGGGAAACCGGCGGGCGTTTTTGCGTTCCGGGGGTCTGCGATGACAGCGCGCAGCGAATACCACCATCTTTACAACAAATCGGCATGGCGGCGGCAGTTGCGCCCGCAGCATCTGGCGCGGGAGCCTTTGTGCAGGGCGTGCCTGCGGCGGGGGATCATCAATGATGGATCTTTGACCGCTGCCGGAGAGGATCAGGCCAATGCCAGGCGGCGGTTTCTGGTGGTGGATCATGTGATCCCGCACCGGGGTGATCTGGGCCTGTTTCTGGATCCGGCGAACCTGCAAACGCTTTGCCCGGATGATCACGACCAGAACAAGCAACGGCTTGAGGCGCGCGGCTACTCGCAAGAGCGGGGCGCGGATGGCTGGCCGATCGATCCGCAGCACCCGGCGAACCGATAGGCCGGGGGGAGGGTCTGAAGGAAATCCGGTTTTGGTGGAAACCGGAGGGAGACCCTTTTTCTGCGCAAAGTCGAAATTGGATAGAAAAAGCCACATCAACATGGGGGCATGGGGGTCATGAGAGGTCGCAAGCCAGCAGAGGAAAAAGTGGTCCCGCTCACCGAAGACGGCGGGTCTCTGCACAATCTTGAAGAGCGGGCAAAGGCGCGGCTTGAGGAGATCCGGCCCGAGGGGCTGACGGGTCAGTTGCGCTGGACCTTTGATCGGATGGCCTTGCCGCTGTGTCACCCGACCGTGGATCGGCTGAACCGGACGAACGCTTTCATGTTCAAACAGCTCTGCAAGGCGGTGCTGCGTTTTGAGCGCCTGGAGCTGGAGCTGGAAGAGCTGACGGAGATCTATGAGAGCGAGACCCGCAACGGCAAGCAGATCAAATCCAGACCGGAGGTGGCGCAGTATAACGAGACCTTCCGGCAGATCCGCAGCCTTGCCAATGATTTTGGGATGACGCCTGCGGCAGAGCGCGGCCTGTCTGGCGGCGGTCAGATGGGGTTCAACTTCACGGATCCGAACGGCCCGGAAGGCTATCTGACGTGAGCGCGGGGTCTGACCGGGCAACTTACGAGGATGATCCGGTGACCGCCTGGGCGCAGGATGTGGCGGCGGGGGACATTGTGGCGGGGCCTTATGTGCGGGCGGCAGCGGCGCGTCATCTGCGCGATCTGATCGAGGGGCCGGCGCGCGGCCTGAACTGGGACCTGGCGGCGGCGCAGCGGGCGATCCGGTTTTTTCCGGATGTGCTGCGGCTGAACGGCGGGCAGTTTGAGGGCCGGCCGTTCAGACTGCATCCCAGCCAGGCGTTCCGCATTGGGTCGATCTTTGGCTGGAAGAAGTTCAGCGCCACGCATAGGGCCTGGTTGCGTCGGTTCACGCGGTTTTATGATGAGGAAGGCAAGGGCAATGGCAAATCACCGATGCTGGGCGGCATCGGGCTTTATATGATGGTGGCTGACAATGAGCCGCGCGCGGAGATCTACGCGGCGGCGGCGAAAAAGGACCAGGCGGGCATTTTGTTCCAGGACGCGGTGGCGATGGTCGATCAGTCCCCGGTTCTGAAACGCAAGGTGAAGCAACTCGGGGAAAACCCGGTCTGGCAGATGACCTACACCGGGCGCAGCGGGGACAAGCGCAAGTTCAAGCCGCTGTCGGCGGAAAAGGCGCAGTCCGGCCCGCGCCCGCATTGCGCGCTGACCGATGAGGTGCATGAGCATCCAAACCGGGATGTGATCGACATGCTGGAACGCGGCTTCAAGTTCCGCAAACAACCGCTGTTGTGCATGGCGACCAACTCGGGCACCGACAAGAAATCGATCTGCTGGGAAGAGCATCAGCACGGGGTCAATGTGGTGACCGGGGTGCAGGAGGATGACAGTACCTTCGCCTTCATCTGCGCGCTGGATGACGGCGACGATTGGGAGACGGATCCCAGCTGCTGGATCAAGGTGAACCCGCTGTTGGGGGTGACGATCGAAGAGGACTATCTGCACAATGTCGTCAAGCAAGCCCGGATGATGCCGGGCAAGCGCAACGGCATTGCGCGGCTGCACTTCTGCCAGTGGACGCAATCCGTGCGGGCGGCGATCCGGCGCGAGGCCTGGGTGGCCTGCCACGGGGCGGTGGACCCGGAGGAGCTGACGCGGCAGGGCTATCCGTGTTTTGGCGGTCTGGATCTCAGCCAGGTGCGGGATTTTACCGCGCTGACGCTGACCTGGGTGCTGGACGCGACCAAGGATGGCGAACAGCTGGTGTCGAAAACATGGTTCTGGACGCCGCAGGAGACGCTGCTGGAGCGATCGGGGCGGGATCAGGCGCCCTATGATCTGTGGGCCAGCCAGGGCCATATCGAGGCGGTTCCGGGTGAGCGGTTGAAATACCCCTGGCTGGCGGATGCGCTGGCGGATCTGAACTCCCGCTATCAGCCGGAGGTCATTGCCTGCGACCAGTATGGGCTGGAGCGGCTGAAGGACAGTCTGACGGAAAAGGGGCTGGTGCTGCCGACCGAGGTGCATCCGCAGGGGTTCCAGAAGCGGGTGTTGGACAAGGTGCCGGATCCGACCAATCCAGGCGAAGAGATCGAGATCTATCTGTGGATGCCGGATTCCATCAACAAGCTGGAAAACGCGATCTATGACGGGCGGCTGACCGTCGCGAAGAACCCGCTGCTGGACAGTATGGCGGCCTCGGTGACCTACGCGGAGAACCGCACCGGGCACCGGATGTTTGACAAGGAAAAGGCCCATGGCCGCATTGACGGCATGGTGTCGCTGGCGATGTCGGCGGGCATGGCGCTGTGCCGTGAGCGCGGGGGCCGGGAGCAATCGCCCTGGGTGGATGGCAGCTATTCGATGGAGGACGCACTGTGGGATTGAAATCGCTGTTTCGGCGCGAGGTCAGGGTTGGCGATGCGACGGCAGAAGCGCGGGCGCAGGTGGTTGCGGACAGCGGCATGGCCTCGATCACAGAGGTGCTGTCGGGTGAGATGCCGGAAGGCGTCACCATGAAAGAAGCCATGTCGCTGCCTGCGGTTTGGGATGCGATCAACTTTTTGTCGGCGGCAATGGCGGGTCTGCCGATCGAGGTCTTCGAGAAGACGGGCACGGCGGGCGGCGACAGGCGGGTGACGGGCGGGGTTGCGGATGTACTGGCCGAGGCGGTCAATGACAGCACCACATCGTTCAGTTGGCGGGAGACGTTCTTCTCCCAGGTCTTCGGGCCGGGACGGGCCTACACCTATATCGAGCGCAACCGGCAGGGGCGGGCGATCAACCTCTTTCCGATGGAGCATGACCGCACCTCGGTGCGCAAGGTGCGGGGGCGGTTGCTTTATGACTATCTGGAGCCATCGGGGACGGTCAAAACCTATGAGGGCAAAGACGTCATCGACCTTGCCTATCTGCTGCGCCCGGATCATGTGACCTACCACAATCCGGTGATGACCTGCGCCAGTGCAATCCGGCAGGGTCTGAACGCGAACCGCTATGCGCTGACGGTGTTTGGCAAGAACGGCGTGCCGCCCTATGTGCTGAAGGGTCCGTTCAGTGCGGCCAAGGAAATGATGCGGGCGGCGGCGGATCTGATGAAGGTGACGCGGCGGGCTGCGGAAGAGGGCAAGCCGGTGCTGCCACTGCCCTCCGGGCACGATCTGGTGCGTCTCGGGGATGATCCCGAAAAGATGCAACTGACGCCGGTGCAGGTTTTTGCGGTGGGGCAGGTGGCGCGGATTTATCAGTTGCCGCCGGTGTTCCTGCAGGAGCTGAGCAAGGGCAATTACAACAATATCGAGCATCAGGATTTGCACCTGGTCAAACATACGCTGCGGCGTTGGGTGGAAAAGTTTGAACAGGAACTGACGCTGAAGATCTTCGGGCGCGGGGCCAGGCGATATGTGAAGCTCGATCTTGATGGCATCACCAGGGGCGACTTCAAAACCCGGATCGAGGCCATTGTGCGGGCGGTGCAAAACTCCCTTCTGACCCCAAACGAGGGCCGGGAAATGATGAAGAAGCCCCCGCTGCCGGGCGGTGACACCTTGTTTATCCAGGGGGCCACGGTGCCGCTGGCGCTGGCCGGGAAGGCCTTTGCCAGGGGGGCGGCGGATCTCGCTGCCGATGAGGAAGCCGCGCCGGAAGAAGGTGCTGACGCGGACCAGGAACCCAACACAGACTGAAGGAGGCCGCGATGAGCGACCAGACCCGCGAGGTGCGATATTGCGCCGTCGCGCCCATTGAGCTGCGCGAGGCCGAGGGCAACCTGATCCATGTCACCGGCTATGCGGCGACCTTTGGCGAGGCCACTGAAATTGGTCCGCTGGATCGCTGGGGCTGGGTTGAGGTGATTGAAGAGGGTGCCTTCAGCGAGGCGCTGGCGCGGGGCGATGACGTTTCCTTTCTGATCAACCATAGCGGCCTGCCGCTGGCGCGGAACACCTCGGGCACGCTGGAGCTCACGCAGGATCAGCGCGGCTTGCGGATCGACACGGCGCTGGACCCGTCCGATCCGGATGTGCAGCGGATCCTGCCCAAGATGAAGCGCGGGGACCTGTCGAAGATGAGCTTCGCCTTCCTGTCGGAGAAGGAGACCTGGGACGAAACCGGCGATCACCCGGTTCGGACCATTCAATCGGTGCAGTTGTTTGACGTCTCGATTGTGACGGACCCGGCTTATGAGGGCACCGAAATCGGGTTGCGGTCGAAGGCTGCAGCGCTTGGCGGCGGGGGTGATCTGTACTGCCGCCGAATGCAGATGCGCGGGCGTCTGTCTGGCCTGAACTGACAGGCCTGACCTGATCTGGCCTGAACTGACAGGCCCTTGCCCGTCACTCCCCGCGCCTTGGGCAAGCGCAATTCAAAACACTGAAGGAAAGACGATGACCAAGATCAAAGAGCTGCGCGACAAGGCCAAAAAGGTTCTGGAAGACGCAACCGCGCTGCGCGATGGCGTGACCGAAAAAACGCCGAAAGAAGAGGCGCGGGCGGCGAATGACACATTCGACGCGATGATGGATCACTATGATGATCTGGTCAAAGAGGCTGACCGCGAAGAGCGGGCCTGTAAGGCGAGACAGGACGCCGAGCAGCGCCGGGACGCGCAGGAGCGCGAAGAGCGTGAGGCGCGGCGTCCCGGCCAGGACAGCATCAGCCCGGCGGGCGGCGGGGTGAATGTCAGCGACGAATACCGCGAAGCCTTCCGCCAGTACCTTGCGACCGGGGCGGATCAGTCTGAAATGGACAAGGAAGCGCGGGATGCTTTGCGGGCGGGCTACCGGGAACACCGTGGCCAGGCGACGGGCACCGGTGCGGCTGGCGGCTTTCTGGTGCCGACCACGCTGGCCAGTGCGATCAATATCGCCGCCGCCGCCCATGGCCCGATGATGGACGCCAATGTTGCGACGGAAATCAACATGGCCAATGGCGCGCCCTTTGATCTGCCCAAGGTGGATGACACGGAGGAGGAGGCCAATCCCCATACCGAAGGCGAGGAGGGCGCGGACGACAACAGCGGCGATATCGTTTTGGCCAAGACCTCGCTTCTGGCCTACACGCTGGTGACGCCCTGGATCCGGTGGTCGTTTGAGCTGGCGCAGGATGCGTCCTTTGGGTTTGAGGCCCTGCTGGCCAAGCTGATCGGGGAGCGTATTGGGCGCACCGGAAACAAATGGCTGACGGTTGGCACCGGTGTGGAACAGCCGCTGGGCTTTGTGACCGGCGCGCCGGTTGGTCATGTGGCAGCCGCTTCTGTCGCGCTAACCTTTGACGAGATCATGGATCTGGAACATTCGGTTGATCCGGCCTATCGCGGAGGCCCGAAGGTGCGCTTCCAGATGCATGATCAGACCGTCAAGGCGCTTCGCAAGCTGAAAGATACCAATGGGCGCTACATCTGGTCGGATGGCGATGTGACCAGGGGGGTGCCGGCCACGCTGAACAGCAAGCCGGTGTCGTTCAACCAGGCGATGGCGCAGATCGGTGCCAGCGCCAAGCCGATCGCCTTTGGGGACTTCTCTGAATATTACGTGCGCAAGGTCGGCAACCCGCTGATCGGCGTGGCGCGAGAGAAGTTCTTTCCGAACCTCGGCATTATGGGCGTGCACCGGGTTGACGGTGCGCCTGCCCAGACCAAGGCCATCAAGACCCTGCAAATGGCTGCGTGATCCGGCCCCTTTGGCGGCCCCGAGGGGGGCCGCTTTTTTGTAACCTTCCGAGGAAAATCCCATGAAGATCAAAATGACCACCAGCTGTTCCGGTCCGTTTGGCAGTTTTGTCGTTGGCGAGATCCGGACGGTGCCTGATGCGCTTGGGGCGGACCTGGTGCGGGCGCAATATGCTGACGTGATGGATGCGGATGCGCAGCTGCCGCTGGCCGCCTCCGCGCCGCAAGCGCCGAAACCTGCGGCAAAGGGCAAATAGCGCCCCGCGCGCCCCTCATCAAGGATCTGACACATGGCCCTGACCCTGATTCCCCCGCCGGTCTCGACACCGGTGGATCTGGCGCAGTTGCGCGCCCATCTTCGCCTGGAAGAGGGGGATGACACCGAATACCTGCAGCATTGCCTGGATGTCGCCATTGCGCAGTTTGATGGGGATGACGGCGAGTTGGGGCGGGCGCTGATTGCCCAGAGCTGGCGCGAGAGTTTCCCTTGGGTTCCGGCGGCTGGCGGATCTGTCGAGCTGTCTTTGTCGCCGGTTTCCAGCGTGTTGAAGGTCGAGGTGTTCAATCTGGCCGGGGACTGGGACGAGGTGCCTGGGTCGGCGGTGGAGCTGTTTGAGGTTGGGGGGCGGTCTTATGTCTCTGCCGCCGCCTGGCCGCGTCCCGGCAGGCAGCGCGCGCCGTTGCGCATCGAGTATGTTGCGGGCTATGGCGCTGCGGCCTCTGCGGTGCCGCGACCGATCGGACATGCGATCCTTCTCTTTGCGGCGCATCTCTACAAAGCGCGCGAACCGGTTGTCTTTGACGCAAAGCCGGTGGAGGTGCCGCTGTCGATCTCCCGGCTGGTGGCGAACTACAAGACGTGGTGGCGCTGATGCGAATTGCGGCGCGCGACCGGAAAATCATCCTCCTGCAGGCGGTGACCGAAGAAAACGAGGCCGGAGAAGTGATCCCAGCGTCGTGGGAGATTTATGCCCGCCCCTGGGCGGCCTATCAGCCTGTCAGTGATGGCGAGCGGTTGCGGGCGGCGGCGGTGGAGCAAAAGGCGGATGCGCGTTTCCAGGTGCTTTGGATGCCCCGGCTGGCGGCGGTCAATGGGGCCTTCCGCCTGCGGTTTGACGGCGGGGATTGGCGCATCACGGGCGTGAAGGAAATCGGCTTTCGCGAGGGGTTGGAAATCACCGCCTGGCGGCTGGGGAAGGGGGCGTCCTGATGTCAGTGAAGATGCGGATCGAGGGGGCGGGCGATATTGAGCGCGCACTGGGGGAGCTGGCGCGGGGCACGGCGAAGGGTGTGATGCGCCGGTCGATGAAGAAAAGCCTGACGCCGGTGGCGCAGGCGGCTGAGGCGCTGTCGCCATTTACGGTTGCGGTGACCAGCAAGCTGACGGCGCGCCAGCAGCGGGACGCGCGCCGGGACCGGGGCCGCAGCAAGGTGGTGCTCTATGTGGGACCGGTGACGCGGGACGGTGACGGTGCGCCCCATGCGCATCTTTATGAGTTTGGCACCGGGGTTCGGGTGCAGTCCAGCACAGGCCGGGTGACAGGATCGATGATGGCGCGGCCCTTTCTGCGACCGGCCTGGGACGCGGGCAAAGCGGTGATGCTGGCGACGCTGAAGCGCGAGGTCTGGGCGGAGATCGAAAAGACGGTGGAGCGCGCGCGCCGGAAAGCGGCGAGGGCGTCAGGATGAGCATGGAAGGCGAGCTGAAGGATCTGCTGAAGGGGCTGGGGCATCCGGTTGTCTGGGGCGTTTTTGACAAGGAGGTGGGCTATCCGCGGATGACGCTGCAGCGGATCTCCAATCTGACCGATTACTCGCTGAAAGGCCGCTCCGATGTGGAGACGGCGCGGGTGCAGGTGACTGTCGCCGCCCAGACCTACGGCGCGCTTTTGGAGCTGGCGCCTTTGGTCTCCCAAACACTCTGCGATTATCGCGGCGGGTCGGTGATCCGCATCAAGGAACTTTCCCGGCGGGACTCTGTGGTGGAGACCGGCGGCGAGGTGATCCGGCTGCAAATGCTGGATATGCAGGTGCGCTACCGCGCCTGAAGCGACCGGGGGACCGGTCATTTTCCAAACATATGAAAGGACTTGAGCCATGGCAGAGCATGTCATTGCAGGCGATCTGGTGGACCTTGAATGGTCGCCGGATGGTGAAGAGGCGACCTATGAGATCATTCCGGGGTGCAAGACCGTGGGCATTCCGGAGGAAAACCCGGAATACCGCGATCGCACTTCGCTCGACAGCCCTGGGCGGGCAAAGGAATGGGGCGTCGGTCTGACGGACACCAGCGAGGTGACCTTGAGCTGTTTTTACTCGGCGGATCTTTATGAGGCGGCAGCGGCCTATAAGGCGGCGCGCGCGCCGGTGTTCTTCCGGGTCAAACTGCCTGCGGTGGAGGGCGCTGCGACGGGGGATGTCTTTACCTACAAGGCGTTTGTGAACCCCTCGATCCCCTCGACCGATCAGGACGGCGATCTGATGACGGATCTCAAATTGCGGCCCACGGGGCTGATCGACTGGGAGAGAGGGGCGAACGCATGATTCCTGCAGCAACTTTGAAACTGGGCAAGACGACCCATAAACTGCGCCTGACCACGGGTGCGCTGATGCGGTTTGAGGAAGACAACGGCGGTCAGGCCTTTGATGTGCTGCTGGACCGGCTGATCACCGGGCAGGGCGGCGCGCGGCTGTTGGTCTCGGCGCTGTCGGCGGGACTGGCGGATGGCGCGGGCGTGTCGCGCGACGAGGCGGTGGCGGTGATCGACCAGGCTGGCGGCGTGCGCCAGGTGGTGGGCTTTGTCGCGGAGGCCATCGGCAAGGCCTTTCCTGATCCCGCGAAGGACGCCGACCAGGACAGGGAAGACGGCGCGGACGGCGCGGGAAAGGCCAGCCCCCCGGTCAAGGACGTGGCGGGGGCGTAGACTGGTCGGCGCTTCTGGCGGCGTGGTGCGAACTTGGGTTGGACCACGCCGAGTTCTACGGCCTCACCTTGCGCGAATACGACCTGATCACGCGCGCAAAGATCCGGGCGCAAGCGGCCAGGATCGAGGCGCGCCGGGTGCTGAACCAGGAGCTGGGCGTGCTGGTCAGCCATGCCTTCCACAGTCCCAAATCCATGCCGGACTTCACCAAGGCTGCCGCCCGCAAAGGCCGCAGCATCTGCGAGGCGGCGCAGGGCGTGGAACAACTGCGCGCGGGCCTGATGGGGCTGCACTTTCAAAGCAAAAAGGGGACTTAGATGTCTGCAGTTATTGGCGCGCTGCGCGGCGTGCTGTCGATGGATTCGGCGGCCTTTGAGACCGGCGCGAAGCGCGCCAAGGCCACCATGGGCACGGTGGAGCGGCGCATGGGGGTGCTGGCCAGCAAGATGGAAGGGGCCGGGCGTCGGATGGCGCTCGGCCTCACCCTGCCGATGGCGGGGGCGGCGACGATTGCGGTGCGCGCCAGCCTGAAGATCATCGATGCCCAGGCCAAGACGGCGCAATCGCTGAACACCACGGTGGCCTCGATGCAGGTGCTGCAGCGGGCGGCGGATCTGTCGGGCGTCTCCATGGGCGAGGTGGAGCAGGCGACCTTGCAGCTGACCAAACGGCTGAGCCAGGCGGCGGGCGGCACCGGCACGGCGGTTAAGGCGCTGGACCGGTTGCAGCTGAGTGCGTCCCAATTGCAGGCGCTGCCGCTGGATCAGCGCCTGGAGAAGATCCAGGGCGCGCTGGCGGAATTTGTGCCGGAGGCGGAACGGGCGGCGGTGGCCTCTGATCTCTTCGGCAGTCGGGCGGGGCTGATCTTCACCCGCGTTGACAGCGCGGCGCTGCGCACGGCGGCTGAGGATGTGACCCGGTTTGGCGTCGCGATCTCCGAGGTGGATGCGGATCAGATCGAGCTGACCAATGACGCGATCTCGCGCATGGGGCTGGCGGGGCGGGGTCTGGCCAACCAGGTGACGGTGGCGCTGGCACCTGCGCTGCAGGGCCTGAGCGACCGGGTGGCTGACGTGGCGACCTGGTTCAACGGGCTGTCGGATCGCACCAAGCAATTTATCGCCACCGGCGCGCTGATCGCGGGCACGGTTGGCCCTGCCGCCCTGGCGTTGGGGCTGGTGCTGAAGGTGACGCTGCCGCTTGGCCTTGCCATGGGCGGTCTGATCTCGACGGTGGCGCTGGCCCCGGTGCGATTTGCGGCTGCGGCCAGATCCGCGATCGCGCTGGAGATGGCGCTGGGGGCCACCTCGACCAAAGCGGCGGTGGCGGGTGTCGCCATCAAGGGGCTGCAGCGCGGGCTGGGTCTGTTGCGCGGGGCGATCATTTCCACCGGCATCGGCGCGCTGGTGGTGGGGGCGGGCTATCTGGCGATGAAGTTTAACAATCTGGTGGTGGCGACGGGCAGCTGGGGCGCGGCGCTGCAGGCGCTTGGTGATCTGGCGGGCGGGATCTGGACCGGGATCAAGAGCGGGGCGCAGGCGATTGGTCCTGCCCTGAAGGCGGTCTGGTCGGATGTCCGCGCCGGGTTTGTGACCATGATCGCCGGGCTGCAGCAGACCTGGGCAGGCTTTCTTCACATGATGACCCGAGGGGCGCAGGCCGCAGGGCAGGACAGTTTGGCCCTGACGATTCACGGCTATGCGGTTGAGGCGTCCAGCGCGGTGCATGGTCTGACCGTACAGGTGGAGGACCATCGGGCAGCGGCGGAGGCTGCGCGCCAGACAGCGGCAAAACTCGCGAAGGAAGGCTGGGGCAAGGCCTCGGAGGCGTTGAAGACCCTGATCCTGCAAATGGATTCGGCCAATGCGGAGCTGGATGCGGGCGATGACAGCGCCGATGCGTTGAAGGATCGGCTGAGTGAATTGGGTGAGGTGCTGGATGACAGCTCCGGCGGCGGTGTTGCGGGCGGGCTGAAAAAGACCGGCGAGACCGCAAAGGAGGCGGCGACAGAGTTGCGCGGGCCGCTGACCTCGGCGGTGGAGGGCGTGTCGCGGGCCTTTGGCGATTGGATCTCGGGCGGTCTCAGAGACTTCAAATCGCTCTGGGATGGGATCAGGGATGCCGCAAAGCGCGGCCTGTCGGATCTTGCCAGCCAGTTTGCGCAGAACCAGTTGAAGCTGGTGCTGGGGATCTCACTTGCAGGGAGCGGCACGGCAGCAAATGCAGCGGGCGGGCTGATCTCCGGCGGCGGCGGTGGCGGGTTGCTGTCGGGTCTATTGGGCGGCAGTGGCGTCTTGAGTGGCATCGGCTCCGGCATCGGCTCCGGTCTGGGGGGCGTGTTGTCGGGCGGCGGGCTTGGCTCCAGCTTTGCCAACCTGGGCGGGCTGGTGACCGGGACCTCTGGCGGGCTGGGGGCCATCGGCGCGGCGCTGCCTGCGATCGGCATTCTTCTGGGCGGCGTTGCCCTGTTGTCCAAAGCCTTCAGCCGCAAGTTCGAATATTCCGCCCTGGAAGGCACGGTCGGCACAGAGGGGTTCGACGGGCGCGCGCGTGACTTTTACAAAGGCGGCTGGTTCCGCAGCGACAAGACCGTCTACCGCGATCTGGATGCGGATCTGGATGCCGCATTGGATCAGCAGGTCATGGGGATCACCACTGGCCTGTTGTCGATGTCCGAAGCCCTTGGTCTGGGCGCGGATGCGCTGGAAGAGTTTGAGGGATATCGCTTCTCGCTCAAAACCACCGGGCGGTCGCAGGCGCAGATCCAGGAGGCGATTGCCAAACATATGGCTGCGGCCTCCGATGAGATGGCCGCGCTGATCCTGGGCACCGATGATCTTGCGCGCAGTGGCGAGGGGGCGGCGCAGACGCTGTCGCGCCTGTCGACCAGCCTGCTGACGGTCAATGACGCGATGGATCTGCTGGGGCAGACCAGCTTTGACGTCTCGCTGCTGGGGGCGGATCTGGCCTCTGACCTGGTGGATGCCTTTGGCGGGGTGGAGCCGTTCTCGACCGCGATCACGGGTTACTTTGGCAGCTTCTACACCGAAGGCGAGCGCAGCGAAGTGGTGATGCGGCGGCTGCGGGACGCGTTTGAGGAGCTGGGCGTGGCCATGCCTGCGTCCCGCGCGGGCTTCCGGGCCATGGTCGAAAGCCTCGATCTGAGCACGGAAAGTGGCCAGGCGCTTTATGCGCAGCTCATCCAGCTCTCTGGGGCAATGGATGAGGTGCTGCCCCAGGTGGGGGCCTTCACGGCGGAGATCGCCGGAATGGCGGATCAGATCGGTGGCGAGATCGGCACGCGGATTGACGGCGTGCGCGACATGGTGACCGCCAGTCAGGCGGCGGCGGAAGAATGGCGGCGCGCGGCAGAGGGGCTGCGGGGCGTCATGTCGGATCTGCTGGGCACCGATCTGAGCGCGGCCAGTTCCGCGCAGAGAGACGCTGCACAGCGGGCGCGGCTGGATGCGGGGTTTGCCGGGGTGAAGGCGGGGGATGCGGAGGCCGCAGCAGCCCTGCCGGATCTGGCGCGGGACTATTTGCGCGGCGCGCGCGACACCGCCGGATCGGACCTGGAATATCGCCGGATCGCGGCAGAGGTGCAGGGCCAGCTGCGCGAAGCGGCGGGCATTGCCGAGCTGGAAAGCGGCAATGATGCGGTGCTGGCAGGCCTGTATCGTCAGCAGATCGAGGTGCTGACCTCGCTGGGCAGCTTCCTGCAGCTGGAGGGGCTGACAGCAGATCAGGTGGCGGGTTTGAGCGACGGCGTGCAGGCGCTGGCTGCCGATTGGGATGGCACGGTTGCGGCCTTTGAGACCTCGCTGTCGGGACTGGAACAGGCGATCGCGGCGGCGGAGGCCTTCAGCTATGACGATCTGGTGGGGGCGCTGGATGTGGCGGTGGCGCTGGAGGACGATGCGCCGCGCTGGTTGCGCCGCCTGGTGGCCGCTGCCGATGACGGCATCCGCACCACGCTGGATTTTATCATCCAGCGCGATGATCTGACCCCTGCGGATCGCTGGATTGCCACCAATGCGCTGTCGCATCACGTGGCCACGCTGGATCTGGTGATGGGGCAGGATCTCACCAGGAACACCCGCAAGCTGGCGCTGACGGCGGCGGCGGATCTGCGGCGCAGGCTGATGCTGGATCTCGGCCAGGATCTGGACCCCGAGACGCGCAGCCTGGTGCTGACCCGGTCTGCCACCCTGTCGCGGCGCGTCAATGTCACCCTGAGCAAGGGCGGTGCAGACACGCTGGATCGGCTGACGCATCTGTCGGATCTGATTGGCGATGGCAAAGGCAGTGGGCGGCTGACCTTTGGCGGTGGCGTGGTGCTGGAGGCGGATGATGTCTTTGCGGATCTGGCGCGAAGCACCGCGCGGCTCACAGCGCCGATGGACCGGCTGCGCGAGATGCTGGGGGACTTGCGCGATGCGGTCCGCGCCGATCGCCAGGCGCGCGAAGACCAGCTGCGGATCACCAGCTTGCAGGCGCGCGGCGCAAAGGCCATGGCCCGCACCGGCGGCGGGCAGGATGTGGTGGATCAGTTCAACGCGCTGCGTACGCAGTATGGCGTTGGTCTCACGGGGCAGAACAGCAGCGTCACGGTGGGCGCGCGCGGCTATATCACCCCGTCTTTTGACGGCTACAAAGGCGGCGATGTCAGCGGCTTCTGGGCGGCGCTGAAGGAGACCTTCGGCACCAGCATCATCGGCGATGTGTTCCAGGCGCGCAACGCGCAGACCTCGGCTGCCTATGAGCGGGCGCAAAAACTGCGCGGCCAGATCCGTGCCCTTGGCGGCATTCCGGCCTTCGCGCGCGGCGGGGCGCATCAGGGCGGGGCGCGCATCGTCGGCGAGGGCGGCTGGGAGGTGGAGCACACCGGCCCCTCGCGCATCCACAGCCATGCGGAATCGGTGGCGATGCTGGACAACCGCCCGGTGGTGCAGGGGCTGCAGGATCTGACCCGCCATGTGGTGGCGCAGGGGCAGGTGATCCGCATGCTGGTCGATCGCATCGCCGCGCAGGTGGACGAATGGAATGATCTGGGCCTGCCGGAGGAGCGCAGCTGATGGACTTCAATATCATCGCGCCGATGGCGATCACCGAAGCGGAGCTGCTGAGTTCCAATATCGCCGAGGACGATCATCCCGTATGGGATGCGGCCACATCTTATGACCTGGGGGAAATGGTGATCTCCACCACCAGTCACCGGATCTATGAAAGCCTGGTGGCGGGCAATGCCGGGGCTGATCCCACCTCGGATGACGGCAGTCGCTGGCTGGATCTGAGTGCGACCAACCGCTGGCGGGCCTTTGATCAGCGCCGCTCCAATGTCGCCCGCCGGGCGGATCAGATCACCTATTCGGTGGTGCCGGGCCGGGACTGTGATGCGATTGCGCTCTTTGGGCTGACGGCGGGATCGGTGCGGATCGAGGTCTGGGACGGCGCGCTGCGGATCTATGACGAGACCTTTGTGATGGTGGACACCGGCCATGTGGTCAGCGCCTACACCTGGTTCTTTGGCGGCATTGTCTATGCGCGCCAGAAGGTTCTGAACGGCTTTCCCGGCTATATCGGCCACCGCATCGACATCACCATCGATGCCAGCGGGGCGGTGGCGGAGGTGGGTCATATCGTGATGGGGCGCAACCACCTGCTGGGGCGGGTGCTGAACCTGCCGTCCATCCAGTTCGTGAGCCACAGCCGCAAGGGCTATGACGAGTATGGCAATGAGCTGCTGGTCAGGCGCGGCTCCACCCGCAAGGTCGATCTGTCGCTTGTGGTGCCGACCTATCAGGCCCAGCGAACCATGGACATCGTGGCGGAAATCGACGGGCTGGCAACGGCCTTTTACGTCACCGGCGATGCGCCGGCCTTCGGGTTGGAGGGGCTGGGGTTTGTCGATGACCACAGCCAGCCGATCGATGTGGCCGGCGAGTCGGTCTTTCCCCTGACCCTCAAAACCCTGAAATAACCAAGGAGCCTTGTGGCATGCCAATCCCAACCTTCTCAGAATACCCCGAAATCCCGCAGCGCAGCACGCCGGAGGCGGAGTTTGACGCCAAGATGTATGCGCTGTTCCAGCATCTGGCGATCACCAACCGCAACGAGCTGCTGGCCTTTATCGCGTTCTTGGAGACCAACTCCACCGTCATCGGCGCGGCGCTGAACGGCACCACCATTGGGCTGAACACGCCTGCGGCGGGGGCGTTTACGGATCTGGAGGCGGAGAGCCTGGGGGTTGGCGGGGCCGCGTCTTTTGGCGACAGCGTCGTTTTGCAAGACACGTCTGACGCCAGTTACCTGCGCATCCAGTCTCAGGGCGATGCCTTGTTTGACATTGACCCCATAACTGTGGACGAGACCAGCCGGTCAGCAATCCGCTTGTTCCGCGATACAGACACGACGGGCGAGGTCACCTTTGATGTTCTTCAAGGCAACAACAGTGCAGGCGCGAACCATCGGCTTGGCGGCAACGTTGACAGCTATTTGTGCAAACTGAACGGCAATCTCTCTGTCGGGACAGACAATGTTTACGACAAACTCAGCTGCATCACGAGTGAACAGGACAGGGGCGCGGCGTATCTCAGGAACACAAACGCGTCGTTCTCGCACCGGGTGTTGAGCCTCTGGGCGAACCGAACTGGCTCGCCGGACTTCCAGTTCCTCCGCTGTGTCTCCAATGCCTCCGGCACGCCCGATGTGGAAACCTACATTGGTGGCGATGGGGACAACATGACCGATGGGTCGTGGGGCAGTACCGGTGCCGACTATGCGGAATACTTCGAGTGGCTGGACGGCAACCCGACCGGCGAGGACCGGCGTGGCATGACGGTTGTTCTGGATGGTGCCAAGATCCGCCCGGCGCTGGCGGGCGAAGATCCCATCGGCGTGATCTCGGCCAACCCCTCGGTGGTGGGCGACAGCGACATTGACCGCTGGAAGGGCAAATATCTGCGCGATGACTTCGGGGCCTACATCTGGGAGGACTATCAGGTCACGGACCCGGAAACCGGCGAGACCGTCACCCAGCAGCGCCGGTGTCTGAACCCGGAATTTGATCCGGCGCAGGCCTACCAGCCGCGCAGCGCGCGCCCCGAGTGGGACATGGTCGGGCTGCTGGGCAAGCTGCGCCTGCGCACAGGCCAGCCGGTCGGCGCGCGCTGGATCAGGATGCGCGACGTGAGCGCAGAGGTTGAAGACTGGCTGGTGCGATGAGGGGACCCCATGACCATGATTGAAAACAGTGACCGGGGCATCACCCTGAACAAATCGCTGGCCTGGACGGTGGCCTGCGGCCTGGTCGGGGCCGGGCTTTGGGTTGGCATCCAGGTGGCCACCTTGCGCGGAGAAACCGGCGTGCTGGCCCAGACCATCAACGAATTGCGGGTGAACCTCACAACCTCCGAGGCGCGCCAGACCGCGCTGACGGTGCGGGTGCGCGCCAATGAGACCAGCCTTGCGCGCCAGGATGAACGCCTGTCGCTGATCCTGACCACGCTCAACAAGATCGACAACCGGCTGGAGCGCATGGAGCGCGTGCCGCTCCGGTAAGTCTATCCGATTCCGAACCCCCGATCCTTTGATCTCACAGGCCCTTTGCGGGGCCTTTTTTGTTGGAGACGCCCATGGCTGACCTTTTGAACTTTGCAACCCTTCAGCGGATTACTGGCCCGGTCCAGCCGGGCAGCAGGCAGGATCTCAACGCGCGATCCTTCCTGCTGTCGCTGAACCGCTATGGCGCGGAACTGGGCCTCAACCGCCCGCACCGGCTGAGCTATCTGCTGGGGCAGGTGCTGCTGGAAAGCGGCGCGTTCCGCTATGATCGCGAGATCTGGGGGCCGACGCCTGCCCAGGCGCGCTATGACACCCGCACCGATCTGGGCAATACGCCCGAACGCGACGGCGACGGGTACCTCATGCGCGGGCGCGGCCCGATCCAGATCACCGGGCGCTGGAACTATCGCGCCTTCACCGCCTGGGCGCGCGGGATTGATCATACCGCGCCGGATTTTGAGGCCGATCCGGAGGCGGTGCTGACCGACCCTTGGGAAGGGCTGGTGGCGCTTTGGTACTGGACCGCCAAGGGCCTCAACGCGCTGGCGGATACAGGTGACGTGCGCGCCATCACCAAGGCCATCAACGGCGGCTACACCCACTTTGCCGCGCGGCAGCGCTGGACCGATCGCGCACAGCTGGTGCTGCTGGGCCATGCCGGTGGTGACGTCAGCGCCTTCCAGCGCTCCGCTGGTCTGACGGTGGACGGGCAGGCGGGACCAAAGACCCGCGCCGCCCTGCACCAGGCGCTCTGCGCGCTGCCGCCGATCACATCCCCTGCGCTCCTGAAACCGAACCCGCCGCACTGGCTTCTGCGGGTCCTCGCATGGCTGCGCGCCTGAGCGCGGCCACCCCTTCTTCTCTCCCAAATCAAAGGAAAACCCCATGACCCTGAACGATATTTTGCAGGAGCTGACCCCCGTGCTGCTGAGCGGCCTCAGCCTTCTTCTCTCTGCCCTGATCGCCACGGCTGCCCAGACCGCCAAACAGCGCTGGGGCCTCGACATCGAGGCGCGCCACCGCGAGGCCCTGCACGCCGCCCTGATCAGCGGTGTCAAAGCCGCCATCGAGCGCGGCCCCGAAGAGGCCGCCGAGGTGCTGATCCGCGAGGCGGTCGACCACGCCAAAGCCTCGGTGCCCGATGCGATCCAGCGCCTCGCGCCGGGGGAACATGTGCTGGACACTCTGGCCCGCAGCAAGCTGGCCGGGGTGGTCGCGCGTTACGCCGAGTGAGGCCAGGCAAACGGATCTGAACACGGTCCCTTCGCCTGCGGGCGGGGGGATCGGGTGCGTCAACACCCTCTCCCTCGCAGCCTACCGTTGAAAGCGGCTGCGCCGACACAGCCATTCAGAAATGCCGCCCGACTCTCGCGAGAGTGCGCGGTCCATATTCTGGAATCACCAATGACGACAATGACCAAAGTGCGCCCTGCCGCGCCCGTCGCCCCCTGGCTCGGGGGCAAGAAAGCCCTGAGCGCCCGCATCATCGAGCGGATCGAGGCCACGGATCACACCACCTATGCCGAGCCTTTTGTGGGCATGGGCGGTGTCTTTCTGCGCCGCAGCTGGAAGCCCGCCTGCGAGGTCGCCAATGATCTCAATGGCGAAATCACCAACCTGTTCCGCATTCTGCAGCAACACTATCCACAACTGATGGAGGTCATGAAGTACCAGATTGCCTCGCGCCGGGAATTTGAACGCCTGCGCCGGGTGGATCCCTCGACGCTGACCGATCTGCAACGCGCGGCGCGCTTTCTCTATCTGCAGCGCCAGGCCTTTGGCGGCAAGCTGGGCGGCGTGTTCGGCGTTGATCCCGGTCGCCCCCCGCGCTTCAGCCTGTCCCGGTTGGAGCCGATCCTGGAGGCCGCGCACGAGCGGCTGGAAAGCGTCGTTTTTGAAAACCTCGACTGGCAGGATCTGATCCGGCGCTATGACGGGGTAGGGACGCTGTTCTATCTCGATCCACCCTATTGGGGCGGGGAAAGCGACTATGGCAAGGGCCTCTTCGCGCGCGATGACTTTGCGCTCATGGCCGATCAGCTGGCCTCGATCAAAGGCCGGTTCATTCTGTCGATCAACGATTGCCCGGAAATCCGCGAGATCTTCGCGGCCTTCTGCTTCGAAGAGGTCCGCCTGAAATACACCGTCAGCTCTGGCAGCGCGACAGAGGCCTGCGAGCTGATCATCACAAACTTCGAACCGGAGGTGGGACTGTTTTAGGGTTTGCTCCCGCCGATCGGGGGCAGACCTCACCACTGAGAAACGACAAAAGGCGGGCCAGCGGCCCGCCTTCATTGCAACATGGAGGGCGCTATGCCTGCAAAAGACACCTTCGCAAATATTGGCTCCGGCCTCGACTCGCCTGCCACCGGCCTGATCACGATCCTGCCCGATGATAATGCCGACCTGACAATCATGCCCCGCGCGCTGATGGTCGGCACGGCGGGCGACGTGGCCGTGATCATGAAAGACGGCACATTGGGCACGCTGCCCGCCCTGCAACCGGGCGTGCCATACCCCGTGCGTGTCAGCCGGGTGCTGGCAACGGATACCAGCGCCACCGGCATTGTGGGGCTGTACTGATGCAGCTGGGGCTTTCCTATGCGATGACGGCGGCGGCAATTCTCCCATCGGGATTTGCGCCGACCGACCTCGATCCCTTGGCCCTCTTTGATCCTTCGGACCTCTCGACGCTGTTCCAGGACGCTGCCGGGGTGGTGCCGGTCACCGCCGATGGCGATCCGGTGCGGCGCGTCCTGGACAAGAGCGGCAACGGCAACCACCTGGTGGCGCAATCCGATGCCGCAAGGCCGGTCTATCGCAGCTCCGGCGGGCTGCACTGGCTGGAGTTCGACCGCGTCGACGACTATCTGGAGGTGGCGATCCCCGGCACGCCAAACCACACCGCCGTGATGGCCGCGCGGCCCCTGGAAGCCACCGGCGTCAATGAAAGCCTCTGGTCCTTTGATGCGGTGTCGCGGGACTACCAGGTGGAGGCCGGGGGCGCGGACAAGTTCTATGGCCGGGCGAATTCCTCCGGCATGGGGCTGTCGGGCTTTTTGAATGATGTGGTGGACCGGCTTGGCGTTGATTTTGTCGAGGCGATCCGGCTCGATCTCGACGGCGGCACGGCTGCGATGATCATCGACGGGGCCGTGGTCAGCCAGCTGTCGGATTATACCGTGGGCCTTCACCCGGACCAAACCCTGCGCATCGCCGCCAATCGCGCCGCAACCAACCCCTGCGGCATGCGGATGCACGCCTTCGCGATCTTCGATGCGGCATTGACGGGTGCGGAACTGGCGGATGTGACCACATGGTTCGGGGCAAAACAGGGGCGCATGCTATGACAACAAAACACCACTACCGGCTGGCCTTCTGCGTACCGATCGAAGAAGCAGAGGCCTGCAACCGCGCCGCCAATGCCCTTGGGCGGGCGGGCGAGAACTTCACGGTCCGCCTGTCCGCCACGGGCACAGATCCCGCAACGCACCTGGGCGGCTCGACGGTTGAAACCGATCTGTTCCTCGCCACCGTCGCCGCCGCGCCTGGACTGCCGGAGGGCATGGAGTGGCCGACCGCATTGAAGAGCGAGGATTGGCAGGCGGTCGCCGATCACCTGACCGTTGTGGACGGGATCGCCACCAGCACGGCTCCAGGCGCCCAGTTTGATGCGATGTTAGTCACGGCGGGGTTGAGACGGATACCTGCGGATCCTTAGCGGCGATGTCATTCGTGAGGATCAACGGCCCCGCCATTGTGCGGGGCCTTTTTGTTTGTGGGGCGGGCGGTTCCTGGGCGAAAGGTGGCTTTGCGCAGGAAGCTGCTGCTGCAAAGTTGCGAACTGTGGTCGTCCTTCGGAGCCTGGCCGGACCAAAGCGGACATCAAACGATGTCAGCGTCGTTGCATTGCAGCTTCCCGAAGCGGTCTCTCGCTGGCTACGCTGGCAACTACTGGGCGCGTGTGCAACACAACGAACCGCGAGAGAACTCAACGTAAAGTGGCGTGCTTTGGTGCATTCATCTTTCATCACTGCCTACTTCAAGTTGCGCTACCCGTTCTTGTCGTAGATAGTGCAAGCAAAGATATTTGGCCGGATGAATTTTCGGAAACTTTCATTTGAGGTGTCAATGCCAGCGCTAGAAAAGCACACATGCAGTAATTTCAAAGAGCTAATGGGAGTAATTGAAACCTTTCAGGAAGCACATAAAACCTCTTGGTATCGGGGCGTGGGAAACTCAACATATGGCTTATCTCCCTCAATCTTTCGGCACACCAAGAAGAAGAGTATCGAGCAAATCCAAGAGATGGAGAACGAATTGGCGTCGGTCTTTGAGCAGCGCTCCCCCCCCTTCGTCGCGCAGACATTTGACGGAGAGTGGGAGCAGATGTTCTTCATGCAGCACTACGGTATACCAACCCGGTTGCTAGACTGGACCGAAAGCCCTTTTATAGCTCTATATTTTGCGCTTTCTTCATGTGATCGAACCAATGCCGGAAAACCTAAGAACGATGCTGCATTCTGGATGCTGGACCCAGCAGCTTGGAACCGCGGGGCACTAAAGGATATCTCATACGACGGTGGAATCCTCAATCCCAACCGAGAGCAAGTAAAAAGCTACAGCCCGAAAGGTGATCTTGCTGAGCGAAAGAACTTGCCGGTGATGATTTACGGCACGCACAATAGCCCCAGAATTGTTGCGCAAAGAGGCATGTTTTCACTGTTTGGGAAGAGCGTCGATCCAATGGAAAAAAGCTATAAAGGTGGCGGCTTTGATGCGGGCGTCTTACAACAAGTAATAATTCCAAAAGCAGATAGAGACAACATAGCCACATCGCTTTTTCGAAAAGGAATATCTGATTCCACAATCTACCCTGACCTTCATGGTCTTTCGTTGGAATTAAAACGCTCGTTTGGATTTACCCAATGAAAAACTTCAAAATATCCCCTCACAGCCCTAAAACGTTAATTTGGTGGTATGGTCGAAAGGATGAGATCGACTTTGATCCTCCTTATCAACGTCGAGGCAGATTGTGGTCTGATCGCGACAAAGCCTATCTTATAGATTCAATCATCAATGGCTTTGATGTTCCAAAACTATACCTTGCAGATTTTCAGTACGGTCAATCAGAGCTGAACAAAGCGAAACTTCCCTATGCGATTATTGACGGAAAACAGAGGCTGGAAGCAGTGTTCGATTTTTTCGAGAATAATCTGGTCCTCAATGAAGATTTTAAGTTCAGAAAGGACCTCACATTGAAACTTGGCGGGTTGAGTCTTAAGGACCTAAGACGGTCTCATCCGCGGGTTGCGAGTGAATTTGAAAACGAATCCCTCGATATCATGAGCGTTGTCGCCGAAGAAGAAGCGGTCATTAATGACATTTTCGTGCGTTTGAATAAATCAAAACCGCTAACCGGCGCAGAGGTTAGAAACGCTGTTGATGGCCCTGTTGCGGACTTAATTCGCGTGTTAACTTCACACGAATTCTTTGTTGAGAATATTCGGTTTTCAGTTAAGCGAGCTGCAGACTTGAATGCCGCAGCCAAGTTGCTGCTTTTTGAGTATCAGCAGATGCCTACCGCGACCAAGAAGAGCGACTTGGATGCATTCGCGAAACAAGATATTGATCGGGAGAAATTGGAGTTAGCTGGAAGGCGTGCTCTGGATACGCTCTCATCTATGAGCCAAGTCTTCATTCCACACGATCCATTATTGTCATCGGCTGGGATAATTCCAGTATTCTATTGGTTTATTCGAAATATCGGCATGAATGAATTGGCATCAATTCGCCCGTTCTTAATCTATTTCGAAGAAGAGCGGAAAAAAAACAGAGACAATCAGAAAGTGGCAGGTGCTGAGGCTCTTCAGAGAAACCTCGCCCGATTTGATACGTTGAACAGAAGCACCAATGATCTTCAAAGTCACATTGGTAGAGTTCAAATAATGGAGGATTCCTACAAAGACTGGCTAAAGATCTAAGGGCGTGATCGGCTCAAAACAGCTGCCCGAATGATTGCTTTGGCCATGTTGACCGCGGCTCAACGCACCTGGAGAAGGTCCGGTTCCCGCCCCACCTGCTTGCACTGGCCCGCCTGACTGGCCACCAGGCAGGCGGTCGCTTTGGGCTGAGAGCGGACATCGCTCCCAAGGGGCGTGCCGTAATGCGCCGGCCCGTGCTTCCCGCCCTTTCCTGACCTTCGCCAAGCGGATCACCGGTGCGGTGCAGCTTCCCCGAACCGGCCTTTTATGCCGCCGTGCAGCATCATCCAGCGAGCCGGTCCTCACAATCTGGGACAGCGCGCGGCACTCACCGCTGGACAACGGCAGGTCGCTGTAAGATGGTTTAGCGATGACCAACGTCCTTTTGATATGCGGAAAGGCCCGCAAAAGAAGCCCCACGGCAGCTGCCGTCCTCGCCGACCGCCCGGGCATGGAAACAGATTTTGCAGGGCTAAGTGCCGACGCAGACGAGCGTGTTAGTCCTGAGCACTTGGCGTGGGCTGATACAATAGCCGTTATGGAGAAGACGCAGCTGTCTCGCCTCAGACGCCAGTTGGGTTCACACCTCAAGGGAAAGCGGCTCGTTTGCCTGGATATAAGGGACAAATTTGAGTTCATGCAGCCCGAACTCGTGGCGCTTGTGACAGCGCGCATGGGCCGAATCGTCGACTGAGAGTGCTAATCGGGCATGCGGTGGTGCAGCAGGCCAGACGGCTGGCGGCAGCGGCAATGTAGTTGCTTCCGGCCCAAAGCTGCCATCCAGCGCGGACCACATTTTCTGCAGTGCGGCCAACCATTCCAGACATTCGTTGCGGCCAAAAATTTTGGCCTCAACCGAACTCAAAAGTCGCGTGGAATAAGCGAGATCTTCGCGGGGTCATTGATTTTAGCTCGAGGTGAACCAAAAATGCGGAGGTATTGGTAGTCGGTAGTGCCTGCAAGCCGCAAGGAACATTGGTACTAACCCAAAGCGAACTGCACTTATGCTGTTGATATCCGGGCAGTTATCAATGGCCAAATTGAGCATCTTTGCTACTTCATTCAGCCCATTTTGCGGAGATAGATCAGTAACGCAAACGCCATGATAGGTCTCGCCCTGCCAAATCAGCTCCTCGGTGTCTTCATCCGGCAACCAGGCCTGATAGGTGCAGTTTGGGAGCATTTCTTTCAAACGCTCGCAGAACCCAAACTTTTCTTCCTCGGTGCCTGTATTTGCCAACCACACAAACAAATACGGGTAAAGGATGCTGCCGCTACATGCCTCGCTCCTATATTCATCATCGTTACTTGCAGGGTGGTTCAAGAGATCAACGTAGTCTCTGTGCGCCGTAGGATAGTTGGAATTTAAGAGCAGAGCGAAGGTGGTTTTTTCGCCTACTGACGTCAACCACGGAACAAATCGCGGCACTGAATCCGTCAACTGCGCCAAGTACATCACCAACGCAATTTCGATCATGTGATCGTCCTTGAAGGGTGAATGGAGAGTCGGGTTATTGTTAATGAGCTCAACGATCACATCTAGTGAACGCTGTGTGCTCTCGGCCATCGCCTGTGCGAATTCTGAATCAGATTCAGCTTGATTTAGCGCCAACGTGGCTGTCCAAATCCCGCGGATGGCGACGCGTCCAAGCAGCTCAAACATCGCAAGGTTCACATCAACTGCTTCCCGTGAGCGGACAGCAACCGAAAGCGCATGACGTTTGTGAGCGTGCGCAAAAGCGGTTTTAGCAAGATACAACTCAGAACACGTTAGGTGCAGTTTTACAAACTGGTCCATCAGAGCATGCAACGAACGGTGAAACTTGGTGGGCTTCTTGTCTTCCGGCAGGGATTTTCGAACTACATGCCAGCAAAGTAGCATTCCCAACTCAGAAACCTTGTAGATACTTTCAAGGTTTTTTGCTTCGAGTGCCCATGCCGTGATGGCGTTTATGCAGATATAGGCTTGTCTTAACCTTAACAGCTGAGCCTTCTCAGGGAGTTCTTGGGCATCGAGCAACAGGCCGCGCAAGAAGGCACTGGTGTATTCGTAGCAGGCACCAGGTTCGTTCACCATCGCGACCGCCTTTTGGAAATCGCCACGTGGTCCTTCGTCCAATAATTCTCTAGCTAACAAAGACCGCATCATGAGGTCCGCTAGCCTATCGCCATTCCAACGTTCGTAGTGAATTTTGTCTGTGGTATGTTGCTTGGTGTAACCCGCCCAGTTCATTAGAACGGTTTCTTCAATCTCGCCACCGCAGCACAGACAGATTTTCACAGGTAAATCCGCGTGTTCCTTTGCCACGTTGGCATTCAGATAGACATCACGAATCTCATTGAGTTCTGGGCGCACGGATTGCGGATTGCCCTCCCAATCACTGCGAGTGACATTGCCAGCTTTGATACAAAACAGATACAAAAAACGCTCGATGTCTTCGCCTTTCACCTTGCCAACTGCGGCAATGTCAACACCGTTCTGACGGGTGCCGATCATCGGTGTATTTAGTACGTTCAGGCCGATCTCAGCTAGCAAGTTCGGCAATACCGATTTATCCAAGTCGCCGCGCTCTCTAAGAGAAGCCAAATACTCTTTCAAAATCAACTTCATGATTGGGCTCGCGTCCTGGCTCGAAAAACAGTCAAGAGTTGGTTGAAGCCAACCGGATCAATGACCGAGAGACGAGGAAGCTCAACACTATAGGAGTGTTCAGTGAGTTCAGTGATTTGAGGATGTTGCTCCCCGTCCACGCCGTGAATAATCGATAAGCTCTTGCGCCCATACAGAAGCGTTTGGTGGGTCGCCAAGTCCGCAAAAATTGACCGCTTGTGCGCAGCCTTTTGAATGTCTCGATTTCTATCACGGTCCTTCATGGCCACGGCACGCCGCTGTTCAATCGTCGGACATAACTCGACAACATCGCGGACTTCTTCGGTGCCTGATATGTGCATGTCGTGCTTACTGAGCAATCGCTCTATGCTCTCTGAAATCCGCTTTGAATTGTTGCCTCGCTGACCTTCCAGATAGCTGCGTAAATTTCCGCCATAGCTCAATAGCATTGGGTGGAACAGAAGCTCTTCCGCATTTGCACGCGCGTCTGTTGTTCCATTTCGAACAATGCTCAGCAGTATTGAAGCCACGACTGTTTCGTGGTTCCAAAGGTAGCCAATACACTTTTGCGCCAAGAAGACCTGATCAGCTGTCTTAGTCGGCAGATCACCCTTTTGAATGTTTATCAGTTGTTCTGCAGAGAGAGCTTGGAGGATCTCGCTGAGAAAGTCGCACAGTTGACGTTGCCCGTTGAGTAGCCAGCGGGAGAAAAGATAGGACGCGTGCTTGGGGTCGTCCCAAAGCCACTTGCGAAATCCATAGAAGCCGTCTGCATCAACTGGCTTGTCGAGCATAGGCAGGCAAAATTCGATGACACTCACCACATTCTCAAATTTCCAACGCTCATCGTTACGTCGAATAGCCATATCGAGGTGCCTGAGCGTCGCAGCAGCGTTTGAAGGTTTCTTGGAAAGCCAATCTAGCACTAGGTCGATATCCGCGCCGACTAAGCCTTTGTTATGATAAAACAGCATCGCCGCGAGAACTGTCAGTTCAGTCTGATTGCCTAGCTCTCCGATAGAGTTGATCAAATCAGTCTGTTTATAGCGAAACTTTGGAGGAGCATTCTCCCACAGTCTAAAAGAAGCTTCGATAGCCGCAGTCCGGACGTCTTCATCTGTCTCGACTTTTAGCGCCCTCAATGCTTCATCTACGCCCGCTTTGATGTGTTCCAAGCTCAAATCTTCCATTCTTCCTAACGACCGCAATCCCAGTGTTCGAACTTTGAGCTCAGCGTGTCTGATCAGTTCAAAGGGCGATTTAGGATTTGCTAGCGCCAAAACAGCGAACAAGCCGTGCTCTAGCCCAAGCGGATCACAATTTTGGGCGCGCTCTACGATCTTCGATGCTTCTTCAGGGTTTTTTCGGCACCATTCGATCAACGCCACATTGGGCATACCTGCAGCGCCGTCAGACCCCGCTTTTTTTACCAGTGTGTTAACGTATGCCAACATCTGGCCATGTGATCCTAGCAGGTTGGGAATGGCCTCTTTAAGCGGGTGTACGGCAATCCAAAAATCTTTGTGATCTAAGGCTTGGATGGCATTGAGGTTACTTTCAGACGTGAGGCAGATTGCGCCAGAATTGTGTAAGTCACTCAGTTTGGCGCCAAGCTCGTCGCTCTGCCCTCTCAATTCATTTGACGTAACCGCGGCAATGAGCGCCACTTCACGCTCCGCCGTGATCAGCGCGTTTTCTATGTCTTCAGGAAGCATCATTTCAGCAATGGCCAATTCAATAAGTCGTAACTCTAGCACACAGCTGGCAGCTGTACGCCATCAGAAGGCAAACATGCTATGCGTGCTTGAGAGATTCAAGCCAAACGCGATGCACGCCTCGGCGAAGTCCGCTTCCTGATGAATTTCCGATATCAGCGCAAAGTGCAGCGATAGTCGGCTACCCGCCCTTCGTGTCGACACCAAGCCTTGTGCCGCGCCGGACATGTCCGGCAGCTAAGGGCTGAAGCCCCTAGCGTGAGCGGCAGGCAACATAAAGTCTGCTTTGATGAGGCCGTCCACAAATAGGCGTATCGAGGTCTAGGAGGCAACGTTCTTCTGATCTTGTCCGGAAAAACGACTTCTGTTAGCCAAATGTTCTTGCCTCCGGGGTCGATGTCTCTCATTGTGTCAGAAAAATACCCAGATTGCGCTTCGTTTTTCTGGTCGAGCGAGGATACCACATGAATGAGTTTGAACTTCTGCTTCAGAAGGCCGGTCTGTCGGTTTCTGAAGCGGCTAAGCTGCTTGGCTACTCCGAAGGTCATGTATATCGCTGGAAACGTGGTGATGAACCCGCACGGGAAGCTGCTCTCAAAACCCTCCGAATGACAGTTGATGCCAAGAGGCCGTCAGAAGGTGCACCAGCTTTCTCGTTCATTGATCTTTTCGCAGGGATCGGCGGGTTGCGCAAGGCTATGGAAAGCATCGGCGGGCGGTGTGTCTTTACATCGGAATGGGACCGTTTTGCCCAGCAGACATACGACGCAAACTATAGAGACAATCGCCCAATTGAAGGGGATATCCGCGAGATCAGTGCGGATAGTATTCCGGAACACCAGGTGCTTGTGGCGGGCTTTCCCTGCCAGCCGTTTTCAATCGCTGGGGTGTCTAAGAAAAATGCGCTTGGCCGTGCGCATGGTTTCAAAGATGAGACACAGGGGACGCTGTTTTTTGACGTGTTGCGTATCCTTCAGCACCACAGGCCAGCAGCGTTTCTGCTTGAGAATGTCAAGAACCTGCGCAGCCACGATAAGGGTCGTACATTCGAAGTGATCATGCGAAAACTGCGCGACGAACTTGGATATTTCGTGCCAGAACCGCGGGTTGTTGATGCAGGACACTTCGTACCACAGCACCGGGAACGTATCGTCATTGTCGGGTACCGAAAGGACGTACCTTTTAGCTTCGATGACATCTCACTCCCGCCCTATGGCAACAAGCGTATGCGCGATATTCTGCACCCGGAAGATGGCACCGAAGATCCGGAAGGCCATTTCACGCTTGGCAACGACGCGACCGTCAATAGCAAGTACGTGCTGACTGACAAACTTTGGGCTTACCTGCAAAATTACGCGGCGAAACATAAGGCCAAGGGAAACGGGTTTGGGTTTGGACTTGTTGACGGCGACAGTATCGCCCGGACGCTATCAGCCCGGTACTACAAAGACGGGTCGGAAATCCTTGTCAGCCGCGGCGAAGGCAAAAATCCCCGCAGGCTGACACCCAGGGAATGTGCCCGTCTGATGGGCTATCCGGAGGATTTTCAGATCCCCGTATCTGACACGCAGGCCTACAAACAGTTTGGCAATTCCGTCGCAGTACCCGTATTTTCAGAGGTCGCACGAGCTATGGAGCCGCACATCAGGCATCTGATCGAAGAAGAGCAAAAAATCCCGGAAGTTGCTGTTGCCTGATGTACACGACAAGACAACGCGTAGCCGGAACATGGCAGCCATCCGTGGCCGCGATACCAAACCAGAATTGATCGTAAGGCGCGGGCTTCATGCCCGCGGCTTTCGTTTCAGGCTTCATGCCAAAAACTTGCCGGGCAGGCCCGACCTGGTATTCCCGAAACATCGCGCGGTCGTACTTGTAAACGGCTGCTTCTGGCATGGTCACGACTGCCCGCTCTTCAAATGGCCAGCAAGCCGCGAGCAGTTCTGGCACGACAAGATCAGTGCAAATATTGAACGCGATATCAGGAACAGGGCGGCATTGGAGACCGAGGGCTGGCATGTGGCAGTTGTTTGGGAATGCGCGCTGAAGGGAAGGGGCAAAACAGACGCGGGAGATGTGATTGACTCTCTCTCCCATTGGTTGCTGACTGCCGACACTGAGCTCGTGATTGAGGGCTTCCGCTGAACTAAAGGAGTAGCGCTTTTGTCGGGCCGTGGATTTCTTTCAAAATACTTTATTGGTGCTGCAGCGAAAAGCCTTAGGGGAACTGAAGTCGACCCCAAAGTCTCGCGAGGTCATGAGTTTCAGGGTGTAGATGTATTCCGAGCATTTGTCGGCATTCCTGCTGATCGTGAAATTGTCCCTCTCACCTACCTCTGGATGGATGACAGCGGAGAGGATCCTGTTAGCCTTGAGCTGACCGGAACGTGGTATAATAGCCGAAAACGACAGCCGCACCGGACACCCGAATACCGCCTTTACTATCCTGCAGCCGCGGAACCCATCGTTTATCGTGCGAAGGAAAACGATACGCTTTTCCTCTGCATGACGGCGAGCAGAAAGGTTCTGGCGATACTGTGTCCGGTAGGGAGTTCGATCGAGCAGAAATTGCTTTGGCTGTTTGGCCTATCCCTGACCAGCGACTTTGAGTTGTCTCAGCGCGATATTGTTGAAGAAGGTGGGCGAGATATCGATTTCGCGGCGCGATTTGTCCTTGAAGAAATCGGGATAGAAGCTGAAGAACCAACGCCAGCCGCGTTCGACCAACTCCTGAAAAAGTTCGGCTTGGTCTTCCCGTCCACAGCCAAGCTCTCCAAGTTCGCGCGAGACACGCTGAAGAACGTCGACCCTCTGGCTGAGCCAGACAAGACCTTGATGGCATGGATGGAACATGAAGAGGCATTGTTTCGCCACATGGAAAAGGAAGTACTGGCAGAGCGTTTGAGAGCAGGATTCGCTTCAGGAAACGAAGTGGATGTAGATGGTTTCCTGAAGTTCTCACTAGGCGTGCAGAACCGTCGAAAATCGAGGGTGGGCTATGCTTTTGGCCACCATATCGAGGCTGTCTTGCAAGCAAATTCTGTACGCTACAAGCGTGAGGCCACCACCGAAAAACGAAATGCCGCGGACTTTCTGTTTCCAGGCGAAGAAGAATATACCGACCTGGCGTTTCCTACGGCCAGACTGACCATGCTCGCGGCCAAGACAACCTGTAAAGATCGCTGGCGGCAGGTTTTGGCTGAGGCCGACCGGATCAACGAGAAACATTTGCTGACTTTGGAGCCGGCCATTTCAAGAACGCAGACGGATGAGATGCGAAAGCAGAGCCTGAGGTTGGTGCTGCCGCAAGCAATTCATCAATCCTATCATGAAGATCAGCAAGGTTGGCTGCTGAGCGTAGAAAACTTTCTCGATGTAATCCGGTCCAGAGAGTGAATTTCTCTGCGCTGACCCAAGAGTCTTGGCACAAGCGCGGCTGTTGGTTGAGGTGCTTTGCGATACTGGATCGTTTCAAATGAGGCAAACTATCGCGCCCCCCATTCTCCGTTCGTTCTTGTTCTGTCTGGGGGGCATATATTCAATAGACCGCTGTAATTCGGCTATTTCCGCTGAATTCAAAATCCCCCGCTGGTGACAGCGTGCCGGTTCGAGTCCGGCCTTGGGTACCATCGCAAAGCATTGTTTTTGCTTGAGAAAGCCGCCGGTGACAAAACCGGCGGCTTTTCCTTTTCACCAAGTGGCAGATGAGACCCACACCCGACACGCTCCGTCGCCAGCTTCACAGCCGCGATATTGAAGGCGAGGGCGTACGCCGTGGCGTCCAATTCACAGTTCAGTATCACGGTCACGATCTGTCCTTCGTGTCTACGACATCGGCAGTCGGCGACTTTGGGATCAGACCGTTCCACAAATCCACACCCTTTCGCTTGCCGCGACTGCGCGGCACTGCCACAGTTTACCAAGCGGCAATAGGGGTAAATCGTGACGGCACCTCTTCTTATCAGAAACAAGAACTACCGCCTTCTCCTGGGCGCCGGCACCTTGAGCAATCTTGGCGACGGGCTGGTCTTGCTCGCACTCCCCTGGCTTGCAACATTGATGTCACAAAACCCTGTGGCGATTGGTGCGGTAGCGGCGGCCAGTCGGCTGCCCTGGCTGCTTTTTGCGGTGCCGGCGGGCGTCGTTATCGACAATGCTGAACACAACAGGCTGATCGCCAAAGCTGATCTTGTGCGTGCGATCATCGCGTTGGCGATCCTTATGCTGGCCGTGAACCAGCCCGCAGAGGGCGCAGTCTGGGTGCTGGCGGGGCTCGCGTTCGTCTTGGGCTCTGCGGAAGTGCTGAGAGACAATGCGGCTCAGACGATGCTTCCGTCCATCGTCGACTCAAAAGACCTGGAGGCGGCCAATGGTCAACTCTGGAGCAGCGAGCAACTGACAAACCAGTTTATCGGACCGCCCCTGGCCGGGGTTCTGATCGCGGCAGGCATTGGCATCCCCTTTGGTGTTGACGCTGCCTTGCTGGTCTTGTCGGCCGGTTTAATCTGGATGATTTCACTCGCTCCACGGACGCGGCGCAAGACACGTTTTCGCAAGGCTTTGATGGAAGGGATCGCCTTTATGCGTTCCGATTCCCTATTGCTGCGACTTGCCGTTGTGTTGGGGGTCGCAAATTTCATCGCGACGGCCACGATCACAATTCAGGTGCTTTTTGCGCAAGATGTTCTGGCCATGTCTGCCTACGCTTATGGGCTGGTCTTGTCTGTCGCCGCCCTAGGGGCCGTCACGGGCAGCCTGCTTGCCCCAAAGCTTGTTGTGCTCTTCGGAACTCAACGGTGCCTGTATCTGTCGATTGCGACCTGGGGCATTGGCTATGAATCTATCGGGCTTAGCCATTCTGGATTGGTAATGTCCGCTGCGCTGTTCTTTGTGATGGCGGCAGCCATGCTATGGAACGTTATCACAGTGTCCTGGCGGCAAAGGCGTATTCCGCCCGCGTTGCTTGGACGGGTCAACAGTATTTACCGTTTCTTCGGATGGGGATCGATGCCATTTGGTGCCATGGCTGGCGGGCTTCTCGTCTCAGTCTTGGAGCAGGAACTCGGGCGGGAAATCGCGTTGCGCGCTACATTTATCTGCGCCGGAGCGGCATGTGCGGTTTTGCTCGCCTACGCATTGGCGAAACTCCGTTTGGAATAGTCAAGCGGACCCTCCTTTGGGCCAATCTAAAGGCCGCAAGGTCCCACAACTCTTCCGGTCGATGGGGGTGGGGGGAGTGCACCAGCAGCGAAGGGCACCATTTGAGGGTGGGCTGGACCGTGGCATCACCCGCTCATGCTTGGCAAAAGCCTTGGGTTGGCAAATGGCGCTATTTGCGGCTCGCTGCTATCGGGGATCGCCGATCTGGGAGCGGGTTTTGCGTTTGACCTGCGAGGGGGTGACGCCGAAGGTCCGACGGAATGCTGTCGCGAAATTGCTGGCGGCGCTGTAGCCGCTGAGTTCGGCCGCTGTTTCGATACTGATATGCCCGCGCTCCAGATCTTCGCGGATCTGGTGCAGGCGCAGGTGGCGGACATGTTCGAGGGGGGATCGCCCATAGGCGGACTGCACCAGACGCCTGAGACTGGATTGACTGAGTCCGGCTTCGGTGGCCAGTTGCCGCAGCGAGGGCAGGGCGCCGAAGGCTCTCGCCAGATCCTCGATCCGGCGAAGTTGCTTGCATTCGCGGTCCGATAACGCCCGACCTGCGGGAACGAGCGAGGGCGTCGTGCCGAGGGTTTCAAAACTGCGCCCCAAGAGCGCCAGTGAGGTCGCTTCGGCCTGCAGCCGCACAAGCGGCGAGGTAAACCCTTCGAACCGCGCCAAGGTTTCCAGCGCGGCCACATCTTCGGGGCTCGCCAGCCATTCCATCCGCTGCCCGCCCTTGGCCCGGGCGGTGCCGGGCAAGGCGAACCCATAGGTATCGAGCCAGGCATGCGACATCTGGATGCTGACCTTGCGGACATATTCATTTTCATGCGACTGCCGCGTGAAGGACTGGGTTTCGTCAATCGCCGTCAGGACCAGCCGGACCGGTTCTCCGTTGCGCCGCCCCAGGTTCATCGGTTTGCCGTCAAGGCGGGCGTCGGTGCTGCCTTCGAGAAAGCAATGCAGGACCGCGCCGGGCGGACGCTGCCCATCGACCGCAAAGGCCTGCCGCGCGGTTGCGTTCAATGTGTGCAGGCCAAGCCCGGCCTGTAGCTGCACAGCCGTCACAAGCCCGTCAAAGACCTGCGGCTTGGGCCGTTCGGCTGGGGTGAACCAGTCGAGCTTGCGTTTGAAATCCGTCGCGGTCTGGGTGGGGAAAGCGGACCCTGTCATCTCGTCGCCAAATCTAGTGAACTCATGGCCCGATTGGCTGAAGGACGCAGGATTTGCACATCTGGCAAATGTTTTTGACCATCTCGCAAAGGTCACCGTCTGGCTGGGGCACCTGTCAGTCTATAGAGTTCCCAACAGTTATAGTCAACTTTTCAAGGAACGTCTCATGTCGCGGAAGCCCCTGCGCCTTACAATGCTTGCCGGAACCGCATTGTCCACGTCTCTTCTGGCCCAAACCGTGGTTGCCCAAGAAGAAAACGTCATCGTGCTCGAACCGATCCGGATCCAGGCCCCCGCCTCGCAAAGCGTGCTTGGCAACGATGAAATCACCCAGGAACAGATCGAAGCGCGCAACCCTGCCTCCACCAGGGAGGTCTTTGCCGGCGAAAGCTCCGTGACCACGGGTGGCGGCGCGGCCATTGCGCAAAAGGTGTTTGTCAACGGGATCGAAGAAAGCCTGTTGTCGGTTACCATTGATGGGGCACGCCAGAACAAGTCGGCGTTCCACCACACGGGCAACGTCCTGTTGGACCCTGAATTGCTGAAATCTGTCGGCATCACCAAGGGGCTCGCCCCGGCAGATGCAGGCCCCGGTGCGCTGGCCGGGTCGATTGCATATGAGACCAAGGATGCGGATGATCTGCTGGAGGAGGGCGATCCGTTCGGCGGGCTGTTCACGCTTGGCACCACCTCCAATGGAACCAAGCTCGACACCTCCCTGTCGCTCTTCGGGCGTTCGGGCAGCCTGGAGTACTTGCTGAGCGCCACCCGTCGCACCGGCGACGACTACGAAGATGGCGATGGCAATGAAGTGCTCGGGACCCAGGCCGATCTGACTGATTTCGTCGGCAAGTTCGCCTATGAGAGCCTTGAGGGGCATCGCCTCGAATTCGCCGCCTCGCGCACCGAGGACACAGGACTGCGGGCCGCTCAGGCGGGGCCGGGCGGGATCTTGTTCATCCGGCCGGACTTTTCCGGGATCACCTCCGGACCCAGCGTTCTTGCCGAAGGCCTGTCGCGCCGCACGTCTTATACGCTGACCTACAACAACACCCAGCCTGCCGGGCAATGGGATCCGACATTCCAACTGAGCCACAACGAGCAGGAAATCGACGCGATCGGGGTATATGGCACCAACAAGAGTCTCTCCGGGACCTTCAAGAACAGCTTTGCCATTGCGGGCGGTTCGGTGACGGCGGGGCTCGATTTCTTCCGCGAAACCGCAGAGGGCGAGGGCCGCGGCCCGGGTCCCTTTGGCAGTTCAGGCAAGGAAGAGCTGAACAATATCGGTCTGTTTGCACAGGCGCGTCAGGATCTGGGCGACCGGTTCTCTGTCAGCTACGGGGCCCGGTTTGATAGCCAGGACTTCACTGCGGCCGATGGAACCGAGTTCTCCGACAACGGGTTGAGCGTCAACGGTGCGGTCGATGTCGTCCTGTCGGACACCTGGAGCCTGACCGCCGGGCTTGCCTCCAGCTGGGGCGGCTATGAACTGGGTGAAGCGGCGCTGGTCAATTTCGGCACCGCCTGGGATTATACCGGCTTTGCACCGTCGCGTGCCACCTCCGGTCGGATCGGTCTGCGCTATGACAACGGTCCCTGGAAGGTCAGCGCGGCCCTGTTCCAAACGAAAGTCAAGGATATTGCCGCCGTCCTGCCGACCGACGGGGCGCGGGGGGCGTTGTCTGACCTGACCAGTCGCGGCTTTGACGCCTCTGCCGAATACAACTGGCTGTCGGGATTTGCGCGGGTCAACTGGACCTATGCCGATGTCGAGCTGAACGAAGCGGTGATCGGCACCACCGATTATTACCTCGGTCGTCCGGTCGGGCATGTGATCGCGCTGGAAGGCGGCTGGACCATTGACACCCAATGGCGTGTCGGCGGCACGGCGGAGATCGCGCTGGAAAATGACGACGCCGCGACCGTCCTGCCGGCCTATGAGGTGTTCAATGTTTACGCCGCCTACCGTCCGCGCAACATCGACAATCTTGAAATCCGTCTGGATGTGCAAAATCTGCTGGATGCCACCTACCAGAGCCGCAGCTCTGATGGGGTCGGCTCCACCCGGGTGATCGCGCTGAACGAACCGGGTCGCACCTTCGGGCTGACAGCGCGGCTTCGGTTCTGACGCCACCGGTATCTGCCTCGTCGGCGGAGGGCGCCAGTCGCCCTCCGTCCTTCTTTCTTCCAGCGAAAAGCCAGATCTCTATGTATACGCAAACCGGCCATTTCCCGACATCTCACGCCAGCAAATACCTGCAACAGCTGTGCAAACACTTTGCCCATAAGGTGGAGGTGACCTTTGATACCGAGCGGGGGGAGGTCGCCTTTCCCTTTGGCCGGGCAGAGTTGCGCGCCACGGACGACGCCCTGCATGCCACGGTCTGCGCGCAGGAGGCGGAGGTGCTGGTGCGGGCCCGGGCGGTGATAGATTCCCACCTCAAGACCTTTGCATTCCGGGAAGATTTTACCGAGATGACCTGGGACACACCGGCGCAGGAATAGCTGCGATTACGGCCCCACACCGGCCCGCCACTCCGCGGCATAGGCCTCTAAACCCTGCGTGTCCTCAGGAACAAAGGGCGCGCTGTCCGGTGGCTCTGCCGTAGAATCCGCCAGAAGCGCCGCCCCGATACTGGTCCCGGTCGCGGTGCTGGACGTGCGCACCGGACGGCCGGTCGCCGCCCCCAGCATCGACAGATAAAGCGGGTTGCGCGCAAACGGACCCTCGACGGTGGTGCAGCCCGCGGCCCCGATCAGCGACAGACATTCGGCTGTCATCAACGCAAGATACCAGGGCAGGGCGACGCCTTTTTGTTGCGGCGTCAGGTCCGGGCGGCTCCATCCGCCGACCCGTTCTGGAAACGGGCCAGAGCCCCGCGCGGTCGCGGGCCAGAGAAACACACGGTCGTCCAGAACCCGCGCGATGTCCGCAGGCGTCGGCGCCGCGATTTCGGAACGGAGTTGTTCATATTCCCGCCCGCCCATAAATCGGGCCGAAGGCGTCGGCTGTCCCAGAGCATTCACATTGATCAATGTATCCCGCTCCGGATCCAGCGACGCCGGCGCGCCGCCCACGGCCATTGTCACCACCCATGTGCCGGTGGACACGACAGAAAACGCCCCCTGCCGCAGGCGCAAATGGGGCAATAGCGATGCGTTGCTGTCATGAATTCCGGAATGCACCGGCGTGTCCGGCGCAAGCCCCGTGGCCGCGACCACCTCGCGGGTGATGACCCCGGCGATGTCGCTGGCCGCCGCAAGGGGCGCCATACGCAGCCCGAGCTGCGCTGGCAGATCCGAAAAACGGTGATCTTGCGGCACCCAGAGATCGGTATGGCAGCCAAGCGACGTCGGCTCGGTCGCGTAGTGGCCGGTCAACCGACCGGACCAATATTGCGGATAGCTGACGACCTGCGACACCCGCTCGCGCAGATCGGGCTGCGTGTGCAGCAGCCAGTGCAATTGCGCCCCCACATTGAGCCCCATCGGCAATCGCGGCGCGCCGGTGGCGGCAAAGGCCGGGCGGATCTTGTCATAAGCAGCGGCCAGTGCATCCGGTCCGTCGTGTTCGTAATCCAGCACCGGACAGGCCAGCGCGCCGGTGTCCGACAACAGAACGAAACAGGCACCATGGGTCGTGACGCTGATGCTGTCGATGCCATATTCGCGATGGACCTTGCGCAGGCTGTCGAGAAAAAAAGCCCAAAGACCTTCGGTATCGAAATGCGGATAGGGCGGGCCTGGCAACACCGTATTGGGCCGCGTCAGCACCGCAATTTCCTGCATTGTGTCGGTCGCGACCAGCGCCAGTTTCGCGTTGGTCTTGCCCAGATCAAGGACGGCTACATGGGGCATGGTTGGCTCATGACAGGTGGAACATCGGTTGCAGCGGCAGGGCGACCGGTTCGTTGTTGGGCAGTGTTTCCATGATGTCGGCCATATGGGACCACCAGCGTTGCATGATCTCACTCTGCGGCAGCTGGTCCATGGTATGATCGTCGCGACGCCAGAGCACCGCGAACAGAACATGGCTCTGCTCGTCCAGGTAAATGGAATAATCCGAGATGCCTGCCTGCTTCAGCAGCGTCACCAGCTCTGGCCAGATTTCGTCATGGCGACGCTTGTATTCTGCTGCCTGACCGGCGTGCAGTTTCATGGTGAAGGCGTATTTTTCCACTATGATCTCCACATTTTCCACAGGCGTGGCAGTGCGATGACGCCGATCAGCATGCAGCCGATAAAGATCGACATAACGATGCCTGGCACATTCAACAGCCCGAGCCCGAAGGTGACCAGCCCCATGACGAAGGCCGCGATGACCACCCCCGGAATGGACCCGGATCCGCCGAGGATCGAAATGCCACCCAGAACCACCATGGTGACCACCTCCAGTTCCCAGCCAAAGCCGATCGACGGGCGGGTACTGCCGAGCCGCGAGGTCAGGCAGATCGCCGCCACCCCGGACATCAGCCCGGTCAACAGGAACAAGGTGAACTTGACCCGTCCCACCCGGATCCCGGAGAACTGCGCGGCGGTGGGGTTGTTGCCGATGGCAAAGATGGCGCGGCCAAAGTTGGTGCGGTGCAGCAGGACGTAGTAAACCAGCGCAAACAGCACAAAAAGGACAAATTCAAAAGAGATCACCCAGAACACGTAGCCCTGTCCGAAATAGGTGAAATCCGCCGGATAACTGCGATAGGCCCCATCGCCCAGCACGATATAGCTGATGCCGCGAAACAGGCTCATGGTGCCGATGGTCACCACGATGGACGGCAGCCCAAGTCGGGTGACCAGCGTCCCGTTGAAGGCGCCGCACAGCAGACCCGTCACCAGGCCGACCAGCACAAGCGCCGGTGTGCCAAACCCGGCCGTGGCCGCCGCCCCCATGGCGGTCGAGGCCAGCGCGATGATGGAGGCCACCGACAGGTCGATCTCGCCCGACACGATGAGCAGCGCCATGGCAAAGGCGATCATCGCCTTTTCGGTAAAATTGAACGTCGCGTCGCTGAGGTTCCAGGCGTTGAGGAAATAGGGCGAGGCAAAACTGTTGGCGATAAAGATCGCAATTGCCACGATCAACAACAGCAACTCCCAGCTTTGCAGCAACCGCGCGGATCTGCTTTGCAAACGGTCCGGGATCTGACGGACGGACGGATCTGTGCTGAGATCGCTCATGCGGTGGCTCCTTCGGCCTGGGCGCTGCGCAGGATGATACGGCCCTTGGCCCGCGCGTTGCGTACATTCAGGGTGACAGCGACAATGATTGCGGTGCCGGAAATCGCCATCTGCCAGAAGGGAGAGATATCGACCACCGGCAGGGCGTTTTTGACAATTCCGAGAAAGAGCGCCCCGAGGATAGTGCCGAGGATCGTCCCCGCGCCACCGGCAATCGAAATGCCGCCGATCACACAGGCGGCCACGACCTCCAGCTCGAAGCCGCCGGCAATATCGACATAGGCCACCGCATAGCGCGCAACCCAAAGATAACCGGTCAGCCCGGCCAGGGCCCCGGACAGGGTGAAGGCCCAAAACTGGGTCTTGCCAACATCAATCCCGGTGTAGATGGCGGCATGCGGATTGCCGCCAACGGCGTAAAACGCGCGCCCCAGCGGTGTCCGCGCGATCATCACCGCCACCAGAACCGCCACCAGCAGGCCAAACCAGGCCAACACCGGCAGCCCGAGGACCGTTGACCGGGGAAAGCCGGTGAATGAGGCGCTCATCTCATGGGCATTGACCCAGGCGCCGTCGGAAATCAGAAAGATGATGCCGCGAAAGATCGTCATGGTGCCAAGGGTGACCACGATTGACGGGATCGCGAGCTTCCAGACCAGAAGCCCGTTCAACGCCCCCATGAACGCCCCGAGGGCGACGGCAAGCAACAGGATCGCAGCGACTGGCAGGCCCGGCATGGCTGCGTTCAGCATCGCACAGACCATCCCGGTCAACGCAAGGTTCGCAGCAACAGACAGATCAATACAGCGGGTCAGGATCACCACGGTCTGTCCCAGTGCAAGGATCAGCAGCGGCGATGTGTCGGTAAATACCCGCACCAGGTTGGCGGGCGCCACAAACGCGGGAAACCGACTGGCGATGAGGAAGAGCAGCAACAGGATGGCCGCGCCGAGCATCGCCTCGCGGGATTTCAGAAATGTCATCATGGCTGTTTTTCTCCAATACCGGCGGCGTGCCGCACCAGCGTTTCCGGCGTGAGCGCGTCACCCTCAAGCTCTGCGGCGATCAGACCTTCGCGCATCACGATCACCCGATCCGACATCCCCATGATCTCGGGGATTTCGGAACTGACCATGATCACCGACAGCCCCTCCGCCGCCAGTTCCGCCATGAAGGCATGCACCGCCGCCTTCGAGCCGATGTCGATGCCTTTGGTCGGCTCATCTAGGATGATGACCTTGGGCTTGGTCGCCAGCCATTTGGCGATCACCACCTTCTGCTGATTGCCACCTGACAAATTGCCGACATCCTGATCCAGTGCTGCGGCCCGCAGGTCGAGCCGCTGGGTATAGTGGCGGGCCAGATCGAATTCTTCCGCCAGGCGCAGGAAACCGTTGCGAGAGGTTTGCGACAGCGAGGGCAGGGTGACGTTCTGATAGATCGGCAGGCCGATAACCGCACCCTGTTTGCCGCGATCTTCGGGCACGTAGACTATGCCGTTGCTGACAGCATCGGCGGGGGATCGGATCACCTTGATGGTGCCGTCGATTTTCACAACGCCCTTGGACGGGCGGGTGATGCCGACCAGGGACTGCATCACCTCAGAACGCCCCGCCCCGACCAGACCGTAGAATCCCAGGATTTCGCCCCGACGCAGGGTGAACCCGATATCGGCAAATTCGGTCGGATGGGAATATCCCACCACCTGCAACACCTCGTCGCCGGGCGATTTCTGACGCTGCGGGAAAATCTGGTCCACGTCGCGGCCCACCATCATCCGCACCAGATCCGCTTCGTTGACCTCTGACATCAGTCCAGAACCGACATGGGTGCCATCCCGAAACACGGTATAGCGATCTGCAATGCGAAAGATTTCGTCGAACTTGTGGCTGATGAACAGGATCGCGCGGCCTTCGGACTTCAGCCGTTCGACCAGGTCATAGAGCTCTTCGATTTCCTTGTGAGACAGGGCGGCAGTGGGCTCGTCCATGACCACGACACGGGCCTCGGCAGACAGGGCGCGCGCGATGGCCACCAGGTGTTTCGACGCAATGCCAAGGTCGCGCAGCAGCATGTCCGGTTCCAGGTCGGCATCAATCCGTGTCAGGATGTCCCGGGCCTGCTGGCGCATGCGGGCCCAGTCGATCAGGCCGAACCGGCTGCGCGGGGCATGGCCGATAAAGATGTTCTCGGCCACCGTCAGCTCGTCAAACAGCACCGTTTCCTGATGGATCGCGGTGATCCCGGCCGCAGCGGCGTCCTGGGCGGTTGCAAAATGCACCGGCTCGCCCGACACCCGGATCTCGCCGGCGTCAGGTTGGTAGATCCCGGTCAATGTCTTCACGATGGTGGATTTTCCGGCACCGTTTTCACCGATCAGCGCAGTGACCTGGCCGGGATAGAGGTCCAGCGACACATCCGACAGCGCCTTGACCCCCGGAAAGGTCTTGGTGATCCCGGAAAGGGCCAGGATCGGCTCATCGCCCGCTGCAGGCGCGCCGAATTGTCGGGACTCGACGCTCATCTGCATCGTTTCCTCCATCATTGGATGTGGTTTCAGGTGGTCCCGGCAGGACCTGTGGCGCTGCCGGGACTGGTAGGCAGATTACGAAACGTGGATCAGAAGATATCCTTGAACGCGTCGATGTTGCTTGCGTCATAGACGAAGGGATCCGCCATCGCGCCTTCGGCGTTCTCATCCAGTGTCAGCGTGCCCATGCGGCCCATCGGGATGCTCGCACCCGGCGCTGCCTCGGCGGCCTCGGTTGCCAGCTGATAGGCGAGGTAAGTCGCGGAATAGCCGAGATCAATCGGGTTCCAGATCGCAAAGGATTTGGACGCACCGCTGGCAATCGCACCGGCCATTTCCGACGGAAGACCAAGGCCGGTGACGTTGACTTCGCCAATCTTGCCTGCATCCTCGACCGCGCGGGCGGCGGCCACGATCCCGACCGAGGTCGGCGCAATGATTGCGTCGAGATCAGGATAGGTCTGCATCAGGCCGGTGGCCTCGCGGTAGGATTTATCCGCCAGGTCGTCGCCGTAGACAGTGCCCACGACCTCGATGCCTTCGTAGTCGCCCAGCACCTTGTTCATCTCTTCGATCCAGATGTTCTGGTTGGTCGAGGTGGTGGTGGCCGAAAGCACCGCCACTTTGCCGCCCTCAGGCAGCTCATCCGCGGCCATCTTGATGATCATGTTGCCAATCAGCGGGTTGGAAGAGGGGTTCAGGTGCAGTTGCCGCCCTTCGGGTGCGACCCCGGAATCCCAGGAAATGACCGTGATACCACGCTGCATCGCCTTTTTCAGCGCCGGCACCAGGGCATCGGTGTCGTTGGCGGATACGGCAATGGCATCGACCTGCTGTGCGATCAGGGAATTGATCACTTCGATCTGGCCCTCGGCGGTGGTGTCGGTGGGACCGGTATAGATCACCTCGACATTGCCCAGCTCTTCTGCCGCTTCTTCGGCGCCTTTGGCTGCGGCCTCGAAAAAGCCGATGCCGAGCGCCTTGACCACCAGCGCGATGCGGATGGGGTCTTCTTGCGCCTGGGCCGCGCCTCCGGCCAGAAGGGCCGCTGCCATCGCTGCGCCGCCAAACAGTCTCCGTGTCAGTGTCATTCTCAAATCCTCCCTTTGAGTAAGTGTGAACGCTATCCTGCGTTCGATGATTGCGCGGCACTCCCTTGCGCCACGATCAGCCGGATTTCTGCCGCCTCCAGCATGGAAGCCGCCCGGTCCGTGATTCCTTCGTCCGTGATCACCACGTCAATCCGATCCAGCGGGCAGAGCACCAGACTGGAGCGGTTCTCAAATTTGGAACTGTCCGCCAGAACGACCAGCTCGTCCGCTTGCCCGATCAGTTTTTCTTCGGCCTGGATCAGCAAGGGGTCGCCTTCCATCAGGCCAAGAGGGCCCAGCCCATGTGCGCCCATGAACATGCGCCGGGCATAGAAATGCCGGGTCATGTCATTGTCAAATGGCGACAGGATAATGTTCTGTTCGCGGTAGATCGCGCCGCCCGGCAGCATCACGGTGTTCTTGGAGTGACGCAGCAGGTGTTCGGCGATCGGAAAACTGTTGGTGAGCACCTGCAGCCGACGATTGACCAGCGGATGCACCATCTGAAAGGTGGTCGTGCCGCCATTGATGATGATCGGATCGCCATCGTCACAGAGCGCGACCGCCTCTTTGGCGATGGCCTGCTTGGCCTCCGCGTTGATCGCCTGGTTGACGCTGAATGGCCGCCCCGCCAGTCCCGGCAGGGCCGGGGGCGTCAGCGCCTCCGCCCCGCCACGCACCCGGCGCAGGCGTTTCTTGGCATCAAGTGTCGCGATATCACGGCGGATCGTGGCCTCGGAGGTTTCTGTCAAGGCGACAAGTTCCCCCACCGTGGCGATGGGGCGTTCCTGTACAGCCGATAGAATGATCCTGTGGCGCTCCGTCTCGTGCATTGTGTCCTCCCGTTCCATGCAGAATGCCCGAAATTCTCATTCGGTCAATCATTTTCTTTCAGTTTCGATCATACTGCGGTGCAGCATGACTGTTTGTGATTGGTTTTGGTTGACTCCCGTTGCAAAGTTTCGCAAGGATCGGTCAAGCAAGTTGCCGCATCTTGCGGTGTTTCAGGGAGGATGACCATGTTGACCCGTGCCGAAAATCGGCTTCAAAACCTGTGGGATGATGCGCGTGCCGAGGGCATGTCCGAGCCCGAAAAACTGCTTTATCGGTCCAATCTTCTCGGGTCCGACAAGCGAATCACCAACTATGGCGGCGGCAATACCTCTGCCAAGGTGACCGAAACCGACCCGCTGACCGGCGCCCCTATCGAGGTGCTCTGGGTCAAGGGATCCGGCGGCGATGTCGGCTCGATCAAGATGGACGGTTTCGCGACCCTCTATATGGACAAGCTGAACGCGCTGAAGGGCAAATACCGCGGCGTCGAATTTGAAGACGAAATGGTTGGCTATCTGCCCCATTGCACCTTCAACCTGAACCCGCGCGCGGCATCCATCGACACGCCACTGCATGCCTATGTGCCGAAAAAACACGTCGATCACATGCATCCCGATGCGATCATCGCGATTGCTGCTGCGAAAAACTCCCGCGCGCTGACGCAAGAGATTTTCGGCGCCGAGATCGGCTGGTTACCGTGGAAGCGTCCGGGCTATGAGTTGGGTCTGTGGCTGGAAGAGTTCTGCGAGAAAAACCCCAACGCCAAGGGCGTCGTGCTGGAAAGCCACGGCCTGTTCACCTGGGATGACGATGCCAAGGCCTGCTACGAGCTGACGCTTGATATCATCCAGCGGGGCATGGATTGGTTCGCCGAACGGACCGCAGGACAGCCCGGTTTTGGCGGCGCCGTTCATCAGAGCCTTGACCCACAGGCCCGGCGCAGCGTCGCGGCGCGGCTGATGCCGGCCATTCGCGGATTTGTCTCCGGCAACCAGCATATGGTCGGTCATTTTGACGACAGCGACACGGTGCTTGAATTCGTCAACGCCAGGGACATGCGCGCGCTGGCCGCCCTGGGAACCTCTTGCCCGGACCATTTCCTGCGCACAAAAATCTGCCCGCTGGTGCTCGACTTTGATCCCGCCAAGGGCAATATCGACGAGGTCCTGACCAATCTGCCCGAGCAGATCGCCCAGTATCGCAACGACTATGCGGCCTATTACGACCGCTGCAAACATGACGACTCGCCCGCCCTGCGTGACCCGAATGCTGTGGTCTATCTGGTGCCCGGCGTCGGTATGATCACCTTTGCCAAGGACAAGGCCACGGCCCGGATCTCTGGCGAATTCTACACCAATGCGATCAACGTGATGCGCGGCGCCTCGGCGGTGTCTGAATACGTCGGCCTGCCGGAACAGGAGGCCTTTGACATCGAATACTGGCTGCTGGAAGAGGCCAAGCTGCAGCGGATGCCAAAGCCCAAGGGAATGGCGGGCCGGGTTGCGCTGGTCACCGGCGGCGCGGGTGGCATCGGCACGGCCACCGCAGAACGCTACCTGCGCGAAGGCGCTTGCGTGTTGCTGGCCGATATCAATACCGAAAGCCTGACCGCCACGCAGGAGGCCTTGGTGCAGAAATATGGCCGCGACGTCGTCCGGATCGCCGAGATGAACGTGACGGATGAGGCGGCCGTGGCCCAGGCCTATGCGGATCTTGCGGTCGAATTCGGTGGCCTCGACATTCTGGTGTCCAACGCCGGGATCGCGTCGTCGGCCCCGGTCGAGGAAACCAGCCTGGCGCTGTGGCAAAAGAACATGGACATCCTGTCGACGGGCTATTTCCTGGTCTCGCGCGAGGCGTTCAAGGTGATGCGGGTGCAGGATATCGGCGGGGCGATTGTCTTTGTCGCCTCCAAGAACGGGCTTGCCGCTTCGCCCAATGCCTCCGCTTATTGCACCGCAAAGGCGTCGGAAATCCACCTTGCCCGCTGCCTTGCGCTGGAGGGCGCGGAGGTCGGGATCCGCGTCAATGTGGTCAATCCGGACGCGGTGCTGCGCGGGTCGAAGATCTGGGAGGGCGAATGGCTGGAGCAACGGGCCTCGACCTATGGCACCGACAAGGGCGGGCTGGAAGAAATGTACCGCAACCGGTCGCTGCTGAAACGGTCTGTGCTGCCTGAGGATATCGCCGAGGCAGCCTATTTCCTGGCATCGGATCAATCCGCCAAATCGACCGGCAATATCGTGAACGTGGATGCAGGCAACAAGGAAGCCTTTACCCGCTGATTGGCATGAGGCGGCCATTGCGCCGCCTCGACACCGGCCCATGAACGATCGGAGGTTCCGATCCCAGTAAAGTTCCCGGAGGAAACATGAGTTACCAAGACGCGCGCGAGGCCTTTGCCGCATGGGGGGTCGACACGGAACTCGCCTTGACCGCCCTGGCGCAGATCCCGATTTCGGTTCACTGCTGGCAAGGCGACGATGTCAGAGGGTTTGAGAAACAGCAGGGCACCTCTGGCGGTGGCATTCAGGCGACGGGAAACCATCCCGGCCGGGCCCGCACCCCGGATGAGCTGCGCGCGGATCTGGAATTTGCCTATTCCATGATCCCGGGCAAGCACCGTCTCAATCTGCATGCCTTCTACCTCGACACGCAAGAGACGCCAGACCGGGACGAGATCGAATTTCGCCACTTTGCCCCTTGGGTCGAGTGGGCGGGCGAGACGGGCATCAAGCTTGATTTCAACCCGACCTTTTTTGCCCATGAAAAGGCCGACGACAACCTGACGCTTGCCCATCCCGACGCGGGCATTCGCGATTTCTGGATCGAACACGGCAAGCGCTGTCGCGAGATCGCCGCCAAGATGGGGGCGGCCCAGGGCGGCGAGGTGGTGAACAACATCTGGGTGCCGGACGGGTCAAAGGACAACCCGGTCGACCGCATGGGGGCGCGGCGTCGGCTCGAGGCCTCGCTGGATGCGATGTTTGCCCCGGCGCATGACCGGGCGCATTTGCTGGACGCGGTCGAAAGCAAGCTGTTCGGGATCGGGGTCGAGGCGATGACGGTCGGCAGCCATGAATTCTACCTGGGCTATGCAATCCGGAACAACACCGCCCTTTGCCTGGATATGGGCCATTTCCATCCGACCGAGAATGTCGCCGACAAACTTTCGGCGGTGGCGCTCAGCGTGCAGGATATTCTGCTGCATGTCTCGCGCCCGATGCGCTGGGACAGCGATCATGTGATCCTGCTGGACGACAGCATCCGGGCCATGGCGCAGGAGCTGGTCTTTGGCGGGCTCTTGCAGCGCACCCGGATCGGGCTGGACTTTTTCGACGCCACCATCAGCCGCACAGCGGCCTGGGTCATCGGCGTCCGCAACATGCAAAAGGCCTTGCTCGAGGCGCTTCTGGCACCGCAAGAGCGGCTGAAACAGGCCGAGACCGCGCGGGATTATACAACGCGGCTGGTTCTGACCGAGGAGTTGAAAGACCTGCCCTATGCCGCCATCTGGGCCGAGTTCTGCGCCCGTCAGGATCGTCCGACGGGCGCGCTGCTGGTCGACAGTCTGGCGCGGTACCAGGCTTCTGTCACGGACAGAGGGTGACAGGCCCCGGCTGGCCCGCGGCGGGTAATCTTGGGTGGTGCCGCCGGGCATTGTTTGCGGTCTTACGATGGCGCGTCAGCGAGTTTGGCGAGCAGTCGCGCAAGCTCTGCCGCTTCGTTCGGTGACAGTCGGTCTTCGACGCAATGCAACAGCGTTTCGGCGTAGACCGGCCACATCTTTTGTCGGGTCCGCAGGCCCAGCTCGGTCAGATGGACAATCTGGCCACGCCCATCATCGGCTGCCTCGTGGCGGTCGATCAGCTGTGCCGCCTCCAACCGGTCGAGCAGCCGGGACAGGCTGTATTGCGGCAACAACAACCGCTCCTTTAGGGCGAAGGGCCGTATCCCAGACGGGCCGGCTTTTTCAAGCTCCAGCAACGCGTCATACCAGCTCAACTGCGGCAATCCCGCTGTTTTCAGGGCCCGTTCGATGGTCTCCAGCACCCTTCGGTTGGCGGTAACCAGCGCGGTCCAGGCCGCGATCGTATGTTGGTTTGGCACGCTCATGCCTCAGAATAGACCAAAAGATGCAGCTGCATCAAGATTGACATCTGGCTTTCCAACGCCAATATACATGCAATTGCATTTACATTGGAGCGCGAGATGAACCTTCACCTGATGAGCCACGCACTGTGTCCCTATGTGCAGCGGGCGGCGATTTCTCTTTTTGAAAAGGACGTCGCGGTTGAACGCACGACCATCGACCTGGCCCGCAAACCGGACTGGTTCCTGGCGCTGTCCCCCTTGGGAAAAACGCCGGTTCTGACCGTGGAGGGTCAACCCATCTTTGACTCCGTTGCGATCCTTGAGTTTCTGGAAGAGAGCCAAACGCCGCCGCTCCATCCCGCTGACCCCGTGGTGCGGGCCCAGCATCGCGGATGGATTGCCTTCGCCTCTGAAATGCTGAACGACATTGCCGGCTTTTATGGGACCAGCGACCCGACAGTTTTTGACCAGAAGATCGCGGCCATGACCCGGAAAGTGCGACGACTTGAAGACCAGTTAAGCGCCGGGCCCTATTTCAATGGCGCGACGTTTTCGCTGGTCGATGCGGCATTTGCGCTGGTTT
>NZ_LPUY01000088.1 GCF_001518015.1 Tritonibacter horizontis
AGGCCAAACCGGCCGCTGCCGCCGACCCCGCCGCTGCTGCCGCACCCCCCGCCGGCGCCTCCGCCGAAGCCGTCGCCAAGATGTACCAGGGCCGCGACTTCGAAGAGGTCAAGCTCGACGGGATGCGCAAAACCATTGCCGCGCGTCTCACCGAGGCCAAGCAGACCATCCCGCATTTCTACCTGCGCCGCGACATCCAGCTTGACGCGCTGCTGAAATTCCGCGGGGAGCTGAACAAGCAGCTCGAAGGCCGGGGCGTGAAACTCTCGGTCAATGATTTCATCATCAAGGCCGTGGCTCTGGCACTGCAATCGGTGCCCGATGCCAATGCGGTCTGGGCCGGGGATCGGGTGTTGAAGATGAAAGCCTCCGACGTGGCGGTTGCCGTCGCCATCGAAGGCGGGCTGTTCACGCCGGTGCTGCAGGATGCAGAGATGAAATCGCTCTCCGCCCTGTCGTCAGAGATGAAGGATCTGGCCAAACGCGCCCGCGACCGCAAGCTCGCGCCGCATGAATACCAGGGCGGTGCCTTTGCCATTTCCAACCTCGGAATGTTTGGCATCGACAACTTTGACGCGATTGTGAACCCGCCCCATGCCGGTATTCTGGCGGTCGGCTCCGGTGTCAAGAAACCGGTGGTTGGCGCAGATGGCGAACTCACCGTGGCCACGGTCATGAGCGTCACCATGTCTGTGGATCACCGGGTGATCGACGGTGCCATGGGCGCGGATCTGCTCAAGGCGATCGTGGACAACCTCGAAAACCCGATGGTCATGCTGGCCTGACCAACCTCTGTTCTACATAAAACAGCAAAAGGGCACCTGTTGGTGCCCTTTTACATTTTAAAATTCAGTCCTCAGCTCATGCGGCGCATGAAGCTATTTCCCTGCCAGCACCTGATTCATGCTGACCGACGGTTGCGAACAGCCCGCCTCGCCGACGATCTTGGCCGGAACCCCCGCCACTGTCTTGCAGGGCGGCACGTCCTGCAGCACCACAGAGCCGGCCGCGATGCGCGAACAATGGCCGATGCGGATATTGCCCAGCACCTTGGCGCCCGCGCCAATCAGCACCCCGTCTTCGATCTTGGGGTGGCGATCTTCTTCTTCCTTGCCGGTGCCGCCCAGTGTCACCGAATGCAGCATGGAGACATTGTCGCCCACCACCGCCGTTTCGCCGATGACGATCGAATGGGCATGGTCGATCATGATCCCCTTGCCGATGCGCGCAGCGGGGTGAATATCGGCGCCAAAGATTTCGGAAATCCGCATCTGGAAGAAATAGGCCAGATCCCAATCGCCCTGCTGCCACAGCCAATGACCGACGCGGTAAGCCTGCACCGCCTGATAGCCCTTGAAATAGAGCACCGGCTGCAACAGGCGATGGCAGGCGGCGTCGCGTTCATAGACCGCCATCAGATCCGCCCGCGCCGCCGCGATCAGCTCGGGCTGTGCGGCATAAGCGCCATCAACGATTTCACGCAGGATCACCATCGACATTTCATTGGAACACAGCTTGGCCGCGATGCGATAGCTCAGCGCCTTGTCCAATGTCTTGTGGTGCAGAATACAGGCGTGGATCAGCCCGCCCATCAGCGGTTGCGCCTGCACCGCGTCTTCGGCTTCACTGGTGATCCGCTCCCAGACAGGATCAACCTGCCTTACGGCCTTTTGCGTTTCCGACATCTGCTTGATCCTTCCGTCACGGCCCATCCGCGCCATTGGGGTCTTGCGGCCGGTTCATTCCGGCCCCTAGGGGTGTTAACTTACAGATCTAAGCGCTCTCTTGCCAAGCGCAATCCCGTGATCCACCCAATCATCAATCGAGATATGAATCACCGGTGTTAAATCAGCAAAAAAATACCTAACCCCCAACCCGTGATGAACAAAAAATCCCGCGTTTACCCACTTGCCAGAGAAAAAAAAACGCGGCAAAAAAGATGGGCAACCTTATCCTATCGAAGTTCTGTTCCCTGCCGACCAGCTTCCGACGTTAAGCTGCCGGGCCGCCACGCTAGTGTGGGCGGCATAGTAAACGACCAAATCGACAAGGAACTTTGAAATGGCAAACGGTACCGTCAAGTGGTTCAACTCCACCAAAGGTTACGGCTTTATCGCGGTTGAAGGCCGCTCCAACGATGTCTTCGTGCACATCTCCGCAGTAGAGCGCTCCGGGCTCACCGGTCTGTCCGATGGTCAGGCTGTGACCTTCGAAATCCAGTCCGGCCGCGACGGTCGCGACTCTGCTGTCGATCTGCAGTTGGCCTAAACGCGCGACGCGGAACGACCTGACAGACGAAACGCCCTGACCCCCATGCGGATCAGGGCGTTTTTTTGTGACCCTTGCGGCCTGACAGCGCCAGATCCAGCGCCATTTGCAGGCATTCGGCATAGTCGGCGTCGCCGGGACAGGGTTCCGTGGCCAGCGGAAATCTGCGCGCCGCCGCTCCCAGCGAACCATCGCCCCACCGGGGATGACAGCGCCCGGTGGCGGCACTTTGACGCGCCGCCCGATGCGCGCCGTACAGGATCTGGCGACACAGGGCCCGCCGGCGCCGCGCCGGATGCGCCAGCAGCGCGCGTGCAACACTGCGCAGGTCTTCCCACAGAACCGGAGGCCGCATCAGCTCAGAACCCAGCCCGCCACCGGCCCCGGGCCAAAGCGGGCCGAGATCTGCGCCACTTCGACCCGGTCGCCGGCGCTCACCCCGTCGCTCAGCTGCGCGCCGCTGGCGTAGGTCCAGCCCGGCGTCGTGACCCGCTCCTCGCGCAGCACAGTGGCACCTGACAGCACCTGCACACGATACAGCTCGCGCTCCTCGCCCAGCGGCACCTCCTCCAGATCCCAGCTGTCGCCCTCGATCCGGGTGCGGCGGATCCACGACAGGTCCAGATCCGTGCCCAGATCGCCATCGGCCGTCAGATGCGCCGGCGCGTAGGGCCGCAGCCCGCTGCCGTCAAAACTGGCGGTGACGGCCACATAGGACGGGTCGTCATGGGCCCGCCGCGCCGGACCAAAGCGATAGTCGCGGGCCACCCGGCGCTGCGACAGCGACAGGTCCAGTTGCTCCAACGCCGCATCGAGCAGCACCACATAGGAGCCCTCGGGCCAAACCTCGGGCATCAGCCCGTCGCTGCCGAACTGGCCCCGCAGGCGGGTGCGGATCAGATAGCGGTCGGGCGCGATCAGCTCGGCCTCGGCAAATTGGATCACCTCCCACTGGCCGGGCGTGCCATCGCCAATGGCCAGCCGGTTGGCGCCGTTCAGCACCGCCTGCGGCGCAACACTGTCCAGCACGCCGCCGATCAGCTCCACCTCCAGCGCCGCGCCAAGATCCCAGCGGCCCAGCGGCCCGGCGGCCAGCGGTGTCCGGGTAATCCCGACCGTGGCGCGGGCCGGCAGCAGCGCCTCCAGCGCAAATTCACTATCCAGATCAGCCCCATAGAGCGCCACCGCCCCCGGCCAGTCCCGCGCCGCCGCGCAGACATGCGGCGCATGGGGCACCTCGTCGCCCCGCATCAGCGGCAGATCAAGGAACAGCGGCAGCACCGGCACCGGCGCGGCAAAGGCCTGCGCGCGCGGCAGATCCTCGGGCAGCTCCAGCGGCTGATAGACCACCGGTTCGATCCGCACCGCCTCCAGGATCTGCGCCTCGGCCTGCTCCACCCGGTCCACCCGGTAGAGCGCGGCCCCCTCGCCGTCTTGCCCCGGCAGCTGGACCACATCGCCCGCGCCCAGATCCAGGGCGCGCGACGGCGGCAGCGCAAACCGGGCGCTGTCGCGCGAAATCCGCGATTCCGCCAGCCAGCGCTGCACCACCTGCCGCCCTTCGGCGCGCGTCAGCGTCATCGCCAGTTCGTTCTGGCTGACCGCATGGGTGGCGTCATCGGGCAGCACCGCCTCTTCGGCGACGGTGTCATGGCCACCGCCCCATTCGACAAACCGCAACCGCACCCGGCCGCTCAGCTCGGCTTCGGGGACGCGGGTCTGTTCCTGATCGCCGTCCAGTTCGGGCAGCACGGCAAATTCCGCCGCCTCCAGCGCCACCGCGTTTTCACCATCGCGCGGCCGAAACACCAAATGCCCGTCCCGTTCGATCGCGTCAAAACCGTGACGCAGCATCAAGGGTTGCAGCGCAGCGCGGGCCTCGGTCACGTCATAGATCGCATAGCCCCGCACCAGCCCCCACAGATCGCTCACATCGACCTCTGTCACATCGGCGCGCTGACAGATTTCGCTCACCACCGAGGCCAGGGTCCGCTGCCCGACCCGCCCGTTCAGCCAATGGCCACGGGCATAGTTGTCGCCATCGCTCCAGACCTCGCCCTGATTGGGAAAGGCGGGAAAGGGGCGCGCGTCCCAGGCCCAGACATAGGCATGGCGCATGTCGATCATCTGCCCGTCATATTCCACCGAAACCGGGTTGTTTGCGGGATCGGACCAATAGCCGATCTGGGCCCGCAGGTATTGTTGTTGAATCAGATCATCACGCATCCCATTGGAATACTTCGGCAAATGAGATTCCGAACTTTTCGGGTCGAGGAATTTATTGGGCTGGTTGGTGCCCTTGTCGATGGCGGCACAGCCCAGTTCGGTGAACCAGATCGGCTTTGACTGCGGCACCCAAGCGGTGGGGCTGGACGCCCGCACGCCGCCGATGCGGTCATAGTGGTCCTGCTGCCACCAGTTGCGAATGTCCTTCACCCGGTAAATCCAGGGCTCCTGATAGGCGCCATCGGTGATCTCGGTGCGGATCTGCGCGTCGGCGGCCTCGGGCGAGTGGTAATACCAGTCATAGCCCTCGCCGCCCTCGATATTGGCGCGCAGATACCCCAGATCATAGATCGATCCCCAGTCCTGCGCATCCCGGTGCGCCCGGCCCGCCCGCCAATCCGACAGCGGCATGTAATTGTCGATGCCGATGAAATCCAGCTCCGGTTCCGACCAGAGCGGATCAAGGTGGAACAGATGGTCGCCCTCCGGCGTCTGGTAGCCGAAATATTCCGACCAATCCGCCGCATAGCCCAGTTTCACCTCTGGCCCCAACAGGCTGCGCACTTCGGCCAGCAGGTCCTGCAATGCCGCCACAAAGGGAAACCCGGCGGCGCCCCGGATCTGGGTCAGCCCGCGCAGCTCGGAGCCGATGCAAAAGGCCTCCACCCCGCCGGCCGCCGCACAGAGCGCCGCGTAATGCAGGATGAACCGGCGAAAGCCCCACTCCGGCGGGCCGCTATAGACCACCGTGCCGGCGCTGACGGTGAAATCACTGGCGCTGGCCGTACCGAGAAAGGCGGCCACCTCGGTGTCGGCCAGCGCGGTGCCATCCGGGCTGCCGGGCTGGCCCGGCGCCTGCGACAGGGTGATCCGCCCCCGCCAGGGCAGCACCGGCTGGCCCGGCGCGCCGGTATAGGGATCGACCAGGTCGTTGCCGGCCTGCTGTTCCATCAGGATAAAGGGGTAGAACATCACCCGTTTGCCCTGATCGGTCAGGTGGCGGATGCCCTCGATCACCGCCGCATCGGCCGGCGTGCCGCCATAAACCGGCGCGCCCCCGGTCTGGATCACCTCGGCGGCATGGGCCCGCGACAGGCCGCTGACCTGCCAGGGCATCGTGCCATCCGCCGCTGTCTGCTCCACCTTCGGGGTCAGGCTGCAGCTGCCGCAGCGCAGGTCGTCGCCGAACCAGCACACCACCATGGAGACCGCATCGGCCTGCGGCAGCTCCTGCGACAGTGCCGTGACCGAGGCCACAAGGTCGCTGTCGCCCGACATCTGGTTCAGGTTGGCGGCGCGTTTGTGGCCGGGGCCATAGTCCAGATAGACCGGCGTCGTCGCCAGACTGTATTCGCCGGTGCCGGGGATCAGCGCCACGCCGGGCACGATCTGCGCCAGATCCGCCTCATAGGTATCGCTGTCGGGCTGTTCGGCGCGCAGCACCTCGAAGGAGAACTGCGGCACCCGGTTGCCGAACCGTTCCAGCGCGAGGTTTTCAAACACCACATAGGCGGTGCCGCGATAGGCCGGTACTGCGCCGACGCCCTCGACCGCCTCGATCAGCGGGTCGGGTTGCTGGTCCGCCGTGCCGCGATACAGGGTCATGTTGAGCGCGCCCGGCGCGATTTCCTCGCCATCGGCCCAGATCCGCGAGACCGACGTGATCTCGCCCGCTGAAATCGCCACCGCCAGCGACAGCGCGTAGGAATAGCGGGTGGTGGTCTGGGTCGGCGCGCTGCCCTTGCCGCCCTGAGCCGTGGTGGTGGCGGTCTCGACGAATTCGGTCGCCCAGATCACCTGCCCGCCCAGCCGCATGCGGCCAAAGACCTGCGCCATCGGCGCGCCGTCGCTGGCGGTGGTGATGCGCAAACGGTCCACCTTGCCGGTCTCCACCGCGGCGCTGCCCGACCCGAGGAGACGTTCGTCGATGGCGCGGCCCAGCGTTGCCCCCACCGCGCGGCCGATGATAGCCGTGGACAGGCCCGCCACAGAGCCGCCAATCGCGCCGCCCACCGCAGCGCCTGCTGCTGCCAGAACCAATGTCGCCATGTCATGTCCTCCTAGGGGGTCGTGCTGTCGGGAAAATCAAAGCGCGCCACGATGCGGCGGGCCCAGGGCGCGGTCAGGGCGCTGTCGACAACGCCGTGGCCGCTATAGGCGTGGATGAACCGGTCCGCCCCGCGCAGCAGGCCAAGGTGCTTGGCCACCGCGCCCTGCCGCATGCGAAACAACACCACCTGTCCCGGCTGCAGCGCCGCGCAGGGATCGACCGCCACCAGATGGCGCAGCGCCGCCTGCCAGAGCTGTTCCTGCGCGTCGCGTTCCGCCCAGTCGCGGCAATAGGCCGGGACCACCTCTGGTTCGGTGGTGTAAAGGGCGCGCCAGACACCGCGGATCAGACCCAGGCAATCGCAGCCCGCCCCCCGCGCGGTGCCCTGATGGCGATAGGGCGTGCCCAGCCAACGCTCGGCCTCTGCCAGGGCGCGGGCGTTCATCGCGGCGCTCATCTGCGGCTGCCGCCGGTGTTTTGCCCCGCCTGTTTCGGCACCGCCATCAGCCAGTCCTCGCCGGGGATATCGGGAAAGCCCTGAAAGTTGACCAGATTGTCGAATTTCAGCCGGCAGGTCGAAAACCGCTTGTCGCAGCCCGCGGTCAGCTCCACCCGGTCGCCCGGCGCGATCTGCGCACGGATCGGCTGCCAGAGGGTGATCTGGCGGCCCGCAGCCACGCTGCGATCACTGCGGATCGCCGCCCACAGGCCCTTGGCCGCACCGTCCCACACCGTCAGGCGGCCGCCATCGAACCATTCCGGGCCGAACCCCGGCAGTGCGTCCCAGGTGAAATGCTGGCCCTCTTCGGCGATTTTCACCTCGATTTCAGTGCGATAGCCTGCGGTGTTCAGGTCAAACCGGCAGCTGGCATCGCCCAGAACCGCGCTACAGGGTTTCTGAAACACCCGACCCAGCGGCTGGTTCAACCCTTCGGTCAGGCCCCGCAATTCGGCCTCGAACGCGCCCCCGGCACGGCGGATTTCGCCCAGGCTGCCGCGAAATTGCAGGGCGCGTTGGCTGACATCGACCCAGTTCACCAGCCAGGAGCGCACCTCGGCCCCGTCATAGCGCCCGGCCTCGATATCCGCCTCGCGCACCGCGCCGGAGGTCAGCACCCCCAGCGCCTCGCTGTTGTCCACCGACAGGCCCGTGCTCTGCATCAGGCTGCGCGCCGTCAGACCCGTGCCCGCGCGAAACACGATCCCGTCAAAGCTGAGATCGCAGTCATGGTCGGTAAACCCCAGCTCAATGCCGTCGCTCCGGGTCACCGCCCAGGCGCGGCACAGGGTGGTGGCGCCGCTTTTCAAATGCGCATTCAGCGCCTCTTTCATCGCGATCATCAGACCCGGACCTCCACCACTGGCACGTTTGGCGCTTCGCCCGCCTGGAACGAAGCGACACTGGTCAGAATGCGGTCGGTATCGAACCGCACCGGCACGTCGAATTCAAAGCCGGCATTGATCTCGCGGCCAATCTCTGGCGCATAGGCCAGCGTCACCTGCCCGGTGGTCGCATCAAGCGCATAGTCGACCCCCTCCACCAGCGCCTCCTGACCGATGCCAAGCCGCACGCTGCTGGCCACCGGTTTGGTGATCGGGCGCAGATAGGAATAGGCGCCGGAGCGATAGCGTTTGGCCAACTGGAACACCCGCCGCGCGCCGTCCCCGGTGGCGATGGTCTGATCCTCAAAGGTCAGGTCCTGGCCCGGAAGAGCCGAGGAATAATCGGTCCAGTCTTTCCAGCGAAACCCATGAAGCTGGCCCTGACGCGCTTCGAAAAACGCGATCAACTGGGCGATATCCTCCAGGGCGCGCAGGCCAAGCCCCGCGTCATAGCGGCGGCGCGCATGGGCCCAGGGGCTGTTGCGCTCCTCATGGCCATTGGCCAGCGTCACCACATCCGTGCGCCGCTCTGGCCCGCCGACAGAGCCGAACGAGAGCGTTTCCGGAAATCGAACTTCGTGAAAACTCATGGGCTTACCCCCCTTATCTATTGCGATTTCCGCGCGCCAGCATGCGCCCCATCTGCGCCGCGATCTGCCCTTTGGACCGGGCAAACCCCGCCACATCCGGGGTCGTGACATTCATCACCACGGTGGCGCCGCCACCGCCGCGCGTCCTCACCCCGAGACTGCCGTCAGACCCACGCGCCAGGGGCAGGATCGCCTCCGGTCCCGCTTCGCCCATCAGGCCAACACCGCCGCGCATGGGAAATTGCACCGGCGAGGACACCACGCCGCCGCGCGCGAAGGGCGTCACCCGCCCCTGGCTGAAGGCGGCGCCATCGGCAAAGGGCAGAATGCCCCCGACCAGCGCGCCGATGCCGTCGCTGACCAGCCCGCCGAGGTGATCGGTCACCGGTCGGGTGGCGGATTTGAACGTCGTGTTGATCATCGTGCGCGCCAGACCTTCCAGCGCCGTGCCCAGACTGTCGCCATCGACCACCAGATCCTTCATCGCGCGGCGCAGACCTCGGGACAGGCCGGTTTCAAAATCCGCCGCATCCGCCTGGGTCGCGGCAAATGCGGCGCGCACCCGGTCCATTTCGCCAGTGAACTGTGCCGCCATCCCGGCCGCATCGCCGAGGCTGTCTTCCAGCTGCGCGCCTTCGGTCTCGAAGGTGGAAAAGCTATTTTCTGTCATGGGTTACTCCGTGGTGTTGAGGTCAGACTGCGGGGCTGGTACGGCGCGATGTTCCGGATCTGGAAACTGCGCCATCAACCGCGACAGCCGGTCGCGATCCATCGGCGGGTTTTGCGCCTCGAGGTTCAGCATCAGCTGCAGCTCGGCCGGGGTCAGCCGCCAGAAGGCCTCCGGCGACAGCCGCAGCTGGACCAGCCCGGCCCGCATCAGCGCCGACCAGTCCAGCGTCTTCATTCCGGCCCCGCCGGGCGGGCGAAACTGCGCGCCAGAAGCTGCGCCGCCGCCTGTGCCGCCATCAGGATGCCGCCGTCGATCTCCGCCTGTGCCAGATCAGAGCGGGACAGATCGACCCCGCCTCCGCGCAGCCCCGCCGCCAGCAACGCCAGCAGGTCAGCAGAGGAAAACCGCCCGGTTTCAAACCGTTGCACGAGGGAGATCAAGTCACCTTCGGAGAGGTCCGCCTCCAATTCCGCCAGCGCCCCGAGGGTGAGTTTCAGGATCCGGCGCTGGCCGTTCAGGACCAGGGCAACCTCGCCCGCATAAGGATTCGCCATGCCGGTCCCCCTCACGCAGCGGTAAAGGTCAGCGCCCCGGCCGAGGCCAGCGACAGCTCATAGGTGGCCTCGCCATTGTGGCTGCCGGCATATTCCAGCGCGGTGACCTGAAACGGCCCCTGCACGGTGCCGAAATCCGGGATCACCACCTGAAACTCCGGCGTCTCGGCCTCGAAAAACAGCTGCCGCGCCCGTTCGTCCGTGTCCGCATCGCGAAACACCCCGGACCCGGAGAGGTTGGCCGAGCGCACGCCCGCCCCGCCCAGCAGCTCGCGCCAGCCACCAGAGCTGTCCAGACTGGTGACATCGACGCTCTCGGCGTTGAAGCTGATACGGGTGGCCCGGAGGCCTGCGATTGTGGTGAAACTGCCGGTTCCGGTCATGTCCACCTTGATCAGGAGATCCTTGCCGTTTTGCGCGGTCATCTGTTTAGCTCCTTGTGCTAAGCGATTGAGAAAATTCAGCTGTCTTCGACGCGGGCCGAGAACCGCAACGTGATGCTGCGGTCGCCGTTGGCCTGTCGCGCCGCCTTTGCGCGGTCGAACCACAGCCCGACCAGATGCCCCCGCGACAACGCCAGCGGCGCGTCCACCAGCGCATCAGAGATCGCCGCGGCCGCGCGTTTGGCGGCGCTGAACCCGGTCGCCTCGGCCACCACGGTGACGGTAAACCGATGCAGCGCCCCGGCCCCGGTCACGTCGGACCGGTCGCGAACGGTTTCGGCCCCCAGCATCACATAAAGCGGCGGCACCGGACCGGCGGGCACCATGTCGTAGATCGCCGGTCCGACCTCTGCGGTCAGGGCCGCATCGCCGATCAGCCGCTGATAAACCGCCTGTTGCAGCGCTTCGGAGATCGCATAGGTCATGTGGCCAACTCCTCTGTTGCGAAACAGGTCAGGTAGCGACCAGAGGCATCCCGCTCCGCCACCGCGTCGATCTTGAACAGCCGCGTGCCCTCGCGAAACCGCTGGTCCGGCCTGGGCCGCGACAGCGCCCCGACCGCTGCGGCGCGCACCGTGATCCGGTAGCGTTGCAGCGACAGCGCAGTGCCCCGTCCAGCGGCCTCGCGCCCGGTCAACGCCTCCAGCGCCGCCCAGAGCACCCCAAGTTCGACCCAGCTGATGCTGTGGCCGCCGGCGCCATCGCTGACGGTTTTGGGGGCTTCCAGATGCAAGGGTCGGTTCAGGCGCGGCGCCGTCATGTCCGCCACTCCGCGCTGCGGCCCAGACCAAGGCGCGGCACCCGGTATCGGTCCAGAAGGCTCACCACCCCAAAGGGCATGCAGCCGGCATGCAGCCGCGTCTCGTCGCGGTATTCGTAGTAATGCGCCGCCAGCAGGAACACCGCCTGCGCCAGATCAGCGGGCAGATCGTCCCAGACGGCGCCAAATCCCGCCGTGAACCGCAGCACCACGCTGCCGCCGGTGGCGATGCTGGGCCAACCCGACCCCAACGGCACCAGGCGCGGGACATGGCTGTCGGGCGCCAGGCTGTAGGTCGCCGCGGGCACCTCGGTCTCTGCGCCGGTGGGCGACACCAGCGCCACCTGCACCACGGTTTGGACCGGCGCCACCGGCAGGGTCACCACCGCGGGCCAGGCCGACAGGTGCCAGTCATAGTCCCGCTGCAACAGCGCCTTGCCGATGCGGGATTCGATCGCTGCGACGCTGGCGCGCAGAAAGGCCAGAAGCACCGCATCCTGCAGGCTTGCCTCGCCAAATCCGGTGCCCAGCCGCAGATGTGCCTTGAACGCCTCAAGCGGCAGAGCGCTGTCCGGCACCGGGGTTGTCTCGTGCAAAATCATGCCTTCACTCCGCTGAAAACTCTCTCTCCGTCACAGGGGGTTGGGGCGGGTGCGCACCGGGACTGCCGCTCGGACGGAGGGAGCAGCTGGACGACAGCCCCATGGGGCACGCACCCGCCGACGGGACCGGTTTGCCGGCTCCGTCATCCGGGGAGGAGCAGTCAGCTCACCCCGAATTTCAGCAATTTGATCGCCGCAAAGTCGCTGACATCACCGCCAACCCGTTTGGTGGCGTAAAACAGCACATGTGGCTTGGCCGAGAAGGGATCGCGCAGGATGCGCAGGTCGGGCCGTTCGGCGATGGTATAGCCGGCCCCAAAGTCGCCGAAGGCAATCGACAGGCTGTCAGAGGCGACATCCGGCATATCCTCGGCCACCAGCACCGGATAGCCCATCAGCCGCGCAGGTTCCCCCGCCGCCAGCCCGTCGGACCACAGGAAGCGGCCATCGGCGTCCTTCAGCTTGCGGATCAGGCCGGCGGTTTTGGAATTCATCAGGAAGCTCGCGCCCGCGCGATACCGGGCATCCAGCGCATAAACGAGGTCGATGATCGCATCCGCCGAACCGATGTCGCCGTCGCTGCCGGTCGCCACATAGCCCAGCGATCCCCAGCTCCAGCTGTCGTTGTCGACCGCCGTGTGGTTCAGGATGCCGCGCGGCTTGTCGATGCCATCGCCGGAGATAAAGCTCTGCGCCTCGGCGCGGGCGAATTTATCGGCGATACGACCCGCCAGCCAGCCTTCGATATCAAAGGCACTGTCGTCGAGCAGCCGCTGCGAGGCCTTGGGCAGCGCCGACAGCTCGTGCAGCGGTATGACAATGCGGTCGATCACCGGCGTGGCGGTTTCGCTGACCGTGCCGGTTTCCGTGGCCCAGCCGGCGCCGACGTCAGAATGGTCGATCAGCACGTCAAAAGAGGTCGCCTCCACCGTCACCACCGAGGCCACGGCGCGGATCGAGGCGGTGGAATGCAGCACCGATTTCACCCGCTCCGAGGTCTGCGGATCGACCAGAAAGCCGCCGTCGGAGTTCACCGCCGTGGAGAGCGCCTTGGCCTCCAGATCGAGGCCGCGAAAGCCGTCCTCGTTGCCCTGACGCAGATAGGCCTGCATCGCTTTCTGATGCGGCGCGGCCTCGGACTCGGCGGCAGCAAGATGCGGCCGCGCCGCGGTTTGGGTTTTACGATCCAACATGGTCATACGCTCTTCCGTCTGTTTGAGTTTCAGGGTTACGTCGTCTTGGAACCCTTTGAAGTGCTGCACAAATTGCGAAACGGCCTGTTTCACGTCCTGTGCTGCGCTGCTCGGTCGCTCACCGCCTGTTTGCGGTGGGTTTGCGGCCAATAGCTGGGATGTCATGGGTGGTCCTTTCGGTTTGGATCAGGGGGTGATTGCGGCGCGGAGCGTGGCCGCCAGGACGCGCAGCCCGGCCTCCGCCTGGTCGGATTTGACGGCAGCGGCAGGGGTTTGGTCCGGCGATTGGCGCCGGTTCAGGCGGGCCGAGGGCAACATCGGAAAGGTCACAAGCGAGACCTCCCAGAGTTGCAGCTCCTCAAGGCGGCGATGGCCCTCCTTGTCGCGGGTCGACCGGAGGGTGCGGTAGCCAATCGACAGCCCCTCGATGGCACCGGCCCGCACCAGCGCAGCGGCTTCGGCGCCCTTTTGGGTTTCCGTCAGCAACCGCCCCTTGACCCGCAGGCCAACGGCATCCTCGACCACCTCGTCCCAGACCCCGATGGGGTGGGCCGGGTCATGCTGCCACAGCATCTTGATCTTGCTGCCCCGCGCGCCATGCTGCGCCAGCGAGGCGGCATAGGCGCCGGGCGATACGATGTCGCCGCCCTGATCCGGGCGACCAAAAAGGCTGGCGTAGCCTTCGATCCCTTCGCCCTCGGTCAGGGTCAGCGCCGTATCAACACGGGCGAATTTGGTTTCCAGCCCGTAGGCCTCCTGCATCAGCATTTCACTCTACCTCTTTGATAAACCTTGATGTCTCAGGGGATCTGAACCGCAAGAAAGCCCTGAAAGGCCTGTGCGAGGATCACCGCCGCGACGCCGTAGACCGTCAGCCAGAGCCGTTTTTCCAGCCGCTCCATCATCCGTTCCATCCGGTCCAACCGCCGGTTCAAGGCCTCCTGACGGATTTCCGCGACCCGTTCGTGGGCGCTGAGCCGCATCCCCGGCGTGCAGTCGAAGGGCGGCAGGGACAGGTCAGTCATCGCCCACCTCCTGCTGGGTGCAGGGCGGCAGGCCAAGCATCTGGCGTTTTTCTGCCTCGCTGAGGAAATCGGCCTCTGCCACCCGGCGCCATTGACTGTCGCGTTCGCCTGCAAGGGCCTGCACCTGGTCGAGGTCGGGTTTCAGCTCCACCACCTCGTCGCCAAAGCGCATCAGCCAGTCCGAGAGTTTCGCTGCGACCCGGCTTGCCAGCGGCAGGATGGTGAGCCGGTAGAAGGCGCGATTGGCCTCCTGGTAGTTGGCATAGGTTGCCTCTCCCGGAATGCCGAGGAGCATCGGCGGCACCCCGAAGGCCTGGGCGATTTCGCGCGCTGCGGCGTCCTTGGTGCGGTGAAATTCCATATCCGAGGGCGAAAACCCCATCGGTTTCCAGTCCAGCCCCCCTTCCAGCACCATGGGGCGGCCAGCATTGCGCGCGCCCTGGAAATTGGCCTCGATCTCTTCGCTGAGGCGGCGGAACTGGTCGTCGGCCATCAGCCCCTGCCCATCCGAGCCGGACCAGACCAGCGCGCCGGAGGGCTGGGCCGCATTGTCCAGCAGCGATTTCGACCAGCGGGCGGCGGCGCCGTGCACCTCGACCGCGGTGGCGGCGGCCTGCATCGGTGCCAGCCCGTAATGATCGTCCAGCGGGTGAAAGCTCTTGAGGTGGCAAATCGCCGGGCGGGCCGGGTCCATGGCAAAGCGATGGGTCTTGGCGCCGACGCTATAGTCATAGGCGACGGGCCAGCCGTCACCGCCGGGCACCACCCGCATGCGGTCGGGGCGCAGTAGATGCAGCTCGACCGGCCAGCCGTCCTCGCCCGCGACGGCCTCCAGATAGGCATTGCCGGACAACATGAGGTTGGCATACAGCGCCTCCAGCAGTTCGGCGCGGGCCTGGGCGGCATTGGGGCGGCTGAGCAGCGTCAGCAGCGGGTGGCTGTCATAGCGTTGGTCTGCGTTTTGCAGCACCAGCGGCAGGGCGGCGGCGGCCTCGGCGATCAGTTTCACCGCGCGGTGGCCGACGGGATTGCCCAGAAACCCGACGCGGGTCAGGGAGACCGTATCGCGCGGGCCCCAGGCGGCCTGGGTGCCATTGCCCATCGGCAGGACGCGGGCGGCGGCACTGGATTTCTCCTGCGGCGCGCCGGCCTGGGCGGCATGTTCGATCTGGCGTCCCTTGCGTCGCAGCATGTCAAAGACCATCGACCTCTCCTGTGGCTGGTTCTGTGTCGGGTTCCGTGTCTGGCGGGTCCGTGGCCCGTCGCTTGGGACAGAGAATGACAAACCAACCTGAAGATCACGCCAGCAGGGCGTTCGCAGGGGGCGCAACACCCAAGTCAACACCCTGATGCGTAACGAAAAACGCCCGCGCAGGGCGGGCGTTTCATGGTCAGGATCAGACCTGCGTCAGAGCGCGCGGGCGCGCGGACAGCGCAATCGGGCGGCCGGTTCCACCAGCAGCGCATAAAGCGCCCAGACCAGCGCATCGAGCCGGTCCGGCGAGCCCTCGCCCTGATAGCCCTGCGGAGTCATCTGGCACATCTGATCTTCCAACGCGTGCAGCCCCGGCAGGTGAAACACGCGCCCCTGTTCATAGAGCGCCGCCACCGGTTCGGCCCGCGCCGCCTTGCCCCGGCTGGCATGCAGCGGCGTGAAGGGGACCAGCGGATCAACCTGCCGCAACAGGGTTTCCACCAGCGATCCCCCCTGGTTGACCTCGGCCACCAGGCGGTCGGCCTTGAAGGCGTCACAGGCGGCAATGGCGGTGGTGGCCCAACTGAGCGGCCCCTGCCCCTGCACCGTCCGGTCGGCCAGTATATAGGCGCGCCAGTTCTGCGGCGGCCCCTGGATCTGCGCCCCGGCGACCACGATGCCGCAGGCGTCGGAGCCTTTGTGGGCGCTGACGGCGGGATCGACCGCCACCACGATGCGGTCCAGCTGCGGGGCCTCGGGCTGCAGCAGATCGCCCAATTGGGCGGCGGACCAGAAGGCGCCCTCCACATCGGCCAGCATATGGCCATCCAGTTCCTGCCGGGCCAACCGGGTGCCCGCATACCGCGCCCGCACCTCGCGCAGGAAGGAGCGGGCCAGATTGGCACGGTTCGCCTCTGTCGGCGCCTGGGTGGTGACGGTGGAGGGGCTGTCGAGCAGCCGTCGCAGCACCGGCGCATTGCGCGGCGTGGTGGTCACACAGACGCGGGGCGCGCGGCCAAGCCGCAGGGTGAACTGCAACATGTCCCAGGCCTCCTGGCCCCGTTTCCATTTGGCCAGTTCATCGACCCAGGCGGCATCGAACTGGGGGCCGCGCAGCGCCTCGGGGTCGGAGGCGGAAAAGGCCTGCGCGGTGGCACCATTGGGCCAGCAAAGCTTGCGCTCACCGGCCCGCCATTCGGGGCGACGGTCTGGCGGCACAGAGGCCAGAAGGCCGCTGTCGCCAAAGATCATCACGTCGCGCACCTGGTCGTAGGTCTCGCCCACCAGCGCCACCCGCCGCGCCAATCCCGGATCACGCGGGCCGTCGCCCTCGACCTGGCTGCGCACCCATTCGGCGCCGGCACGGGTCTTGCCCGCGCCACGCCCGCCCAGGATCACCCAGGCGTGCCAATCGCCCGGCGGCGGCAATTGATGCGGCAAAGCCCAGAGATCAAACACAAACGGCGCCGCCGCCAGGGCGGCCTCATCCATCTCCTCCAGCATGATCCGGGTCATAAATTGCGGCATGGAGGCCAGCCAGGCGGCGTTCGATCTCATCTCGGGCGGCACCGAGGTCAAAGGCCACCATTCCGATGGCACCAGGGGTCTGTTCACGTTCGACAAGGGTTTTCTCCACCTTCTGGATGTCGCGGATCAGACCGTCGAGCTTGGCGATCTGGGGTTTCAGCGCTGTGGTATCTGGATTGATGTCCAGCTCGGCCTCGAATTGGGCGAGGTAGCTCTCGCTGGCCCTGCGGGCGCGCCTGAGACTGTCGTGCAGGGATTGCAACAGATCGCTACTGGTGGCGATCAGCTGCTCTGGGTTGGGCATTGTCATGAGGATGTCTTGCCTCTTTTCGTTGGTCCGAAAAGAGAAACCAGGAGATGTGATCCGCCTGCCCGCTGGCCTGTCAGGTCCAGCTGGCTGAGTTGCGGTCTCCAGATTTTCCGGCTGCTGATCCTGTTTTAGCACAGGGAGCTAAAGGTCAGATGAGGGGAGCGCGCGGCGCCGGGGCAACACCTGTGCCGCGCGCGCCGGAGCAGAGCGCCGCCGTCGGCAGGTCCGACGGCCTGTCGTCCCGCCGGTCAGCCCGCAAACAGGCCGGCAAACAGGTCAGAAAACCGGCATGAAAAAGGGGGAGCAGACGCCCCCCCTTTTCGGTTCTCTCGGCATGTGTTCCGCCCCGGGGCGGTGCTCAGTTGTTGCCGGCTTCGATCTCGCGCCATTTGGCGACGTTGCGATTGTGCTCTTCCAGCGTTTCGGCAAAGGCATGACCGCCGGTGCCATCCGCGACAAAGAACACATAATCGGTGGTGTCCGGGTTCACCGCTGCAATCAAGCTCTGCAGGCCGGGATTGGCGATCGGCGTTGGCGGCAGCCCCTCGATCACATAGGTGTTCCAAGGGGTTACGCCACGCAGCTCACTTTGCCGCAGGCCGCGGCCCAGCACGCCTTCGCCCTTGGTGACGCCATAGATCACGGTCGGGTCGGTCTGCAGACGCATGCCGCGTTTCAGCCGGTTGGTAAAGACGGAGGCAACCACCCCGCGTTCCTCGGCAACGCCGGTTTCCTTTTCGATGATCGACGCAAGGATCAGCATTTCTTCGGGGGTGGTGACGGCGGCATCCGAGCTGCGGGCCTCCCAGGCATCGGCGATGCGCTTGTCCTGGCGGGCCTGCATTTCGGCCAGCACCGTGGCACGATCCGTACCGGGGCGCACCTCGTAGCTGTCTGGCGCCAGGCTGCCCTCTGGCGGGCGGCGACCAGGGTCACCGTCCAGCACATCCATCGCCTTCAGCGCCTCGACCACCTGCCAGCTGGTCACGCCTTCGGCCAGCGCGATGCGAAACCGGGTGTCGGCCTCGGCTTTTTTCTGCTGGTAGATGGCGGGGGTCTCGTCCACGCCGGGCGTGAATTCCGCCCGTTCGACAAAGGCGTTGGTGGCGGGATCCAGTTCGCGCACCTCGGCCAGAACACGGGTGACACCGACACGATAGACGATCTCCGTCCCGCAGGTGGACGCCCCGCCGCGGGTGATCTGATCGACGATTGTGTCCATCGAGGCACCGGGCGGCACCAGATAGCTGCCGGCCTTGAGCGCGTCGGCCTTGTCGGAATATTTCACCCCGATGCGAAAGACCGCGCCGCTGGACACCGCACCGTCGTCTTCCAACCGGCGGCTGACACGGGACATCGTGCTGCCGCTGGGCACCTGAAAGCAGATGGCGGTGTCGAGGGGGCCCTCGGCGGTGTATTCGTTCTTGCCCCACAGGATGACGCCTGCAAACAGAAAGAGCCCCACGATCAGGATCGTGAGCATGTTCGAGGCCAGGCTGCGCCACATATCAGTCGCTCACTTTCCCGAAGACCACCGACGCATTGGTGCCGCCGAAGCCGAAGGAGTTGGACAAGGCCACGTTGATTTCGCGCGGGCGCTTGACGTTGGGGGCCAGATCCAGCGGTGTGTCAACTGCCGGATTGTCGAGGTTGATGGTGGGCGGGGCCACCTGATCGCGGATCGCCAGCAGCGAGAAGATCGCCTCGATCGCGCCCGCGGCGCCCAGCAGGTGGCCGGTGGCGGATTTGGTCGAGGACATCGTCGCCTTGGCGGCGGCATCGCCCAGCAGGCGCTCGACCGCGCCCAATTCGATGGTGTCGGCCATGGTCGAGGTGCCATGAGCGTTGATGTAATCCACCGCCGCAGGCTCCAGGCCCGCGTTTTTCAGGGCGGCGCGCATGGACCGTTCGGCACCATCGCCATCCTCAGACGGCGCGGTGATGTGATAGGCATCGCCGGACATGCCGTAGCCCAGAACCTCGCCATAGATCTTGGCCCCACGGGCCTTGGCGTGTTCGTATTCTTCCAGCACCACGATCCCGGCGCCCTCGCCCATGACGAACCCGTCGCGGTCAGCGTCATAGGGCCGCGAGGCCTTGGTCGGGACATCGGCAAATTTGGTCGACAGCGCCTTGCAGGCGTTGAAACCGGCGATCCCGATTTCGCAGATCGCGGCCTCGGCGCCGCCGGCGATCATCACCTCGGCGTCGCCCGCCCGGATCATCCGCGAGGCATCGCCGATGGCATGGGCACCGGTGGAACAGGCGGTCACCACGGAGTGGTTTGGCCCTTTGAACCCGTAGCGGATCGACACCTGACCGGAGATCAGGTTGATCAGCGCCCCCGGAATAAAGAAGGGAGAGACCCGGCGCACGCCGCGTTCCTTGATCAGCACGGCGGTGTCGGCGATGGAGCTGAGCCCACCGATGCCGGAGCCGATCATCACGCCGGTGCGCAGCAGGCTTTCTTCGTCCTCGGGGGTCCAGCCGGCATCCTTGACCGCCATTTCGGCCGCCGCGATCCCATAGAGGATGAAGTCGTCGATCTTCTTTTGATCTTTCTTGATGACCCAGTCATCGGGGTTGAAGGTCCCGTCGCTGCCATCGCCCCGGCGCACTTCGCAGGCATATGTGGTGGCAACACCGCTGGCGGCCGTATCAAAGCGGGTGATGGGCCCGCCGCCGGACTGGCCGTCCAGAAGCCGCGTCCAGGTCTCCTCCACGCCAGTGGCAAGTGGGGTCACGAGGCCCAGTCCGGTAACAACAACTCGACGCATTCCTTGCTCTCCTCAGACTTAAGCAATTCGTCCACCCAAATAGCTTGGAATGGCCAAAAGGTGCAAGAGCCGGAAGCCACAGCCGGCGAAACCTGCGAAATTGTATTAACTCTGAGTGAAAAATCGCCGAGCCATAAGGGTTTGGTAAGGTTGTTCAGAAAGAGTAAAGGGTGGACGAAGCAAAGAACCGGGGTTCTCCCATATGAGGCTCTTCTCTAAATTCAGGCCGTAGACGGAAGATGCGTCTGCGGCCTGATCTATGTTCTGAGGCTCCGTTCTGCCGCGCCTGAGCGGCCAGACGGTCCCGTCTGTTGCCCCAGATGCTCCGGCCCGCGACACCTAAACATTCAGCCAGACATGCGGCCAGGCGTGCAGCCAGACATACGGCAAGACGTGCAGCGGCCCCGACGCCATATCGCCTGTCGCGTCGCCTGTCGCGCGCCGTCCCCTGTCGCCCTGACCATCGTGTCGCCGCTGAGGTCCTGCCGCCGGTCATAGGCCGACCCTTTACCGCCACCGGTCACAACCTGTTGGCCGGTCTCGCCTGCCCCCTGTGGGTGCAAGGCGGAGCAGAGCCAGCGACCGGGCTAGAGGAACGCCGCCACCGGTTCCGCCTCGGGCTGGGCGGTGTGCAGCGCCTCATGCAGGGTCAGGGTCTTGTTGAACAGCGCCCGCCCGACCAGCGCCCCGGCGATATTGTGAATATACTTCAACCGCGAGATGTCGTCCCGGGCGCGCACCACGCCGCTGGCGATGACCGGCGATTTGGCATGTGCTGCCAGGCTGGAGATCACACCAAGCTGCGCCTCGACATGGCTCGTATCGCTTTCGATGTCGGTCACGAGAATTCCGGCAAAGGGGCTGTCCTCGAAGGCGTCGATAAAGGCTTCGGGCGTCCAGGCCCCGGTCTTGCGCCAGCCTTCGGTCATCACCTGCCCTTGCCAGACATCCACCGCCAGCACGATCTGGTCCGGGTGATACCGCGCCAGCTCTGCCACCGCCGCCGGATCATGGGCGGCCAGGGTGCCGATCACCAGGCGACCGGCGCCTTTTTCAATCCAGTGCTCCGCCCGTTCGCGGGTGCGTATGCCGCCGCCAAGCTGCACCGGGATGCCGACACTGCGGATGATCTCTTCGACCAGCGCCTCATTGCCGGGGTCCCCCTGCACAGCGTTGAAATCAGTCAGATGCATCCAGGCGCAGCCGGCCTCGGCAAAACTGCGGGCCGTGTCCACCGGATCGACATCCCAGATCATCGGCGTGTCGAGGTTGCCCCGGTCGAGCGACACACAGCGCCCGTTCAGCACTTCCATCGTCGGGTAAATCATCATGCTCAGTCACCTCCGCAACGGTCATAATGGTGACGACAGTAGCACAGGATGCAGTGACTGTGGCGTATAGGCTGCGTAAATGGTGCCCACCAGCCGCCCCGGGCGAACAAAAAGCGGCGCTTTCCATCCGGAAAACGCCGCCTTCTAAATCACGAATTCGTGAGGTTTCTCGTCGAGGTCCGGTTCAGGACGCTTCGGAGATGAATTTCACTGCGTCGCCGAAGGTCTGGATGGTCTCGGCCGCGTCGTCCGGGATCTCGATGCCGAACTCTTCTTCGAACGCCATAACCAGCTCAACGGTGTCGAGGCTGTCTGCGCCAAGGTCGTCGATGAAGGAGGCGCTCTCGGTCACTTTGTCCTCTTCCACACCCAGGTGCTCTACAACGATCTTCTTCACGCGATCTGCGACGTCGCTCATGTCTATTCCTCGTTTTTTTCAGGGCAAAGGTGCCCGGTGTTGCCCTTGCCCACTCGGGAGGGATTTCGTTGCCCAAGCGGGCGGTGGGTTCCTCATATCGAATGAGGCCGCGTCAGCATGACGTGACGCCAGCCAACACGAAAGATGGTGGGCCTATAGCACAGACACAAGCCAACGCAAATGGTTTCCACCTTGCGGCGCGGCATTGCCTGTGGCGCTGTCTGGCCGCGCCGAGCCCTAGATCATCGCCATGCCGCCGTTGACATGCAGCGTGGTGCCAGTGACATAGGCGGCCTCGGTGGAGGCGAGATAAAGCACGGCTGCGGCGATCTCTTTCGAATCTCCCATCCGCCCGGCGGGGATCTGGGTCAGGATCGCGTCCTTCTGGGTGTCGTTCAGCTTGTCGGTCATCGCGGTGGCGATGAACCCGGGCGCGACCGCATTCACGGTGATGCCCCGATTGGCGACCTCATAGGCCAGCGATTTGGACATGCCCACCATGCCCGCCTTGGAGGCAGCATAGTTGCCCTGGCCGGGATTGCCGGTGGCCCCCACGATGGACGAGATGTTGATGATCCGGCCCCAGCGGGCTTTCATCATGCCGCGCAGAACTCCCCGGCACAGGCGCATGGTGGAGGTCAGGTTGACGTCCAGCACGCTTTGCCATTCCTCGTCCTTCATCCGCATGAACAGGTTGTCCTTGGTGATGCCGGCATTGTTGACGAGGATATCGACAGAGCCCATCACCTCAGCCGCCTGTTTCGGCAGCGCCTCGACCGCGGTGGCATCCGAGAGGTTGCAGGTGAGCACATGGGCCCGTTCGCCAAGCTCAGCTGCCAGTTCCTGCAGCGGGGCTTCCCGGGTGCCGGAGAGCGCAACAGTCGCCCCCGCTGCGTGCAACGCCCGTGCGATATCGCCGCCGATGCCACCGGAGGCACCGGTAATGAGGGCTGTCTTGCCAGTCAGATCAAACATGTTTTTTTCCTCAAGTCTGTGAACAGGCCGCCCGCGGGGCGGCCGTCGGAATTTTCCCTGCCGCAGGGCCGGCAGATATAGGGGACCGGACCTCGATCAGGCCTCAAGCACGGCTTTGACATCTGCATCGGTGCCGACCTGCCGCGCGGCGAGGTCTCGGTCGATCTTGCGGATCATGCCAGAGAGCGCCTTACCAGCCCCGATTTCCCAGAACTCGGTCACGCCCGCAGCGGCCATCGCCCGCACGCTTTCGCGCCAGCGCACGGAGCCTGTCACCTGCTCGACCAGCAGCGCGCGGATGGTGTCGGGGTCGCTGACGGCGGCGGCGCGGACATTGGCAAAGAGCGGCACGGCAGGGGCGGTGATCGTCACCCCGGCCAGCGCCTCGGCCATGACATCAGCGGCGGGCTGCATCAGCGCGCAGTGGAACGGGGCAGAGACCGGCAGCATCACGGCACGTTTGGCGCCCTTGGCCTTGGCGATTTCGGCGGCGCGTTCCACGGCGGCCTTGTGACCAGAGACCACGACCTGCGTCGGGTCATTGTCATTGGCGGCCTGGACCACTTCCCCCTCGGCGGCGGCCTCGGCGGCGACCTCTTTCACAGCGTCGAAATCCAGCCCCAGGATCGCCGCCATGGCGCCGATCCCCACCGGCACTGCGCTTTGCATCGCTTGGCCGCGGGTGCGCAGCAGACGGGCCGTGTCGGCCAGGCTCAGCGCGCCTGCGGCAGCCAGCGCGGAGTATTCGCCCAAGGAATGGCCCGCCACGCAGGCCGCCTTGGTGATGGTGATCCCTTCGGCCTCCAGCGCGCGCATGGCGGCCAGCGAGGTGGCCATCAGGGCGGGCTGGGCGTTCTGGGTCAGGGTCAGGGTTTCGATATCGCCCTCCCAGATCACATCGCTCAGACGCTCGCCCAGGGCCTCGTCCACTTCATCAAAAACCGCGCGTGCCGCGGGATAGGCCTCTGCCAGGGCCTTGCCCATTCCGATGGTTTGCGCGCCCTGTCCGGGAAAAACGAATGCGATCGACATGGCTGTCCTCATTCATGAAACTGTCGTTCATTGGGGTTTAGACGGGGCTTTGGCGACGTACAAGCATTGGGTTTGGCGAATTTCGCCCCCGTCGCCCGCGCACCTTGGCTGTGCATTCGCGAAGGGCGGCGAATATTGCGCCGCTCTGGCGTGTTGTTAGGGTAAGACGCACCCAGACCATTTCACAGGACCCACGCCCCATGCCCCGCCAAAACACCCCCCAAAGCTATGGCACAGTCGCGAAAAGTTTTCACTGGCTGACTGCGCTGCTGATCCTGTCGGCCTTCCCACTGGGCTATGTCGCGCACAATCTGGCCCACCACATCCAAAGCCCCGCCTTCGACGGCGCGCAGGCGACGATTGATCGCGCCACGTTGCTGTTCTCGCTGCATAAAACCATTGGAGTTGCGGTGTTCTTTACCGCGCTGCTGCGCATACTCTGGGCGCTGACCCAGGAAAAACCCGGTCTGCTGCACCCGGATCGCAAGCTGGAGGCCTGGGCCGCAGAAACCGCGCATTGGGTGCTGTATGGCGCGATGGTGCTGGTGCCACTGTCGGGGTGGATCCATCATGCGGCGGCTGATGGGTTTGCGCCGATCTGGTGGCCCTTTGGTCAATCGCTGCCGCTGGTGCCGAAATCCCTGTTCGTGTCCGACCTGTTCGCCACCATCCATTTTTACGCGATGCTGCTGTTGGGGGCGACCATACTGGCCCATGTGGGCGGCGCCCTGAAGCATCATGTCATCGACAAGGACAGCACCCTGATCCGCATGTTGCCGGGGCGCGCGGCGTTGCCGCAACCGCCGGCGCAGCATCACTCCGCCCTGCCCTTTGTTACCGCACTGGCGGTCTGGCTGGCGGTCCTTGGCGGCAGTGCCGTGCTGTTCCTCAGCACCCATGTCGGCACGCCGACCGCCGTCAGCGGTGGCCAGAGTGCTGCCAGCTCCGGCTGGGCTGTGGACAGCGGCAGGCTCGGGATCGAGGTGGTGCAGATGGGCAGCACCGTCAGCGGCAGCTTCGCGGATTGGAGCGCCGACATCACCTTTGCCGAGCCGGAGGCACCGGGGCCAGCGGGCCGCGTCGCGGTGACCATCGCGATCCCCTCGCTAACGCTGGGATCTGTCACGAAACAGGCCATGGGCGCGGATTACTTTGACGCCGAAACCTATCCGACCGCAGATTTCACCGCCGATATCGTCCAGCTTGACAATGGCGATTACGAGGCCCGCGGCACCCTGACCATTCGCGACCAGAGCGTGCCGACCACCCTGCCCTTCACATTGGAGCTGGACGGCGACACCGCCCGGATGCAGGGGCGCACCACGGTCAGCCGGATGGATTTCAACGTCGGTGCCGGCACCAAGGACGAAGGCACGCTGGCCTATGCCGTGGACATCACGGTCGATCTGGAAGCCACCCGGGTCGAGTGACCCAGGCCCAGTCGAGTGACCCTGCCCCAAACGACCCCTGCCGCGCCTTGGATCAAAGCGCGGCAGGGATGCGGGATCAGTACCGCAGGAGTTTAGTGGCCAAGATACTGATCGCCCAGCGTGTCACGATAGCGGTCCGCCCAGGCGCGGTTGATCGCGGCCAAGGACCCATCGGCGACGGCTTCGGCGTGGCAGCGATTGAAATCCGCCGTCAGCGCCTCCGAGCGGAAATACATCCCGTAATCTGACGGCGCAAAGATCGCCTGGAAGGTGACATCCTGATTGGGATCGAACATCAACTCCCCGGCCTGATCGCGCAGCTGGCGATTGTATTCGGCAAAGATCATGCCATCGCCGATCACCGCATCGACCCGCTGGCCAAAAATCATCCGGCTCTGGCCGATCTGATCGGCGATTTCCTTGTAGCTTTTGAACGCGGGAACGGCGTCCTTCAGCCCCGGAATGATGTCGGACGCGCCCATAAACGCGATCACCGACTGACCCGAAAGCGCCGAGAGGTCGCTGTAGGCCGCACCGTTCTCCGCAAGCGACGACACCCCGTTTTGATACTGGATATAGGCCTCGGTCGCATGGCCGGGCAACGGCATGCCCAGCGGCACGGTCGCCACCGCATCGCCCTTGCCCTGCGCATAGGATTTCCAATGACGGGTAAAGGGCTGGATTTCAAAGGTCACCGTATGACCGCAGCGCTCCATCACCGAGGAAATCACCTCCGCCTCGCGGCCACTGCCATCGCCATTGAACATCGGTGGCAGGTCACCGGCCAGAATGGTCAAGGCCTCGGCGGCGGCGGTGGTGGGCGCCTGCAGGGCAGACAGGGTGACGGCAGTCGCGAGGAAGGTGGCTTTGAACATCGGCTAGGTCCTGATCGTTGGCAGTCGGAAGTGACTTCTGATCAAGCTCTCCCGTGCAGGTTTACGATCCTTTAACAGCGCCCGAAGTTTCCGTTCTGGATGCAAGGCGTTTTAGGCCAAGTTTACACAGGTCTAGTGCAAGCCCGAGGTCAGCCCACGCATCAGCCAGCGTTGGGACGCCAGCAGCACGACGCCGGGCGGCACCATTGCCAGCACCGCAAGCGCCTGCCCCTGCACGGTTCCGGGTCCGGCGCGCGCGACGCCCCCCACCACGGTGACAAGATCCTGCCGCGTGGTCGACAGCATCATCGGCCAGACGTACTGGTTCCACCCCAGGACAAAGAAGATGGCAAACAACGCCGCAACCATCGACACGGACATCGGCAAAAGAATATCCCAGAGACAGCGCAGCGGCCGCGCGCCATCAAGGCGGGCCGCCTCAATCAGCGTCTTTGGCACCTGTTGCAGGAATTGGCGAAAGACCAGCACGCCAAACCCGCTGGCCACAACCGGCAGCACCATGCCCGCGTGGCTGTTCAAAAGCCCCAGCCGGTGGACAATGGCGAAACTGGGCAAGATCCGGGTTTCAATCGGAAAAAACATCGCCAGGAGCATCGCTCCGAAGATCCATTCGCGCCCCGGCACCGGGAAAAACACCAATGCGAAAGCCGCCAACAGCGACAGACCGGTCGCCAGACCCGCAACGCCAAGCGCCAGGAGCAGCGAATTGGCGAACATCCGGCCAAGACCGACATCATAGCCCAGCACCCGCTCTGCCGTGACCAGCAGGCGCAGCTCTGCCCAGACATCGCCCGCAGACAGCAGGGACGCGCCCAAGGTCGCGACCGGCCCCACCATGACGATGCAGCCAACGATCAAAATAAGATGGTCAAACACCCTGGACAAATCGGTAGCCTTTCACATCGAACCGGTGGCCCCAATGCCCTCAGCCAGCCCGGGTTTGTCAACCAAAGGATTGATCGGGATACAAAAACCCACCGACCCGGATCGGATCGGTGGGCAATCTGCAAGATCTGTGAGCTGAAATGCGGGCCGTGTTACTCGGCCTTCATCGCCTCGATCGAGATGGAAACCTGGACTTCGTCGCTGACATAGGGTGCGAACTGGCCCAGGTCGTAGTCAGAGCGCACAAGCGTCGTGGTGGCATCGAAACCAGCCCAGGGTTTGTTTGCCATCGGGTGATCGCCAACCTGGTTCAGCTTTGCGTCCAGGACCACGGATTTGGTCACGCCATTCAGCGTCAGGTCGCCGGTGATCAGCGCCGTGTCGTCGCCTGTCACCTCGATGCCGGTGGAGCTGAAGGTCACCATTTCATCATCGGTGGCACCAAAGAAATCATCGGACATGAAATGCTGCGTGCGCTTTTCCCAGCCAGTGATCATCGATTTCACGGGCATGGAGACCGATACGGTGGAGTTCGCCGGATCTTCCTGATCGAACATGATCTCGCCCTCGAAACCAGAGAACATGCCGGTCCCTGTCGAGAAACCAAGGTGGTTATAGGTGAAGACGATCTGGCTGTGGCTTGCATCCAGCGTGTAGCGTTCCGGCGCGGCAAAAGCAGAGGTGGCGGCGGCGGCTGTCAGCGCGGCGGCGAGCAGGAATTTTTTCATGGGGTTGGACTCCAGTGTCTTGGGTTTGTGTCGATGATTGCAATGTCGGCTATGCGGGGGCGAAGTACTATTCCGCAAAAGCCAACATAGGGTGTTGGTACATGAACACCCAGCCTCGCGAGATTATTCACTGCAGACTCACATCAAGTTGATGGCCCGCGGCTTTGCCGGGTTGCTGGGGGGCACGGCGCCGGGTTCACCGGATTTAAGGCGTGGGATCTGGGGCGCGCTGCCATCGTTCAACCCGTCCCGGCAGGTGGCGGCGGTCGGGGGCCAGATCACCCCCGCCGACAGCAGGCCGCCCCCACCGGGCGTGGAATTGAAAAGCTCTTTTCCGGGTGGCGCGCTGGCGGCTTGCGCTTTGCAGCAAACCCGTCTATGCGGGGGCTTCCTTCCGTATCACTTTGATCCGCGCAGACTCTCGTGGTGGGGCAACGGAAGGCGAATTTGCCCTGCCTATGAAATGCGCCCAGACACAAACAGGAGTTCGCATGCCTTTCTATGAGCATGTTATGATTGCGCGTCAGGACTTGTCCAACACGCAAGCTGAAGGCCTCATCGAACATTTCGGTGCTGTTCTGTCCGACAACGGCGGCAAGCTGGTCGAGCAGGAGTACTGGGGCGTCAAAACGATGGCCTACAAGATCAACAAAAACCGCAAGGGTCACTACGCCTTCCTGAAAACCGACGCACCTGCTTCGGCGGTTCAGGAAATGGAGCGTCTGATGCGCCTGCACGACGACGTCATGCGCGTTCTGACCATCAAGGTCGAAGAACACGCCGAAGGTCCGTCTGTTCAGATGCAGAAACGTGACGAACGCGACCGTGGTGACCGTGGCGACCGCCGCGAGCGCCGCTGATCTTAGCTTGAGAAAAGGACGCTAAATCATGGCAGCCAAACCGTTTTTCCGTCGTCGCAAAGTATGCCCCTTCTCGGGCGACAACGCGCCGAAGATCGACTACAAAGACACCCGTCTTCTGCAGCGCTACATCTCTGAGCGCGGCAAGATCGTTCCCAGCCGTATCACCGCCGTTTCGGCAAAAAAGCAGCGTGAACTGTCCCGTGCGATCAAACGCGCACGTTTCCTCGCCCTGCTGCCCTACGCTGTGAAGTAAGGAGACTGACACATGCAAGTTATCCTTCTTGAACGCGTTGCAAAGCTTGGCCAGATGGGCGACGTCGTCGACGTCAAACCCGGCTTCGCACGCAACTACCTGCTGGCACAGGGCAAGGCCAAGACCGCCTCTGCCGCCAACATCGAGTCTTTTGAAGCCCAGAAAGCGCAGCTTGAAGCCCGCAACCTGGAGACCAAGAAAGAAGCCGAGGCGCTTGGCGAAAAGCTCAGCGGCCAGCAGTTCGTCGTGATTCGCTCTGCCTCCGATGGTGGCAACCTCTACGGCTCCGTCACCACCCGTGACGCGGCTGACGTGGCAACCGAGGAAGGTTTCTCTGTTGACCGCAAGCAGGTCATCATCCGCGAGCCGATCAAAGCGCTGGGTCTGCACATCGCAGAGGTGCATCTGCACCCCGAAGTGATGGTCACCATCGAACTGAACGTCGCCCGTTCCGTCGAAGAAGCAGAGCTTCAGGCCTCCGGCAAGTCCATCCAGGAACTGGCCGCTGAGGAAGAAGCCGCAGCAGAGTTCGAAATCTCCGAACTGTTCGACGATATCGGCAGCGCGGCGTCTGACGATGACGAGGGCGATGCCCCGGTCGCGTCCGACAACGCTTCTGACGAAGACACAACCGCCTGATCAGGCTGATATGTCTTGGATCAATACCGAAGGGCCGCCCCATCCGGGCGGCCCTTTGCTGTTGGCCGGTCCGCGTGCCAGGCCATGTTATTGTCGGAACAGGCTCAGGATCAGGCGCGGCGCATCATTGGCAATGGTCAGCGACTGTATCGCCAGCTCCTGCTGCGTCTTGAGCGCGGCAAGCCGGGCCGAGGCCTCCTCCATATCCGTATCGACCATGGTGGACACCCCCCGCTGCATCGCGTCCGACAGCCGCCCGACGAACTCCGATTGATCCTCCAGCCGTGCCGCAGAGGCGCCGAGGCTTGCCGCACCGGTGATCGCGGTCTGCAGGAAGCCTTCGATTTCAGCCAGGGCAGAGGCGGCAGAGGTGGTGTCGGTGATGGCGGTCAGACTGGCCGTGAGGTCCAGCTGCGCTTCGAAATCGACAGAGTCCACGGTGATTTGGCTGGCGGTGACAGTGCCGCCCGGCCCGACCCGGTTCAATGAGGACAGAATGCCCAATTGGGTGGCGCCGCTGCCGTCCAGATCGGTTGACAGGAGGTTGGCGCCGTTGAATTGCGCGGCAGCAATGATCGCCTCGATCTGTTCGACCTTAGAGGCGATATCGGTCTGAATGGTATCATGATCCACGTTCTCTGACTGGGCAGAGACGATCAATTCCTTGATTTCGGTCAGTTTTTCAACGATCTGCTCGGCACCTGCAGATGCGACGGCAACCGTGGCCTCCCCCAATGCAAGCCCATCCTCGATCGCGCGAAACCCGGCAATGTCGGATTCCATAGTCTTGGAAATTGCCCAGACAGCGGAATTGTCCTTGGCCGATCCAATCCGTTTGCCGGTAGAGATCGAGGTCTGGACATCAGTCAGATCCTCGTTGATGCCTTTGAGAGTACGCAGGGCAACCATCGCCCCAAAATTCGATAAGAGACTGGACATACGTTTATTCCGTCATTCGGGACTGACTTTGGCCCCATTGGTTTACGTCTCCGTTGAGAGACAACAATGCGTCATTCAGACCCTGCCAGCCCTGAAACAGAGCGGCGCCATCTTTGTTGAGATGCTCTTAAACCTTAGTTCAAGAAGTTTACCGGTCCGTTAACGTCAACAGTGCCGGTCTGAAGGTCGCCTGCCTAACGATCTAAAAACGCGTTTGAAATCAGAAAGGTCACTTTATTGACGAACGAAATCGCCGGCCCCCAAGGGGCCGACGACAAAATCAGATCCGTCTAGAACGGTCTTATCGGAACAGTTGCAGCAGCGAACTGGGCGCTTCGTTCGCAATCGTCAGCGACTGCGTTGCCAGATCTTGCTGGGTTTGCAGGGCTGAAAGGCGCGCCGAGGCTTCTTCCATATTGGTGTCCGTCATCGTCGACACACCCAGAGACATGGAGTCCACCAATTCCGCGACAAACTTGGACTGATCTTCCAGTCGTGCAGCATCCGCACCCAGCGCCGCGGCACCAGTGATCGCAGTCTGCAGGAAGGTCTCGATATCTTCCAGCGCCGAGGCAGCGCTGTCTGTATCGGTGATCGACGTAAGATCAGACGCCAGATCCAGGCTGGATTCAAACCCGACGGCGTCGATGCTGATTTCAACCGCTGTCACGGTGCCGCCTGCGCCTTCACGGTCAAGCGATGCCAGAACGCCGAGCGAGGACTCGGTGCCATCAACCGTGTCTTTCAACAGGTTTGCACCGTTGAACTGGGCTGCGGAGATGATCGCTTCGACCTGTTCGACCTTGGAGTCAATGTCGGTCTGGATCGTCGCGTGATCCACGTTCTCGGACTGAGCGGAAACGATCAGTTCCTTGATTTCGGTCAGTTTTTCAACGATCTGCTCGGCGCCGGCAGATGCAACGGCAACAGTCGCTTCGCCCATGGCGAGGCCTTCTTCGATGGCTTCAAAGCCAGCAATGTCGGATTCCATGGTCTTGGAAATCGCCCAAACCGCAGAATTGTCTTTGGCGGATCCGATTTCTTTACCAGTCGAAATGCTGGTCTGTGTATCGTTCAGTTCGTCGTTGACGTTCTTGAGGGTCTGCAGAGCGACCATTGCGCCGTTGTTTGTCAAAATGCTGGACATAGAGCACCTATCTTGGATTTAGGGTGGTATTTTGTATCCACCCCTATTCAGGTTGTCCCGTTACACGGGGGCGAGTGGTCCCGTCCTAAACCTGCATCCCACCTCCCGGTGTCAGCGCCATCCGTCACCAGATGCACCGTTACATTGCCATAAAATCACTTACTCAAACCTTAATCAGCAACGGCCGGTTTCCTACAATTTTAACACTCCTGAATGAATTCCTAATCGACGAAAAATCTACAAAAACTTCGGTTGTCATTGTCAAAAATGCTATGTTTTCATCTTCTCCACTGGGCACCGGGCGCAGCTATGACTTGAGCGAGACATTTATTGCATTCTTGATGATGAGGTTCCGAAAATGACCGTTTCCCACTTTATTCTGACCTTGGCGGCGCTTGGTGTTCTGTCGAGCTGTGGACCGTCCTATGTCCAAAAGGCACGTGCCCAAGGCGCGACCTATCCGCTTGTTACGGCCAGCTCAGCTGCGGCCGGATGCGCAGCAGATACAGGCCAAGCGGGACAAACCTATCGGGAAGCCGCGCTGGGGCCCTGCGCCAGCCGGGTCCAGAGCGGCCAATAAGGCAAGCGTGAATTCCATGCTGCCGTCGACCAAACAGGCCGGCAGATGCGCCGATTTCAGCGCAATCCGGCGCGGATCGGCGAACCTCCGCGCTTGGCTGATCGAAAGACTTGCCGAAATGCGATGCGTGACTAACCTGCAGGCAGCGAAACAGGTCCGAGATCCAAACCATGCACCGTCGTCACTTTTTGTGCGCCTTGGCGGCTTTTTCCCTCAACTCCGTGGCAGGCTGTGCCAGTACCGAAAAGGTCAGTCGCACCTACAGCCCGCCCCTCTTTCCAAATGAGACTCCGGAGCTGCGGAAAAAAATCAACTACTGGGCCGATCATTACGAAGTACCGCGCAGCCTCGTTCACCGGCTGGCGATCCGTGAAAGCACCCATCGCCCCTGGGCCACCAACCGTCCCTATTACGGATTGTTGCAGATCCTGCCGGCCACCGCGCAATCCATGGGCTTCGACGGCACACCAGACGATCTGCTCGATGCCGATACCAATCTGAAATATGCGGTGCGCTACCTCCGAGGGGCCTGGATGCTGGCGGATGGCAGCCAGGACCGGGCGGTCAAACATTATTCACGCGGCTATTACTACGAAGCGAAACGGCGCGGCATGCTGCGAGAGACTGGTTTGCGATAGCGTAAATCCCCGTCGCTTGATTCCTGTTTTTGTGTAAACTGACCAAATGGTCACAAATGGACCTTTTGCAATACGGTCGTCACATGACGGGGCTACCCCTCAGGGTCGGGGCCCCATCCCGGGACAGCCATCATTTTCAGGAGTAGAACATGCCCATCCAGCTTGATCGTCGGTCATTTCTTGCAGGCAGCGCCGGTCTGATCGCGTTGCATCCGTTTTCCGTTCAGGCCGCCGCCGGTCAGGTCCATTTGCGCCTGATGGAAACAACCGACCTGCACGTGCATGTGTTTCCCTACGACTATTATGGCGACAAGCCGGTAGACACCGTTGGTCTGGCCCGCACGGCATCGCTGGTGAACGACATCCGCGCCGAGGCGACCAACTCCTTGCTGCTGGACAACGGCGATTTCCTGCAAGGCAACCCGATGGGCGATTACATCGCCTACGAACGGGGCATGAAGGAAGGCGACCAGCACCCTGTCATCACGGCGATGAACACGGTTGGGTTTGATGCATCGACCCTGGGCAACCACGAATTCAACTATGGCATTTCCTTTTTGATGAAATCGCTGGCCGGAGCCGGCTTCCCGGTGGTTTGCGCCAATGTCGCCAAGGAGACCGGCGCGTCGCCGCGCGAGGATGAAACCCTGCTGCCGCCCTATGTTCTGCTGGACCGCGAACTGACCGATGGCGCAGGCAACCGTCATCCGATCAAGATTGGCCTCATAGGCTTTGTGCCGCCGCAAGTCATGAACTGGGACCGCAAGCATCTGGAAGGCAACGTGCAGGCGCGTGATATCGTCGAATGCGCCCGGGCCTATGTGCCGGAGATGAAAGAAAAAGGTGCCGATATCATCATCGCCCTGTCCCATTCCGGCATCGGCTCGGCCAATGAAACCGATGGGATGGAGAACGCCGCCGTGCCACTGGCAGCTGTCGAGGGCATCGACGCGATCATGACCGGGCACAGCCATCTGGTGTTTCCCTCCTCCACCTATGCGGATTTTGCCGGTGTCGACGCCGAGGCCGGTACCATCCACGGCACGCCCGCTGTCATGGGCGGGTATTGGGGCAGCCACATGGGGCTGATCGACCTGATGCTGGAGCGCGACGGGGCCGGTTGGCGCGTCGTGGGGCATGCCGCTGAAGCGCGTCCGATTTCCCAACGCAACGAAGACCGCTCGGTGACCGCATTGGTCGAAAGCGATCAGAGCGTGCTGGATGCCGTGCAGGCCGAACACGATGCCACTCTGGCCTACGTGCGCCGCGCAGTGGGGGAAACAGACGCCCCGTTGCACAGCTATTTCGCGCTGGTCGCCGATGATCCATCCGTGCAGATCGTGTCGATCGCGCAGACCTGGTACATCGAACAGATGATGAAGGGCACCGCCCATGAGGGGCTGCCGATCCTGTCGGCTGCGGCGCCGTTCAAGGCGGGCGGGCGCGGTGGCCCGGACTATTACACTGACGTGCCCGTCGGCGCGGTGGCGATCAAGAACGTCGCTGACCTCTACCTTTATCCCAACACCGTGCGCGCGGTGCGGGTCACCGGGCAGCAGGTGAAGGATTGGCTGGAACGCTCTGCCGGCATGTTCAATCAGGTGGAGCCCGGCGCGGCCGACCAGGTGCTGCTGAACCCGGAGTTCCCAAGCTATAACTTCGATGTGATCGACGGCGTGACCTATCAGATCGACCTCAGCCAGCCGTCGATGTTCGACCCCAAGGGGGAGTTGATCCACCCCGAGGCGAACCGGATCGTCAACCTGGAATTCAACGGTGCGCCGATTGATCCGGCGCAGGAGTTCATTATCGCCACCAACAACTATCGCGCAGGCGGCGGCGGCAGCTTCCCCGGTGCCAAGGGCGATACCATCGTATTTGAAGGGCCCGACACCAACCGCGATGTGATCGTGCGCTATATCGTCGAACAGGGCACCATCAGCCCCAAGGCAGATGGCAACTGGCGTTTTGCAGCCCTGCCCGGCACCTCGGTTCTGTTTGATACCGGACCGAAGGCATCAAACTATGTCGACAGCGTGCCCGGCGTCACCATCAGCCCGGCCGGTGATGGACCGGATGGGTTTGCGCGGTTCAAGATCGAATTGTAACCCACTGCATCCCAGCAGCAATTCACGAGAAACGACAAGGCCGCGCAGCAACGCTGACGCGGCCTTTTTGCCCCCTGCGACGCTCCCGTTTTCGACCGTGCCGCTGCACAATGACCCGGCTGTCACGCAAAAGACCGCCCCGAGGGGCGGCCTTTTTCAAACCTCACTGGACAGCACCGCTGCCCGCGGGTCTTATTCTTCTTCGAGGGCTTCGACAGCCTTCTGCAGGTCCTCTTTGGACACTTCTTTTTCGGTCACATTGGCCTTTTCAAAGACCAGGTCGATGACCTTGTCTTCAAAAATCGGCGCCCGCAGCTGCTGCTGCATCTGCGCGTTCTGCTGGATGAACTCAAAGAACTGACGTTCCTGGCCAGGGTACTGGCGCGCCTGCTGCATGATCGCCTGGGTCATTTCCTGGTCGGTCACTTCGATTTCGGCTTTCTGACCCATTTCGGCCAGCAGCAGCCCCAGACGCACGCGGCGCTCGGCCAGCTTGTTGTGTTCGTCCGTGGTTTCGATTTCGGGGTGATCGTGACCCTTCACTTCGGGGTTTTCTTCATGCCACAGCTGGTGGGCAATCTGCTTGGCCTCGGCTTCGAGCAACGACGGCGGCAGGTCGAAGGAGACCAGATCGGCCAGGGCGTCGAGCGCGGCACGCTTCATCACCTGACGGGCGGCACCGGCATATTCCGCTTCCAGACGCTCGGAGATCTGACCTTTCAGCTGGTCCAGATCTTCGGCGCCGAATTTCTTGGCCAGCTCGTCATTGATCTCGGCCGCCTTGGGGGCTTTGATTTCCTTGACGGTGCAGGAGAAGACGGCCTCTTTACCGGCCAGGTTTTCAGCGCCGTATTCTTCGGGGAAGGTCACGGTCACGTCTTTTTCGTCGCCGGCCTTCACGCCAACCAGCTGCTCTTCGAAGCCGGGGATGAAGGAGTTGGAGCCGAGTGTCAGCGGGTAATCTTCGGCGGATCCGCCGTCAAAGGCCTCGCCGTCGACCTTGCCGACGAAATCAATCACAACCTGATCGCCATCCTCGGACGCGGCACCGTCTTCACGGGCTTCAAAGTCCTGAGCGGAGGCCGCGAGGTTTTCAAGCGCTTCGGTCACGGCTTCGTCTTCGGCCTTGACGATCAGCTTGTCCAGGGTGACGCCGGACACGTCAACTTCGGGGATCTCGGGCAGCGCTTCATAGGTCATCTCGACCTGGACGTCGTCGCCTTCTTTCCAGTCTTCGTTGGTCATTTTGACGTCGGGCTGCATCGCGGGGCGGTCGCCGGACTCTTCAAAGTGCTTGCTCATCGCACCGTCAACAGCTTCCTGCATCACTTCGCCCATCAGGCGCGCGCCGAACTGCTTTTTCAAGAGCGGCATCGGAACTTTACCCTTGCGGAAGCCCTTCATCTCGATTTCGGGCTGCGCTTCGGCCAGTTTGATCTGGACCTTCTGTTCCAGCTCAGTCGCCGGAATCGTGATTGCGTAGCCGCGCTTCAGACCTTCGTTCAGAGTCTCAGTAACCTGCATCATATTCCCCATAGAGATTCGGGGCGCGCGCGCAGGCTCCGCCCCCAGACAATTTGTGGCCTTCTATTGGCCGGCGACGCGCGGTGCAAGGGGCATTGACCCGGAACCGCCCAACTAGGTGCGCAAAGGCAAGGTTTATCGGTCTGCGCCGGGCGGATCACGGGGTTTGCCCCGACCACCCTGCCCCGTCAGACAGCAAACGCCCCCGGAAGAAAATCCCGGAGGCGTTGCCGAATTGGACGGACGCGTGGTCGATCAGGTCACGAGGTAAAAACCGAACCGACCCACTGCCCCGCCGAATTTAGAACTTCCAGCGCGCCCCTGCGAGGATCGCCTGGCCGTCCTGATAGGTGGTCGCGGTGTCGTCGTAGGAATACTCACGATAGGCGACGTAGGCTTCGAGGTTCTGTTTGTCGAACTTCTGCACCGCAGCAATGCCAAAGGATTCTGCGGTATCGCCGACGGAGGCCATGTCGGACCCGTCATAGTAATCCATCGAGAAGGAGGTCTTGCCCGCCGCGATCAAGGAGGCGGTATAGCCGACCTTGACGAAACCATAGTTGCCGCCGGTGTCCCGATCGCCGCCTGCGACGCTCAGTGACAGACCTGTTGGTTCATGCAGAACCGCAGCCGAGGCAATGGTATCGCGCCGTTCGGCACCGGATCGGTCGGTCCAGTTCACAGCAACCGCGCCTTCAACCGTGAAATCACCGAGGTCGTCGTTGGCATAGTTCAGCGCGATGTCATATTGCTCGGTATCGGCGTTTTCGGTCAGGATGTCCTCACCATAGGACGCAGAAATGGTGAAGCCTGCGAATTCCGGCGAGTCGTAGCGGATGCGGCCGCGACGGGAGCCATCAAAGGTGGCGAAAACGTCGCCCACTTCGACCCCTGTCAATGCGCCCGCCGCGTCGCGCAGGAAGTATCCCCCAGCGGCATCGGCAACGGAGGCATTGGCCGCCACACCGGTGCCGGACAGATCGATCCCGGTGGCGCCATCAGCCGCCATCGAGCCCTGACCGATGGAGAAGACGCCAGACCGCGGGGTGTGCCATTGCAGGTCAACATGGCGCAGGTCGCTCCGGGTCCAGTCGGTCACGTCGCCCTGGTCGTTCTGGTTGACGCCATCGGTGCCGCGCAGGGACAGAGAGGTCTCGAACCGGAACTTCAGCGTGTTCTCGCCAAAGGGCTGCTCGACCCAGAACCCCAGCCGGGATCCGGAGTTGGCATTGTCGAGCAGGCGGCTGAAATCTTCCTCGCCGTCATCATAGGACTGGAAGGTTGGGTTTACCTGGCCGTACCACTGAAACGAGCCACCATTTTCGGAGGTATAGGTCGGACCCGCCGATGCGGGCGCCGCGAGGACGGTTGTCAAGGCAAGCGCGCTGGCGCCCGCCGCAATCATTTTGGTGCTCATGATATGAGTGCTCCTAAGTCATTTGCAGGCCGGCCATCCTCCATCCCCGGATCCGACCTGTCGGAGAGCTAACATGTAAGAATTTCAGGAACAGGTCTTGAAAACCGGCGAAACTAAACGGGTCAGTTCACATTTGTGAACCGCCTGCACAAACAGCATTTTTCCGCCAGTACGGGTCCGGAACACGGTATTCGAGACGAAAATTTCAACCGCCAAAGTTTGCAAATTTCAACATGTTGCCATGTGGTTTTTGCAAGTCTCCGCGCCCAATCCGCCGCCGAGGCCAGAATCAACGCCCCGCCCGCTCCGCTTCATCTGCCTTGCCAGAGCGCGACGCGCGCCGTAGGAAACGGCGGCCTACATCAGGGAGCGCAGAAATTCTGACGGAACCGGTTTTTCACAGAAGTCGGTGACGACCGGATGGCGATAGGCGCGCTCCGCATCGACCTGCGCCATCGAGGACGAACAGATAAAAAGCCGCGTCGGATTGGACAGGTCAGGATAGAGTTTCTGATAGGCGTCGGCAAATTCGAACCCGCTGAGACGGGGCATGTTGATATCGACAAAGACGCAATCCAACTGCGACCGCCCCTGCTGCGTCAGGTATCCCAAAGCGTCCTCAGCATAGCAAAACTCGACAAGTTCTGCCCCGGCATCCACCTTGCGCAGGCTGCGCTTGAAGAAATAGCGATCCGCGTCGCAATCATCCACCAGCAGGATTTTGAACGGTTTTGTCATATTTGGCGCCCGGAATGCATGGTCGCGCGGACCGAAGTCGCGGAGTCCGTCACAGCCACTGTGAACGCATCGCCCATATTCACACACATCCTAACGCTAGACCGAAGGCCTGGAACACCAATTACCAGCCCATATTTATTCACAGACGGTAAATAGTTCGGAAACATCGCCGCTTCCTTTGCACCTAATGCGAGAGTTCCCCTGTTCAACGCCGATTTCAGCCGGGCCGAGAGGGCCCGCCGCGCGGCCCCGGACCGCCGGTCAGTTTTCCATGCGACATCAAGGGGCAGACGCGGACTCCAGTTTCAATTTTACGGGTTTCGTCAATTTTTCCCCACGCGTTCAGGCCGCATCCTTTTGGGTGGCGAACCTGATCGCTTCGGCCAGCTTTGTCGCATTGATCGGCTTGGCAATATAGGTGCACATGCCAGAGGTCAGGCCAAGGTCGATGTCTTCCTGGCTGTAGTTCGCTGACAGGCCGATGATCTTGACCGGGGGAATGGCATTTTCCATCTCCAGCTTCTTGATCTGGCGCGTCGCTTCCAGCCCGTCCGTCTTGGGCATCCGGATATCCATCAACACGATGTCGGGTTTCCAGGTCTGGATCGCGGTCATCGCCTCCTGCGCGCACATAGCGGACTGGATGTCGACGCCCATCTTGTTGAGCACTCGCTCGGCCACCAGAACATTGACCCGATTGTCATCGACGATCAGCACCTTGAGGTCCTCCGCGATGAAATGCGCCGGAACAACGGCTGTGTCTTGGGGCGCTTCGGCCGCTTCGACCGGGAAACAGAACCGGAAACAGGTCCCGACGCCGGCCTCGCTTTCGACGTCGATCTCCCCGCCCAGAGCCTGGGCAATGTTCTGCGAGATCGACAGCCCAAGGCCAGATCCACCGTAATCCTTGATGATCTCGTCATTGGCCTGCTGGAATTGCAGGAACACTTTGGAGATGTCCTGTTTCGAAATCCCGATCCCGGTATCAACAACGGAAAGGGAGACATCATAGTGCGACCCGACGCGCCTTGTCTCCAGGATCACGCTGACGGACCCGACATGGGTGAATTTGACCGCATTGCTCACCAGGTTGGTCACAACCTGGCGGATCTGGCTGCTGCGGCTTCGGATCCAGACGGGGTCGGCATTGGCGTCGTCCTGAAACCGGACGTCGATCCCCTTGTTGCGCCCCTCAGAGCCGAACAGCGCAACGATATCCCGGCACAGGTCGGTCAGGCAGAAGACTTCTTTCTCGTCCGCTTCGCCCATCACCTCCCCGCGCGAGGTCCCAAGGATATTGTTCAGCAGTTGTAGCAGCGCATGGCCGCTCTTGTTCACCAACTGGATCGTCGCCTTCTGGTCATTGGTCAAATTCGTGTCGCTCAGCGTTTCGGTCAGCCCAATGATGCCGTTCAGCGGCGTCCTGATTTCGTGGCTCATCAAGGCCAGGAACATGGTCTTGGAGCGCGACGCGGCCTCGGCCTTGTCCTTCTCGCTCTGAAGCTGCTGATGCGCCGCAACAACCGACCGTTCCATCGGCAAGTAGACCAGGCGCACTGCAATCCCCGCCCCGATCCCAAAAAAGATCAGCGACCCAATGATATAGAGATACGGATGCGTCCGGGTGGCGCGAAAAGAATTGGCTTCCTGCTGCCAGATCTCCGTATAGAGCGGCAGCAGGGCATTGGTTTTCTCAATCGCCATTTCGGCGATCTTGACCATTGTCCGTTTGGTATTGTTGTTTTGCCGCTCGTTCAGCATCCGCCCAAAGTGCAGCACCTGTTTGAATTCCGAGATCGGGTTCTGCTGCGCCCGCTCCAGCAGGCTTGCGGTCAGCTCGGAAAATCCGTCGCTCTTCTGCGCCGCTTCCAGCAGTTTGAGCGCATTTTCAGCCGTATGCGCCGCACTTCGTATTCTGCGGTGCGCCAGATAGGCCTCCTCAGGCTGCGGGTTTTGCACCAGCACCTCAAACGCGGTCGACAATTCGGTCAGCGACGTCAGCGCCATATCAAGGGCGGCGAGGTTTTTGCCAAACGCACGTTCCGCGTTTTTGCCCACAAGGGTTCCCAATGTTGACAGAACGGCAAACAGAAAAAGAAAGGACAGCGCCAGCAAAATACGCTTTCGCATGTAAGATTTTGAAATGGAATGATCCGTCACGTAAATTCCTCGTCGGCGAGACACGACCTTTTACGTAGTATTTGCTGGAAGTTAAGGATGCTTGAACGCCCCGGCCCAAAACGCGCCGCCCCGTGACGGCCTGCAGCGCGCGCAGGCAGCGGAACCGGACAGCGCGGCACCCGCGGCGGCCACAGCCACCAAAAACCGGTTGATCTGTGATCTACACGGAAAAGTGGTGCGGGTGGAGGGACTTGAACCCCCACGCCTTGCGGCGCCAGAACCTAAATCTGGTGCGTCTACCAATTTCGCCACACCCGCACGACCATCGGGAATTCCCCGATGTGAGGCCGCTGATTAGCAGAGCTTTTTGAGGGATGCGAGAGGAATTTGCACCTTCCGGCAGCAATTTCAGCGCGTCCCGGCGCCGCGCCCCCACCAGCCCCCACAGCCAGGCCTTCTTTCGCCACATTCCTGTCGCACAAAGCGCCCGTCGGGTTTTATCACCGGAGAGCGCCCATGTCCTACCACCGCCCCCACACACCGCCGCCCAAAGGCGATAGTGGCCTGTGTCCGCAGACACGCGGCCTTGCCCCCCTCAGCGGCATGGTCGCCGGAACCGATGTTCTGACCCGCGCTGGGTTTCGCAAGGTGGACGAGCTAGGCCCCGGCGCAGACGTCATCACCCGCGACCGGGGGCTTTGCCCGGTCACCGCGGTGACGCATGTCTCCGGTCGCAGCCGCATGGTGCATTTTTCCAAATCCGCGCTTGGCGACGCCGCACCACAGGCGGGGATCACATTGCCCGCGCATCACCTTGTGCTGGTGCGGGACTGGCGGGCGGAGGCGATGTTCGGAAAACATGAGGCCCGCGTGCAAGCGGCCGCTCTGATAGATGACGCCTACATAACTGACGCGGGAATGCAGGAGGTGACCTGCCTGCAACTGTGGCTGCGCCACCCCGCCATTCTCTACGCGCGCGGGTTGGAACTCTTCTCCGCCCATGAGTTCGACAGCCAGCTCCGCCCCCAAGTCTGACAACACCGACGACCAGGGAGCCACCCGCCAGCCCCCATACCGACGCAAGCACAGTCCACCGGGGCGGAGCCAACCGCCCCCCCCTTCATCTTTTCCCAAATACCTCGGGGGGGCGGCCGCAGGCCGGGGGCAGCGCCCCCTCACCGGACAACTTCAGCGGTATCCAGCCCAATGTCTTGCGCGATACGACAGCGCCCGACGCCCCACTCCTCCCGCCATGCGGTCGGACCAGGCAGCATTCCTGTCCCGAATGCATCCTTTTCAATCACTCGGCCCGCAGCGATTGCCTGATTTTCAGACCTCACGGCAGATGGCGATTCAGTTTCGCCTATTTTTTAACCTCATCGCCCAAACTTTAGTCACAGGGTTGGGAAACACCTCCCACTGCCCCGGTCCCCCTCAGCTTTCACGTTGTGACCTTTAGTTGAAAATGATCTGACCTTCGTCAACAAGGTTGCGAGGAGCCCCGACATGAAAAAGATCGAAGCCATCATCAAGCCGTTCAAACTGGACGAGGTGAAGGAAGCGCTGCAGGACGTTGGCGTGCAAGGGCTCTCAGTCATTGAGGTGAAAGGCTTTGGCCGCCAGAAGGGTCACACCGAACTTTACCGCGGTGCGGAATATGTCGTCGACTTTCTGCCCAAGGTCAAAGTCGAGGTGGTTCTGGATGACGACCAGGTCGACGCCGCCATCGAAGCGATCGTCGCCGCCGCAAAAACTGACAAGATCGGCGATGGCAAGATTTTTGTCAGCCCCGTAGAACAGGCCATCCGGATCCGCACCGGCGAATCCGGCTCTGACGCGCTGTAAACAAACCACCAAAAACACCAAAGCTTTTTGACGGAGGAAAACTTCAAATGAGCAAGGACGCAGTTCTTAAGCTGATCAAGGATGAAGAGGCGGAATACGTCGACATCCGCTTCACCGACCCACGTGGCAAACTGCAGCACGTGACCCTGATGTCCGATCAAGTCGACGAAGACTTCCTCGACGAAGGCTTCATGTTCGACGGGTCCTCGATCGCCGGCTGGAAATCCATCGAAGCCTCCGACATGAAACTGATCCCCGATACCAATTCGGCCTATGTGGATCCTTTCTACGCGGAAAAAACTGTCTGCATTCATTGCTCTGTTGTCGAACCCGACACCGGTGAAGCCTATGACCGCGACCCGCGCGGCACCGCCGAAAAAGCCGAAGCCTACCTCAAGGCGACCGGGATCGGCGATGTGGCCTACATGGGCCCCGAAGCGGAATTCTTCCTCTTTGACGATGTGCGTTTCTCCAACTCCATCAACAAAGTGTCCTATGAGGTCGATGCAACCGACGCCTCCTGGAACACCGATGCGGAATTCGAAACCGGCAACATGGGCCACCGTCCCGGCGTCAAGGGCGGCTACTTCCCGGTCAACCCCGTCGACGAAGCCCAGGACCTGCGCTCCGAGATGCTCTCCACCATGAAGCGTCTGGGCATGAAGGTCGACAAGCACCACCACGAGGTGGCGTCCTGTCAGCACGAACTGGGCCTGATCTTTGACAGCCTGACCAAACAGGCCGACGAGCTGCAGAAATACAAATACGTGATCCACAACGTGGCCCACGCTTACGGCAAATCCGCCACCTTCATGCCCAAGCCGATTGCCGGCGACAACGGTACCGGCATGCATGTGAACATGTCGATCTGGAAAGACGGCAAGCCGCTGTTTGCAGGCGACAAATACGCGGATCTGAGCCAGGAAGCGCTGTATTTCATCGGCGGCATCCTGAAGCATGCCAAGACGCTGAACGCCTTCACCAACCCGGCCACCAACTCCTACAAGCGTCTGATCCCGGGCTTCGAAGCCCCCGTTCTGCGCGCGTATTCCGCCCGCAACCGTTCTGGCTGCGTGCGTATTCCATGGACCGAATCCCCGAAGGCAAAACGCGTCGAAGCGCGCTTCCCCGATCCGGCGGCAAACCCCTATCTGGCGTTCGCAGCCCTGCTGATGGCCGGCCTTGACGGCATCAAGAACAAGATCGATCCGGGCGAAGCCATGGACAAGAACCTCTATGACCTGCCCGCAGAAGAGCTGGCCGGCATCCCCACAGTCTGTGGCTCGCTGCGCGAAGCTCTGGAATGCCTGGCGGCAGACCACGACTTCCTGCTGCAGGGCGACGTGTTCACCAAAGGCCAGATCGAGGGCTATATCGAGCTCAAGATGGAAGAGGTCGAAACCTACGAGCACACGCCTCACCCGGTTGAATACGGCATGTACTACAGCTGCTAATCCCGGCTTGGTTGTGAACGACAAAGAGCGCCCCAATCGGGCGCTCTTTTTTCGTTCGGCATCTCTGGTCGTCTCAAGGGGCCTGGCCGCGCGCCCCTCGTTGCCGTGGTGCATCGCTTGTCCGCTCTCGCGTGCCCAACGTGCCGTTCAATTTTATTGACTGTTCAGTCAACTACCTCTATCCTCTTTTTGTCCGGGGGCCGCGCTTGCCCCCACCAGGATCAACACCTTCTCCGCATTTGGTTGTCTGCGTGATGACCACGCTGCGGCAGGGCGTCTCGCCTCCCAGTGGGCGCCCTTTTTTTCCCCACAGGTCAGATCCCGGTTGAGCGGTTTTCGCGCATGTTGTAGGGCTGCCAGCCTTGTAAAGCGCGAGAGATGGCCCAATGCCCCGACCCCAGACCCTTGGCATCGATTTTGGAACTTCGAACTCTGCCGCCGGGGTGACCGTGGCCGACCGACCTTGGCTTGTCGAACTGGAGCCGGGCGAAACCACGCTGCCAACAGCAATCTTTTTCGACAGTGACACCAAACAGATGCGGATTGGCCGCAGCGCGACGCGCGCCCTGGTCGAAGGGGACGAGGGCCGTTTCATGCGCGCCCTCAAAAGCCTGCTCGGAACACCGCTGCTGTATGAGAAACGCCGACTGGGCGGCGTGATGATGGATTTCACCGATGTGATCGCGCATTTCCTGCGCGAGGTGAAAACACGGGCCGAAACGGCAACCCGGCTGGAATTCAGCCACGCGCTGTCAGGGCGCCCGGTCAAGTTTCACTCCAAGGATGAGGCCCGCAACGCCCGCGCCGAAGAGGATCTGCGGGCCTGCTATCTCAAGGCGGGGTTCGCGGATGTGCGATTTCTCAACGAACCCGAAGCGGCACTGCGCGCGGCCCGGCCACATCCCGGCATAGGTCTTGTGGTGGACATCGGCGGCGGGACCTCGGATTTCACCTGTTTTGAACAGACCGCAACCGGCGGCAGCACGATCCTGGCCAGCCACGGCCTGCGTCTGGGGGGCACCGATTTCGACCGCCAGATCAGCATCGACCATGTGATGCCGCACTTGGGCCGTGGGGCGATGATCCGCAACAGCTTTGGCAGTGGCACCCTGCCCGCCCCCAGTCGGATGTTCAACGATCTGGCGACCTGGGCGATGATCCCGTTTCTTTATAGCGCCGACAGCCGTCGCGCGGCCCAAGACCTGGCGCGCAACGCCGAAGATCCGACGCAATTGACCCGTTTGGTGCGGGTGCTGGACGAGGAACTGGGCCATGATCTCGCCTTTGCCACCGAGGCGGGCAAGATCCGGGCGAATTCCAATGGCCCGCACGGCGAAGCTGCAATGATTGACCTCCGGCTGATCGACCCTGGACTGGCGGCCCCCCTGACCGGCACCGCGCTGAACCAGACCCTGGCCGCCATGGTCGACGACATCCGCGCCGAAGCGGCAGAGACCCTGCGGCTGGCAAATATTGCCCCTGATGCCGTGGACCGGTGCGTCATGGTCGGTGGCTCCGCGCTGTTGTCGGCCGTCAGGGACGCAATGCAGACCCTTTGCCCGAATGCAGAGATAGAGACCGAGCGCGCGATGACGGCCGTTGCCGACGGGCTTGCCCTTGCGGCACAGGATGCGGTGTTCTGAACGGGTTTCCCCCTAAAAAGGGGATGATCCGCGCCTGCAGTTCTGCGTAGATTGGAAAACAACACCCTGTTGTTCGAGGTTCCCCATGCGCTTTTTCCGCCCAGCTGGCATATGTTTTCTGACCTGCCTTGCCGTTCTGGCAATCCCCACGACAAGCGACGCCGCCAGTTGCGGCAATACCGCCGCCGGGTTTGAGGCCTGGAAGTCCGACTTCGCCCGCACGGCAATACGCGCCGGTGTACGCCAATCGGGGCTTCAGGCGCTGGCCAATGCCCGCTACGCAACCGGCACCATCAGCGCGGATCGCAACCAGAAGAGCTTTCGATACACGCTGGAAAAATTCATGCAGATCCGTGGCGCCAACACCATTGTCGCCCAGGGCCGCAAACGAAAGGCCCGCAACGCCGAGTTCTTTGCCGCACTCGAGAAAAAATATGGTGTGCCTGCCGGTCTCCTGATTGCCATTCATGGCATGGAAACCGCCTTTGGCAGCTATATGGGCGACAGTCAGGTTGTCTCGGCGATTGTCACGCTGACCTATGACTGCCGCCGTGCGGCGTTCTTTGAACCCCATGCAATCGGGGCGCTGAAACTTGTCGATCAGGGCGCCATCACCTCAAATACCCGCGGCGCCAAACATGGGGAACTGGGCCATACCCAGTTCCTGCCCGGCAACGCGCTGGCCTATGGGCAGGACTGGAACCGCGACGGGCGGGTGGATTTCTATGACATGGGGGATGCGCTGGCTTCGACTGCGCATTTTCTGCGCAAGAAAGGGTGGAAGCCCGGACGCGGCTACCAACCGGGTGACGCGAACTACGAGGTGCTCAAACAGTGGAATGCCGCCACCGTTTATCAGCAATCGCTTGCCATTATGGGGCGTCAGATCGACGGATCCTGAGGCGCGACTCCGCCAAAAACAATCAACACCGCATCAGGAAGATTGTAACAGCTGAGGCATCAATATGGCCACGGCGCGCCCATCTTTGGCCCCAATCCAAGGACCTGAACGCCAGCAAGGCGATTTAATCTATTGAATTTTAATATATTTTTATTTGCCTTGTTTCGCCCGGATGGAGATCTCGCGACGTAGATAAAACCGCCAGCTCTGTCAAACTTTCCGCTCTTTCAAATTTTATCTTGTTTGTGAACGCAATCGAAAGAGGATTTCACGGTGCTGGATCAGATGACACAGAATGTGTCCGCGACCACGTTTCGCGGCAGACTGGGATTTGCGACGCGCGATGAAACAGCGCTGGCAACGGCGTCGACCAGCGTGGTGGGCACACTCGAAGACTACGGCCATGAGGTCGACCAGTTCCAAGCCCGGCGCGCGCATCGGATCCTGTTGGAATGCGATCACTATATGATCGAGCTGCGCCACCGCCGCAGCCCCTCGCCCATGCGCCAGTTGAACGGCACCGCTTGCCGAAGCGAGCTGGACGTGATTTTCAAGCCGCGCTTCCCCGAAAAAACAGATGAGGAATTGACCGAGCTGTTGTTGGCCCGCGTTCTGCACAGGCTGCTGACGCAGCTTGATGCGACCACGGTGGAATGGCTCGACACTGCGGTTGTGCTTGATCGCGCCGCCTTCCTCGCGGTTTTTGCACCAGAGGCCGACGATATCGCCGCAGATATCCAGATCCCGGTCGATCGGGACGGCGCACGACCGGTTGGACGGCGTGACCCGCGTCGCGCGCGACCGGTTCTGGCCTTTGACAGCTATGCCGCACGGATGGAAATCCCCCTGTTGCAAGGCGAAATTCTGGACGGGGACGACGCGCCCCACCAACGGGCCGAACAGAACCGTGCGCCCGTCTCGCCCTTTGCACCGGTGGAGGAAACCCTCGGTGCCATCACCATCGAATGCGACCGCATCATCGAGCGGCGCAAAACGGCGACTCCAGGCCAGTTTTCCGGCGCCTATCAGAAAATGTCCGGGCTTATTGCACGGCCCAATTGGACCGCGAACGTGGTTTCGGCCTGGGCGCTCACCGCGATCCTCGCGATTTTTGCCCTGCCGCTGGGCGTGACCGCCGCGGCTGTCAACCTTGTCCGGGGAGGCGATATTCGCTTTAGCGTTCAGATGATGGGGGTGCTGACTCTCTTGATGTTCCTGCAATCGTCAGAGCTGGTCCACGCCGCCCTGCGGTAGTTGCCCGCTGACAAAAGCCGCGGGATCGGCGCCACGCCGCACAGCCCCGCTCCTCCAAATCCCGCTTTTCCAAATCCCGCGTATTCAATGACCCAGGCCCCAACAAAAAAGGGGCACGGGATTTTCATCCCCGGGGGTCAGTGCCCGCCCCATTGCGCCAGGACATCCTGCCGCCGCATCACCGTTGTGTGGATCGAAAACACCACCGCACGTGTGTGGGGCAAGCGATAGATGGATTGCAATTCGCTGCGCAGGAAATGCTGGGTGTCAGGGGTTGAGGTGGGCCGGGGGTCGGCCTCGCGGCGGGGTTGGTGCAGGCTGGGGTCCGCGTACCACAGGGCATTGATCCGCCACAACGGTCGCCCTGGCTGGACACCATCAAACAATCGCTGCACCCGTCGGGCCACATCGCCTGTGTACGACGACACCGGGTTGTGGATCGCGACAAGTGGCTTTTGAAACTTCTCCGCAAGGGTCCAGCTGGCGGGAAAGCACAACACCGCTGCGGTCAGAACATGCTCGGCAGCACCCTCTGGCTTTTGCAGCAGACACAGATCCTGTTGCACCAGACGGCCCAGCGTCACCATCGGGGCGTCGCGGTCCAGCGGGACGATCTGACCATCGGGGCGGTGGACCTGTTCCGCAGCGCCCGAAACGCCATACCGAAGCGCCATCACCAGATCCAACAGCTCTTGCGCCGCCTCCTGCGCTGCCGGATCGGCCCGCAACACATCGTCGCGGGCGGTCGCCAACAGCCGGTCCCGCGCGGCCATCTGGGCGGCAAATGCGGTGTCGAACTCAAGCCATGCCTCCGGGTTCAGCGGCTGTATCCCGGGAAGCCGCTGGGGGATCAGTGGGTTATAGGGGATGGAGGTCTGGAGAATCTCAGTCATGGAGCAGATCCTTAGCAGCTGCATCACCCTGATGCACGAACGTACAGTTTCACTGCGCTGGTGCCAGTGGGGACAGTTGCGCCAGAACCCCATGATGGTCGGAATTGAATTTCGGCATCACGGTAATATCGCCCCAGCCGTTGGGGGCGAGCACATGATCAATCCCGACTGAGTAGTCGACGACCGGCAGGTCGAAGGTGCCCACATAGGGACCAACGCGCGCCATGCCGCCGGCCGCAGCGATCTGGCCAACCGCTGTCGACCACGCCACCGCGTTGAAATCGCCGGCCAGCACCATCGGGCCCTGCAATGCCCCAAGCTGCGCCACGGTTTCTGCCACTTTGACCTCCTGCCCGTAGGGCCAGGGCCACGGCAGGTGCAGCGCCGCCAGCCAGACAGGGCCCTGATCGGTCCGCACCTGCAACGCCGCCAGCCCAAGGTCGGGCTGGCACGGCAGCCGCGCGATAACATCCCAGTCGCGGGCCAGCACGGCCACGCCACCGGTTTGGCGAAAGGGACAGAACTGCTGCACCGGGTAGTGCGCCTGCAGCGCCGTCAGCACGGTCTTGTTGCGCGCGGAGACCTCCTCCAGCGTCACAACATCCGGCTGCAACTCCAGGATCGTTTTGACCAGCGCAGCGTTGCCACCGTTCTTGTAGAGCATGTTCTGCTGGTAGAGCGTCAGCCCCTCGCCTGCCGGCCCGGCGCGCAGAGCGCGATCCGCGCCAGGACTGTGCCCAAACCAATTCACCAACAGCGCAAACGTCGCCACAAGCCCTGCAAGCGCCGCCACCGGCGCCTGTCGCAGAACAAAGGCAAAGATCATGGCGATGCCCGCGAAGGGCACCCGAAACACCGCAAGACTGTCGCCGGCAGGGTGCAGCCCACCGAGGTATCCGGCCACAAGGCAGAACAGCGCCAACCCCAGGATCACCCAGCACAGGCGCCGCAGCACGGCAATCACCTGTTTTGTCGCCGCAGCAGAAGTCACAGTCGGAAATGTCACAGGCCCAACCGTTCCCGCCACAGGGGCAATTTACGGGCTACGACCCGCACGCTGTCCGCTCCCGTGAACCGATCCAGCTCTGACAGAGGCACCCAGGCCAGCGCATGCGACTCCGCACTCGCCCGCGCCTCGCCCCGCTCTGCCACAAACAGGTAGCGCACATCGTGGTGAAGATGCGCCGGCGCATTGGCGGTCGCGGGGATTTCATGAATGTCCACATCAAAAACGTCGGGCGTCAACAACCGAAGACGCGACAGGCCGCTTTCCTCATAGGCTTCTTTCTGGGCGACGAAACATGCGTCCATGATCCCATCGCAATGTCCCCCCAACTGCAACCACCGGTCCAGTTTGGCATGATGGGTCAGCAAGACCGATGTCAGATCCGACGACAGCACAAAGGCAGATCCGGTGACATGGCCGGTCGTGGGATCGCGGTCAAAGGCCAACGGCTGGTCATGGCAAAAGCGCGCCAGACGGTGCCACATCTGCCGGTCGCGCCCGTCCAGCGGCTGGAACCGCCCGATGCCGTTGATCTGCTCGACCTCCATGTGACGCTCCTTCACCTTCCCGTGACGCCTGCCACCGCAGCCTTGTCGTGCCCCGCCCATCCGCACAGTTTAGAAAGATCGCCCCGCAAAAGCCAAGCCTTGGAAAGCCCGTCTTATGCCCACAGAACGTCTCACCTTTTCTGGTCACGCCGGGCATCAGCTGGCGGCCCGGCTCGACCTGCCGACCGGCCCGGTCCTGGCCACCGCCCTTTTTGCCCATTGCTTCACCTGTTCCAAGGACATCCCCGCCGCTCGGCGGATTGCCGCGCGTCTGTCGGCGATGGGCATTGCGGTCTTGCGCTTTGATTTCACCGGGCTTGGCCATTCCGAGGGGGAATTTGCCAATACCAGTTTCAGCTCCAACGTTCAGGACCTGATTGCCGCGGCGCGGGAACTGGCCAGCCGCAACATGGCTCCGGATCTGCTCATCGGGCATTCGCTTGGCGGTGCGGCAGTACTGCGCGCCCGTGCCGGCATTCCCTCGACCAAGGCAGTCGTGACCCTTGGCGCGCCGTTTGACCCCGGTCACGTGGCCCATCATTTCGACCATGCGCTGGCCGCCATCCAGCGCGACGGTCAGGCCGAAGTCACGCTGGGTGGACGGCCCTTTGTGATCGGGCGGGACTTTGTCGACGACATCGGCCAGGTCGAATTGGCCACCGCTATTGCGGATTTGAACGCTGCACTCCTGGTCCTGCACGCACCGCGCGACGATACTGTTGGCATCGACCAGGCTGCCGAGATTTTTCAGGCCGCGCGCCACCCCAAGAGCTTTGTCACCCTCGATGATGCGGACCACCTGATCACCGATGCGAGGGATGCGGAATATGCCGCCGAGGTCATTGCCACCTGGGCCACCCGCTATGTGGAGATGAAACCGCCGGCCCCGCCCCCCGGCGCCCCCGAGGGGGTCATCCGGGTCACCGAAGCTGACCGCGACGGATTTCTTCAGGATGTTCAGAACGGCCCGTTTCACCATCTTCTCGCGGATGAGCCAGAAGCCTATGGTGGCAACAATCGCGGTCTGTCTCCTTATGGTTTTCTGGCGGCCGGACTTGGCGCCTGCACGTCGATGACGCTGCGGATGTATGCCCGCCGCAAGGGCTGGCCACTGGAGACGATCAGCGTCGAGGTCTGCCATGACAAGGTCCACGCCCAGGATGCCATTCCCTCCGGGCCCGCGATGATTGACCGCTTCATGCGGGTGATCCAGTTGCGCGGCCCCCTGGATCAGGGTCAGCGCGACAAGCTGCTGGAAATCGCAGATAAATGCCCGGTGCACCGGACCCTGGAACAGAGCGCCCGCGTCGACACCCGCATTGAAACCGCGCCCGACGCACCAGACCTCTTCGTCGACCCCTCGGGCTAGACCACGGGAAAGCCGCGCAGACCGGTCCACGCGCGCCGCGCACAACGCCCGGGGGCTGACCCTGCCTGCGGCCCTCCTCTTGCCGTTTGTCCCGGTGTCGCTTATGACGCCGGATATCTGCCGCGCAAATCTGACAGAGGTGCATTCGCCTATGATCCCCCGCTATTCCCGCCCCGACATGGTTGCCATCTGGTCACCCGAGAGCAAGTTCCGCATCTGGTACGAGATCGAAGCCCATGCCTGCGACGCCATGGCCAACCTCGGCGTGATCCCGCGCGAAAACGCAGACGCGGTCTGGAAAGCCAAGGACGTGGAATTCGACGTCGCTCGCATCGACGAGATCGAAGCCGTGACCAAACATGACGTCATCGCCTTTCTGACCCATCTGGCCGAACATGTCGGCAGTGACGAGGCGCGCTTCGTGCACCAGGGGATGACGTCTTCGGATGTCCTGGATACCTGTTTCAACGTGCAACTGGTGCGCGCCAGCGACCTGCTGCTGGTTGGCGTGGACAAATTGCTTGCGGCGCTGAAAAAGCGCGCGCTGGAGCATAAGGACACCGTCCGCGTCGGGCGCAGCCACGGCATCCACGCCGAACCGACCACCATGGGCCTGACCTTTGCGCGGTTCTACGCCGAGATGGACCGCAACCGGGCCCGTCTGGTCGCCGCGCGCGCGGAAATCGCCACCGGCGCCATTTCTGGCGCGGTTGGCACCTTTGCCAATATCGATCCAGCGGTCGAAGAACATGTTTGCGCCCAGCTCGGCCTGACGCCGGAGCCGATCTCCACCCAGGTGATCCCGCGCGACCGTCACGCCATGTTCTTTGCCACCCTCGGCGTGATCGCCTCGTCGATCGAAAACATCGCGGTCGAAATCCGCCACATGCAGCGCACCGAAGTGCTGGAAGGCGCGGAGTTTTTCTCCATGGGCCAAAAAGGCTCCTCCGCGATGCCACACAAGAAAAATCCGGTGCTGACCGAGAACCTGACCGGTCTGGCGCGTCTGGTCCGCATGTCCGTGATCCCGGCGATGGAAAACGTCGCCCTCTGGCACGAGCGGGATATCTCGCATTCCTCGGTCGAGCGCGCGATTGGTCCGGATACCACCGTGACGCTGGATTTCGCCCTGCATCGTCTGGCCGGCGTGATCGACAAAATGCTGGTTTACCCGCAGAACATGCTCGACAATATGAACAAATTCCCCGGTCTGGTGATGTCCCAGCGCGTCTTGCTGGCCCTGACACAGGCGGGTGTCAGCCGCGAGGACGCCTATTCCATGGTACAGCGCAATGCGCTCAAGGTTTGGGAGGAGCGGCTCGATTTCCGCGAATTGCTGCTGGCCGACGGCGAGGTGGTCGCCGCTTTGGGCGAGGATGGCATCAACGAGAAATTCGACATGGGCTATCACACCAAACATGTCGATACGATCTTCAAACGTGTGTTCGGCGACTGACCTCTCCCGACGGAGATGACCCGGCTGGCATCAACCGGCGGAAAAGTACCCCCATGGCCTCGCCTCTTTTGGCGGGGCCATTTTTGTCAGACCCGTCAACAGCGGCAAAGCCGGTGATCACGGTTTCGTGAATGAAGAGTTTGCGCCCCTGCCGTGTTTTCATCGTAGTCACATATGACAAGCGCACAGGAGGTTATCATGCGTCTCACAGCTCTCGCCGTTGCACTCGTACTCCCGATTTCTGTTTTCGCTGCCGGAAGCGACAGCACCACACCGCCAACACCCAGTGAAACCACCAAGAAATGCTGGGGCAAGCGGGTCTGGGATCAAGAAACCCAAAAATGCGTGAAGCCGGAAGAATCGTCGATGAACGGCCAGCAATTGTTGGAAACCGCGCGCGAGCTGGCCTACCTGGAGCGGTTCGACGATGCGCAGGCCGTGCTCGCCGCGCACCCGGATCAGACGGATAGCCGGGTGCTGACCTATTGGGGGTTCACCAATCGCAAATTGGGTCGAACCGACCTTGCCAACGACTATTACGAACAGGCAATCGCGCAAAATCCCGACAACATCCTTGCGCGCAGCTATATGGCACAAGGCTTTGTGGCCAATGGAGAATATGCTCAGGCCCTGGCCGAATGGAAGGAAATCAAGGCACGCGGCGGCGCTGGCACCTGGGCCGAAGCCTCCCTGCGGCGCGCAATCGAAACTGGTGTGACCGTTAACTACTAAACTTCAGGCTTTCTTTACTGCTGAAGGCCTATCGTGACCCATGACAGAAAGAGAATCTTTTCGGGTCTAGGTTCAAGAATGGAACAATCATCAGCGTTAGCGCTCCCTATGGCGCCACTGGGCGGCGGTCTTGACAGTTTTTCGTCACCCTCGCCGTCCCCGTCTCTCATGGGGGGCAGCCCACAACTTAGTGGGAAAGCCAAAGCCGCAATCGTCGTGCGCCTTCTGTTGAACGAAGGCGCCGACGTACCGCTCGAAGAGCTGCCTGACGATCTGCAGCTGGAGTTGACGCAGCAAATGGGCAAGATGCGTCTGGTGGATCGCCAGACCGTCGAGGCCGTTGCTGCCGAATTTGCGGAGCAACTTGAAAATGTGGGGCTCTCCTTCCCCAACGGTCTGGCAGGTGCCCTGACCGCGATGGAAGGAAAAATCAGCCGCCACACCCATTCCCGGCTTCGCAAAGAAGCGGGCGTGCGGCAGTTTGGCGACCCCTGGGAACGGCTGCGCAAACTGCCGCCAGAAGACCTGGCGCAACTCGCCCAGGCCGAAAGCACCGAGGTGGCCGCGGTTCTGCTCTCCAAGATCGACACCGCCAAGGCGGCCGAGATGTTGCAGCACCTGCCGGGCCCGCTGGCCCGCCGCATCACCTATGCGGTCAGCCAGACCAGCAATGTCACGCCGGACACGGTGGACAGGATCGGCCTGTCGCTGGCGTCGCAAATCGAAGCGCGGCCCCAGGTCGCCTTTGAGCAGACGCCGGGTCAACGGATCGGCGCCATCCTCACCCAATCGCAAGCCGCGAAACGGGAGGAGGTGCTGACGGCACTGGACGAGGAAGACGAGGAATTCGCAATCGACGTGCGCAAGTCCATCTTCACCTTCGCGCTCATCGCGCAAAAGGTCGAAGCCGTGGATGTGCCGAAACTGGTGCGGGCGCTCGGGCCGCAAGAGATCACCACCGCGATCGCCTTTGCAACCGAAGAAGACGACGTCGCCTCGGTCACGTTCCTTCTGGAAAACATGTCCTCGCGGATGGCCAACAACCTGCGCGAAGAGGCAAACCAGCTTGGCCGGATCAAGCGCTCCGATGGCGAAGCGGCCTTTGGCCTCATCGTCAATACCCTGCGCGAGATGGTCGTCAACGGCGATATCGAACTGAAGTCAGACGACGGCGACGACGACGATTGATCTCCGTCCGTGCCTGATTTCAGGTCCCGTTTGCACGCAGTCCCGTTTGCACGCTGTCCCGATGGCCCAGGACGATGGGCGACCGGGGCTGGCCCGCAAGACACGAAAAACCCGCGCCGGATCTGGCGCGGGTTTCTTGTCCCTGCCGTCCGGGGCCGCTATGGTGTACCGTCGCCGGACAACGATCTAGGACAGGCCCGACCCAATGCCCGCTGCCCCTTCCGAGCTAACCCGCTCCGAACGTTTCAAATATTTCTCGATCAATCTGCTTCTTCGGGGCCTGATTGGCGGGTTGAACCTGATCCCCTACCGTCGGCGCGTGTCGGCAATGGGCTGGGTGCTGCGCCAGCTCGCACCGATCACCGGGTTTCACAAACGGGTGCGGCGCAATCTGGCCTACACGCGCCCCGATCTCAGTCCTGCCGAGGTGGAAACCCTCTGTCATGAGGTTGCAGACAATGTCGGCCGCACCCTGGCGGAGCTTTACGCCGGCGCGCCATTCTGGGCCCGGGCGCGTGCTGCACCGCTGACCGGTCCGGGCCTTGCGGCCCTGAACGCCGCCCGCGCTGCTGGTCAGCCGGTGGTGCTGGTGACCGGGCATTTTGGGAACTACGATGCGGCGCGCTCCAAACTGGTGCAAATGGGGTTCAACATGGGGTCGTTGTATCGCCGCATGGCAAACCCCTATTTCAACGACCACTATGTCAAAGCCATCTCTGCCACCGGCAAACCGATGTTCCAGCAGGGCAAACGCGGCATGGTCGAGATGGTGCGCCACCTCAAATCCGGTGGCAATATCGCCATCGTGGCGGATATGCATGCCCAAGGCGGGCAATACCTGCCGTTTTTTGGCCGCCCGGCGCTGACCTCCACGGTTCCGGCCGAACTTGCGCTGAAATACAAGGCGGCCTTTATTCCGATCTATGGCATCCGCTGCGACAACGGTCTGGATTTCGAGGTGCACCTGTCGGACGAGATCCCCCATAGCGATCCCGTCACCATGACACAGGCGGTCTGCGACGATCTGGAAACCCAGGTGCGGGCGCATATGGGTCAGTGGTTCTGGGTCCACCGGCGCTGGAAACCCATGCATGACACACCGCATCCCGATGCGCCGAAAAGCCCGCCGCCGCCTGCGGCCGGAGCCTAGTTCACCCGCGCAGCCGCCAGAACAGCGCCATAAGGCCATTCCTGAACCAGCACAGCTGCCGGCATGTCGTCCGGCAGGGTGACCGTCATATCAAACGGCGTCGTACCATCCCAATCGGACAGAACCTCGTGGCTGGCGACCACATTGGCGTAATCCAGCGTATGGCCCGCCAATTCGCCTCGTTTGATCGCAACCCGGCGCAGGGGCATATAGCGGACCAGCTGGACGCGCAACGCCTCGGCTCGCTGCGGCTGGAGCGCGGGCATCGACACCGACAATTCCGTCCCCGACAGTCGAACCGCGATGTCGACCTTGGCGGCATGGCCCAGATAGCGTTCCATCACCTCGGCGACTTGCATCGCATCGGCGCCCACCACATCCTCCTGCCCCATGATGATCATCTGCGGCGTGTAGATCATGTTGCGCCCCGCCACATGGGCATATCCCCGCTGACGGTCAGTGTGATCGGGGTCCGCGAATTGATCCGTCCAGCCGATATAATCCCAGTAATCGACGTGATAGGCCAAGGGCAGAATGTCGTCCCGCTGCGCCATCCGCTGCAGCAACGCATCCGCCGGAGGACAGGACGAACAGCCCTGCGAGGTGTAGAGTTCCACCACCACCGGCGACGGATCCGCAGCAAGAGGCTGAGAAACTGCGCAAAGCGACGCAAAAAACAATGTGGGAAGCGAAATAAAACGCATGAGTCGCCCGTCCGGTTGTTAGGGTTACGGGTGTAGGCGGCCCGCTCAGCGATGGCCAATCAATCATTCTTGAGAGGTGTGACAGCAAAAACCGCCAAAACTGTGTACGATTGCATACAAATTATCAGGCAACCTCGTTTCTTCTATTGAATGAGGCGACTGCATGATGCAGATAAGCCGCAGCGAAGTCCCTATTTGTCACTCATGAGGGAGGCCAACATGCCTATCACCGTCGGACAGGACTCTGCCAAAACACGCAAATCGCTCAGCGTGAATGGCAAGTCGATTTCCTATTACTCGATCCCCGCCGCCACCCAAGCCGGTCTTGGTGATTTCTCCAAACTTCCGGCGGCCCTCAAGGTTGTGCTGGAAAACCTCCTCCGCTTCGAGGATGGCGGCTTCTCCGTCTCCACGGACGACATCAAGGCCTTTGGCGAATGGGCTGCAAAAGGCGGCAAGAACCCGCGCGAGATCGCCTATCGCCCAGCCCGTGTGCTGATGCAGGACTTCACCGGCGTGCCTGCCGTGGTCGATCTGGCCGCCATGCGCGACGGCATCAAGAACCTTGGCGGCGATGCCAACAAGATCAACCCGCTGGTGCCTGTCGACCTCGTGATCGACCACTCCGTGATGATCGACGAATTCGGCAACCCGCGCGCGTTCCAGATGAACGTGGACCGCGAGTATGAGCGCAACATGGAGCGCTATACCTTCCTGAAATGGGGTCAGACCGCATTTGACAACTTCCGCGTTGTGCCCCCCGGCACCGGCATCTGCCACCAGGTGAACCTGGAGTATCTGGCACAGACCGTCTGGACCGATACCGACCAGAACGGCGAGGAAGTGGCCTATCCCGATACGCTTGTCGGCACCGACAGCCACACCACCATGGTCAACGGCGCCGCCGTTCTGGGCTGGGGCGTGGGCGGCATCGAAGCCGAAGCGGCCATGCTCGGCCAGCCGATCTCCATGCTGATCCCCGAGGTTGTCGGGTTTGAGCTGACCGGCGCGATGATGGAAGGCACCACCGGCACCGACCTGGTGCTGAAGGTCGTCGAAATGCTGCGCGAGCTGGGCGTTGTTGGCAAATTCGTCGAATTCTACGGCTCTGGCCTCGACAAGCTGCCGCTGGCGGACCGGGCGACCATCGCCAACATGGCACCGGAATACGGCGCGACCTGTGGTTTCTTCCCGATTGATGCGGAAACCATCCGCTATCTGGAAAACACCGGCCGCGACAAGGACCGGATTGCCCTGGTCGAGGCCTACGCCAAGGAAAACGGTTTCTGGCGGGACGAGACCTATGCGCCGATCTATACCGAGACCCTGAGCCTCGATATGGGCACCATCGTGCCTGCGATCTCTGGCCCCAAGCGTCCGCAGGACTACGTGGCGCTGGACGCCGCCGCGCCCGCGTTCAAAAAGGTGGTCTCCAACTATCGCGGTGTCGATGCCTCGGCCGATGCCAGCGACATGGCGGCAGAGGGTCCGGCACCGACCGCGCCGATTGATCCGCGCAAGTCCCACCCGGTTGCAGGCGAAGACTACCAACTGCACGACGGCTCTGTTGTGATCGCCTCGATCACCTCCTGCACCAACACCTCGAACCCCTATGTGATGATCGGGGCCGGGCTGGTGGCGAAAAAGGCGCATGAACGTGGCCTGACCCGCAAGCCTTGGGTGAAAACCTCGCTTGCGCCAGGCTCGCAGGTTGTTTCCGCCTATCTGGAGGCCGCCGGTCTGCAAGAGCATCTCGACGCGATTGGCTTCAACCTCGTTGGCTATGGCTGCACCACCTGTATCGGCAACTCCGGTCCGATCCAGAAAGAACTGTCCGAAGCCATTGCCGAAGGCGATCTGGTCGCAACCTCGGTCCTGTCCGGCAACCGCAACTTTGAGGGTCGTATCTCTCCGGATGTGCGCGCCAACTATCTGGCCTCGCCGCCGCTGGTCGTGGCCTATGCGCTGGCCGGCGACATGAATGTCGATCTGACCAACGACCCGCTGGGTCAGGACCAGGACGGCAACGATGTCTATCTGAAAGACATCTGGCCGACGACACAAGAAGTCGCGGATCTGGTCCAGGAAACCGTCACCCGTGACGCCTTCCTGACCAAATACGCCGACGTGTTCAAAGGCGACGAAAAATGGCAGGGCGTGGATGTTCCGGATCAGGAAACCTACGACTGGCCCGCGACCTCGACCTACATCCAGAACCCGCCCTATTTCCAGGGCATGGCGGCGGAACCCGGCACCATCAAGGATGTGGTTGGCGCCAAAACGCTGTTGATCCTGGGTGACATGATCACCACCGACCACATCTCACCGGCCGGTTCCTTTGCCACCACCACGCCAGCGGGCGAATATCTGCTGGATCGTCAGGTGCAACCGCGGGAGTTCAACTCCTACGGATCGCGCCGGGGCAACCACGAGATCATGATGCGCGGCACCTTTGCCAACATTCGGATCAAGAACGAGATGCTCGACGGTGTCGAAGGCGGCTACACCAAAGGCCCCGATGGCAAGCAGACTTCGGTCTTTGATGCGTCGATGGCCTATCAGGAAGCAGGCACGCCGCTGGTCATCTTCGGTGGCGAGCAATATGGCGCCGGCTCCTCCCGCGACTGGGCGGCCAAGGGCACGGCCCTGCTCGGTGTCAAAGCGGTCATCGCCGAAAGCTTTGAGCGTATCCACCGCTCCAACCTGGTTGGCATGGGCGTCATCCCGTTCGAGTTTACCGGCGGCGACACCCGTAAATCGCTCGGCCTGACCGGCGATGAAACCGTGGATATCAAAGGCTTGGAAAGCGTCACGCCGCTGCAAGAAGTCACCTGTGACATCACCTATGCAGATGGCAGCAGCAAATCCATCACGCTCAAGTGCCGGATCGATACAGCCCCCGAAATCGAGTACATCGAAAACGGCGGCGTCCTGCACTACGTGTTACGCAAGCTTGCCAAAAGCTGATCTGCGCTCCATTGAACTCTGGAAAAAGGGCGGCAAAAATGCCGCCCTTTTTTGTATTCTTCACGCTAGTGACACAAAGGTAAGAGTTTCGGCCCATAATCCAACCATGTGATGCAAATTGCAAAGTTAGGTCGAGACATGATTGCCATCGTTACCAAGTACCCTGCCCGTCGAGAAAAATTTGACGACCTGCTCGCCTTTGTCACCAACCTTGTGAAAGACAAAGACAAGATTCGCATCGGCTGTTCGGAATCACATCTATACGCCTCGCCAAACCGGGACGAAATTCAGGTTGCCAGCATCTGGGAAAGCCTGGAGTATTACGAACGCTACGTGGACGAGCTTGTGTCCCGATTTGCCGTCCTCGACCTGCAATCAGAGCTTCTTCGCGATGAGGTTCGCATCGAAGTCTACGACACGCTGGACGCTGGAATGATCAATCAGGTTCCGCTGCGGTCGGAACGGCATCAGCCGCACGCATAGTCACACCACGATGCAGCCTCGGTCCGTGGGGCCGACATTCTGTTGCGCCTCACCGGTCCACAGGCTGCTGATCCAGACGCAGTGTGTCTCGTGGCGTGTGGTTCGTGCAGGAAGATCCCATGATCCGTCCCGATGTGCTGACTGTATCCGGTGGCGACCGCCTGCAATCCGTTCACCGCACAGGAGCGCTCAGGGCGCGCGCGCCTGCACACGAGGTCACTCCGCTGTGGCGGCCTTTTCCAGCGCCGGGCGAATGGTGCTTTCCAAGACACGCGCGGTGATCGGTCCGGCGAACCGCAGAACGATTTTTCCGGCGCCATCAATCACATAGGTTTCCGGCACGCCGTACAGCCCCCAATCCAGCGCCATCCGGCCACTGGCATCCTGGCCGATCGCAGCATAGGGGTCCCCCAGTTCCGCAAGAAAACTCTCCGCGTTGCGGAGCTGGTCCTTGTAGTTGACCCCATAGATCGGCAGGCCTTCGGCGGCGAGGGCCTCCAGACTGGGGTGTTCTGCGCGACAGGGCCCGCACCAGCTGGCCCAGTAGTTCACCAACTTGACCTCTCCGTCACGCAGGGTGGCATCGTCAAAGCTGGCCTTGCCGGGAAAATCGGTCAGCACCACGGGCGGCGCGCCTGCGCCCTCCCGCGCCGAGGGCAGGCTTTCGGGGTCGTCACGCCCCATGCCAACCAGCGCGAGGCCAACAAAACTGGCAAAAACCACCAAAGGGATCGCCATCACGGGGGAGATTTTAGCCATTGCGTTCAATCCTGTGTTCGACTTCGCGCAAACGCGCCCGTATTTTCGCGCCCCGCCGCAAAGTGAGGACCAACAGCCCCAACAGCAACAGCAGCGACACCCCATAGGCGGAGAGAACCGTATCGGTGTATTTTCCCAGATCAGGCATCTGCGGCCATCCTCTCGCGTGCGATCAGCGCCGCCATGCGCCGGGCGCGAATTTCGGTACCAGTGCGATAAAACACCAGCGCCACAAAAAACACTGCGAACCCGGCCATGCAGGCATAGAGCGGATAGGCAAAGACATCCGCCACGTTTTCCTCCTTGTCCAGCGACAGAGAAGCCCCCTGGTGCAGCCCCTGGTTCCAGAAATTCACCGCATAGCGCGACAGCACCGCAAAAACGGACCCCACCAGACAGAGGATCGCGGTCAGATCCGCCGCCGTGTCCGGGTTATCTATGGCTTCCCACAGGGCGATATAGCCAAGGTAGAAAAGGAACAGCACCAGGAATGAGGTCAGCCTCGGGTCCCAGGCCCACCAGGTGCCCCACATCGGCTGCCCCCAGATCGCCCCGGTCACCAACGCGATCAGCGTCATCACAATCCCCACCGGGGCGGCGGCACGGGCGGCCAGGGCGCTGACGTGATGGCGCCGGATCACCCAGATCAGCGAGGCCACAAGCATCATGAACCAGGCGTTGATTGCCATCAGGGCCGCAGGCACATGCAGATAGATGATCTTTACCGTGGCACCCTGACGATAATCGTCGGGCGTGAAGAAAAAACCCCAGATCAGCCCGCCCAGCATCAAAACGGCCGACAGCCCCCAGAGCGGCGGCAACAGCCGTTCGCTGGTGGTCAGGAACTTTTTCGGATTGGCATATTCCCAGATCGACATGAGGGCTATCTAGCTCCTGTTTGGAGGCATCGCAATCACCTCGGCTAGCGCAAATTGACGCGCAGCACGGCGGCAGACGCAAAGGGCATCAGGGCGATGGTGCCAAGGGTGAGGCCCGCCAGCATCAACAGTGGTGCCTCCAGCGGCAAATGGCTGGCACCGCGCCGCGCCACCTCGGCCCCAAAGATCAAGACCGGCACATAGAGGGGCATCACCAGGAGAGACAACAGCAAACCGCCGCGTTTCAATCCAACCGTCAGCGCGGCACCAAACGTGCCGATGACCGACAAGGCCGGGGTGCCGATCAGCAGCGAGAGGGTGATCCATAGATAGCCGGGCGCTGGCAAATTCAGCAGGACCCCAAGCAAAGGCGCGGCCAGAACCAGCGGCAGCCCCGTCGTCAGCCAATGGGCCAAGGCCTTGATCGAAACAACAGCTTCCAGCGGCACCGGCGCGGTGGCCAGCAGATCCAGCGAGCCATCTTCCCAATCCAGCGCCAAAACCCGGTCGAGTGACAACAGACAGGCCAGCAACGCTCCGAGCCACAGCACCCCCGGAGCGATCACCGCCAGGGTTTCCGGGGTCGGACCGACCGAGAACGGGACCATCACCGTGACGATCAAAAAGAAGGCCAGCCCAAGGCCAAAGCCACCGCCAGCGCGCAAGGCCAGCCGTAAATCCCGCAGCAGCAGCGCGCTCACAGAAATCCCCCCTCGTCGGCGACATAGGCCGCTGAAGTCGCCCGGAACGGGGCCAGATCCAACACGCGGCCCGCCACCCCAAGGTCGATATGGGTCGCCATGATCGCGGCGCCGCCGCTGTTCAGATGGCCCTGAACCATGGCGGCAAACAGCGCCACCGAGGTGCCATCAAGGCTGACGGTCGGTTCATCAAGCACCCAGACCCGCCGCCCTGTCACCATCAACCGGGCCAGGGACAGCCGTCGTTTCTGCCCGGCCGACAGCCCGCCCGCCGGACGGTCCCGCAACGCCTGCAGGTCCAAGGCCGCGAGCGCAGGCGTGATGGTGACCACGCCAAAGACCTTTGCCCAGAACTGAAGGTTCTCTGCCACTGTCAGGGTCGGCTTGAGACCATCCGCATGGGCCCCATAGGCGATTTCGTCCAGGTCGCAGATAAGCTCGCCGTGCAGCGGTGGCTGAAGGCCTGCCAGTGTCCGCAACAGCGTGGTCTTGCCGCTGCCATTTGGGCCGCGCAGGATCAGGGCCTCACCCGCGCCAAGCGTGAAGGACAGGCCCGTCAAAACCGGCAGGCCGCCGCGGCTTACGCCCAGATCCCTGGCTTCTATCATCCTGCCTCCGAAATGCGGTCGAACGTGTTTAGCGCGTTGTCTCGACAGTTGAAACGGCGCATTTGTCCGATCCCGACCGGTGCGATCTCAGGCTCTGACCTGCATCGGTCAAACACCGCAAGACTGCGCTCAGACCGGCAAAGCCGCCAACGCGATACGCCGGCCTTCTGAGAGCAGGACATTGTAGGTGCGGCACGCCGATGGCGAGTTCATCACCTCGACCCCGAGGCCGGCCTCTTCTAGGGCCGCGCGCAGATCGCCCGGGATATGCGCAATCTCGGCGCCGGTCCCGATGAACAGCACGTCAACCTCGCCCGCCAGCGCCAACAAGGCCGCGCGGTCAGCATATCCGCCCCAGGGCTGCGTGCCTGTGGCACCGGTCAGGATCGCGCCTTCTTTGACGACGCCGCCAACCCGAAAAAATCCTGCGCCGTAGCCGTCGATCGGCACGGCATCGGAATACACCACCTCGTTTAGACGCATGGGATTTCTCCTGTTCTGGCATGGGGCTGCACGGTTTGCACCCTGCGTATCATGCCAATTGCGCCGCCGAAACCGGCAAGTGTCGCTGCCGCGACGCTCTGTCTCAGGCGTTCTGGACCTTTTGGCAGGCAAGAGCCGGCCGCGCATTTGCCGGGTGGTTTCGACAAACGAAAACAGCCGCAGCGCAGGCCACGGCTGTGTTTCATTGCAAGCGGGTAAACCCTCAGGCGTCGATATTGGCGAACTGATTGCCGGTGGTCTTGTCCGGTTTGGACCAGTCCCGCGTCACCCCAAGCCACAGCAGGATCGTCGATGCCACAAAGATCGACGAATAGGTGCCGATCACCACGCCCCAGATCATCGCAAAGACAAACCCACGGATCACATCGCCGCCCAGCACATAAAGTGAGATCAACGCCAGAAGCGTGGTGACAGAGGTCATCACCGTCCGGCTGAGCGTTTCGTTGATCGAGATATTGAGGACTTCGGACAGTGGTTTCTGCTTGTAGCGCCGCAGGTTCTCGCGCACCCGGTCAAAGACCACCACCGTGTCGTTCAGCGAATAGCCGACAATGGTCAACAGGGCTGCGATGATCGCCAGATCGAATTTGATCTGCAATTCGGAAAAGACCCCGATGGTCAGGATGACATCGTGAACCAGCGCCACAACCGCCCCGAGCGCGAACTGCCATTCGAACCGCAGCCAGATATAGACCAGCACCGCGCCAATCGCGAGCACCACGGCCAGCACAGCTGTCTGCACCAGCTCGCCCGAGACTTTTGGCCCGACGCTTTCCACCGAGATGAATTTGATCCCCGGTGCCACCGTGGCCAAAGCCGCCTCGACATCCGCGATCACCTGGCTGGCGAGGGCTTCGCCATCCTCCTGCGCTTCGATCCGGATCATCGCGACGTGCTGGTCTTCGTCGAATGTCGGATCGAACACTTCGGTGATCGAGATATCGCCCAGTTCCAGCGGCGCGATGGCATCGCGATAGGTGGCGATATCCAGGTTCTGCGTCGCTTCGGTCCGGATCGTGGTCCCGCCCCGGAAGTCGATGCCGAAGTTCAGCCCCTGCAGCAAGAAAGAGGTAAAGCCGACAATGACCATCAGGGCGGAGATGCCCAGCCAAAGCTTCCAGCGTTTGAAAAAATCAAAGGAGGTCCCCTCGGGGACGAGTTTCAACCGCATCTGTTACACCTCGATGGTTTTGGGACGGCGACGCTCGAACCACATCACGATAATCAGACGGGTCACGAAAATCGCGGTGAAGACCGAGGTCAAAATGCCGAGACCAAGGGTGATGGCAAAGCCGCGCACCGGGCCAGAGCCCATGGCAAAGAGAATCACGGCGGTGATGAAGGTGGTGATATTGGCATCAACAATCGCCGAAAGCGCCTTGCCGTATCCTTCGTCGATGGCTTTCGCCGGACCGCGCCCTGCCTTCAGCTCCTCGCGGATCCGCTCAAAGATCAGCACATTGGCATCCACCGCCATGCCAACCGTCAACACGATCCCGGCAATACCGGGCAAGGTCAGGGTGCCGCCAATCAGGCTGAGCGCGCCGAAAATCAGGGTGATGTTCAGGATCAGCGCGATATTGGCAAAAAACCCGAACAGCCCGTAGCTCAGCACCATGAAGACCAGTACCGCCACGAAGGCGACCACGGTGGCAACCTTGCCGGCATCAATGCTGTCCTGGCCCAGCTCCGGCCCGATGGTGCGTTCTTCGAGGAATTCCAAGGCCGCCGGCAGCGCGCCTGCCCGCAGCAGAACCGCAAGCTTGGTGCTTTCCTCGACGGTGAAATTGCCGGTGATGATGCCGGAACCACCAGGAATATGGGACCGGATCACGGGGGCCGAAATCACCTCGTCATCGAGGACAATGGCGAAGGGCGCACCGATGTTCTGGGCGGTGTAGTCACCGAACTTGCGCGCGCCAGAGGTGTTGAAGCGGAAGTTCACCGCCGCCTGACCGTTTTGGTCAAAGGCGGGCTGGGCATCCACCAGTTCCTCGCCGGTCACGACCGGGGCCGCTTCGACCGTATAGAATGTGCCCGGCTCATCCAGCGACGGGATGACCTTGTTGCCGACACCGGGGTTGGCCTCGCCATCAGAGCCACGGCTGACGACCGGGTTAAAGGTCAGTTGCGCGGTGGTACCGATAATCTGCTTCAGTTCGGACGCAGAGCCGATCCCCGGCACCTGGATCAAGATCCGGTCACTGCCCTGGCGCTGGATCGTCGGTTCGCGGGTGCCAACCTCGTCGATCCGGCGCCGGATGATTTCCAGCGATTGACGCACCGTGCGGTCGTCAGAGGCAAGCTTTTCCTCGTCCGAGAGCGCAATGGTGATGGTTTCGCCCTGGCCACTGACCACGATGTCGGTGGCCCCTGCGCCAGTGAGCGAGGTCACCGGATTGGCAAGGCCGCGCACCAGTTCCAGCGCGCGGGCCATGCCGTCACTTCCCGACAGACGCAAACGAATCTGATCGGCTGGCGCGTCCGGCACCCGGCGGAAGGTCCCAACCGCGGCGCGCTCTTCGCGCAGGACATTGCGCACCTCGGGCCAGAGCGCATCCATCCGGGCCGCATAGACGTCTGCAACCCGGACCTCAGCGAGCAAATGCGCCCCGCCCCGCAGGTCCAGCCCCAGGTTCACAAGCCCCGATGGCATCCAGCTTGGCCATTGCTCGGCAACGGTCAGCCGCTCAGGCGTTGCGCCCGCGACCTCGATTTCGGCATAGGCATCGTTGGACTGTTCCACACGGGTGTAGAACGCATTTGGCAGGGCGAGCAAAAGGCCGGTCACGCAAACCAGCCAGATAAGCACCCTCTTCCAGGTATCAATTTGCAGCATTACCCTGCCTTTTCAGAAACTTGCGAGGCGAGGCTCAGGATGCGGGTTCGGTCTTGTTCAGCACCTGCGCGATGGTGGACTTGACCACGCGCACTTTGACGCCTTCTGCAATCTCTACTTCGACTTCGCCGTCTTCCTTGACCTTGGAGACCTTGCCGATCACGCCACCCTGGGTGACAACCTGATCGCCCCGGCGCAAAGCCTGGACCATGTTCTGGTGATCCTTCAGTTTCTTCTGCTGCGGACGAATGAGCAGGAAGTACATGATCGCGAAGATCAGGATCAGCGGGATAAACTGGGCGATTGCGCCACCTTCCATGGGGTGTTCCTTCTGTCTTTTGGGGGGCCGTGAATAAAGGCCCGATTTGGCGGGGAACCTATGCGGTGCATCGGGGCTTTGCAAGGCGCGGCAGACGCGTGGGACAGGCATTTGGCCCTTTCACGGCGCCCAGGCGGTCCGACAGCCGTCCAAAGCCGGCCCATGGGCAACAAGATCCCTCCCCGACCCTCCTGCCCTCTTTCCCTTCTGCGCCTGCTCGGGCATAGCTAACGACATTGATTCAATCAGCATGACAGGAGCAGACCCATGCATGATATCCGCGCGATCCGCGAGAACCCGGCCGCCTTTGACGCCGCTTTGGCGCTGCGTGGAGAGTCTGCCCTGTCCTCTGACATCCTCGCTCTGGACGAGGCACGCCGGGCCAAGATCCAGGCCGCAGAAACCGCTCAGGCCGACCAGAACAAGGCGGCCAAGGCCATCGGCGCCGCCAAGGCCAAAGGCGATGACGCCGAATTCGAACGCCTGCGCGCCGAAGTCGCCAGCAAGAAGGCCGAGGTCGCGACGATCCAGACCGAGGCTAAGGAGCTTGATGCCAAGCTCACCGATATGCTGGCGCGCATTCCCAACAGCCCGGCCGAGGACGTGCCCCAAGGCGCCGATGAAGCCGACAACGTCGAGGTGAAACGCTGGGGCGACCTGCCTGAATTCGCCTTCGCACCAAAGGAGCATTTCGAGATCCAAGGCGTCGCCCGCGCGATGGATTTCGAGACCGCCGCCAAGATCTCTGGCGCGCGCTTCGTGGTCCTGACCGGCGCCGTGGCCCGCATTCACCGCGCATTGGCCCAGTTCATGATCGACACCCATGTCGATGAAAACGGCCTCACCGAGGTCAACGCGCCGGTTCTGGTGCGCGACGAGGCGATGTATGGCACCGACAAGCTGCCCAAGTTCGGCGACGACAGCTACCAGACGACCAATGGCTGGTGGCTGGTGCCCACCTCCGAGGTGCCGCTGACCTATACTGTGGCCGGTGACGTGCTGGACGAAAGCGCGCTGCCGATCCGCTACGCCGCCCATACGCTCTGCTTCCGCTCCGAAGCCGGTTCGGCCGGCAAGGATACCTCCGGCATGTTGCGCCAGCACCAGTTCGAGAAGGTCGAGATGGTGTCGATCGTACACCCCGACCACTCTGATGAAGAGCAAAAGCGGATGCTGGGCTGCGCCGAAGGCATTCTTGAGAAACTGGGCATTCCCTACCGGACGGTCATCTTGTGCACCGGCGACATGGGCTTTGGCGCCCGTCGCACCTATGACATCGAAGCCTGGGTGCCCGGGCAAAATTGCTACCGCGAGATTTCGTCGGTCTCCACCACCGGGGCCTTTCAGGCGCGCCGGATGAATGCACGGTTCAAGCCTGCGGGGGGCGGCAAGCCAGAGTTCCTGCACACGTTGAACGGGTCTGGCCTTGCCGTCGGCCGCTGCCTGATTGCCGTTCTGGAAAATGGCCAGAAGGAAGACGGCTCCGTCACATTGCCCGCGGCGCTGGCGCCTTATCTCGGTGGCAAGCTGACTCTCGCGGCATCGGGCGAGCTTTGCTGACAGGTCCCGGCAGCGGGCCACAGGCCAGCCGCCCACACCAAGGCCACCCCGGCCCAGGAACACAAAAACCGGCGCCAATCTGCGCCGGTTTTCAATTGCGGGCAGTGTAAGGCCGCCCCGCTTCTATTTGTCTTTCTTCTTCTTTTTCTTTTTCTTCTTCTCACCGGATTTGGCAGCGAGGATTTTCTTCGCCTTCGCCTTTTCCTTGGCAATGTCGGTCTTGGCCTTGCCCTTTTCCTTTTTGGCCTTGGATTTGGCCTTGTCCTTGGCCGCCGCGAATTCCGCCAGCAAGGCCTTGGCCTTTTTCGCAGCTTTTGCGGCCTTGGCTTCGGCTTTGGCGGCTTTTTCTTCCGCCGCAAGGCGGGCGGCCTCCGCAGCCGCGACAACGCTGTCAATCCCGTCGCGCAGCCCCTCATCCCCGGCCTTAACGGCGGCGGCGGCGCTCTGGGCTGCGGTCTTGGCGGCGGCAACCGTGCTGGGTTTCACCGCTGGCCGCGACGGTCTGGGTTTGCGGGGCGCGGCAGCGGCTCTCGCTGCGGCCTTGCGCACCGGTTTGCCTGCAGCAGGCGCCGCGGTGGGTTGGGCGCCGGCAAGGGATTTGGCCGCAGCGCGAAGACGGGCGATACGGCTGACACCCAGGCCCGGAACCTCCGCCAGCTCATCGTCCGGTTTCGCCGCAAGATCTTCGACAGACCTGATACCGTGATCGTGCAACGCCTTGGCAAGCGCAGGTCCAACACCGGGGAGCTTTAAAAGCGGGGTCATGCGTCAGTCATGCCTCCTGATTGTCATGGTTTCCATAAGGATTTGATATTAACACCCAAAATCCGGCGCTGTCCAATCGCAGATCACGCGCATTGAACGGGTCAGGAGGGAAACGGCACCAGCCGACGCTGATCTTCGTCCCATAATTTCAACCCAAGCGCCCGCAGCGCTTCGCCGAACTTGATCCGTCGCGGCGCAAATTCCGGCGGCATGTTGTAGTGGCATTGCCGCAGCCGATAGCTGGGAATTCGCGCATTGAAATGGTGGATGTCATGCAACGTGATGTTGGCAACGGCGAAGTCGAAGAACCACCCGAAATCAAGGCAAGACGACCCCTGAAGCGCCGCCTCCTGCGGGTTCAGATCCGGGCGTCGATCCCAATAGGTGTCTTCAAAATTATGCTGAAGATAGACCAGAAACACCCCAAGCATGCCGCCGAGAAAGCTGAATCCGAACCAGATCGCCAACCCCGTGGTCCCCGCCCAGGCATAGAGCAGAAGCAACCACAGGATGATCGCCAAATTATGCAGGACCACCGGCAGGACCCCGAATTCCAAGGTATTCTTGGGCCAGCGATAGCGGATGAAGTAGGTAAAGGCCGCCCCGATGGGCACCAGCACCAGCGGATTGCGATAAAGCCGGTACTGCAGCCTCTCCCAGCCATCGGCGTTGGCCCATTCCCGCACGGTCATGGTGTGGATCTCGCCGGCCTCGCGGTGTTCGAGATTGCCAACATTAGCATGATGGAGATTGTGATTCTGCTTCATCACCTCGAACGGTGCGAATGTGAAGGGCGACAGGGCATGGCCCGCCCATTCGTTCTGGCGCCGGGTCTCAAACAGCGAGTGATGCCCGGTGTCGTGTTGCAGTACATAAAGCCGCACCGCGCTGAACGCAAAAACAACGCCGGCCGCGCCGAGCAGAAGCCACGAATGGGAATAGGAAACCGCCAGATACAATGCGGAGAAATAGACTGCAAATGTGCCAAAGTAACTCAGCGCGGCGAGCCGGTTGTCTTTCTGAGTGTATTGGCGTGTGTAGGCTCTCAGATCCATGTCTGACCCCATAAATACGCTCTGTAACGTCCGCATGACGATGCGAACGCAGGAGAAAATGCTCCTTGCTCAGTTAATATGCATACCCCCTATGACAAGAGGCAAGCGGAAAGGAAAATCGCTCTGCGCAGGAGTTTGCCGGTCGCCAGGACGATACAGGACGATACAGACTGACCCAGCGCACCCTGTCCCCTGGGGTCAGCCCGGCACCCCGGACAACGCGAGGACACCCATTTCTTCAAGGCCTTGCAATACGCTGTCCACAGCAACCGTTGCCAGAATGAGCCCCATGATACGGCTGATAACGCTGACCCCCGTTTGGCCAATCAGCGTCTGAATCTTACTGGCCAGCAGCAGCAACACAAAAGTTATCGCCAGGACCACCAGCAGCACCCCCGCAGTCATCGCCTGTTCGGCTACACCCGTGGAATGATTGTCGGTCAGTATCACCACCGCAAGAATTGCCCCCGGCGAGGCGATCGACGGGATCGCCAACGGGAACACCGCCCCCGAAAGATCCTCGGATTCCGCTTTCTTGATCTCGGTCGCGGCCTTGCTCTCGCCAAAGATCATGCTGAGCGCAAAGAGAAACAACACGATCCCACCTGCAATCTGGAACGACCCCAGGCGCAGCCCGATCGCTTCCAGAATAAGCTGGCCAACCAATAGAAACAGCCCAAGCACCAGGGCCGACACCAAGATGGCCCGCAGCGCAAGCGAGCGATGCAGCCTTTGCGGCACCGCTGCCGTGGCAAACAGAAAGACCGGAATGGTCCCGACCGGGTCAATGACCACAAAAAGAGTGATGAACTCCCGCAGAAGGTCCTGAATTTCAACCGGCCAGCTCATGTGGCGCTCTCTCCTGTCAGCAGCCTGACCGCGATGGCGCGATCAGCTCTTGCGGCCCTCAAGGTGTTTGCGCAGACGCGAGGGAGCGGCTTTTTTGCGGTTCTTGTAGGGGTTCTTGTCGCTCTGGCCGCGCAGGGTCAGCCGGATCGGTGTGCCCGGCATGTCAAAATCCTGCCGCAACCCGTTCACCAGATAGCGGTTGTAGCTCTCTGGCATCTTGTCGGGGTGCGAGCACATGACCACAAAGCCCGGCGGGCGGGTCTTTGCCTGCGTCATGTAGCGCAGCTTGATCCGCTTACCCTGGGGGGCTGGCGGCGGGTGCTGCTCCAGCATCCCCGCGAGCCAGCGGTTCAACGCGGCCGTCGGGATACGCCGGTTCCAGACGTCATGCGCCTTCAGAATGGCCGCGTTCAGCCGATCCAGGCCGCGCCCCGTCTTGGCCGAGACCGTGATCAGCGGCGCACCGCGCAACTGCGGCAGCAGCCGTTCAAAGGATTCCTTGAGATCACGCAGCTTGTCCTGCTTTTCTTCTTCGATGTCCCATTTGTTGACGGCGATGACAACGGCCCGCCCCTCGCGTTCGGCCAGGTCGGCAATCCGCAGGTCCTGTTGTTCAAACGGGATCGCCGCATCGAGCAGCACCACCACGACCTCGGCAAATTTGACGGCCCGCAGCCCGTCTGAAACCGACAGTTTTTCCAGCTTTTCCTGAACCTTGGCCTTCTTGCGCATACCAGCGGTGTCAAAGATCCGCATCGGCGTCCCGGCCCAGTCGATCTTGAGACTGATGGCGTCGCGGGTGATGCCCGCCTCGGGACCGGTCAGCAGGCGGTCTTCGCCGAGGATCTTGTTGATCAGCGTCGATTTGCCGGCATTGGGGCGGCCAACCACAGCCACCTGAAGCGGCTTGTCCATGGTTGGGACCGGCGTCGCTGCGATTTCCTCGCCTTCGTTGAACTCCGCATCGGCGTCTTCGTCGAATTCCACATCGGTTTCCGGCGCGGTGTCCTCGGCGAGCTTCTCGAACCGATCAAAGACGGGAACAAGTTCGGTATAGAGGTCGTTCATCCCCTCGCCATGTTCCCCCGATAGCCGGATCGGCTCTCCCAGCCCCAAACCATAGGCTTCCAGCACACCGGCATCGGCGGCAGAGCCTTCGGATTTGTTGGCGGCCAGAATCACATGCGCGGATTTCTTGCGCAATATCTCGGCAAACACCTCATCCGTCGCGGTCACGCCAACCCGGGCGTCGATCATGAAAAGGCAGACGTCAGCCATTTCCACGGCCCGTTCTGTCAGGCGACGCATCCGCCCCTCAAGGCTGTTGTCAGTCGCATCCTCCAGCCCGGCGCTGTCGATCACGGTGAACCGCAGATCGCCCAGCCGTGCCTCGCCCTCGCGCAAATCCCGCGTCACACCGGGCTGATCGTCGACCAGCGCCAGTTTCTTGCCGACGAGACGGTTGAACAATGTGGACTTGCCCACATTGGGGCGCCCCACGATGGCGAGCGTAAAGGACATGATGCCAAGCTTTCAGTGATTTGAAACGCGCGCATATCGCATCTTGCGCACGCATGCCAGTAAAAAAAGGCCAACCCTGTGGTGGCGACGCAGATCGCGCCACATTGCGCCCCATGGGTGAGATCCGGCGCGGGACGCGATGCTGCCCCGACAACCACCGACCTGACGGGCAATCTACGACGGCGAGCGGGCACCGACAAGCCCGGGTCGGCATGAACGGATCGGACCGGCCTAATCGGATTGGCCAACGCAGACTGATACAGGCGCCCCCGGAACGCGGACCCGCTCAGCGCCCGCGGACCGGGCCTGTCCCGGTGGTGCTCCCGCCCCTTTGTCACGCGGCCTTCGGCCACGCGACAAGAAGCGTTGGGCCGGGCGGGGGC
>NZ_LPUY01000089.1 GCF_001518015.1 Tritonibacter horizontis
AGATCCGCGAGTTCAAGACGATCTCCGGCGTGGTGTCTTTCTTCATTGGCCTTGGTTTTGCGCATGTCGACCTGCCGCTTGAAGCGGGGACAAGCCGTACGCACAAACTCGCCCCGCCAGTCAAAGCCCCATCAGACAAGGGCGCTGGCAGCTAACCTAGTCTGTCTCTGGCTGGTGGCCGAGCCAGCCTCAGCGCAAATGGTCTTGGTCATGGAGAGCGACGGCTCTCTGACCCCATCCCGGGCTCAGAACAGTTTTGCCCGGAACTACAATGACGGCGTTGGTCAGGGATCGGCTGCCGACGAACTCGCGATTTTCGGCAGCGATGAAACTGTGCCAGAGCGAGAAGCGATGCGCTTTGCAGCCCGTGTTGGTCCGGCACCCCTGCCCCGCGCCGATGTCCTCTCCGGGATTCAGACCACGGCCTTGCGCTATGCCGGCCATCCCGGCCTGCGTCGCGCGGGGCTTTCCGTGACGGATTGGCTGGCTCTCTATCGGGCCAATATCGAGGTTGAGAGCGCCTACCGGGAGGATGCGATCTCAAGTGCAGGTGCCATTGGCCTTGGTCAATTGATGCCAGCGACGGCGCGTGATCTGGGCGTCGACCCGCGTGATCCGCTGCAGAACCTCGACGGCTCCGCCCGCTACCTCGCGATGATGCTGGAGACGTTCGGCGATCCGCATCTGGCGCTGGCGGCCTACAACGCCGGACCCGATGCGGTCCGCCAGTATGGCAACGTCCCCCCCTACCGAGAAACCCAGAACCACGTGGCCCGCGTCATGGCCGTCGTGGCCCGATTGGAAGGATCAAGTTCATGAGACAGATTTCAAACCTCTTTGTCGCCTCGCTGGCGCTATTCCTGCTGATTGCCGAACCCGCCCTCGCCCAGAGCATTGATCTCTCCCCGATCCAGAGCCTGTTACAGGGCATCGTCGATGCGCTGACCGGCCCACTTGGCGTTGTCATCGCGACGCTTGCCGTTCTCGGGGTCTTTCTCAGCTGGTTCTTCAACATCATCGATCTGCGTCAGGCGCTCTGGGTCCTCGTGGGCATCGCTGGTGTTGCCGCCGCCCCCACCATCGTTGCCGCGGTCTTTGCCGGTGGCTGAGCGCGCGCCTCTCTTTCTCGGCCTCGTGCGCCCGCCGAAGCTTCTGGGCCTGCCCATCATGTACGCGATGGTCTGGCTCTTCGGTTCGGTGCTCTTGTTCGTCTGGGTCCAGCACATCGGGGTGCTGGGCGTGGCCGCCCTTCTTTATCCGGTGCTGTGGAAGGCCGCAGATTGGGACCCGCGTTTCATCGACGTGATGATGACGGCCCTGCAGGAGACACCGCCCACGCGCAATAGGTCCATCCATGGCGGGGACAGCTATGCCCCGTGATGACGCCCGTGATGCTGCGCTCGATGCCCGCACGATGACGCCGGAGTGGTATGCGCGCGAGACCCGCCTCGCGCATATGCTGCCCTATGTGAGCCTCGTCGACGACCAGACCGTGCGGACCCGGGTGAACGAACTCTTCCGCTGCATCCGGCTCGAGGGGATCAACAGCTACACGACGGACGATGCCTATCTCGACAAGGTGACGGCGCTTTTTGCCCGCATCGTCGCGCAGCTCGGGCCGGAATTCAGCTATTACGTCCACAAGGTCTCCAAGGCCATCAAACCGGATCTCGACCCGATCCGTGAGGACAGCTTCGCAGGCGAGGTGGACCGGCGCTGGCGCGCGAAACTCGAGACCAGCGGGCTCCGCGACAAAACACTGACGCTCACCGTCATTCACCGCCCGCCCCCGAAAAGCCTCCTGCCGTTCCTCAGCCGCAGCGCGCCGGACCGACTGAAGGAGGAGACCCGCAAACGCCTGCAGCGCCTCGGTGAGGCCGTGAACGTCTTCCTCTCGGGGCTTACCGAGCTCAAGCCGCGCCTGCTGTCAGCCGGATCGGGAGAGTTGGTGGGATTTTTGGGCGCGCTCAACACGGGCACCGAGCTGCCGCTCTACCCGGCCAATACCTACGGCTTTCTGTCCTTCAACGTCGCCAATACCCGGGTGACGTTTCAAGGCGACCATTTCGAGCTATCCGAAGGCGTCGTGGGCCATCGCTACGGCAAGAGCTTCACCATCGGGGAATATTCCGAAGGCACCTCCTGCACCATGTTCGACATGCTGAACCTGCCGGTCGACATGATCGTCACGCAGTCCTTCACGCCGATCAATTCGAACCTCATGGCGGGCCGCATCAAGCGGCAAAAGCGGCAGATGCAGGCCAGCCAGGACGCGGCCCTCTCTCTCCTGGAAGCCCTCGATATCGCCGCCGACGATCTCGAAGCCAAGCGCCAGAGCTTCGGCGAGCACCACATGGTCGTGACGCTCTTCTGCGACACGCTCGAAGAGCTGCAAACCCTCAGCGCCGAGATCGTGAACGCCGCCGCAACCGAGGGCGTGAAGATGATCGGCGAGCGGGTCGCGGCCAAGGCGCATTACCTCAGCCAGCATCCCGGCAACCAGCCCAAGCGCGTCCGCGCCAGCGCCGTCACCAATCGCAACTTCGCGGATTTCGCGGCCTTCCACAGAACGCAGCTTGGCAAACCCGCCGAGAAAACCCCATGGGGTCGGGTCATCACCTATCTGCCCACGCCCGAGCAGAGCGCCTACCGGTTTTCCTATCACGAGCAAGGCTCGCCCGACAAAGAACCGACCAGCGGGCATACCCTGATCATGGGACGGCCCGGGTCAGGTAAGTCTGTGCTTTCGGCCTTCCTGATGACCCAGGCCCGTC
>NZ_LPUY01000090.1 GCF_001518015.1 Tritonibacter horizontis
CCCCGTGGCCGCCCTGTGCCCGCCCCGTGGCCACCCTGTGCCCCCGTGATGGGCAGGTGGCCGGGCCAGGCGGCGCCCCGGCTGGCGACGTGTCCGCGTCAGGCCATGCCGCCCGCAACAAGGCCTGCGGCGATTTTCGCGTAAGCCTCGGCCATCTGCCCCTCGCCGGCGGCAATCGGGGTGCCATTGTCACCCGCAAGGCGGGTCTCCAGATCAATTGGCAGGGACCCGAGCAGCGGCAGGCCCAGCTCCCGCGCCTCGGCCGCGACGCCACCGTTGCCAAAGATATGATGAGTGCCGCCGCAATCGGGACAGGTAAAGAAGGACATGTTCTCGATCAGCCCCAGGACCGGTGTCTTGAGTGTATTGAACATATCAAGCGCCTTGCGTGCATCGAGCAGCGCCACGTCCTGCGGTGTGGAGACGACAATCGCGCCGGAGAGTTCCGTCTTGGTGCAGAGGGTCAGCTGCACATCCCCCGTGCCCGGCGGCAGATCGACAATCAGCACGTCCAGTTCGCCCCAGTTCACCTGCCCCAGCATTTGCTGCAGCGCACCGATCAGCATCGGCCCCCGCCAGACCACCGCCTTGCGCGCCTCCACCATGAAGCCGATAGACATTATAGTGACCCCGTGGGCCTGCAGCGGTTCGATCGTCTTGCCATCCGGGCTGGCCGGCTGCCCGGTCACCCCCATCATCCGCGGCTGGCTGGGTCCGTAGATATCGGCATCGAGCAGCCCGACCTTGCGCCCCTGCCGCGCCAGCGCCACCGCGAGGTTGGCGCTCACGGTGGATTTGCCGACACCGCCCTTGCCGGAGGCGATGGCGAGAATGCGGCTGACACCGGAGGGTTTGATCGGACCGGACTGCGCCTTGGGGTGGCCACCGATCTTGAGACTGGGGGCGGGCGACTTTTCCGCCGGGCCATGCGCGGTCAGGACCACCGACACGCTGTCAACGCCGGGCAGCGCCGCAACTGTCGCCTCGGCGGCGCGGCGCAGCGGTTCCATCTGGCTGGCGATCTGCGGCGAGGGCGCCTCTATGACAAATCGCACGGCGCCGCCGTCGACGCTCAGGGCGCGGATCATGTCGCGAGAGGACAGCGTGCCGCCGTCGGGCAAGACCAGACGGTCCAACGCGTCCCGAATCTCCTGAGTGTCGATAGCCATGATCCTGTCCCCTTTTATGTTTGCGCTAAAAACATGCACTCCCAGCATATAGGAGGTGCCCTTGCGTCACCCAAGCGGCAAATTGTCCACAGGCCGGGCGCTGCGATCAAATGTTGCCCAATGCGGCGTCAATTGGGAATTTTATCGCGCGACTTTTGGGCAGTTGTGGAAAATTATCCCATAGACCCATGCACTTGCTGCATAGCAGAAATGACCATTTCCCGGATTGTGCGTTTGCAGCAATTGTCTATCTTAAGGATCAACAGAGACGCAAACAGACTGACGGGCACCTGGCCCTGACGACACAGAGACGAGCGAGATGAACCGATGGCAGCCCTCAACCAGATCAACGCACAAAGCACTTTTGCCGTATCCGGCATCGCGCAGATGATCCAGAACGCACGCGTCCGCTTTGCTCAATACCGCGTCTACCGCGAGACCCTGAACGAGCTCAACGCTCTGAGCGGTCGCGAACTGGCCGACCTGGGGCTGAACCGCTCCATGCTGAAGCGCGCCGCTTTGGACGCCGCCTACGGCAAACAGTAAGAACAACCGAGATCAGGTCCTTTCTCCTCCTCCCTTAAGGGCCTGTCCTACGCGGTGGCATCCTCCTCCTCCCTGATGCCACCGCACCTAATACCGGCCTGAGCCGGACCCAGATGCACCGGATTTCCTCCTCCCTTAATCCGGTGTTTGACAGAACGGCGGCACATCAACTGGGCGAAATCAACAGGGCGAAATCAGCAGAGAGAAATCAACGGAGAGAAACCCGCTGAGAGAACCCGACAGGGAGAAACCCGCTGAGAGAACCCGACAGGGAGAAATCGCCTGTGCGCGGCGCACAGGTCGGATCGCTCAGCAAGTCGGATCGCTCAGGTTGGATCGTTCCGGTCGAAAAGGGGAGGGGGTAAACAGGAAACGGCGGCACCCAGGGAGGAGGAGGGGTGCCTCCGTTCTGTCAAACACCGGATTAAGGG
>NZ_LPUY01000091.1 GCF_001518015.1 Tritonibacter horizontis
GCCCCCGCCCCCCGGCGTTGCGCAACGCGCAGCGCAACCTCTCTGGGGCCTCCTACGCGCTCGGGGCCTTTCTGGCGCGTCGCTCGCCTGCGGCGGATCCGCGCCCCTCAGGGCTGGGACTGTCAGGCTGGATCGTCCAGTTCCGCGACCAGCCGGAAGCCGATCCGCTTGGCGGGTTCTTGCGGTTTGGGTTTCGGCGTGGCGCGCAGAATCACATTGAGCTGACTGACATGCTGCACCAGCTGTGTCTTTGCGCCGCCCGAATCGCTGCCGTAGAAGGTCACGATATCCGGGTCAAAATAGCCCAGCCCCTCGATCCGCAGCACCCCGGCCTCGCCACCGGCAAAGCCCATGGCCACCTCATGTTCGCCATCCAGCGTCTTTTCAAAGTTCTGAATGTAGAGGATCAACCGCTCATAGGCCCAGTGAGCGGCGCTTTTCTGCTCTGGCACCTGACGCATCGGCGCGGGCACGTCGCGCAGGGCCTGCAGGGTCTTGGGGTCCGTATGCACCTCGTGGTAGCAGCGCAGCACCGCCGCTTCGGCGGCTTCGGCGCTGGTTGCAATCTTGTTGTCCATGTCGGGAAATCCTCAGGTCGCTGCTGTCACCCCCAGGGTGGCAGGATCACAGCCGCTGGTAAACCCAGGCTCCGTCGTCGCGCCGCACGCGCGAGACTTTGCCCGTGCGGAAGAGGTGATTGACATGGGCCACCGCCTCCACCAGCGCCAGACCGTATTCTGCAGGCCCGATGTTGCGTTTGAACAGGGTCGGGAAACAGTCGGCGGCGGTGCGGGGCGTGTCGAGGAACTCCATCAGCCGCTCCAGCGCGCCGTGGTGATTGTCGATCAGCTGCCGCATCCGCCGCGGCAGCCGGGTAAAGGGCAGTTTGTGGCCGCCAAGCGCAAGATGCTCGGGCCGGGCCAGCACCGACAGGCGTTCGCAGGCCTCCAGCCATTCCGCCAGCGGATCGGCCTCCGGTTCGGTGGCGTAGACGCCGATATTGGGGCTGATCGAGGCCAGCACCTGATCCCCCGTCAGCACCAGATGGTCGTCGCGGCTCCAGAAGGTCGCGTGTTCCGGCGCATGGCCATTGCCCATGTGCACATCCCAGTCGCGCCCGCCCATCCGAAACACATCGCCCTGCTGCACGCGGGTGAAGCCCAGCGGCATCGGATAGACCGTATCGGAAAAATTGAACGGCCGCTCGGCGCGGCGCGCGGCGTAGATCTCCGGATCCATGCCCGCGCTGCGGTAATAGGCCAGCGTTTCCTCGGGCCATTCCTCCTGCACATCCAGCGTCAGCATCCGGGCAAACAGCCAGGCGGTGCGGGTGGTGACCAGTTCGGCGCCCTGTTCGGACTGGAACCAGCCGGCATTGCCGATGTGGTCCGGGTGATGATGGGTGACCACGACCCGCCCCACCGGTTTGCCCGCCAGCGGCCCCGCCATCAGCTGTTCCCAGATGCGGCGGGTTTTCTTCGACGACATGCCGGTGTCGACCACCGTCCAGCTGTCTCCCTCGTCCAGCGCGTAGACATTGACGTGATCCAGCTTCATCGGCAGCGGCAGACGCATCCACAGCACGCCCTCTGCCACCTCGATCGCCTCCCCTGCGGCGGGGGGGTCGGTCCAGGGGGTCCGGGGGCCAACTTCGGGAACTTCGGGGACAGAGGCCATGGGTCAGCCCGCCAGTTCGTCGGCGCTGAGGGCAAAGGCCCCGGCCGCGCCCTCCTGCGCGTGGATCAGATAGGCGGCGTGCTCGGGCAGCATCCGTTTGATATAGAACCGCGCCAGCTTCTCGCGCGGCCCGCCCTTGTCCGCCAGCGCGGCTGCCAGGTGGTAGTGGCCGCCAAGCACACGGGCAAAGGCCATCAGATAGGGCACCGCCCCGGCAAAACGGTCCTGCAGATCGGCCTCCACCAGCCATTCGGTCGCCTCGCGCAGGGTTTCGCAGGCCTGCCAGACCGCTTCGGCCATGTTCGGATGCGTCGGGCGGGCGCGTTCGGCCTGCTCTTCGATCTCGTCGATCAGGCGGTTGGCCATCTCGCCCCCGTCCATCATCTTGCGCGCCACCAGGTCCATCGCCTGAATGCCGTTGGTGCCCTCGTAGATCGCCGTCACCCGCACGTCGCGATAGTACTGCGCCGCCCCGGTTTCCTCGATAAAGCCCATGCCGCCATGCACCTGCACGCCCTGTTCGGCCACGCGGATGCCGGTTTCGGTGCCAAAGGCCTTGGCGATGGGGGTGAGGAAGGCGGCGCGGGTCTTCCAGTCCTTCTCGCCCGTCGCAGTGCCCATGTCGATGGCGCCGGCACAGGCCAGCATGATGGCGCGGGCGGCAAAGACATCCGCCTTCATCTCCATCAGCATCCGGCGCACATCGGCGTGATCCACGATGGTGCCGGTGCCGCCCTCAACCGGGGTCTTGCCCTGTTTGCGCTCCAGCGCATAGGCCAGCGCGTGCTGATAGGCCCCCTCGGCGGCCCCGATGCCCTGTCCGCCCACGCCGAGCCGGGCGTTGTTCATCATGGTGAACATCGCCGCCATGCCGCCGTGTTCCTGCCCGACGAGCCAGCCCGTCGCGCCGTCATATTGCATCACGCAGGTGGGCGAGCCGTGCAGCCCCATCTTGTGCTCCAGGCTGACCACCTTGAGGTCATTGGCCTTGCCCGGTTTTCCGGTTTCGTCGGGGATGTATTTTGGCACCAGAAACAGCGAAATCCCCTTGGTGCCCGCCACCCCATCGGGCAGCCGCGCCAGCACCAGATGGCAGACGTTCTCGGCAAAGTCGTTGTCGCCCCAGGAGATATAGATCTTCTGCCCCGAGATCGCATAGGTGCCGTCGCCATTGGCCGTGGCCTTGGACGACAGCGCCCCCACGTCAGAGCCGGCCTGCGGTTCGGTCAGGTTCATGGTGCCGCTCCAGGCGCCCGAAATCAGGTTCGGCAGGTAGAGCGCCTTCATCTCGTCAGAGGCGTGATGCTCCAGCGCCTCGATCTGGCCCTGGCTCATCAGGGGCGCCAGCTGCAGCGACAGGCAGGCGCCGGACATCATTTCGTTGACCGCAGTGGTCAGCGACATCGGCAGGCCCATGCCGCCATGCTCCGGGTCCGCGCTCATGCCGATCCAGCCGCCCTCAGCGATCGCCTTGTACCCCGCGCCAAAGCCGGGCGAGGTTCTGAGCACGCCGTTTTCCAGCCGGGCCGGGTGCAGGTCGCCTGCCCGTTGCAGCGGCGCCATCACCGTGTCGCACATCTTGGCCGCTTCGGTCAGGATCGCGCTGACCACATCCGCGTCGGCCTCGGCAAAGGTCTCGGTCGCGGTGATCCGGTCAAAGCCGAGGATCTGGTGCAGCAGGAACTGATAGTCGGAAACGGGGGCGCGATAGCTCATCGGGGGTGGACCTCTTTATCTTCCTGACGGCCCTTGGCGGGCCGCTGCGAACCATAGACGCGGAGCCGCTTGGCATCCGCACCGCTAGCCGCTATTTACTGTGCCTTGGCCGTTTACGTAAACAGCTCCGGCGCTGGCGCAATCAAAACGCGGCGTCATCGGGGCAAGTGACGGTACGGCCCACGACAGATTGCAGCAGTTTTCAGGCCCCGCCATGACCGACAGCCCCATCGTGACCGAAGCCCTGGGCAACCGCCCGGAGGATATCGCCCGCGCGGCAGAGCTGTTGCGGGCCGGTCACCTGGTCGCCTTTCCGACCGAGACGGTCTATGGGCTTGGCGCGGATGCCCGCAATGGCGCGGCAGTGGCCGCGATTTATGCCAGCAAGGGGCGGCCGTCGTTCAACCCGCTGATCGCCCATGTCGGCGATGTGGCGGCCGCGCGGGCGCTGGTGGTCTGGAACGACTGCGCCGAGGCGATGGCCGAAGCCTTCTGGCCCGGCCCGCTGACACTGGTGCTGCCGCTGGGCGCGGGCCATGGGGTGTCGCCGCTGGTGACAGCCGGTCTGGCCACACTGGCGCTGCGGGTGCCGGCCAAGCCCTGCGCCCGGGATCTGCTGGCGGCGGTGGGTGGTCCCGTGGCAGCGCCTTCGGCCAATCCGTCGGGTCGGATCAGCCCCACCACCGCCGCCCATGTCCGCGCCGGGCTGCACGGTCGGATCGCCGCGATCCTTGATGACGGTCCCTGCGCGGTGGGGGTCGAATCCACCATTCTCGGACTACAGGGACCCGCCCCGGTCCTGCTACGCCCGGGTGGGCTGGCGGTGGAAGAGATCGAGGCTGTCCTGGGCCAGCCCGTGGCCGAACGCGATGCAGCGGATCCGTTGAGCGCGCCGGGGCAACTGCTGTCTCACTACGCGCCAAACGCCTCCGTGCGGCTCAACGCGACGCGGTTTGAGGCGGGCGAGCTGTCGCTTGGTTTCGGGCCGGGGGCGTTTGATCTGAACCTGTCTGAAACCGGCGATCTGGCGGAGGCGGCGGCCAATCTGTTTGGCCATCTGCATCGTCTGGATGCCCGGGACGCGCCGATTGCAGTCGCACCGGTGCCGGAGGTCGGTCTTGGTGTGGCAATCAACGACCGTCTGCGGCGGGCAGCGGCGCCCCGTTAGAACCCGCCTGACGCTGTGGCCAGGACAAGATGCGAGGCGCTGCCTCGCGCTCCGAGGTATTTTTAAAAAGATGAAGGGGGCGACCGGGAGCGCCGCGTCAGCGGCGCCGCGCCCAACGGGGGAGGTCGCATTTCAATGCGGCCGAGACGGGCGGGAGCCCCCCGCTGTGTCGTGCGGCCATGCTGTGGTCGCTGGCGGGATTTCGGGGTCGGGATTCAGGGTCGGGGTTCAGGCCCGACCGGCATCCATGGACAGGGTCAGCGGGGCCACGCCGATGCTGGCCAGCGCCGCTTCCCATTTTTCGTCCGCCGGGCTGGTGAAGATCATATCCGGGTCGGCCTCTGCCGTGAGCCAGCCATTTTCGGCGATTTCCGCCTCCAGCTGGCCGGGGCCCCAGCCGGCGTAGCCCAGCATCACCATATAGTGCTCCGGGCCGCGCCCTTCGGCGATTTCCTCGAGCACATCCAGTGTCGCCGTCATCGAGAAGCCGGGCTTTACCGGCAGCGAGTTGACGGTCGAGATATATTCGTCCGAATGCAGCACAAAGCCGCGTTGGGTTTCCACCGGACCGCCGAAGTAGATCCGGGACCGACTCGGGCCGCGTTTGGCCTCGATTTCCAGCTGATCAAAGAGTGTCTTTAACAGGATCCCCGGAGCCATCTTGTTGATGATCAGTCCCATGGCCCCATCGGCATCATGCGAACACAGAAAGATCACCGCGTTTCCGAACCTCGGATCCCCAATGCCCGGCATTGCAATCAGCAATTTTCCTGTCAGTTCCATGTGCCTGCCTCTGTTGCGGCGCGCAGCCTATGGGGCCAGCATGCCGGTCCCGCGCCGGGGTTGCAACCCCGGGACGGGCCTGTCGGCGGGGCCTGGCACTGTCACGTTTGAGTTACATTTTAGAGGCCTCGCCGGGATGTGACTTGGCTTTGTCGGCGCTTGCGGCAATAGCTCGGGGCATGAAACGCCAGTTGTTCTTTCTTTGCGGTGTCGTCGCCTGTGCGCTGGCGGGCCGGATCATTGCCCTGCCACAAGAGGCCGGTGCCCAGACCACACGAGGCTGGGACAGCGTTGCCACGCTTGAGGTGCTGGATGGCGGGCCGACGGCGGAGGGGCGATACCTCGGGGCGCTGCATCTGCGGCTGGAGGAGGGCTGGAAAACCTACTGGCGTGCGCCGGGGGATGCCGGCATCCCGCCCCGGTTCGACTGGCAGGGGTCGCGCAATGTCGCGGATCTGCGGCTGACCTGGCCGACGCCGGAGATTTTCCTGACCTCGGGGCTGCGCACAATAGGTTATCATCACGAACTGGTGTTGCCGGTCGAGATCACCCCGCGCGATCCCGGGCAGCCGATCCGGCTGAAGGGGCGGATGGAGCTGGGTCTGTGCAAGGATGTCTGCATCCCGTCAGAGCTGACATTTGACCACCGTGCCGATCTGTCAGCTGGCCGTCATCCGGCGATCACGGCGGCGCTGGCGGCCCGGCCCTGGACCGCCAGCGAAGGTCGGGTGCGCGGCGTCACCTGCCATCTGTCGCCCAGCCCCTATGGCATGAAGATCACCGCGCGGATCACCATGCCCCCGGCCGGCGGCGAAGAGGTCGCGGTGATCGAGGGGGGCAGCCCGGAGCTGGTGGCCACCGAAACCCAGGCCTGGCGCGACGCAGGTGTGCTGGTCGCCGAAGCCGAGTTGCTGCCGGCAACAAATGCGCCGCTGGCGGTTGACCGCTCCAACCTGCGGTTTACGGTGTTCGGCACATCCCATGCGGTGGATATCCGGGGCTGCACAGCAGGCTGAGGCTGGCGTTTTTCGGGCATTTGCCGCCGATTGCGCGCCCCGTCCGGTGCTGTGATCCAGGCCCGGCCCTGCGACTTGTGACCTGTGTCCTGCGACGTGGTGACACGTGGTGACCTCTCCGCCCCGAACGAACAACCGAGAGCCTTGCAAAAATGACCCAAGCCGCCCCCCTTGTATCACCGCCACCCCGCCCTGTGCTGGGGGCGCTCGGAGTGGTCTGTGCGTCGATAGACGACGAGGACTGCGTGATCCTGGTCAAGCGCAAGAATGCGCCCAACGCGGGCACCTGGGGGTTTCCCGGCGGCCATGTGGAGCTGGGCGAAACCGCCGCCGAAGCCGCCGCGCGCGAGCTGTTCGAAGAGACCGGCGTACGGGCCGAGGCCGGGCGGCAGCTGATGACCCTGGATGTGATCCCGCGTGCCGCCGACGGGACGGTCGCGGGGCAGTATTTTCTGGTCGCCACGCTGTGCCACTATGTGTCTGGCCAACCTGTCGCGGATGATGACGCGCTGGAGGCCCGCTGGGTGCCGGTCGCGCGGATCGAAACGCTTGGGCTGGATCTGCTGGACCGGGTCGCCGAACTGGCGCTGCTGGCTCAGGCGGCCTGCCGCGAAGATCCCCGAACCCCGCCGAGCGCCCCGATCACATAGGTCACCAGGGCCAGCACCGCCATCCCGCCAAGACAGAGCAACAGCGCCGCGCGCAACGGCTCCGCCCCGTTTGCGATTGGAAACACCTGCGCCAGCAACGGGTTGAGCCGCCCGGTCGCCATGGTCTGGCCCAGTGTCAGCGCCAGCCAGGCCAGCTGCGCCAGGCCGCCCATCGCCATCAGGGCGCGCAACCGGCGGGCCCCGACGCGACGATGGCCGCGGGCTAGGCTGCGCCTGATCGACTGCATCGGTCGCGCCACATCCGCCTGAATGGCCACCAGCGCCGGCACCACGAGAAGCACCAGGAACATGCCGAACCCGAGGCCATAGACCAGCGTGATCACCGTTGGCTTCAGAAACTGCGCCTGTTGAGAGCTTTCATACATCAGCGGCGCCAGACCCAGCACCGTGGTCAAGGTCGTCAGCATCACCGGCCGCAACCGGTCCGAGGCGCCGTCGATGATCGACGGGATCAGGCCACGCTCTGCGGCATATTCATCGATGGTCGACACCAGAACGATGGAATCGTTGATGATGATCCCGGTCATCCCCAGCAGGCCGACCACGGTGAACATGCTCATCGGCAGGTCCCACAGGTGGTGACCCCAGATCGTGCCGACCAGCCCAAAGGGGATGATCGCCATCACCACAAGCGGCCGCGTCCAGCTGGAGAAGATCCAGCACAGCACCAGGTAGATCCCCGCCAGACAGAGCACCAGACCGTTCATCGCATCGGTGAGGAACTCGTCCTCCTGCTCGCTGAGGCCGGAGAGCCGGTATTCGCCCTGCCGCTCCTCGGCGATTTTAGGCAGGATCTCGGTTTCCAGCGCCTCCATGATCGCCTCGGCCTGCACCGGGTCATCCTCGGAAAGGTCCCCGGTGACAGAGATCAGCCGCACGCCGTTTTCGCGCCGGACGGTGGAAAACCCGGTGCGTTGGGTCACGGTGACGATATCGGCCAGCGGCACATAGATGCCAGAGGGCGCGCGCATCTGGGTGCGTTCCAGAAAATCCGCCGTCAGCTCTCCCTTTGGCAGCTCGACCCGGATGGTGGCAGAGCGCGGCCCGTCCGGGTAGGTTGCCGCTTCGATCCCGTTCAGACGGCGGCGCAGGGCCTGGCCAAGGCTTTCGATGGTGAAGTTCAGCGCCTGCCCCTGCGGCGTCAGGTCGAGCACCAGCTCTTCCTTGTCATAGGCGAGGTTGTCCTCCACCGCCGAGACCTCAGGGTAGCGGGACACGGCTGTCTTCAGGTCTTCGGCGGCGGCCTTGAGGGTGGCGACATCGGCGCCATAAAACTGCACGTCGAGCGCATCGCCACCGGGGCCGGAGCGCCAGCCACGGAAAGAGACGACTTCGGTCAGCGGCAATTGCACCACCCGGTCCTGCAACTCGCCAACAAAGGCAAAGCTGGAATAGGGCCGCAGATCGGCGTCGATCAGTTCGATCGCGATGCCGCCCAACAGGTCGCTGTCCTTGGTTTCCGTGCCCGCCAGTCCGCGCCCGGTGTTGCCACCGATCTCGGCCATGACGAAATCGACCGGGTTGCGACCGTGGCGTTCCTCGTATTCGGCGCCCAGCTCTTCGACGGCGCGCTGGAATTCCCGCATCTGTTGCAGGGTGTCGGCGCGGGTGGCGCCTTCGACCATGGCGAAATTGCCGGACACAGAGGCCTGTTCCGGCGCATTGAAGAACCGCCAGGTGACATCGCCGGCGATGAACAGGGCCATCTGGCTGGCCAGCAGCACAAAGGCCCCCGCGACCACCACGTAGCGGGCCCGGACCACACCGGCCATCAGCGGGCGGAACAGGGCTTCACGGCACCAGCGAAAGCCCCGGTTCACCACCCGGTTGGGGGCATCATACCAGTGTTGCTCGCTGCTGTGGGCCAGCGCATGGGCCATGTGGTTCGGCAGGATCAAAAAGCATTCCATCAGGCTCGCGGCGAGAACGGCGATCACCGTATAGGGGATGTCGCCGATCAGACTGCCAAAACGCCCCCCGATGGAGGTGAGGCCGAAGAAAGCGATGATCGTGGTCAGCGTGGCGGCAAATACCGGCATCGCCATCCGGCGGGCAGCGTTTTCGGCGGCCACCACCGGGGTTTCCCCCAGCCTGCGGACCCGGAAATCGGCATGTTCCCCCACCACGATGGCATCATCCACCACGATCCCAAGGGTGATGATCAGGCCAAAGAGCGAAATCATGTTGATGGTCAGCCCGCCGATATACATCAGCGCAATGGCCGCGAACATCGCCGCCGGAATCCCGGCGGCCACCCAAAAGGCAATGCGCGCGTTGAGGAACAGGAACAGCAGGATCACCACCAGACCCAGACCCATCAGACCGTTGTCCACCAGGATATCAAGCCGCCCGGTGATCGCCTCCGCGCGGGTGCGGATCAGGGAAATCTCCACCCCCTGCGGCAGCGAGGGGTTCATCTGGGTCACGACCTCCTGCACCTGGCGCTGGATCTTGATCGCATCGCCCTTGTCAGAGCGGTCGACCCGGATCGACATCGCCGGGTTGGGGCCGACGAAATAGCTGCGCTGGCGGTCGACGCCTTCGACCCGGATGCGGGCGACATCGCCGATGGTGAGGGCCGAGCCGTCTGCTTCGGAGCGCAGAACCACCGCCTCCAGCTCGTCGGCGCTGCGTTTCTGGGTGCCGGTGCGCACCCGCGCATTGGCGCCCTCGACCTCGCCCGCCGGGTTGATCTCGACCTCGGCGGCGATGACAGAGGCGATCTCGGCCATGGTGATGTCATGGGCGATGAGCTGGCTCGACGGGACCTCGACGATGGTGCGCGGGGCGGCGACGCCGCGAATGGTGGTGCGGGTGACACCGACCTCAAACAGCCGCAGGATCAGCTCGTCCGCCAGCAGGCCCAATTGCTGCGCCCCGACGGGTCCGGTGATGACCACATCGGTGACCCGGTCCCGCCAGACGGCGCGTTCGACCTCCGGGTCCTCGGCCTCTTCGGGCAGGGTGCTGACCGCATCGACCGCGCTTTGGACATCATCCGCCGCCCGGGCCATGTCCCAGCCGGGTTCAAAGTCGATGTCGATCACCGCGCGGCCTTCGCGCGAGGAGGCGGAGGTGGTTTCCACCCCTTCCACCGCCAGCAGCGCCGGTTCCAGCGCCTGTACGATGGCACTGTCCACGTCCTCCGGGCCGGCCCCGTCCCAGACCACGGTGACATCAACGGATTCAACGATCACATCGGGAAAGAACTGCGCCCGCATGTTGGGAATCGCCGCCGCACCGAGGATCAACAGCAACATCAGCAGCAAATTCGCCGCCGTCCGGTGACGGGTGAAATAGCTCAGGATGCCACCGCTTGCGCTGGACTGTGAAGAAGACGCCATGCACGTTCACCTGTTGGCTTCAGCCGGCGCCAACGCGGCAACCGGGGCCGCGCTGGCGCGGCTGGGGACAAGGATGGGGGCCGGGACGGAAGTGTCTCAGCCGCCCATGTTGCTCTCGATGCGCGTGACCAGTGCCGCCGGCACCTTGGGCTGGGTCAGCTGGCTCAACACGCGGGTCTTGACCTCGCTCGGCATGCGGCCGTTGTCCTCGACAAAGGCGACCAGACGGGCGCGGTGTTCCGATGTCAGTTCGATCAGGTCGGGGGCCGGGTCCGGGGCGGCCGTGGCATTTTCAGCCCCCTGCGTCAGCGGCCGGACCTTGATCCCTTCGCCCAGCAGCGGCGTGCGCCCGACAACCACCTGCTGACCGTCCAGCCCATCGCCGCGCACCAGAATGTCATCGCCCTGGCGGCGCACCAGTTCCACCGTCAACTCCCGCAGCCGGTTTTCTGCGCCCAGGACCAGAACGGTCTGGCGCGAATCCATCGCGGAGGAAGGCAAGCGCACCAGATCGGGGATGGCCGGTTCCCGCACCGTGACCGTGACAAAATCGCCCGGCTTGAACCCGGCAGAGGCCTGCATGGCGGCATAGATCAGGCGGCCCGATTGCCCGTCCCCCACTGCGCCGCTGGCCCGCGCCAGGGTGCCCTCGGCGCTGATGCCCGCGCCGGCCGCATCCAGCGTTACGGTGACATCTGCCGGGATCAGGCGGCCGGCATCGTCCAGAAGCCGGGCATATTGCGTGGTCGACACACGAAAGGCGACCTCCAGCTGGTCCGGGTCCACCAGCTGCGCGAGGATTTCATTGGCCGACACCAGACGGCCCTCGACCAGCGACACCGATTGCAGCGTGCCGGTAAAGGGCGCGGTGATCGTGGTGTCGTCCAGATCGCGCTGCGCCTCGTCGAGCGCGATCTGGGCGCGCGACACCAGGGTCCGCGCCTGATCTACCCGCGCCTCGGCCTGGCTGACGGCCTGCCGCCGGGTCAGCACCGACTGGCGGGCCTGGGTGGCGGTCAGCTCGGCGGCTTCGACCAGCGCCTCGGTGCCGACCCCACGGGCCTTCAGATCGACCTGTCGCTGATACGCCCGCTCCTGCAACTCCGCCTGCGACTGCGCGGTTGCCAGCTCGTCCCCGGCCAGCTCCAGCGCCCGTTCGGCATCCCGGCTTTCGGCGCGGGCGTCCATCATGTCCGCCTCGGCCCGCTGCACCGTGGCCTCGGCGTCGGCCTTGTCGATTTCAACCAGCACATCGCCGGCCGCAACCGCGCCGCCGTCCTGGAAACTGGGGGCAAGAGAGATCACGCGCCCCGACACCGCCGCCCGCAGCTCCAGCGTGCGGCGGCTTTCGATGCGGCCAAACCCGACCAGTTCGGGCCGTTCGGCGTTCAATTCGGCGGTGACGACATTGACTGCAAAGACCCGTTCCCGCGCAGGGGGCGCGCGGCGCTCCTGCGAGAGGCTTTGTTGCACGGCAGCGCTGATCAAAAACGCCGCATAGAGCCCAAGCGCCGCTGTAACCGCCAGCAGAAACAGCCCCATTACGCTGTGTCGCAGAAAACGCATTTTCATCCCTTTCGGCAGGCCCGGCTCCGGTCGGAAATTAGCACATCTCGGACATGTTACGCGGTTATTTGCAGCCGTGGATCACTTCCGTCGCAAATGTTCGTCAAGTCTGGGCATTATTTCGACGAAATTGCAGGGCCTGTGGCGAAAATCAAGCTGTTTGAGCAGGATCTCGTCCCAGGCGTCCTTGCAGGCGCCGGGGCTGCCAGGCAGTGCAAAGAGATAGGTCCCGCCCGCGACGCCGCCCGTGGCCCGCGATTGCACCGCTGACGTGCCGATTTTCTGCATCGATACCCAGGTGAACACAGTCCCGAAGGCGTCGATTTCCTTTTCATAGACGTCACGATGCGCCTCGACCGTGACATCGCGCCCGGTCAGGCCGGTGCCGCCGGTCGAGATCACCACATCGACCTCGGGATCCTGCACCCAGAGGCGCAATTGGGCGGCGATCTGGTCCCGTTCGTCGGGCAGGATCCTGCGGTCGGCAAGGACATGCCCTGCAGCCGTCAGCCGATCCACCAGCACCTGCCCGGAGCGATCCTCGGCCAGGCTGCGACTGTCGGACACGGTGAGGATGGCAATCCGGACCGGGATGAAATCCTTGCTGTCATCAATGCGTGACATGGGGTCAGGCCCTTTCCAAAAGCGCCAGCCGCAGGGCGAGGCCAGCAAAAATTCCAGCCGTCAGGCGGCGCATCCAGCGACCGGCGCGATGGCCGCCGGCAAAAACCGCCCGCGCCCGCCCGGCAAAGACGCCGATGCCGCCGTTCACCAGCACGCCGCCAAGGCCGATGATCGCCCCGAAGACCAGAAACTGGCCCAGCACCGACCCCGCCTCGGGGCGCAGGAATTGCGGCACGAAGGCCAGCACGAACAAGATCACCTTGGGGTTGGTCAGGCTGACCATCAGCCCGGCGCGAAAGGCCCGTGCGGCGGGCACCACCGCCCCCGGCGCATCCGCCGCGCCCGGATCGCGGATCGCTCCCCAGGCCAGATACAGGAGATAACCGACCCCGACCCAGCGGATCACATCGAACAGGCCGGGCAGGGCCGCGACCGCAGCTGCCACCCCCAGACCGGCCAGCGCCACATGCGCCATGCCGCCAAAGGCCACGCCAAGACTGGCGGCGATCGCCGAACGGGGGCCGGATTTCAATCCCTGCCCCAGGCAGAACATCATATCCGCTCCGGGGGTGATATTGAGCGCAAGCGCCGCCGGCACAAAGGCCACAAGGGTAGAGATTGCGATCACAGGGCCACCTCGAACCAGTTCGGCGTCGGGCCGAGGTTGGCGCAATGCGTTTTGCCGATCTCGCCCCGGTAGCCCCAGCAATCATGCACATGACCAAAAAGGGCAAGCCGTGGCTGCACCCGTTCGATCACCGCGCGGATGCTGTCCGACCCGATGGAGAGCCCGGCCGACGTGGTGTCGCCGGCGCCGGTGGGCGGCGAATGGGTCACCAGGATGTCGACCTCTTCCGCCTGCGCCAGCACGCGCGCGGCGGCCTCGTCCGACAGGTCAAAGGACCAGTCGCCAAAGGGAGTTTCCGGGATGCCGCCCCCCAGCCCGAAAATCCGCAGCCCTTCGACCAGGGCCGCCTGCCCGTGCAGCACCGTCATCGACGGCAAGGCACAGCCGCGCAGCTCCTCGATGCTCTCGGCGTTGCCGGGCACCACCACCATGGGCGCCGCGATCCCCGCCAGCATCTCCATCGCGCGGGGCAAGCCCTGCCGCATGTTGCAAAAGTCCCCGGCGCCAATGACCAGATCGGCCTTAACACTGGCGGCCACCAGATCCGCCGCCAGCGGAGCAACCAGATGCAGATCGGAGAATGCGAGGATTTTCATCGCCAAAGCCTTTCTCTAGTTCAAGCCGTTCAGCCGCGCCCTGAGGTCCAGCAGATCGGCCCAGGCCTGCCGCTTGGCCCGTCCCTGTCGCAGCAGATAGTCGGGATGCAGCATCGGCAACACCGGTTTGCCCCAGGCCTCGGCCCATTGGCCGCGCAACCGCGTGATACCGCGTTTTCCCAGCGCCGCCTGACAGGAGAGATCGCCCATCAGAACCAGCACATCCGGCTGCGCCAGCGCCACATGCCGTTCCAGAAACGGCACCAGCATCGCGATCTCTGCCGGCAGCGGGTCACGGTTCTGCGGTGGCCGCCAGGGCAGCACATTGGTGATATAGACGTTCTTGTCCCGCCCCAGGTCGATGGCGGCCAGCATCCGGTCGAGCAGCTGACCCGCGGCACCCACGATCGGTTTGCCCTGTAGATCCTCGTCCCGCCCCGGCGCGTCACCGATGATCATCACCCGCGCCCCGGCCTGACCGTCGCTGAACACCAGATTGCGGGCGCCGCGTTTCAGCTCGCAATGGGCAAACCCCTCAAGCGCGGCGCGCAACCCCGGCAGGGCGGTGGCCGCCGCGGCGGCCTTGCGAGCCTCGGCGACGGGATCGACCTCCCTGGGTTTGACCGGCGTCGGCGCGGCGGCCGCACCACGGGCGGGCTTTGGCTTGTGATCTTCCAGCGCATAGCGGTCGACAGGCGCGTCCAGCATGGCCTCGGTCGCGCCAAGCTCCACCTGCCACTCCAACAGCGCCTTCGCGCTCCAATAATCCAGCTCCGATTCCATGGTGCCTACAGTAGCCCCTTGCGACACAAAGGAAAATGCCCCTTCGCAGCATGAACCTGCGATACATATCCAGATCCTGACCCGCCCGAGCGCCGCAGATCGGCGCGACATGCCCCGCCGCTTGCCCCAAATGCGCCGCCCTCCTATAAGGGCCGAAACAGCGCGGAGTTCGCCCATGCAGCCCCCCTCTTTCGACCAGCGCCACCTCCTCGGGATCGAGCCGCTGCACCCCCATGAAATCACGGCGATTCTGGATCTGGCCGAGACCTATGTGGCGCTGAACCGGCAGACGGAGAAACACTCCGACGCGCTGGCCGGGCTCACCCAGGTCAATATGTTCTTTGAAAACTCCACCCGCACCCAGGCCAGTTTTGAACTGGCGGGCAAACGTCTGGGCGCGGATGTCATGAACATGGCGATGCAGGCCTCCTCGATCAAAAAGGGCGAAACCCTGATCGACACCGCGATGACGCTGAACGCCATGCACCCGGATCTGCTGGTGGTGCGCCACCCGCATTCCGGCGCGGTCGATCTTTTGGCGCAAAAGGTGCACTGCGCGGTGCTGAACGCCGGCGACGGGCGGCACGAACACCCGACCCAGGCGCTGCTGGATGCGCTGACCATCCGGCGCGCCAAGGGGCGTCTGCACCGGCTCAATATTGCGATCTGCGGCGATATCGCCCACTCCCGCGTGGCGCGGTCAAACCTGATCCTGCTGGGAAAGATGGAAAACCGCATCCGCCTGATTGGCCCGCCAACGCTGGTGCCACAGCAATTCGCCGAGTTTGGTGCCGAGATCTACGATGACATGCGCGAGGGGCTGAAAGACGTCGATGTCGTGATGATGCTGCGCCTGCAAAAGGAGCGGATGGATGGCGGGTTCATCCCGTCCGAACGCGAATATTTCTACCGCTACGGGCTGGATGCGGACAAGCTGGCGCTGGCCAAGCCCGACGCCATCGTGATGCATCCCGGCCCGATGAATCGCGGCGTCGAGATCGACGGCACCATCGCCGACGACATCAAACGCTCGGTGATCCAGGAACAGGTGGAAATGGGCGTTGCGGTGCGCATGGCGGCGATGGATCTTCTGGCCCGCAACCTGCGGCGCGCACGACAGGCGGAGGCCCGCTGAGCGATGTCCAACGTGATCGAACTGCCCAAAGGTGGCCGGGATCAGGTCCTGATCTTTGCCCTCGACATGCCGCCCGAACAGGCGAAATTCCTGCGTGACGAAGAGGGCGCATTGGCGCAGGTGCTGGGCGTGGACAGCCTTGATCTGGCGCAGGCCGAGATTTTCCCGGTCGAGGACCTCGAAGGGTTGGGGCTGCTGGGGTATCTGCGTGACGGGCTTGCGGTTTCTGAGGCGGACCTGTCGCAGCACGGTCTGGCGCTCGACAATGTGGCCGGCTGGGTTCTGGTCCTGCGCGGGCGCGCCTTTGCGGCCCGCCTGGAGGAGCAGGCCGTGCGGCTGACCCCGGCCGCGCCGCTGTCGCTGGTGGCGCGACTTGGCGAGACACGGACCAACTGGAGCGCGCCGACGCCGCTGCACAGTGACAGCGCAGAGCCCAGGCTGCGCCATGCCCCGCGAGCCGCCCGCAGCCGCGCCCGGCGCATCGGCGCGACGATTTTTGCGGTGGTGATGGCCGCGCTCTGTCTTCTGATCTGGGCGCTGGCCACATGAGTGCCCGGCGCCGCCCCGCCCGCCCCACCGACATGACGAAGGACCCGGCCTGATGACGACGCTTCTGCACAATGCCCGCCTGATCGACCCGGAGCTGGGAACCGACGCCCCTGGCAGCCTGCTGATCGCCCAGGGGAGGATCCTCGCGCGTCTCGCCGGGCAACAGGACACCACGGCGATCCTGGCCGCCCATGGCCTGGCGGCGGCGGATGTCACGCTGGTGGACTGCAACGGCAAATGCCTGGCACCGGGGATCGTTGATATCGGCGTCAAGGTCTGCGAGCCGGGCGAGCGCCACAAGGAAAGCTACAAATCCGCCGGCCTTGCGGCGGCGGCCGGTGGGGTCACCACCATCGTCACCCGCCCCGACACGACCCCCTGTATCGACAGCCCTGAAACGCTGGAATTCGTCACCCGCCGGGCGCAGGCGGACGCCCCCGTCAACGTGCTGCCGATGGCGGCCCTGACCAAGGGCCGCGCGGGCCGGGAAATGACCGAAATCCGGTTCCTGATGGACGCCGGGGCGGTTGCCTTTACCGACTGCGACCATGTGGTGACGGACACCAAGGTGTTTTCCCGCGCCCTGACCTATGCCAAAAGCTGCGGCGCGCTGGTCATGGCCCATCCGCAGGATCCGGGCCTGTCGGCCGGGGCCGCCGCGACCTCTGGCAAGTTTGCCGCACTTCGGGGCCTGCCCTCGGTGTCGCCCATGGCAGAGCGGATGGGGCTGGACCGCGACATCGCCCTGCTGGAGATGACCGGTGCCAAATATCACGCCGACCAGATCACCACCGCCCGCGCTCTGCCCGCGCTGGAACGGGCCAAGGCCAATGGGCTGGACATCACCGCCGGGACCTCGATCCACCATCTGACGCTGAACGAGCTGGACGTGGCCGATTACCGCACCTTCTTCAAGGTGAAGCCACCGCTGCGCTCCGAGGAGGATCGGCTGGCCGTGGTGGAGGCCCTGCGCGACGGCGTCATTGATGTGATCTCGTCGATGCACACACCGCAGGACGAAGAGAGCAAACGCCTGCCGTTCGAGGAAGCCGCCGCCGGGGCCGTCGCCCTGGAGACCTTGCTGCCTGCGGCGATGCGCCTGTATCATGCGGAGCTTCTGGACCTGCCGACCCTGTTCCGCGCCCTGTCGCTGAACCCGGCAAAACGGCTCGGCCTGGCCTCGGGCCGGCTGGCAGAGGGCGCCCCGGCCGATCTGGTGCTGTTTGACCCGGATGTGCCCTTTGTGCTGGACCGGTTCGCGCTGCAGTCGAAATCAAAGAACACCCCCTTTGACACCCAGCGCATGCAAGGCCGGGTGTTGGCGACCTATGTGGCGGGACGCCCCGTCTTCGCGCAGAGAAAGGCCTGAGTTTTGCCCCTGATTGAAACCGCGTTACCGATGCTCCTCCTCTGGGCCGTGCTTGGATATCTTCTTGGGTCGATCCCCTTTGGCCTCCTGGTCACGCGGGTTTTTGGCTTCGGCAACCTGCGCGAGATCGGGTCCGGCAATATCGGCACCACCAATGTGCTGCGCACGGGAAGCAAGGCCGCCGCGGCAACGACGCTCTTTCTGGATGGCGGCAAGGGCGCGGCGGCGGTGCTGCTGGCGCGTTTTCTGGCCGGCGAGGATGCCGCGCAAGTGGCGGGGCTGCTGGCCTTTATCGGCCATTGTTTTCCGGTCTGGCTCCGGTTTAAGGGCGGCAAGGGGGTTGCCACCTTCCTCGGGTTGATGCTGGCGCTGGCCTGGCCGGTGGGCATTGCCTGCTGCCTGACGTGGCTCGCGGCCGCCTATGTCAGCCGGGTTTCGTCCATGGGGGCGCTGGTTGCGGCGCTCAGCTCCACCCTATGGGCGCTGGTGCTGGGTCACGGCCCTGTCGCGGGGCTGACCCTGGCGCTGACGCTGGTCATCCTGTGGCGCCACAAGGACAATATCGCCCGCCTGCGCGCCGGCACCGAGCCGAAGATCGGCAAGTCGTAGAGGTCCATTGAATGTGACACCGTTGAGCCCCTCGCCCGGATCCCGGATCCGGCGGGGTGTCTTCTCTCACGTTGATCTCACGCGATTGTATCTGACCAGGTGCGCAGAGTGGATCTGCGCCGCTGCACACACAAAAGGAGTTGTTTTGCATGTGATCCGGGCCTGCCCCAGATCGGTGCGGTGTCGGCCGGACTTCATTTCCCGGCCACGGACATATTTCACCCTGAGGGCAATTAGCGCCCGCCTGATCGAAAGCAAAACACAATGACACAGACATCCTCCTTTCCCCAATCCCTGCTTGGCGGGATCGCCCTCAGCCTGGGCCTTGCCACCGCGGCGCTGTCCGCCGGGGTCGACATCAACGCCTCCTCCACCGGGCTTGCGATGCAGGGCTACGACCCGGTTGCCTATTTCACCGAAGGTACGGCGACCAAGGGCGACTATCGCCTGACCACTGCCTTTGACGAGGCGACCTATTGGTTCGCCACCGAAGAGAACAAGGCCTTGTTCGAGAAGACCCCGGAGGCCTATGTGCCCGCTTACGGCGGCTATTGCGCCTTTGGTGCGGCGATGGGGTTCAAGTTCGACGGCGACCCGCACCAGTGGAAGATCGTCGATGACGTGCTCTACCTGAACCTGTCCGCCGACATCCAGGAGCGTTGGGTCGCCGATATTCCCGGCTTCATCGAAAAGGCAGACACCAACTGGGAAGAGATCGCCAGCACGGCCCCGGCAGACCTGCTGAAGTAAGGCGCCCTTCTCACGGACAACACCACGACCGGCGGCAGGACGCCTTGCCGCCGGTTTTGTCGCACAGCCGCGCCAAAAACCAAATTGCCCCCAAAAGGGAAACCCGGCATATCTTTCAAGCTTGCCCTGATCGCAAGTCGCACTTGCCCGGTCCCGATTGAGGCGCTTACTCTTGCTCGGGATGGTTTTACCCAATGACCTTCGGGCTGCCCCCCCTGTCGGCGCGACCCGCTGGGGTGCGCCACCTCCCCTGCCCGGCCGCCGGGATCGCCCCGCCCGGACGCGCCGCCAAGAGCCCGCGCGCAGAAAAAAGGGGCCCCGAAGCGGCGCCCCCTTTGCAACAGGTCCACTGGCAAGGATCAGTAGCTGTATTCGGCGTAGATCCGCGCCAAATCGCCGTTCCAGTCGCCGTTGTAGCGGTCCAGCAGCTCGTCCGCCGGTGTCTTGCCCGTCTCGATGCTCTCTTTCAGCGCGTTGAGGAAATGGGTCTCGTCCGGGATCAGCCCACCGGCCCCCTGACGCGCCCGCGCCACCAGACCCGCCTCGGAGATCGCCAGCACCTGCCGCGCCAGATCGTGCATCTTGATGCCGCCCACTTCGGCCTGCAGCCCCTCACGACCGGCCCCGATGCGCAGCCCTTCGCGGGTCTCGGCATCCCAGCCCTTGACCAGATCCCAGGCCGCATCAAGGCTGGACGGATCATACATCAGACCGACCCAGAAGGCCGGCAACGCGCACAGACGCCGCCAGGGGCCGCCATCGGCGCCGCGCATTTCCATGTATTTCTTGATCCGCGCCTCGGGAAAGGCGGTGGTCAGGTGATCGGCCCAGTCGCTCAGGGTCGGCGTCTCGCCCGGCAGCGCGGGCAGCTCGCCTTTCAGAAAATCGCGGAAGGATTGCCCCAGCGCATTGATGTACTTGCCATCGCGGTAGACGAAATACATCGGCACATCGAGCGCATAATCCGCGTAACGCTCAAACCCCATGCCGTCCTCGAACACAAAGGGCAGCATGCCGGTGCGCGCATCATCCAGGTTCCGCCAGATATGGCTGCGCCAGGACTTCATGCCGTTGGGCTTGCCCTCGAAGAAAGGCGAATTGGCAAAAAGCGCCGTCGCCACCGGCTGCAACGCCAGCGCCACGCGCAGTTTCTGCACCATATCCGCCTCGGAGGCGAAATCGAGGTTCACCTGCACGGTGCAGGTGCGCCGCATCATCGACCGCCCCATGGTGCCCACCTGCTCCATGTAGTCGTTCATCAGCTTGTAGCGCCCCTTTGGCATCAGCGGCATTTCTTCATGCTGCCAGATCGGCGCCGCGCCCAGACCGATGAAGCCCACGCCGATCTCGTCGGCGATGTCCTTCACCTCGCGCAGGTGGGTGTTCACCTCGTCGCAAGTCTCGTGGATGGTCTCCAGCGGGGCGCCGGAAAGCTCCAGCGCGCCGCCCGGTTCCAGGCTGACGTTGGCCATCCCCTTGGTCAGTCCGATCAGCTTGTCGCCCTCGGTGACCGGGTCCCAGCCGTGCCGGTCGCGCAGACCTTCCAGCACCGCAAGGATCGAGCGTTTTCCCTCAAAGGGCAGCGGCTTCAGGCTGTCCTTGCAGAAGCCGAACTTCTCATGCTCGGTGCCGATCCGCCAGTCATCGCTGGGTTTGCAGCCAGATTCCATGTATTCAGCCAGCTGCGCATGGCTTTCGATCGGTCCGCCGCCGGACTGAGGAATGGACATGGGACAGGCCCCCTTTGGTGGTCGCCGCACATGGGCTGGCGTGGCGTTTCATTCAGTGGGCCGGGGCCCGGATTTCAACTGGTGCGGCGAAACACCGGTGTTGTCAATGCAAGCGGTGGACCGTCTGCGGCTCAGGTGACCGCTGCCATATCACGACCTGGTGCGGGCCTTTGTGATGCAGTTCACTCAGCATGCGTTCCGTTTTCAGACCCGGCAGACTGGCAAAGACATCAAACAGGGCCTCCGCCCCGGTGGCGGTGACCGGGATCGCAAGGGGGGGCTGACCGGGCTGTTCCAGCACCCAATGGGACGGACGCGCCGTATGGTCGAGCCGCAGGCTTTCGATTTCAGAACAGGCCACCGCGCCGCCCGTCAACGGGCCGAAATAGCTGATTTGCCCCTCGGTGACCTGCACCACGCCCGGTCCATCCGATCCGAGGCGGAACCGCATGCGCTGGCCGCCGACCACGCCGAGGATCAACGCAAGCGCAACGCAGGCCCAGCCGGTGACTTCCATAAAGCCGACCCCGGTCAGCCCCCATCGCAGCCCCAGCGCCAACAGCACCAGCGCGCCAAGGATCTCGCGCCAGCGCCAGAGCGCCGCCTGCGCTTCCGGCCGGATAAAGGTCATGTGCATCCCTCCACAGTCTCGGTGCGGATATGCGCAGGCTGTGAAAACAGAACCAGCGCGAAAGTCCCGGCCGGCCGAAAGCCAACCGCGACATAGGCCTTTGCCGCCGCCGCGCTCGCCGCGAAAAGCACCGCCTGCGATACGCCGCGCGCGCGACATTCGGCCATATGCCGACCGACGACGCGGCGCGCGTAGCCCCGGCCGCGCAAGGCGGGCGGCGTATAGACCCCGCCGACCTGCACCGTGTTCTCGAATGTCGTGTTGTAGCCGCACATCGCCACCGGCACACCGTCCACCAGCAGCACACGATGACTATCGCGGGCAATGAACTGGTCGATGTCCTTCGGTCCTTTGATGCGGGCCTTTTCTGGCGACGCCTGCACCGCTTCGATTTCGTAGGCGGTGCGCCATGTGTCCATCAGCGCGCGCGGCGCATCACGGACTGAAATCAGTGCCTCTTCGGCGCGCATCTCTACCTTCAGATCGGCAAGATCCAGCACAAACCCCGGATCATCGCTGTCGAGTTGACAGGGATGATCCCCCAGCCCATTGGCCCCGATAAAGGCCCGCACCTGCAGCGCATCGCCGAGCACGCCATTCACATCGCGGCCAGCCAGCAGTTGCCCTGCCGCCAGCCAATCCCGCGAGGTCGCCGCCGGCCTCTGCATCAAGACAGTGCCAGAGTTGGTTATCCCGAAAATCCCGTCTCCCGACTCGGGCACCCAGAGGGTCAGCCCATTCGGATGATCGGAACCAAGCCCGTGCTGGCTCAGATTTTCCAACAGGAACATCGAACTTTGGATATGGGCATCCAGAAATGGCAGCGCGCGCGCCACATCCGCTTCGGTTGCTGCGCGCCAGACCATTACCAGTCCCCTAGTGTGTGTTGCCAGAGCGTCATCGCAGCCACAGCGGCAGTGTCCGCCCGCAGGATGCGCGGGCCGAGGCTGACCACATGGGTGTGCGGCATCGCGTGCAGACGTTTGCGTTCGGCCGGCGAAAAGCCCCCTTCCGGCCCGATGAGAATCGCCCAGGGGCCTGCCGCCGCGCCGCTGTCAGCGCTGTCCAGAAACAGGCGCTGCCCCACCTCGGCCTCGTCGCAGAACATCAGCTGACGGTCGGCAGGCCAGTGATCCAGCAGCGCCGCGAGCTTCTGCAGCTCTGTCACCTCGGGCACATAGGTGCCGCCGCATTGTTCTGCGGCCTCCACCGCGTGGGCCTGAAGCCGGTCCTGCCGGATCCGTTCGGAATTGGTGAAATCCGTCGCCACCGGCAGGATGCGCGCGGCCCCCATTTCGGCGGCCTTTTCAACAATGAAATCCGTCCGCGCCTTCTTGATCGGGGCAAACAGCAGCCACAGGTCAGGCGGCAATTGCAGCGGCTTTGACTGCGCCACACAGGCCAGCACACCGCCGCGTTTGCCGGCCTCCGCCACCTCGGCCTGCCATTCGCCGTCCCGGCCATTGAACAGCGCCACCGCCGCGCCCACAGCCAGCCGCATCACCCCAAAGAGGTAATGCGCCTGGTCCCGGTCCAGAGGAACCGATTGCCCTGCCCCCAAGGGGTGATCTACATACAGTCTGACTTTAGCACTCATGAGGTCCTACATATGCAAGGCCAGGCGCCAACACCAGATGGGCAAGTCGCAGATGCGGTGAAAGACAATTGGGTCGATATCCATGCCCCGGCCTGGAGCCGCCCCTATCTGCGCCTCAGCCGCGCCGATCGCCCGATCGGAACGTGGCTGTTGCTGCTGCCCTGCTGGTGGGGGCTGGCACTGGCGATGCTGGCCGGGCAGAACCCGCGCTGGGAGGATCTGTGGATCTTTGTCGGTTGCGGGCTTGGCGCCTGGCTGATGCGGGGGGCGGGCTGCACCTGGAACGACATCACCGACCGCCATATTGATGGCAGCGTCGAACGCACCCGGTCGCGGCCGATCCCCTCGGGTCAGGTCACGGTCAAGGGCGCGGTGGCCTGGATGGCGCTGCAATCGCTTTTGGCCTTTGCAATCCTGCTGAGCTTCAACCAGGCGGCAATTGCGATGGGCATTCTGTCGCTGTTTCCGGTGGCGATCTATCCCTTTGCCAAGCGGTTCACCTGGTGGCCACAGATCTTCCTCGGGCTGGCGTTCAACTGGGGCGCGATGCTGGCCTGGGTGGCCCATAGTGGTCGGCTGGAGTGGCCGGCGGTGCTGCTTTATCTGGCCGGGATGGCCTGGACGCTGTTTTATGACACCATCTATGCCCATCAGGACACCGAGGACGATGCGCTGATCGGGGTGAAATCCACCGCCCGCCTGTTCGGCGACAATTCCCCGACCTGGCTGCGACGTTTCATCGTTGCCACCGTCTGCCTGATGGCGCTCGCGATCATCATGGCGGTGCAGCCCGCCGGGTCGATCCTGGCGCTGGCGCTGGCGCTCTGCGCCCCCTGGGCGATGGGCTGGCACATGACCTGGCAGCTGCGGTCCTTTGACGCTGAAAACAACGACAGGCTGCTGGCGCTGTTTCGGCTCAACCGCGACACCGGCTTGATTCCGCTCATTTTCCTCGCGCTGGCACAGTTTGCATAGCTGCGGTCCTGCACTGGATTGATCCAAAGGCGCGAGCCTTGTAAGACAGACGCCTATCAAACGACCGGAATGCCCTGCCTCATGCGTCTCTCCTCGCTTCTGATCCCTTCGCTCACCTTTGCCGGGGCGGCTGGCCTAAGTCTGGTGGTAGCGGGATTTGCAGCGACAGCGGTGGAAGACAATACCGAGATCGTGGTGCGCCGCACCTTGGATCAGGGCGGATTTTCCTGGGCCGAGGTGGTTGCCGACGGGCTGCGGGTGGAGCTGTCAGGCGAGGCCCCGACCGAGGCCCGCCGGTTTGCCGCGATTTCCAGTATCGGCGCGGTGGTGGATGCCTCGCGGATCATTGACCAGATGGAGGTGACCCCGTCCGAGGGGATTGCGCCGCCACGGTTTTCGACAGAAATCCTGCGCAACGACGCCGGTATCTCGATTATCGGCCTGATCCCCACAGCCAGCGATCACGCGGAACTGCTGAACACGCTGGGCAAGATCAAGGGCCGCCCACCCATCGCCGATTTTGTTGAGACTGCCGACTACCCGTTGCCGCCGGATTGGGCCGATTCGATGGCTTATGCGCTAAAGGCGCTGGCGTTGTTGCCGCGCACCAAGATCTCGGTCGAGGCAGGCCAGGTGCGCATCACCGCCATTGCCGACAGCCCCCAGGCCAAGACCAAACTTGAGGCCGAGCTGAACCGGATGGCGCCGCCGACCGTTCACGTGGCGCTGGACATTGCCGCGCCGCGTCCGGTGATCTCGCCCTTTACGCTGCGCTACGTGCTCACCCCCGATGGCGGCCGGTTTGATGCCTGTTCCGCAGAAAGTACCGAAAGCCGCGATCGGATCCTTCAGGCGGCGCAGGCGGCCGGGCTGCGCGTCAAAGGCGATTGCACCATCGGCTTGGGCGTGCCCTCGGCGAATTGGTCGCGCGCCGTCGAAGTCGGCCTGTCGGCGCTGGCAGAGCTGGGACAGGGGTCGATCACCTATTCCAACGGCGATGTCACCCTGGTTGCCGACGAAGGAACAAATCCGACACTGTTCGACCGGGTGGTGGGCGAGCTGGAAAATGCGCTGCCGCAGGTTTTTGTTCTGCATGCCGTTTTGCCGGAGCCGGAAACGCAGGCCTCTGACAGCGCGCCGGAATTCTCCGCCACCCTCAGCCCCGAGGGGCAGGTGCAGTTGCGGGGCCGGTTGAGCGATGACGCGCAGCGCCGGACCGTCGACAGCTACGCCCGGGCCCGGTTTGGCTCTGATGCGGTCTATCTGGCGACCCGCAACGTGCCGGACCTGCCCGGTGTCTGGCCGATCCGCGTGCTGGCGGCGCTGGATGCGCTGGCGCAGCTGGAACGCGGCGCGGTGACGGTGACGCCGGATCTGGTGACGGTGCGCGGCATGAGCCATATCGAAAACGCCAGCGCCGAGGTCGCGCGGATGCTGTCGGACAAGCTGGGTGAGGCCGAAGAATACGAGTTGGACCTTGTTTACGAGGCCCCGCCCGAGCCCGAAGACCAGCTGATGGCGCCCGCCCTCTGCGAGGCTGAACTGGCCGCCATCCAGCGCGCCGACAAGATCGCCTTTGAACCCGGCTCTGCCACTGTGGCGGCGGACAGTGCGCGTGTGATTGACAAGATCGCCAAGCTGCTCGGCCAATGCGGTGAAATCCCGTTGGAAGTTCAGGGCCATACAGATAGCCAGGGCCGGGAAGAGATGAACCAGAACCTGAGTCAGGCGCGGGCGCAGTCGGTGCTGAATGCGCTGCGGGCGCGACGTCTGCTGACCGGCAGCTTCATCGCGCGAGGCTATGGTGAGACCAATCCCATCGCCAGCAACGAGACCGAAGAAGGCCGCGAAGCCAACCGGCGGATTGAGTTCCGCCTGATCGTATCCGAGGCCGACATGGCCGGGGACGATGAAGCCGAAGGCGCGGCACCTGCGGAGACACCCTCTGACGCGGGTGACGCGGACATTGACCAGAGCACGGGCGAAAGCGCTGACGAGAGCGACGGCGACGCTGCCCCGCTGCATGATGATTTTGACGACGAGACGACCGAGACCCCAGAGGAGACAGACGGGCAATGAGCAGAACAGAGTTCATCCTGACCACAGCCATCATCCTCTTTGTCGCCTTTGCGCTGGGGTGGTTTGCCAATTGGCTGCTGCACCGCTTTACCCGCGTGCGCCAGAGCGACGTGGCCGATCTGGACCGCATGAGCCAGGAGTTGCATGAGGCAGAAGAAACCCGCGATCAGGCGATCACCTATCTGCAACAGCGCGAGGCCGAGCTGACCAATCAGCTGAACCAGACCGAAGCAGAGCTGCGCGCCGCCATGGACGGGCTGCGCGAGGCACGCCATGAAGCCGAAGAGCTGCGCATCCAACTGCATGGCGCCGGCTAGCCATTTCACTGGCGGCTGGTGGCCGGAGAGACCGGGGCGCTGCCTCCCTCGGCTGCATGGGGGCGCTGCCCCCTCGGCGCTGTCGCGCCTCTCCCCCGAGGTATTTTCGAAAAGATGAAGGCGATCACCAGCGTGTGAGGGCGGCCTCGTCATCGTCTTTTGCTGCGACCCAGGCCGCGTCCCCCTCGGCGAGGATTTCCTTTTTCCAGAAAGGGGCGCGGGACTTCAGGTAGTCCATCAGATATTCGGCCGCTTCGAAGGCGGCGACGCGATGGCGGGCGGCGGTGGCGACCATCATGATCTGCTCGCCGGTGTGCAGACGGCCAAAGCGGTGGATCACCAGCGCATCGGTCAGGTCCCAGCGCGACAGTGCCTCGGCGGCGATGGAGGTCAGGGCCTTTTCGGTCATGCCCGGGTAATGTTCTATATCCATGGCGGTCATGGTGCCGGTGTCGGCCTCGCGCACCACGCCGGTGAAGGTCACGATGGCGCCTGCGCCCGCCGCGCCCTGCGCAAAGCGTTCGGTTTCTGCTGCCAAGTCGAAAGGCGCGTCCTGAACCACGATACGCATCGGATCAGCCACCGGTCATCGGTGGGAAAAAGGCCACTTCGCGCACGCCAGCAAGGGGCGCGTCAAATTCTGCCAGCTCCTGATCCAGGGCCACCCGCAAGGCGGAGAGATCGGCGAAGGCCGCAGCATAGCGGTCTTCGCGGGCGCTCAGTTCCGCGACCAGTTCGGCCACCGTTACGGCGTCCGTTTCCACCCGTTCCTTTGGCACACCGATGCGTTCGCGGACCCAGGCGAAGTACAAAACATCCATCAGCGTGTCTCCTTCAGGTGCGGCAAGGCCTTTTTCAGATAGTCGACGCCGGTGATCAGCGTCAGTGCGGCCGCGATCCACAGGAGCCACAGACCGATGCGGCCCGACCAGACCATGCCCTCGAAGTAGAAACGCAAGCCCTGCGTGTCCTCGACGGTGCCAGACAGGATCCCCTGCACCATCGCCGGATCCATGCCGAAGCCCCCCATGCCCAGATGATGTTCAAAGATGCCTTGCGAGAAAAGTGTCGCGATGGCGATCATCTGGGCCGTGGTTTTCCATTTTGCGAGTTTGGTGACCTTGAGCGTGCCGGCGGTGTCGCCGAGGTATTCGCGCAGGCCGGAAACAAAGACCTCGCGGAAGAGGATGACCGTGGCGGGCAGAACCAGCCAGGCCGTCCAATGCGAGGTGGCATAGCCCACCAGAATCATCAGGGCGATCACCACCATCGCCTTGTCCGCGATGGGGTCTAGCATGGCGCCGATCTTGGTCTCCTGCTTCCAGCTGCGGGCCAGATAGCCATCGACCCAATCGGTCAGCGCCGCGCTGACAAAGAGGACCAGTGCAAACCAATCCGCATGCGGGCGGGAGAAAAAGAGAAACATGACGGCCAGCGCGGGCGCGGCCAGCAGCCTCAATACGGTGAGGATATTCGGTAAATTCCAGATCATAGCCGCATTCCTACTACCTGTCGCAAGCGGCGGGAAGTCCCAATCCAGTTCCGCCCTGCAATGTGCGGCGTCCCCGGGGCGCCACCGGCGAAGGGCCGCGCAGATCAGCGGTCCTGAAAGAAGTTGTAGATCGTTTCAGCCAGCGCATCGGACACGCCTTCGACCGCGGTCAGGTCGGACAGGTTGGCGCGGCTCACGGCCTTGGCGCTGCCAAAATGGGTCAGGAGCGCCTTTTTGCGGCGGGCCCCGACGCCGGGGATATCGTCGAGCGGGTTGGCCGCCATGGATTTTGCCCGCTTGGCCCGATGGGTGCCGATGGCGAAGCGGTGTGCCTCGTCGCGCATCCGCTGAACGAAATAGAGCACCGGATCATTGCGCTGCAGGGCAAAGGCGTTTTCGCCCGGGCGGTAGAATTCCTCTTTGCCGTGATCGCGGTCGACGCCTTTGGCGACCCCGACCATGGGCACATCCTGCACGCCGTGTTCGGCCATGATCTCTGCCACGGCGGAGACCTGCCCGGCGCCGCCGTCGATCAGCAGCAGATCCGGCCACATGCCTTTGTCGCGGTCCGGGTCCTCTTTCAAAAGACGGGAGAAGCGGCGGTTCAGCACTTCTTTCATCATGCCGAAGTCATCGCCCGGCACCAGGTCTTCGCCCTTGATGTTGAACTTGCGATAGGCGTTTTTCATGAAACCCTCGGGGCCGGCGACGATCATCGCGCCCACCGCATTGGTGCCCTGGATATGCGAGTTGTCATAGACCTCGATCCGGCCGGGTGGACCATCCAGACCAAAGGCCTCCGCCAGCCCACGCAGCAGTTTGGCCTGTGTCGCGCTTTCGGCCATGCGGCGGGCGAGGCTTTCACGGGCGTTGCGGACCGCACTGGCGACCAGTTCAGCCTTTTCGCCGCGCTGGGGCACGATCAAGTCGACCTTGCGATTGGCCTTGTCGCTGAGCGCGGCGGCCATCAGATCGGCGTTTTCCATGTCATCCGACAGGATCAGCTGACGCGGCACATCCTTGTTGTCGTAGAACTGGCCGACGAAGGCCTCCATGACCTCGGCCGGGGACATATCCGCAGAGACCCGAGGATAGAAATCCTGATTGCCCCAGTTCTGGTTGGCGCGGATGAAAAAGACCTGCACACAGGCCTGACCGGCGTCCTGAAACAGGCCGATGACATCCGCCTCGGCGACGCCGCGCGGGTTGATGCCCTGGGCGGACTGCACCTGTGTCAGCGCCTTGATCCGGTCGCGCAGGGCGGCGGCGCGTTCAAACTCCATCGCTTCCGAGGCGGCCATCATCTGTTGGCCCAGCTCTTCCTGGATCCTGGTCGAGCGGCCCGACAGGAACCGTTCGGCGTCGCGCACGCTGTCGGCGTACTCCTCGCGCGAGACCAGGCCAACGCAGGGACCGGAGCAGCGTTTGATCTGATACTGCAGACAGGGACGGGTGCGGCTCTCGAACATCGCATCAGAGCAGTTGCGCAGCAAAAACGCCTTTTGAAGCTGGTTGAGCGTCCGGTTGACCGCCCCGGCACTGGCAAAGGGGCCGAAATAGCTGCCCTTTTCCTTGCGGGCGCCGCGATGCTTTTTGATCTGGGGATAGTCGTGGGATTTGCCGACCAGAATATTGGGAAAGCTTTTGTCATCGCGCAGCAGCACGTTGTACTTGGGCTTCAGCTGCTTGATGAGGTTCTGTTCCAGCAGCAAGGCCTCTGTTTCTGTCCGGGTGGTCAGGAACATCATCGACGCCGTGAGCGAGATCATTTTTTCAATGCGGGGGCTGTGGCCGGGGCGCGCGTAGTTCGACACCCGTGCCCGCAGATTGCGCGCCTTGCCGACGTAGAGAACGCGGCTCTCGGCATCCAGCATCCGGTAGACGCCCGGGGCCGTCTCCAGGGTTTTCAGATAGGCCTGAACGACACTGTAGCCTGTTGGCGGCGCTGCCGGGCGCGACGCGCTGTCGGGCGATTCTGCATTGGGTTGGGTCATAAGCACTGACATATGATTCTGCGCGCCGTGCTGCAATCTTCAGTAGCGGAATTCAAGCCGAGATGAATCCACGGATCCTGTGGATAAACCTTATGATAAGTTTGGGCTTGTTGGGTTTTTCCCTTTAAATGTGGCGACTTCGCTGAATTGACTAATTTTTAAGCAAATACGCAAGGCATTGATTTTATTTATTATTTATCCACACCCCGTTCAAACACTTGAAAGCATTGGTGTTTTTGTAACGTCTAGGTAAACGACCTGTGACGGGTGCATAAGTCTTGGCTGGTTTTCTGCAATTGCATATTGGCGACAGATCTGTCTGTCCGCGGATCGCTTATTCCGGTGTTTGCGTATCTGGCGTCTGCCAGCACAGGTGTTGCCCGCCATCGACGCAGATCAACTGGCCAGTGACCGAGGGCGCCGAGACCAGATAGCGCAGGGCTGATGTGATGTCCTGCACCTCCGCCCCGCCCTGCAGCAGCGTTGCGGCCCGCTGGCTGGCAAAGTCCTGGGCCGACTGACGCGGGCCTTGCAACGTCGGGCCGGGACCAATGGCATTCACCCGGATCTGAGGGGCCAGCGCCTGCGCCGCCGTTTGCGTCAGGGTCCACAGCGCCGATTTCGCCAGCGTATAGCTCATGAATTGCGGCGTCAGTTTACGCACCCTCTGATCGATCATGTTGATCGCAACGGCGCGGCACGGCGGATCGCTGTCCTCACCGCCCGGTTGGGGCCAGTCCTGCCCGGCGAGCGCTTGCAGCAACAGGAAGGGCGCGCGCAGGTTGCTTTGCATATGGCGGTCCCAACTGTCACGGCTTGCGGTGGCCAGCTCGTCCGGTTCAAAGATGGAAGCATTGTTGACCAGACAGGTGATCGCCCCCCCCAGAGCCTGCGCCGCGCGGGGCAACAGGGCGCTGGTTTGCGTATCCTGCAACAGATCCGCCTGCAGAACGACCGCTTGCCGCCCCATCGCCGTAATCAGCCGCGCCGTATCGGTGGCAGCGTCTTGCGAATGGGCATAGTGGACGGCAACATCATAGCCATCCTCGGCCAGAGCCAGCGCCATAGCGCGTCCAAGGCGTTTGCCTGCCCCGGTTACCAATGCCCGCATCTGCTGCCTCCTGCCGGTGATGATCCCTGTCTGTCAGGTTTAGAGCAGCACCCAGACGTAAGCCACATAAACCGCCGTCAGCAGGATCCCCCAGACACGATTGATGTCCTGACGAAAGAACACGAACGGAATGATCAACAGAGACGAGGCCAGCATCACCCAGAGGTCAAAGCGCAGGAACTCTGGATCGACCGAAATCGGCCCGATGAAAGTGGCAAGCCCGATGATGGCCAGCAGGTTGAACATGTTGGAGCCGATCACGTTGCCCAGCGCCACATCCGCCTGACGACGCAGCGCCGCCATCAGGGTGGTCGCCAGTTCCGGCAGCGAGGTTCCGACCGCCACCAGCGTCAGGCCGATCACGGTTTCGCTCAACCCATACAACCGGGCGATGATGGTGGCGTTGTCCACCAGCAGCTCGGCCCCCAGCGGCAGGCCGATCAGACCCAGAACCAGATAAAGCCCGATGCGCCACCAGGGCATATCCGGGTCCGCCTCTTCGATCTCTTCCAGCTCGTTCGCTTCTCCGGCGGCGCGATGGGCGCGTGTTTCGCGAAAGGCGACGAAGAGAATAGCGAAGAGGACCGCCAGCATCACCGCCCCGGACACCCAGGTGAAGGTGCCGACGAAGGCCAGCGCGATGAACAGCACCGACGCGCCGATCATAAAGACATAGTTCTTGCGCGTGTCGCATTCGCTGGTGTGCAGGGTGCGCAGGATCGCGGGAATACCCAGGACCAGAAGGATATTGGCGGTGTTCGATCCCACCACATTGCCAAGGGCGATCCCGTCGGCATTCTCATGCACCGCTTGCACCGCGATCAGAAGTTCCGGTGCAGAGGTCCCGAAGGCGACGATGGTCAGGCTGACGATCAGCGCCGGGATCCCGACCCGAAGCGACAGGTTCACCGCCCCGCGCACCAGCGCATCACCCGCGAGCAGCAGGATCACCAGGCCTAGAGCCGAAAACAGCCAGGGCATCATGATTTGGGACCTCCTCGTCCACATGTACAAGGCCCCTTGCCGATCCTGAACCGACCACAGGATGAGCAACGCGCCGAATTCAACTTCTTTTGTCCCGGAAACCGCAGGCGTCCGAACATCGCAAGGACGGCCATGCCAGCCAGAAACAGGGCAACGATCTTGAAAATCACGTCAGAGGCCAAAACGTGCAAACTGGGCACGCTCCTCCACCGCCGCCAGCGCGTCCTCGGCTACTGACAGGCCGATCCGGCTGAGGAACGGTTTCTTGGCGTCATAGCGGCGCAGGCGCAGTTTCCTGCCAAAGCGCGCCTCCAGCACCGGTTTCAGGTGGCCGATCCCGTCGATCAGCCCCAGCGCTTCGGCCCGCCGGGCCAGCCAGACTTCGCCGGTGAACAGGCTGGCATCATCGGCAAGTTTCGCACCGCGCCGGTCGGTGACATGATCGATGAAATTGGCGTGGATGTCGTTCAGCAGGACCTTGAGCCGCGCCACGTCCTCTTCCTTTTCCGGGCGGAAAGGGTCGAGCATGCTCTTGCTCTCGCCTGCGGTATGGACGCGACGTTCCACCCCCTGACGGGCGAGGAACACATGCGCGCCAAAGCCCGCCGAAACCACCCCGATCGAGCCGACAACCGAGCTGGCGTCGGCAAAAATTTCATCCGCGGCAGAGGCCAGCCAATAGCCGCCCGAGGCTGCCACATCCTCGACAAAGGCCAGAACCGGGACGTTGTGTTCCTCGGCCAGACGACGAATGCGGGCGCCGATCAGGGCGCTTTGCACCGGGCTGCCACCGGGAGAGTTGATCTCCAGCGCAACCGCAGAGGGTTTTCCCTTCTTAAAGGCCCGCTCCAGCACCGGAGCGAGCGAGGCGTCGTTCAGGCTGCCGCGGCCAGACATGCCGATAGCACCGGCGAGGCGAACCACCGCCACAGTGGGCGGACGTTTCAGGAAAGGGATGCGCAAACTCATGGCGCCGATGTAGAATGCCCACCCTCTGGAAACAAGATGCAGCTCCGGAGGAATTATCGCCCGGCCCCGTTTCAGTCCCCTGCGCGGGTATATATGCAACGTATTCCGACGGGGATCACGGCGCGCGACCGGGGTGGCAGCCCTGCCCCTGGCCAGCGACCAGCAGCAAACAGCAAGGCTGGACGCAACCGCGCCGCGTCCCCATCAGGGGGCGCGGCGCCATGCCCAACCGGACCGGGACGGGCCGTCAGGCCCGTCTCAGGCTGGGCGGGAGCCCCACCCGGTTCCTGTCACGCCCGCAGCCGCCAGCCGGTTTTGAAGATCCAGCCGATTGCCACAAGACACAGGCCGGTGAAGGCGGCAATCGCCAGCAGGCTCAGCCCGATCGGCACATCCGCCACCCCGAAAAAGGACCAGCGGAACCCCGAAATCAGGTAGACGACAGGATTGAACAGCGTGATGGTTTGCCACACAGGCGGCAGCATGGAGATCGAATAGAACGATCCCCCAAGAAAGATCAGCGGCGTCACGATCAGCAGCGGCACCAGTTGCAATTGTTCGAAATTCTTCGCCCAGATCCCGATGATGAACCCCAGCAAAGCAAAGCTGACACAGGTCAGCACCAGGAACAGGATCATCGCAAAGGGATGCTGGATCGTCAGATCCACAAAGAGATGCGCCGTGATCAGGATCACCACCCCGATAAACAGGGCCTTGGTCGCCGCCGCGCCGACATAGCCCAGCACGATTTCAAGAAAGTTGACCGGCGCGGACAACAGCTCGTAGATCGTCCCGATGAATTTCGGAAAGTAGATCCCGAAGGACGCATTCGAAATGCCCTGCGTGATGACGCTCAGCATGATCAGGCCCGGCACGATAAACGCCCCATAGGACACCCCTTCGACCTGTTCGATCCGGCTGCCGATGGCAGCGCCAAAGACCACGAAATAAAGCGAGGTCGACAACACCGGCGAGATGAAGCTTTGCGCCAAAGTGCGGAAAAACCGGGCCATCTCGAAGCGATAGATCGCGGCAACTGCTGTCCAGTTCATGATGGTTCTCCCTTCACCAGGTCGACAAAGATATCTTCAAGGCTCGATTGCCGCGTCGAGACATCCGACAGGACCAGCCCAGCCGCCGCCACATCGTTCAACAGCGTGGTGATGCCGGTGCGCTCCGCCTTGACGTCGTAGGTATAGATCAGCGACCGCCCCTGCGGACCAATGCGCAGCCCATGCGCCGCCAGGGATGCAGGCACATCAGAGATCGGCTCCGTCAACATGACCTCCAGCTCCTTCTTGCCCATCCGGGCCATCAGATCGGATTTCTCTTCCACCAGCAGGATTTCCCCCTTGGCGATCACCCCGACCCGGTCGGCCATCGCTTCGGCTTCTTCGATGTAATGGGTGGTCAGAATGATGGTGACGCCGCTTTGACGCAATTCGCGCACCACGTCCCACATGTCCTTGCGCAGCTCGACATCGACACCCGCGCTTGGTTCATCGAGGAACAGAACCCGAGGTTCATGGCTCAATGCCTTGGCAATCAGCACCCGGCGCTTCATGCCGCCGGAGAGTTCCTTGACCTGGCTGTTACGCTTGTCCCAGAGCGAAAGCTTCGTCAGGATGTCCTGCAACAGCGCATCGTTCCTGGGTTTGCCGAACAGGCCACGGGAAAACCGTACAGTGTTCCAGACCGTCTCAAACGGTTCCAGGTTAATCTCTTGCGGCACCAGACCGATCATCTCGCGCGCCGCGCGAAACTCCTGCTGGATGCAATGACCTGCGACTTTGACGGATCCCGAGGTGGCGGTCGTGATCCCACAGACCGTCGAGATCAAGGTCGTTTTGCCGGCCCCGTTGGGCCCGAGCAGCGCCAGGATTTCGCCTTCCTCGATATCGAGGCTCACGCCTTTCAGCGCTTCGAACCCGCCGGCGTAGGATTTTCGCAGATCCGTGATGGACAGAATGGTGCTCATGAGGCCTCCGGTTCTGATCTTTGTTGATCTTGGCATCAGTGAACCGGACGGTTCACGAACCTGAAACGAGGTAACAATCCCGTGAGAGCCGGACCACCCCCATGGCCGCGCAAGCGAATGTGCACCTGCGCAGCCTTGAATTCACGCCCCGGCGTCCCCGCATCACTGTCTTCGGTTCAGGATCCGCCAGTGATCTTTTTCAGCCAGCCCTTTTTCTCGCCTGCATCAGCAGGCCCGGCGGTCTCCGCTTCGGGGTCGGCGGCGGCGGCGGGTGCCAGCGTTGTCTGCAGGTTGGTAAAGAACTGATCCGCCATTTTTTTGGCGAAGCCATCGATGATACGACTGCCAAGCTGGGCCAGCTTGCCGCCGACCTTGGCATCGACATCATAGGACAACAAGGTCCCGGTCTCGCTCGGTGCCAGGGTCACAACCGCGCCGCCCTTGGCAAATCCTGCCGCCCCGCCCTTGCCCTCGCCGGAAATCGTCAGTTTTTCATTCTCGATCAGATCCGAAAGGGTCACCTTGCCGGTAAAGGTCGCTTTGACCGGGCCGACCTTCTGCGTCACCTTCGCCTCGAACCCCTCGCTGGGCGAACCGGAGACCTCTTGCGCGCCTGGAACACAGGTCTTCAGGACATCCGGGTTCAGCAGCGCTGCGTAAACAGTTGCAGGATCGGCGGCGATCTCTTTTTGGTCACTCATCTGCATGGCGTCTCTCCCTGTCCAGTGTTGCAGTGCCCCATAGGTCTAGCGGTTCCCATCGGCGCTGCCAACGGGCCAGACCGCTGCGACGGACAGATCGCTGCGATTGCCGAAGACCCAAAGATCGGGGCATGGTGGGGCCCGGAGGACTTGCGCGCAACAGGAGGCCCGCGTCATGCTGGAAGGAATTCGCATCATCGAGGTCGAGGCGCTTGGGCCTGCGCCCTTTGCTGCCATGATGCTGGCGGATCTCGGGGCCGAGGTGATCTGCATCCATCGCAAGGGCGGCGCAGGGACCCCCGGCATGCCGGATCGCTCGCTCCTTGACCGGGGCAAGAAATCCATCGCGCTGGACCTGAAGACCCCGGAGGACCAGCGCACCGCCCGCGCGTTGATTGCCTCAGCCGATGGGCTGATAGAGGGGTTCCGCCCCGGTGTGATGGAGCGGCTGACCCTCGGGCCGGAGGATATGTGCGCGCTCAACCCAGGTCTGGTCTATGGACGGATGACGGGCTGGGGACAGAAAAGCCCATTGGCGCAGGTGGCCGGGCACGATCTGAATTACATTTCGCTCTCAGGCGCCCTCTGGTCGGCCTCTGCACCACAGGATGTGCCCCTGACGCCGCCGACATTGGTTGGCGATATCGGGGGCGGCGCGCTCTACCTTGTCGCCGGGATGCTGGCCGGGCTCCTGCGCGCCGCACGGACCGGTGTGGGCACCGTGGTCGATGCAGCGATCTATGATGGCTCGGCGCATATGATGGCGCTTTTGATGGCCATACGACAGGCCGGAGGGTTTGGCGACCAGCGCGGCCGCAATCTGCTGGATGGCCCGCATTGGAGCCGCAGCTATGCCTGCAAGGGCGGCGGCCATGTCTCCGTTCAATGTCTGGAGCCGAAGTTCTACCTGCAGTTTCTGGACAAGATGGGTCTGTCTGAGGATCCCGATTTCGCCCGGCAATTCGACAAGACACTCTGGCCCGAGCTGACGGCCCGCCTGGCAGGTCAGTTTTGCACCCAGACCCGCGATCACTGGGCGGCGTTGTTTGACGGTTCCGATGCCTGTGTCGCGCCCGTGCTCTCCCCCACCGAGGCTGCCTTGCACCCGATGAACAGCCGCGAAACCTGGGTCGACATCGACGGAGACCTGCAACCGGCGCCCGCGCCGCGTTTTGACGCCATCGGCAAACGCCCCGGCCCAATTCCGATGCGGGACCAACACCGTGACGAAATCCTGCAGGATCTTGCGGTGCGGCACGCTGCCTCGGTTACCTGACCAACCTCAGGCGATGAGCTGACAGCGGTGCGCCCCTGAGGGGCCTTGCCCCTCAGGCAAACGAACCTGAGCCCGGGCCAGCGGCCCGGGCTCCGCTGAATTCCCCGTGCCGCTAATGTCCTGCGCCTTCGCGCACCGTGTCGATCATCAGCTGCACGTTATCGGGGTTCGCATCCGGTGTGATGCCGTGGCCAAGGTTGAAGATATGCGGGCCCTTGGAGAATGCATTGACGATGCGGCGGGTATCGCGCACCAGATCCTCGCCGCCTGTCACCATATGCCGCGAGGCCAGATTGCCCTGCACACAGCCATCGACCTGCACATGGGCCGCCGCCCAGTCCGGATCGACCGAATTGTCCAGCGCCACACAGTCCACGCCCGTGGCCTTATGGAACCCGATGTATTTCTCGCCGGCCTCGCGCGGAAAACCGATGATCGGCACCCCGGGATGGCGCGCCTTGAGCGCGGCGGTGATCGCGCGCGCGGGCTCCAGCGCATAGGCTTCAAAAGCGGCGCCCTTCAGCGAGCCCGCCCAGCTGTCAAAAATCTTCACCACCTCGGCCCCCGCCTCGATCTGGGCAGAGAGATAGGTGATCGTCGCTTCGGTGATGCGCGCCAGCAGCGCCTCGAACAGGGCCGTGTTCTCCTGCATCAGCGCATGAGCCGGACCCTGGTCCGGCGTGCCGCGTCCCGCAATCATATAGGTCGCCACAGTCCAGGGCGCCCCGGCAAAGCCGATCAGCGTCGTCTCCTGCGGCAACTCCCGCGACAGGATGCGCACGGTTTCATAAATCGGGTTCAGCGTCTCATGCACGTCGCTGGCAGGTCCCAGCTTGGCAAAATCCGCCTCGGAGGTGATGGTGGACAGGCGCGGCCCCTCGCCGGTGACGAACCACAGATCCGCCCCCAGCGCCTGGGGCACCAACAGGATATCGGCAAACAGGATCGCAGCGTCGAACCCATAGCGGCGGATCGGCTGCAGGGTCACCTCGGCGGCCAGCTCCGGATTGTAACACAGGCTGAGGAAATCTCCGGCCTGCGCCCGCGTCGCGCGATACTCCGGCAGATAGCGTCCCGCCTGGCGCATCATCCAGATCGGCGGCACATCCTGCGTTTCCCCCGCGAGTGCGCGCAGGATCTTCTTCTGTTGGCCCATGCTCAGCCCCTTTCTTCTGCTGCCCCTGAGGTCTAGCGTCAGCGGCAAATTGTCAAGGCTTGCCCCTTTGGGACACCCTGACGCTTGCCATGGCATTTTGTCGCGATTACTTCTGTCTGCCATGACCCTGACCCTGCCCACTCCCGCTTCACCCCTGAAAATCGGCACCCGCGGCTCACCGCTGGCACTGGCCCAGGCCTATGAGACCCGCGACCGCCTGGCCCGTGCCTTTGCGCTGGAGCCGACGGCCTTTGACATTGTGGTGATCAAGACCACCGGGGACAACCGCGCCATGATCGACGCGGATCGCCCGCTTAAGGAGATCGGCAACAAGGGGCTGTTCACCAAGGAAATCGAAGAAGCGCTGACCTCTGGCGCCATCGACATCGCGGTCCATTCGATGAAGGACATGCCGACCGAACAGCCAGAGGGGCTGACCCTGGACTGCTATCTGCCGCGTGAGGACGTGCGGGACGCCTTTGTTTCGCCCGCCATTGGCGCCATTGCCGACTTGCCCGAAGGCACCGTGGTCGGCACCTCCTCGCTGCGCCGCCGCGCGCAATTGCTGCACCGACGCCCAGACCTGCAGGTGGTTGAGTTTCGCGGCAACGTTCAGACGCGACTGCAAAAACTCCAGGACGGGGTGGCCAGCGCCACGTTTCTTGCAATGGCCGGACTGCGCCGCCTCAACATGGCCGAGGCGGTGCCCGCCACCCCGATCGCGCCCGAAGACATGCTGCCCGCCGTCGCCCAGGGTGCCATCGGCATCGAACGCCGCCGCCACGACACCGCCGCTGCCGCAATGCTGGAAGCCATCCATCACGCCGAAACCAGCCTGCGCCTGGCGGCTGAGCGTGCCTTTCTTGCCGCGCTCGATGGCTCTTGCGAGACCCCCATCGCCGCCCTGGCCGAGCTTTCCGGAGGCACCTTGCAGTTACGCGGCGAAGTGTTGCGGCCCGATGGGTCCGAGGCGCTGACCGACGCCCAGAGCTGTGCCATCGAAGACGGGGCGGCGCTTGGTCACCACATGGGACAGGCGTTGCGCGCGCGGGCAGGGCAAGGCTTCTTCACACTGTGACAGCCGCGCCCGCGCTCCCCGCCCCCGGCGTTAGTCTGGCGCGGGGTTGGGGCTCGCCGCTGCCACCTGCGGCTCTTCCGGCAGGTATTTCCGGTAGCCCAGCCACTGCAGCCAGTTTTCTGCACTGCCACCAAAGACATTGAGGTCCACATTGCCCGTGATCCCCGGCACCGATCCGGTGCCGGTATACTGCCAAAAGGCCCAATGCGCCCCGGGATAGACCGCCTCCGGATGGCCCGCGACCGAGCGCAACCAGAAATCCACCCCCTTGATCTGGCCGATCCCGGTGTCGCGATAGAAATCCACCGTGGTGTAGACCACCGGGCGGCGACCATAGTGGGCGGTGATTTTCTCAATGAACCGCTCCGCCTCATGCCGGGCCTCCGCCCCGGACGGACGGCGCCTGCAACTGGGCGAGGCGTGGTTCCATTCAATGTCCAGCACCGGCGGCAAGGACGTGGCCAGCTTGGGCACATTGCGGATGTACCACCGGGCCTGCTCCTCTGGCGAGCGGCAGAAATAGTAGAAATGATAGGCCCCGCGTCGCAACCCTGCACGGCCGGCCTCGCGCCAGTTCGAGGTGAACTCCGGATCCAGGAAGTCTCCGCCTTCTGTCGCTTTGATCCAGGCGAAAGACACCCCCGAGTCGCGGACGGTATTCCAGTCGATCCTGCCTTGATAGCGCGCGACATCAATGCCGTGGATCGGATAGCTCCAGGGATCGCGCCCGGCCCAGTCGTGTGGGTCGTTGTCACCGAACCGCGGATAGGTGGCCAGGACCGCATAGGCGGCAGCAAAGGCGGGATCGACCTGGCGCTGCACCGGGGCTGCGAGCGGTGGCGGGGGCACCGGCGCGCGCGTCGAACTGCCACAGGAGGCCAGCAGCGCCAGCATCCCGAACCCAAAAAACCATCGTTTTGTCATTACTGATCTACCTTGAAAACCTGCCCGCCCCCAATAAGCAGAAGACAGGTCAGCCCTTCAACGCAGAATGGCGTGAAACCGCATCGAGGCCCCCCGCTGCGCGGATTCACACCGAGCCGGATGTCAGACCCATTTCGCCATTGGCGGCAGGCTCATCAGCACGGCATTGGCATCATGGCCGGTTTCCAGACCGAATTTGGTGCCCCGGTCGTAGACCAGGTTGTATTCTGCATAAAGACCGCGATGGATCAGCTGCGCATCCTTGTCCTCTGCATCACAGGATTGCCCGCGACGCTTCTCGACCAAGGGCACGAAGGCCGGCAAAAAAGCGCGGCCAATGTCCTGAATCAGGGCAAAATCCGCCGCCCAGTCGCCGCTGTTGTGATCGTCGAGAAAGATGCCGCCAACGCCCCGTGCACGCCCCCGGTGCGGGATAAAGAAATAGTCATCCGCCCAAGCCTTCAGCCGCGGGTACAGCGCCGTGTCGTGCCGGTCGAGATGGGCCTGCTGGATCGTGTGAAAATGCGCGGTGTCCTCGGCATATTCAATGCAGGGGTTGAGGTCCGATCCGCCGCCAAACCACCAGCCGTGCGGGGTCCAGAACATCCGTGTGTTCATATGTACCGCAGGCACGTGAGGGTTGCGCATATGGGCCACGAGCGAGATGCCGGAGGCCCAGAAACGCGGATCCTCCTTCATCCCGGGCAGCCCCTTGCGCGCTGCCATAGCCGTCTGGGCCCGCGCGCCCAGGGTGCCATAGACCTCGGAAATATTGACGCCAACCTTCTCGAAAACGCGCCCGCCGCGCATCACGCTCATCAAGCCACCACCGGCATCGGAGCCATCCTCGGCGTGGCGCGACGTCTCGCTCAGCTCAAAACGACCTGGCTCCAGTTCGGCAAAGGGGCCCTCGGCATGGCTGTCTTCCAGCCCCTCGAAAGCCGCAACAATCTGGTCGCGCAGCTCCCGGAACCATGCCGCCGCGCGCGCTTTTTCGTCCCGCATGTCAGTGCTCTGCTCGCTCATCGAGATCTCCTGTCGTCTGGCGTTTGCGGCTCAATGCACCGGGGCGGTGACCGGATCAAGCAGGGTGCGGCCACCGTCCAGCGTCAGCACCTGCCCGGTCATGAACCCAGAGGCATCCGATGCCAGGTATTGCGCGGTTTCAGTCAGCTCTGTCGGTGGCGCGATCCGGTTCAGCGGCGTGTGTTCTTCGATGTTTTGCCGCAGCGAACGGTTGTCCTTGAGCGTCGCCTGCATCGAGGCGCTCATGACCGAGCCAAAGGCAATGGAATTGACCCGGATGCGATGGGGGGCCAGCGACACTGCCAGCGAACGGGTCATCTGGTCCAGCGCCGCAGAGGCGACGGAATAGGCCATCAGATCCGGGTGGGTGCGGCGGGCGGCAATCGACGACAGGTTGATGATCGCCCCATTCGCACTCTGATCGCCCCGCTCTTCGCCCTGCCGGATCATCCGTTTGGCCACATGCTGCGACAGGCGCAGGGTGGACATCAGGTTCTGACGCAGGAGAAATTCCACGCTTTCGTCATCAGGATCGATGGGATCGCTGGACACCACCTTGCGGGCGCCGTTGACCAGAATGTCAACACGGTCAAAGGCATCAATGGTCGCGGAAAGCAGGTTCGCTATGGTCAGCCGCTCGCGCAGGTCACCTGCAAAATGACGGATATTGCTATCCTCGGCGACATTTCCAAGTTCCTGTAACAGGGCGGATTCGTCCTGGTCAACGAACATGACCTTCGCGCCTTCCTTGGCGAATTGGCGGCCGATGGCGAGGCCGATGCCATTGGACGCGCCGGTCACAATCGCGGTCTTTCCGGAGATCGAAAAACTCATATGAAGATCCTTGCATGCATCAGAACGGTCGGCCTGTCCCCCAGGTCGGACCGCGGCAGGGATCGCGCCACGGGTCCGCGCGACAATAGCGGGAAGCCGACAGAAATTGAACAGTGTTTTGCAAACGCGCGCCTAGCGGCCGCGACGTGGGCGCGCCGCATGCAGCACCTTGAACCGGTTGTCTCGGGCGGTTTCTTCGACCTGTGCGAAGGAGTCGGTCAGCGCAGTCTCATAGGGCAGATGCCGGTTGGCCACCAACCAGAGCTGCCCGGCCGGTTTCAACAGGCGCGCGGCATTGGCGATAAACGCCTGCCCCAGTGCAGGCTCCGCTGTGCGGCCCGTATGAAACGGCGGGTTCATCACCACCGTATCCAGGCTGCCCTTTGCGCCCCAACTGCGGGCATCGTCCCAATGAAAGGTGGCGCGGGGGTCGGTGACATTCTGGCGGGCGCAGGTCAGCGCGCCTTGGTCTGCCTCGACCAGATGCAGCGTGGTTACCGCCTCACGGCTGAGGATCTGGCGCGACAGATAGCCCCAACCGGCCCCGAGATCCGCGACCGTCTTGCCCAGTTTCAGCGGCAGACGCTCTGCCAGAAGCTGCGAAGCAGGGTCGATCCCATCCGCCGAAAACACACCGGGACCTGTCACCCAACCGGGCGCGATCTCTTGCGGCGTGGCGCGCCAATCGGACAGGTCCAGATCCGCGTCGATGCTGAACAGCTTGCCATGGGCCTTTGAAATCGCGGGCGACGGTGCGCTGCGTTTTTTCAGCTCCTTGAAGATCGAATCGATTCCGTCCGTCTTTGCGCCGTCGATCAGCACCGGCCCGTCAGTGATGACCACCGCCTCTGCCAGCAGATGACGGGCCAGCGCCTTGGCCCGCGGCACAAAGACCACGGCGGCCGCGAACCGATCATCGGCTGGGGTGTCGGCGCGACACAGATAGCCGCGCGCCGTCCAGCTGTCATATTCCGGCTTCTGGGGTTGGATAACCACGACCTGCGCAGTTGGCAAAGCGGATAGATCATGGCCGTCGCGCGGATGAAATACAGCGATTCGCCCCTCTTCAGGTACGGCGAAATCGCCCGATTGAACCGCGAGGCTCAGGCGTTGTGACATTTATTCAGGGCCTTTCAACAGAACAGAGCCGCCCGTGCGGTCACTCTTCTTTTTCCATGGTGCATTGCAACGGATGCTGGTGGCGGCGGGCATAATCCATGACCTGAGCCACCTTGGTTTCGGCCACCTCATGACTGAAGACCCCGACGACAGCGAGGCCTTTTTTGTGCACAGTCAGCATGATTTCAAAGGCTTGCGCGTGGTTCAGGCCAAAGAAACGCTCCAGCACGATCACCACGAATTCCATCGGCGTGTAATCGTCATTCAGCAACAACACCTTGTATCGCGGCGGCCGTTGCGTACGCGGGCGGGTTTTGGTCAGCAGACCAAGGTCGCTCTCGTCTTCCGGGTTGTCCGTCATCATCACGGGGTGCTTTAGCATGGGCGGTCCAGGTATCCAGTCGTGCATCTGCGTATGTCACCGGCTTATATAGGGGAATGTGCCTTTAGGAAAAGAGACTGACAGCATGAATATGTCGCGCAATTTGAATACCATCGGTTTTGATGCCGACGATACGCTTTGGCACAATGAACGTTTCTTTCGCGTGACCCAGGACCGGTTCGCCGAGCTGCTGATGGATCATACACCCTCAGACATGGGGCCGGAGGCGCTGGAGCGCAAGCTGCTGGACGCGGAAAAGCGGAACCTCGGCACCTATGGGTATGGGGTCAAAGGGTTTACCCTTTCGATGATCGAAACCGCGATCGAAGTGACCGAGGGGCGCGTCCCCGCCCGCGTCATCAAGGACCTGCTGGAGGCGGGGCAGATGATGCTGTCCTTTCCAATCGAACTGTTGCCGCATGCCAGGACCGCGGTCGAATCCGTCGCAAAAGACTACAAGGTGGTGCTGATCACCAAGGGGGACTTGCTGGATCAGGAACGCAAACTGGCGCAATCCGGCCTTGGCGAATTGTTTGATGCCGTGGAGGTCGTTTCCGAGAAAACACCGCAAATCTATACAGAGATCTTTGCACGGCACGGCACCGGGCCCGCCCATGCCCTGATGGCCGGCAATTCCATGCGTTCTGATGTTGTGCCCATCGTCGAAGCGGGCGGCCACGGGGTCTATGTGCCGCAGGGACAGATCTGGGAAGTCGAACATGCAGAGCCACCGGTGCACAGCGATCGCTACCACGAGATCGCCGACCTTGGCGGGCTCGCGGAGCTGGTGGCGCGGATCGGCTGAGACTCGCCGAGACGCGATCTTATGTTAACCATTTCTTCACTGCTGTGACCCGGAGGCCGCAACCGCCTCGTAAAATAGCGTCTCTGCACAAATCCATCGCAGCGCCACCTGCAGAAATTTTCCCGATCCTGACGCAGCATCCTCGCTCTATTTAGCGGCCCGGATGGCGCGACCCACTAGATGTCGAAACTGCACAGCGCTGGTGCTGGTTTGCCCGCCGGTTGTTCCCTCACAACTGGTTTATTCGGCAAACCGGCTGTGGTACGCTGACCGAAGCAGATAAACGTCAGTCGGAAAACCGGCGACACGAGGCAAACATGGCAGTGATTTCTCAGGTCGATGACGGTCGTCCCTCCTCCTTTTTTGTGGCGGGGTCTGGTCGTGGCAAAATACAAGTTTCTCTTCGCAGGATGGTGCGATCCTGTCTGCGCGTCGGGCAGGTTCTGACGCTGACGGCGGGGCTGGCGGCGACGCAATCCGCGCAGGTCAAGGCGGCGCCTTACGCGGCGCTGGTCATGGATGCGCGCACCGGACAAGTGCTGCACGAGGACAATGCCGACGCCAGACTGCATCCGGCCTCCTTGACCAAGATGATGACGCTCTACATCGCGTTCGAGGCGGTGCGAAACGGCGAGATCAGCCTGGATGACAAGATCACGGTGTCCCGCAATGCCGCCGCTGAGCCGCCGTCGGAACTCGGCCTGCAAACGGGCCAGACCATCGCCCTGCGGTACCTGATTCGCGCCGCTGCTGTAAAATCCGCCAATGACGCGGCAACGGCCATCGGCGAAGCGATTTCAGGGTCCGAAGCCGCCTTTGCCAATCGGATGACCCGCACGGCCAAAGCCCTCGGGATGACCCGCACGACCTTCAAGAACGCCCATGGGCTGACGGCGGACGGGCATCTGTCCACCGCCCGCGACATGACGGTGTTGGGCCGTCATATCCTGTATGACTACCCAGAGTATTATAACCTTTTCAAACGCACCTCGACCGACGCGGGTCTGAAGGTCGTCTACAACACCAACCGTCGTCTTCTGGCCGCCTACAAGGGCGCGGACGGCATCAAGACGGGATATACCCGCGCGGCGGGCTTCAACCTTGTCTCCTCGGCCAAGCGCGGTGACGAACGGATCATTGCAACCGTTTTTGGGGGCACCTCCACGCCTGCCCGCAACGCCAAGATCGCAGAGCTGCTGGATCTCGGGTTCCGCAAGGCCCCGGCCTACGCCAAGCTGCAAAAACCCGGCCTGCCGCCCTATCTTGGCAATGGCGGGTTGCAACTGGCCGCCGATGAAACTCATGGAATCGCCGGCAAGACCATCCGGGTCAGCGGCGTCGTGACCGACACCCCGCGTCCCCGCATCCGGCCGGTTGCCGAAACCGATCCCGCCCTTCTGGTGGCCGCGGCGACCCTTCCCGAAGGAGCCAGCCCGGCAAGCGTCGCGACTGGCGATCCAACCGAAGAGACGGTGCAAATCGCCGCGCTCGACACCGAAGCGCTGCAATCGGGCATCAACAGTGCCATTCTGGAGATTACCGAAGTCTCCGCACGGCCTGCCGAAGTGCAGCCGGAAGCGCAGGGTGCCGCCGCCTCCACCCCCCTTGCAGTTGTCGCAGGCAATGACACGCTGAAGGCGGAAATCCGCACCGCCGTGGCCAAGGCCGTGTCGGCTCCGACCCAGCGCCGTTACACCGGTCCGCGCCCGCAAGCGCGCCCGGCGGCCTTCAACAGCCAGATCGCCTCTGCCGCAGAGGAACCGGTGGTCGTCACACGTCTTTCGACCTCTGGTGGACGCTACTGGGGGGTCAACGTAGGCCGCTACACCACGCGCTTCCAGGCCGAAAAAGTATTGCTGCGCACCGCGCTGTCAGAGATGGAAACCCTGGATGGCAGCCTGCGCAAGGTGGTGCAAAGCCCGCGCGGTTTTGATGCCCATTTCCTCGGCATGACGCGCGAAGGCGCCGAACGCGCCTGTAGCCGACTGACCTCGCGCAATGTGACCTGCCAGACGCTCGGCCCGGAGTCCTAAGGGCACCGCCAGGCCTGCGGGCCGGGCGGTGATCCGTCAGGGTGGGTCAGGACCTGTCAGGGCTTGGGCTGATCATCCCACTCGTCACTCAGAATGCGGCGGGCGTCGCCTTCGGGGTCATCGTATTGATCCGTGCGCACCGTATAGATAAAGGCGAAGAGCCCAATCCCACCGAGCAGCAGGGATATCGGGATGAGATACGCGAGAACAATCATCCGTCGGTCCTTTTCATTGGTCAGCGCAACCGTAACGCATTCAAGGAGACGCTGACCGAGGATGTGGACATCGCGAGGGCCGCGATCAAGGGTGTCGCCAGGCCTGCAATCGCCAGCGGCACAGCAATGATGTTGTAGACCGTCGCGATGCGAAAGTTCTGCCGAATGCGACGGGTGGCCGTTGTTGCAAGTCGGCAGGCCTCGGCGATTGGCACAAGATCCTGTCCCAACAGAACAATGTCGGAGGCGACCCGCGCGGCATCCAGCGCCGAAGCGGGCGAGATCGACACATGCGCGCCCGCAAGCGCGGCCGTATCATTCAACCCGTCGCCAACCATCAACACCCGATGGCCGGATTGCGTCAACGCCGCGACATGGGCCGCCTTTTGCGCGGGCAGGACCTCGGCGTGCCATTCTGAAATGCCAAGTCGGGCCGCGAGATCGGCGACCGGCGCGGTGGTATCGCCCGAGATCAGCACGACCCGCTTTCCGGCCTCCTGCAGCTGACCGACCAGCCGCGCGGCGCCGGGACGCGGTGCATCGGCAAAAAAGATCGCAAACGGGTCACCCTCACCGATGTCGAGCCAGGTCGCGGTTTGAGCAGCACCAGTGTTCAGGTCGAGGCCGATCCAGGACGCGCGGCCCAATCGGACCCTGCGGCCCTCGGAACTGGCTTCGATGCCATCGCCGGGGATTTCGGTCAGGTCCGCTACCGGCGCTGGACGCTCTCCCGCCGCTAAAATCGCCTTGGTCAGGGATTGCGCCAGAGGATGGGCCGAGCCCGCGGCCAGCGCCAGAGCAACCGCACGCTGGCGCGGCGAAAGTTCCGACAGGTTCACCACCTCTGGCGTGCCTGCGGTCAGGGTCCCCGTCTTGTCGAACACAACGGTGTCCACCTCGGCCAGCCGTTCCAGAGCAGTGGCATGTTTCACCAGAAGCCCTGCGCGGAACAGGCGTCCAGAGGCCGCTGTTGTCACCGCCGGAACCGCAAGCCCGAGCGCACATGGGCAGGTGATGATCAGAACCGCTGCCGCGATATTGAGCGCCATCCGCAAATCGAAAGAATAGAGATACCACCCTGCAAAAGCCAAGGCCGACAGGATATGCACGCCGGGCGCATAGAGCCTGGCCGCGTTATCCGCCAGCGAACTGTAGCGCGAGCGGCCGGATTCCGCGATCGCCACAAGATCCGCCAACCGATGCAGCGAGGTATCCTGACCGACCGCCGTGGCGCGCAGGGTCAGCGGCCCAGTCAGGTTGACTTCGCCCGCTGAGACCTCTGCGCCGGGCTCCGCCAACACGGGCAGGGTCTCTCCCGTCAGCAAGGACCGGTCGCACTCGGAACGCCCGTCAACAATAACGCCATCCACAGGCATGCGCCCCCCCGGTCGGACCCGGATCAGATCGCCCACCTGTAAATCGGCGACGGCGACCTCGGTCGCCTGACCGGTGGCGTCCAGCCGCCAGGCGCGGGGAACTTCCAAGGCCGAAAGCTCCTCTGCGGCAGAACGGGCGGCCGCGCGGGTGCGGTGGTCCAGATAGCGCCCCGCCAGCAGGAAGAACGTCAGGGTCAGGGCCGCATCGAAATAGGCATGTTCGCCAGACAGAGAGGTTTCCCAGAACGAGGTCGCCAGAGCCAGGACAAGCGCCAGCACGATCGGCACATCCATGTTCAGTCGCCGGGCCCTGAGGGCGTTCCAGGCGTTGTGAAAAAACGGCTGTGCGGAAAATACAATGGCCGGGAATGTGATCGCAGCGGAGATCCAGTGGAACATGTCCCGAGTCGCATCGGACGCACCGGACCAGACCGAGATCGACAGCAGCATCACATTCATCGAGGCGAAACCAGCCACGGCCAACCGAACCAGAAGCGCGCGCCCGGCGCGGTCAGACTGGGTCGAGGTCAGGGCGGTCAGATCCAGTTCATGCGCCTCGAAACCCAGCCCCTCGCACATGGAGATCAGATCCGCCGCGCACAGGTCCGGCTCCGCCTCGACCAAGGCGCGTTTCAGCGTGAGGTTGACCCGCGCGGACCGCACGCCCGGCATCGCACCAAGCGCCCGCTCCAGCGTCGAAATACACGCCTGGCAGTGGATGGTCGGCAAAGACAGCGCCAGACGTGCCACCGTCGGGGCCGGGTTGACAGGGTCCGCTACCCCCGGAATGCAACCGGGACACACGGCGAGCCGAGGATGCGCCGCATCGCTCATTGCCGTCGCGCCCCTTGCGCACCGATCAGAGGCCGCATTGCCGTTCTACTGTCGCAAACCATGCCCTACCCTTTCACATGCAGGATGACACGCTGCTGAAACTCGGTCCCATCTGCCGCCCGCGCGATCATGCGGATGTTCCAATTCCCCGGTGCCAGCGCCGCCTTGGCCACATAGGCCGCCCCATCATAGACGAAGGCGGGTGTCTGGTCGTCCCTGACCTGGGTCGCGCGTCCAAGGGTCGCAGTCAGCGATGCCACCTCGACCGGATTGCCTTGCCGGTCGGATATCTCCAGCCGCACGCTGTCGCCGCGCGCGGTGGCATAGACCGACCAGCCCAGCGCCTCTTGTGCGGCACGGCGCATGTCGAACTCCTGGCTGGCCACATATGAATTTTGCACCTCCAGCCCGGGAAAACTGCGCACCGCCTTCACTGCCATGGTCACGTTGACCGCAATGATCACCCCGAAGGATGCCACGCAAATGGCCAGCATGTGCCACCCGGTAAAGCGACGGGAGGTCGCGTTTGTCTTGCTGGTCATGGATCAGTCTCCCCGTCCGTTGAAAGTGCTATCGCGATAGGCGCGTTCGCCGGACTCACGGTCCTCGACCCAGAACCGCAGCGAGCTGCGCGCACGCGCGGCGGGGTCGCTCGGTGCCGGGGCGACGACATAGATCCGCTGTCGAACCGTTGTATCGGCCGGCACGATGATCGTGGCATCGCTGGCCCCCTCCCGCGACATCGTCAGTGCGGGATCCCCGACGATAGACAGCTCGAACGCCCGCGCTTGGCCATGTTTGTTGAGCAGCCGCACATCATAGGTGTTGCGGATGGCGCCATCCGACATCGTGACATAGGTTGGATTGCGCACCGGGGCGACCGTCATGCTGATGTCCGCGCGGATGAACAGGGCAAAGACCAAAGCAAGCCCAACGCCCCCCCACATGAGCGCGTACAGCACTGTCCGGGGCCGCAGAACATGTTTCCAGACCGGCCGTGGCGACGCCCCGGCCCGTTCGGCGGTTTCATCCGAAAGGGCCAGGTAGTCGATCAACCCGCGCGGCTTTCCGATTTTGGCCATTACGTCATCACAGGCATCAATACACAGCGCGCAGGTGATGCACTCCATCTGCTGGCCGTTGCGAATGTCGATCCCCATGGGGCAGACGTTCACGCAGGCCATGCACTCGATACAGTCGCCCCCGACGGTTGCGTCTTCGGCTTTGTGATGTTTGCCGCGGGGCTCGCCCCGCC